>CAXBLA010000023.1:0-46161 GCA_963976625.1 uncultured bacterium
AGCGTGCCCTGGGCCTCGCCGGCGAGCTTGGGGAAGCGGTGAGCGCAGATCTGACGCTGGAACCGCGTCGCGATCTGGTAGATGGATTCGAGCGGCTTACTCTCCGCATCGCGCGGGCCGTTGGGCTCGTAGAAGATCACAACGAACTCGTCGCCACCGACTCGGCACACGCGATCCGAAGGACGAATAACAGACTTGAGCATCTTGACCGTCTCGATCAAAATCTCGTCGCCCGCGGCGTGCCCATAGTCATCGTTGTAATGCTTGAACCCATCGATATCAAACAGCATCACCGTCAACGGCTGCCTCGCCGAGCGCGACTGCGCGATCGCCGCATCAAGATAACGCGTGAAGTAGCGCCGGTTCCACGCCCCAGTGAGCGAATCCGTGAACGCCGCGTTGCGCAGCTCGGTCTGTTGCACTTCGAGCTTGACCCACCCGCCGAGCCACAGAGCGTGCTCCATCAGCGGCTCGTGCCCTTGGCCCATCGCCCACGAGTGATCCGCGCACACCAGCTTGCCCACCGTCTGATCCCCGACCATCACCGGCATGCCTGGCGCCTGGAGCTCGGGCGTGAACGAGATGTCGTCGCGGCCCAGCCGGGCATTGATGCACACGATCGCGGGCTCGAGCACGGATCGCCCGCGGGTCATCGCGTCGACCAAGGACTGATCGCCGGACAGAGCCAGATCCTGAGTCGCTCGCGCCGAGTCGATCGAGATCGGCGCATCGGCGATGCCGTCCAACGCCTCGTCATTTTTGTGCACGCCCATGAGCACATCGCGGTGCATGTCCGACTCATCCTCAAACGATTCCTGAGCACGATGCTCGAAGTCCTCGTTCTTGGCCACCACCACAACCTCGGGCGTGCGCTCGGGTTCGGGCACCGACTCAGACTCAGGCTCAGGTTCGGATTCGGATTCGGATTCGGATTCGGATTCGGATTCGGATTCGGATTCGGATTCGGTCGCTTCTACTGCTTCTTGGTTGAGTTCTGGCTCTGGTTCTGGTTCTGGTTTCGCTTGAGCCGGGGGTGCATCAACAAACTGTAAGCTCACGGGCTCATCGCTTGGCGTTGCGCCCTCGATCGCGTCCATAATCTCATCGGTGCTCGCGCCCGGCTCTATGCTCACATCAAAGCCAGTCGCATGCCCGACGCCCAGCACGCGAACGCTCGGCGCGATCAGCCGCAGGCTCTCGACAAACGCTCCGAGCTCTTCGCCCTCGGGCTGGGCCGCCTGGGCGACCAAGACCGCGACGCGCGTGGGTGATTCGTGATCGATCGGATCGGAGAGCTCGCCGATCGCATCGATGGTATCGCGTGCCCGGATCAGCTCGATCGAACCAACACGACGCAGCACCTGATCGAGCCCTGTGCGTCCGACCAAAATCACACGCCACGGCTCGTCGCCGCGGGCTTGGGTGTGCTCGGATGTTCGCAGTGTGGAACTCATGGGTATCTCGTATGCTGATCTGGTGCTCAAACCTATTTACTTGCCGCGTCTGGATTCGCCCACTTCGCCCGCCAGCAACGCATCGAGCTCGTCGGCGTTGAGCACATCGCTCGCCCGCATCGGGGCATTGGGCTGGACGCTCGGGGCTTCTGGCCCGGATGCTTCTTGCACGAGCCGGAGCTTGGTTGGGGTGTTCTCTTCTACTTTAACAACGGGTTGAGCATCTGGTTGAGCAGCTGGTTCCTTCGGACGCGGATCGCCCGCAATAGGCGACGACATTCGTACGACCGGGACCATCGGCGGGTTCGCATCCGCAACATATTCCCAGCAGATCACCCCCGGGCTAAACCGATCCAGCCCGTCGAGCACCCGGTCCACACCCACGAGCGATGCCCGATCATCGAGGACGATCACCACACGCCGAGCGGTCTTGGCGTATCGGCAGGCGGCCGCAAAGACCGCGTGCTTGCTCGATACCGGGGCCACCGCGAACCCACGCTTCTTGAGCACCCGGATGAGCGATTCCGATGGCGTAGCAGCCGGAGACCCGTCGGCTCGATGCCACAGAATGCACACCTGATCGTGATCAGTCGCGTCTGTCTGCGTCGTTTGGTTTGGGTGGAGATCGGAGTTCATGACTCCCCAAGTGTATCGCATATCCGCCCAAAAACACCCCGAATCCGACCCGAGCCGACGATTCAGGCCCCAATTGGGCCCCTTGGTCCGAGAATGTCGTCAATCTGTCGGTTGCACCCTCACCCGATCGCCAGCAGACGCTGCGCGATCCGACGGGCACCGTCGGGGGCGCCAAAATCATCGAAGCCCTCCAGCATCCGCTGGCGTGCATGGTCGCCCTGGAGCAGCTGGGCGAACGCTTCGCCGTGATGCGCGAGGTTCTCGCTCGGCTCGATCTGATCCGTCAATACCAAGGCACTCCCCGCATCGACGAGCACCTGGGCATTGTGCTTCTGGTGCTCGTCCTTGTGATACGGATACGGGAAGAACACCGCGGGCACCCTGGCCCCCCAACACTCGGCCACCGTCCCCGCCCCGCAGCGCCCCATCGCCAGATCCGCAGCCGCCAGCG
The DNA here is from genome assembly GCA_963976625.1 of uncultured bacterium. Lineage (GTDB taxonomy): Bacteria > Planctomycetota > Phycisphaerae > Phycisphaerales > UBA1924 > UBA1924. The sequence continues at coordinate 2,542 of CAXBLA010000023.1, forward strand.
CCGGGCCCATACCATCGATGTACCGCTCGACCCATGCGTTGATCTTCGCGCTCTGGTAGACCGCTCGGAGCGCGTCAAGATCCGCATCGCTCATCAGCCGACCGACCTGATGGATGACCTGCCACCCGGCGAAGGCTTCCGGGCGTTGTTCAACCATCGTGCGCACAAAGCCGGTGATCGACGCCGCCCCCTGCGAGCCGCCGGTGATCAGCAGCGTCTTGGTCGCTGGATCGAGCCCGAACGCCGCGTGGGCATCACTTGTGCTCAGCGCTTGATCGCCATCATTCATAGATCGCCGAACGATCGGCGGCACCCGCTCCCAAGAATCAAACCCGGCGATCGGCGTGGCGCTGATCTTCACCTGCGCCTTCTTCCCGATCAGCACATTGGCCTTGCCCGGCACCGCGTCGAGATTCACCAGGCACACGGGCACCCGCTCGCAGTGCCCCGCCCGAGCCGCCGGGGCCGCGACAAAGCCGCCCATCGCGACAAGGACGACATCCATGTTCGCTTGCTTGTATGCACGGATCCGCTCGCGCGTCGCCCGGATACTCGGGCCCCAGCTCGTGATGAACTTGATCAGCCCCTTGGGCTTGGTCGAGACGGGCATCGCCGGGATCGGTGTGAACTCGATTGCTTCGTGCTCGAGGACCTGACGATCAATCGCCCGCTTGGAGCACAAGATGTGCACACTACACGAAGGGTCGATCGCCTTGAGCTCCTCGATGATCGCCAGCGAAGGATAGATGTGCCCGCCCGTGCCCCCGCCGGCGAAGACGAACGCCTTGGCTCGCCGAGAATCAGGACCGGCTTGCAAGCCATTCATAGGAACAGGTCTGCCCGTTCGTCTTCTTCGTGTTCCTGGGCTGTGGTCAGTGGCTCAATCGACGCCGAGCCCTCGGCCCACGGACGCCAGCGCAAACGATCCATGATGTGCACCTTGGCAGCCATCGGCTCGTCGCCCGCATGGCCCGCATCCCCGAGCAGCTGTTCCATCTCGTCGGCCTCAATCGGATTCGCGTCATAGGCAGCATATTCCTCGCGCTGTGCGACTGAAACAGTGCTCGATGAGCTGGCCGACGACCCCATCGGCGAAAGCTGAGGCGTCGGACGCACCGCGTGCATCACCGAAGCCCCCCACAGCCCGGCGCGATCCGCCCAGCCGCTCTTGACCTCGACCTCCGACGACCGACGCGCCCGCAGGGCAATCAGTTCCTCGGCTTCGCTCGCGCCTTCATCAACATAGACAACCGCGTGCTCGCGGGTGCGATCGATGGATACAACCAGCCCGAGGGCGAAGGCCGTCATGATCCAGCCCGTCCCCCCCGACGACATCAACGGCAGCGCGATCCCCTTGGTCGGCCCGAGCCCAGTCACCACAACGAGATTAATCAACGCCTGGAGCGACACGGTCGCGATGACCCCCAGCGTGATCAGCCGGAGCATCATCGAACGCTCACGCATCGCGATGCTTGTGCCCGTCCACGCGAGCCCGGCGTACGCGCTGATCACAATCAGCACCCCGACGAGCCCGAGTTCTTCGCTCACGATCGCGAAGAGGAAGTCGGTCGTGTCCTCGGGCAGGTAGCCGAACTTCTGGAGACCGTTGCCCAGGCCGCGTCCGAACACCCCACCGCCGGCGACGGTCGAGATGGACTGGATCAGGTGGTACCCGGTGCCCGATGGATCCGCATACGGGTCCATAAACGCGATAATCCGATCCTTGCGGTACGGAGCCGCCAAGATCGCCAGCACCACACCCGCCAATGCCGGCGGGATGAACATCCCGAAGTGCACCCAGCGAGCACCCGCCGCCAGCAGCACAACACCAGTGGCCGCGATCATGAGCGCCCCGGTGCCCAAGTCTTCGAGCACCACCACGCCCGCGACCAAACCGGCGCACAGACAGACCGGCAGCAGCCCCGAGAAGAACTTGCGTAGCTTATTTTCTTTATACGATCCCAGCCGGGCGGCGTACCACGCCACGAGCACGATGATCGACCATTTGACGATCTCCGAAGGCTGCACACTCTCGAGCCCGGGCACATGCAGGTTGATCCACCGCCCCGAGCCGTTCTTGACCCGCGCGAGCCCGGGCACATACACCAGGCACAAGAGCCCGATGAGCATCAATGACCCGATGGCCAATACACCCAAGTCGCCGCCGGGCTTGAACCACACGACGCGATCGAGCCGATCGCTGAGCCGACGCACAGGCAGGCGCGACGCGACGCCCATAGCGATCACCGCGAGCAGCAAATACAGGCTTGTCCGTGAGGTGAGCAGCGACTCGGCGCTCACGCCCGAGACGGCGGCCGAAGCCGCGGGGGTCATGTCCTCTTGCAACGGACGCACCTGCATCCCGGCGGATTGCACCATCACCACCCCAAGGGTGAGCAGCACCAACGCGCACAACATCACAACATGACCAGATCGGACCATGGACATTTTATCGGCTCCAAACAGATTCGAGATTGAAATTCGGGGGGAGAGTTTTAGTCGGCGCAGGCGGGGGAATCAACCCCTTAATCCCGGCTCAACACCCGCTCAAACGCTCCCCACGCGGCTAGAAAGCACGCATGTTCACGCGATCACTGCACATAGCGATCACTGAACCGATCACGCACGATCAAACAATCTGCAAAGAAACTTTGCGCTCGAGCTCCTCGACCGGACGCGCGATCAGGTCGTAGCCGTCGGCGGCCACGATCGTGCACCGCACCAGCTCGCCCGGTGACAGATCCCCGTTGGAGATCACATGCGTCGACGCATCGATCTGCGGCGCCTGGAAGTAGGTCCGCCCGGTGTAGAGCGTCCCGCCCGCAGACACGCCCGGTGTCGGCTCGACCTGATTGCCGGTAGACTTATCAATCAGCACATCGAACTGAGCCCCGCTCGTCGTCGGGTTGGTGTGATCGAACTGCCCGGCGACAAAGTCGGCCTGCTCGAAGGCGATCTGCTGCTGGAGCGCCATGATCTCGTCGTGGCGTTGCTGCTTGATGTGCGCGGGCACGGCCAAGCTCGAGTCCTCTTCCATCCGCCCGGCGACCGTGCCGGGTTCCTTGGAATACTGGAAACAACCAACCGCGTCGAACTGGACCTCCTCGATGAAGTCGAGCAGCTCTTGGTGGTCTTGGTCGGTCTCGCCCGGGAACCCGGTGATGAAGGTCGTGCGGATCGCCATGCCGGGGATGCGCTCCCGGAGCTTGTGGCACAGCTCGGTCTGATGAGCGCTCGTCACATTGCGGCGCATCAGCTCGAGCACCCGGTCCGACCCGTGCTGGAGCGGGATATCAAGGTACGGCAGCAGGTTCCCGCGATCGGCGACCTCGGCGAAGGCATCAATAATCTCGTCGCTGAAGTAGGTCGGGTACGCGTACATCATCCGCAGCCATCCGCGCCCGATCTCTTCGCTCATCGCGTCGGACAAGCCACGCAGGAGCTTGGGGAGCCCGGCGCGGAACTTGTCCGAGCCATCGACCTGCCCGAGCCCGACACCGATGTCGTCGCCGTAGGAAGTGGTGTCCTGCCCGATCATCAGCATCTCGAACACGCCATCGCGCATCAGCTCGCGGGCCTCTTCGATGATCCGGTCTTCGGGCTTGGAGCGCATCTTGCCACGGATCGACGGGATCGTACAGAACGCGCAGTTCTGGTTGCACCCCTCGGAGATCCGCAGGTACGAATAATGCCGCGGCGTCAGACGCAGGCGAGCATTGTCAGATTCGAAGTACCCGATGCCCTTGCCGTCCTTGCCCGCGACCGTGAGCCCGACGGTGGCGATCCCCTGCGACTCGGCGCTGGTGATCGCGTTGGCGTTGATCCAGTACTTGGGTGATTCTTCGAGGGTTTCTCGCTCGCTCTTGGCCCCGCGCACGGCTTCGATGATGTGCTCGCGATCGAAGACCCCGACCATCGAATCGATCCCCGGCGCCCAGTCGAGCATCTTGGCCCGGTGACGCTGCACCAGGCACCCCGCGACGACCACGCGCTTGATCTTGCCCTGCTCCTTGAGTTTGACGGCTTCCTCGATCACGCCCAATGACTCTTGCTTGGAGGCTTCCAAGAACCCGCAGGTATTGATCACCACCGCGTCGGCTGGCGTCACCCGCCCGCCGGTCGCCGAGCTGTCCTGCTCGCTGCCCGAGAGCGAGAGATCATCATGCTCCTGATCCTCGACGACTTCGGCCGACACCGGCATCAGCCCATCGGCGGCCAGCAGCCCGAGCATCTTCTCGGAGTCCACAAGGTTCTTGGGGCACCCAAGCGACACAAACGAGATGGTCTCGATCGAGTCGGGCGGGGTGATGGTCTGGGTTTGGTCTGAATCGGTGGGCATAGGGCCAATCCTATGCACAAAGGAACCTGAATCACCGCCCAATGGCCCGCGATTCAGCGGACAAAGGCATACAGTTCCTGCTTATGGCCCAGTCTCCACACTCGCCCGATATGCAGTATCCCAATAAGGGCAAAGGGATGCTCTTTGCACTCGGCGCGTTTGGCTGGTGGGCCGTGGTCGTGCCGAGCTACTTTCGGCTCCTGAGCACCCACGAGACCGACCCGATCGAGGCCGTCGCCCAGCGGGTGCTCTTTGGGCTCCCGATCTTGCTGCTAATCCTGTTACTCTCCAAGAAGCTCCGCGAGCTTGTCAAAGCCGCCACGAGCTGGCAGTCGCTCAAGATCCTGATCCCCTCGACCGGGCTGATCTTCGTCAACTGGTACTTCTTTATCTACGCGATCTCCACCGACCGCCTGAGCCATGCGTCGATGGGCTACTACATCAACCCGCTGTTTTCGATCGCCCTCGGGTTCATCTTCTTGGGCGAGCGTCCGCGACCCGTCCAGTGGGGCGCGATCGCCCTGGCGTGCGTAGCCGTGGTGGTGATGGGCTTTGCTGAGCTCGGAGCCGCGGACTCCAAGGGCTTGCCGTGGCTCTCGCTGATGCTCCCGGTGAGCTTCGGGCTCTACGGGCTCCTCCGCAAGCAGGTCAATGTCGGCGCGACTATCGGCTTGAGCTTCGAGATGGCCCTGCTGCTGCCGTTTGCGATCGCGGGCATGGTGTACCTGAACATCCATGATCGCGCTGTGTTCATGGGTGGGTCCACCCCGCTGTGGCTCGACGGCGTGATGCTCCTGGGGGGGATCGTCACGATCGTGCCGTTGATCTGCTTTACTAATGCGGTGCGTTTGCTGCCGCTGAGCACGGTCGGGCTCTTGCAGTACACCGCCCCCACCGGGCAGCTGATCCTCTCCTTCCTCGCCTTCGGCGAGTCCTTCACGCCCCTCAAGTTCGCGGCGTTCGGGATCATCTGGGTCGCGATCGCCATCTACACCTGGGACATGATCCGAGGGCACCGGGCGATGAGGATCGCCAAGATCGAAGTGGTCGGATACAAAACACCAAAAAACCCAGACTTGCCTGTCAGCGACCGCCCCTGATCGCGGTCATACTGACATCATGCAGAACACAAAAACCACCGAGAATCGTCTTTCCGCCCTCGAACGCTCCGCCGGGCGATGGAGGCTGCTTGCGGTGTCCTCCACCACGCTCATCGCCGGGCTGCTGATCGGGGGCATGGGCAGCGGCATGGGCGGGAGCACACAGCCAGAAACAGCGATCAACGCAGAGCAAAAGGTCGTCGGGATCGCCGCGACGCAGGGCAACATCTACCGCGTCCACGATGACGGCTCGATGACCTACATCAAGGTCGATAACCCCCACCGCACCGCACAGGGCATCTACTCGTGGGGCGAGGTGCTCATCGACGAGAAGTACGAGAACCCAGTCAAACGCTGAGCAAATCGCTCAATGTGTCCTCGGCTCAATCGCTTCGACCCGCACACCCAGCGACTGCGCGATCGCACCCGCCTGCGATGGATCGATCACGATTCCCTTGAGCGATTCGATGTCGAACACCAGCCCCTCGATGAGGCTCCCGCGGAGATCGAGTAGGCTGATGCGCGAGCCGATGAGCCGAAGGTTGCGGGCGTCGCAGTCGTGGATCGCCAGCGAGTCGATCTGCGATTCGCTCAGGTCCATCCCAGCGAGCTGGCACCCATCGAAGCGGACGCGGGTGCACGACGATCGCGTGAAGATCGCATCAGGCCCCTTGCACCCGACAAAGCGGACATCGCGCATCTGGGTGCCCCAGCCGTCGAACCCGGTGAGTCGGCACTCGTTGAACACCGTGCGCACAAATCGACCATCCGTCCACGACGCACTCGCTAGATCCGCACGATCGAATCGACAATCCACGCACGCGATCCCCTGAAGCTTCGAGCCCATCAGCCCGGAGCCCGAGAGCACCGAACCCTCGAAGCTGACATTCGATGCGCTGATTGGAGCCAAGCCCTCGCTCTGCACATGCACCTCATCGAACCGCCCGCGATCAACGATCGCATTGACCGACAGCGTGCTTAGCTGTTCGGGCTCGCCCACAGCGGGCGATTCGGGATTGATCGGTGGGACCGGCACAGGCGATCAGATCGTCGCGTGGTGCAGCGGTAATCGCTCGCAGAGCTCTCGCACCTCGGCGCGGACCTGATCAATCGTCGCCTGTTCGCCCTTGGCGACGATCACACGATCGATCCACGCAGCGATCTGCTCCATTTCGGGCTCTTTGAACCCACGCGTGGTCGTCGCGGGCGTGCCCAGACGCAAACCAGAAGTAATCATCGGCGAACGCGGATCATCCGGAATCCCGTTCTTGTTGGTGATGAGCCCCGCCATCTCCAGCCACTTCTCGGCTTCTTTGCCCGTCAGCTCCGCGTCCTTAACCGTCAGATCGACGAGCATCAGGTGGTTCTCGGTGCCGCCCGAAGTAATCCGGAAGCCGTGCTTGGTCATCGCGTTCGCCAGGGCTTGGGCGTTCTTCTTGACCTGCTGCTGGTAGACCTTGAAGCTCGGGTCGAGGGCCTCGCCGAACGCGACAGCCTTCGCAGTAATAATGTGCATCAGCGGCCCGCCCTGCACGCCCGGGAATACATTGCGGTTGATCAGCTTGTTGAGCTCTTCGTCATTGGTCATGATCAGCCCGCCGCGTGGGCCACGCAAGGACTTGTGCGTCGTCGTCGTCACGATATGGGCGTGCGGGAACGGCGACGGGTGCTCGCCCGCCGCGACGAGCCCGGCGATGTGCGCGATGTCGGCCATCAGCGTCGCGCCCACCTCGTCGGCGATCTCACGGAACTTCGCAAAATCGATCTCGCGCGGATAGGCCGAGTATCCACACAGGATCACTTTGGGCTTGTGTTCAAGGGCCGCCGCCCGCACCGAGTCATAATCAATCTGCTCGTGCTTGGGATGGTCCTTGTCGTAGTGGAGCGCGTAGTGGACGGGGTTATAGAAGATACCTGAGAAGTTGAGGAACATGCCGTGTGAGAGATGCCCGCCGTCCTTGAGCACCAAGGACAAGAAAGTATCGCCCGGCTCCATCATCGCCATGAAGGCGGCCGTGTTCGCCTGGGCCCCCGAGTGCGGCTGCACATTGGCGAACTTGCACCCAAAGAGTTCTTTGGCCCGATCGCGGGCGAGCTGCTCGACGGCGTCATGGTGCTCGCACCCGCCGTAGTACCGACGCCCCGGATACCCCTCGGCGTACTTGTTGGTCATGCAGGTGCCCGCCGCCACGGTCACCGCCGGCGACGCATGATTCTCCGACGCGATCAGCTCGATCGTGTACTCCTGACGCTCGGCCTCGCTGCGGACCAGAGCCGCGACCTGCGGGTCGGTCTTGGCGATGGTGTCGATGATGGCGTGGTCGATGGTGTTCGATTGGGTGTTGGTGCTCATGGGGCAATGGTATGCACCCAGCGGGGCAAATTGAGCTCAGAGCCGACCGAGTCTAGTACCGCAGCAGCGGCTGAAAGTAGCCGATCCGTCCGCTCATGATGTACACAAGGAACACGATGGCCGCTCCCAAGAATGACGCGATCACCACCATGAGCATCTCATAGAACTTGGCCTCGATCTTCCAACCTATCAAGGCCGCGCTCACCCAGAACCACTGGATCCAGATACCGACGGCGATCGGGAATAGAACAAAAACAAACCGAAGAAACCCTCTACCGAGCCTGATCCCGATCAGATCATCACTCACATCGTACAGCATATCGATCATCCGTCCGATTTCGAAGAGCAGAACACACATCAGACTGCTCACCACCAGCGCTCGATAGACATGGATCATCCTGAGCTTCGATCGCCTGCGCGTCGGCGAGAACGCGGTGAACATCAGAAACCACACCGCCGAAGTACTGACCATGCCCCATCCAAGAGCAATCATCAGGTTCGAGCCCCATCTGTAGTAAAAAACTCTTCCACTTCCTTGGAAGAGCACCGCATCCATAATCGTCGGAGCCCAAAACTCTCTTACACTGGTGATTCGCAAAGCCTGGCCCATCATCCAAGGCTGAGCCGTGCTCCCTGGAGCATTCGCGGCTACAACTGCTTTGTTGTACCGAACAAGCTGCGCATACTCCCCAGCTGTGAATCCCGCCGTTGTCAGCAAGTGCATCGCCAGAGCCAACAAAATCACCCAGACGGCAAACCGCTTGAGCGATCGTGGCGACTCCATCTCAACACGCCGCCAGTACCGGTGCGGGATCAGCAAGTGCCCAAGCGTCGACAGTGTCCGTCGCATCATCGATCGCAGCGAGAGCGCGTGCTCGACATACCAGAGCAGATTAAACTTGAGCGGAGAGAACACCGCGCTCCATGAGAACTCGTACCCGCACTCAGGACACAACCCGCGCATCGGGCAGTGCTCCTGCCAGGTCGCGATCTCGCCGGATTGGTCGTAGCCGCACTTGGGGCAGGCGGGTGCTTGCTGTTGTGATGTACCCATAAGATGCAACCTACTTCCCAAATGATGCTACAGCCCGATCAGGTGTGCGTTGGCCTCAATGAACTGCCCGAGCTTCGTAAGCACAAACAGTCCACCACCCGCGAAGACAAAGCCAAAGAACGAAGCGATCACGACCAAGACCATCTCCCCAAAATTCACCTTAACCTTCCACCCCACCCAGACCGCGCTGATCCAGAACAACTCCACCCAGATGATGACCGCGAGCAGGATGTAGAGCCCGAAATGCTCAACCAAAGCATCCACATCGATCGATGGGAACCAGAGCGTCCCGGCGAGATCGAGCACATCGAGCCCCCGGCCGATCTCAAGAAACAGCAGCCCCAGCAAGCCGCTGACGATGGTGGCCCGCACCACATGGACCATCCGGAGCTTGGATCGTTTGCGGGTGGTGGTGAATGTACAGAACAGCACCAACCACATAAACGAGAGCGACGCCGTGATGACTCCCAAGCTGGCGACCATCGCGGCATAATCCATGGTGTAGCCAGTCGTGGTCGTCGCGGGGTAGAGCACCGCCCGCCCGACGAGCGGGTACCAGTAGTCCAATCCCTGTGTGTCGTAGATGTATTGCTGGAGCCGAGCCTGCTGAGCCGGCGGGGCCTGGGTGATCATCGCCCGCGTCCCGGCGTTGGCTTGCACCAGACCCACATGATGAATCGTGACCAGCGCAGCGCTCGTCACCAGATGCATCACCAGCATCATCAATGCCACCCACAGCACATACCGCTTCATCGACCGCGGCGTCTCCATCTGCACACGCTTCCAGTACCGATACGGGATCAGCAGATTCCACAGCGTCGGGATCGTCCGCCAACCCATCCCCCAGATCGAGCGGGCGTGCTCGACGAACCAATCGAGGCGGATTTTAGTTGGATCGAGTACATCGCCCCAGTTGAACTCGTACCCGCACTCTGGGCAGAGCCCACGCATGGGGCATTGTTCTTGCCAGGTGGCAACCTCGCCCGACTGGTCGTAGCCGCACTTGGGGCAGATGGGGATGTGAGGTTTGATCGAGTCCATACAAGAAGCATACCAAAGGCATCGAATCTAAGTTGCTTTGATAAATTGCCTATATATGCACGATCTGCTCGACGCACCGCTCGACCGTCGGCTCATCGCTCAGATCCCACGGCAAGTACACCGCCCGCTCATGATCGGTATTGAGCACCAACGCATTGGGGTGCACGACATTGAAGCCGTTGGGCGCGTGCTCGTGGCCGAGGATGAACAGGTTGACGCCCCAGCGTTCGGTGAGGTCTTCAAGCTGGTCGTGGTCGTACCCGCGCCCCCAGACCATCAGGTGGGCCGAGCCCACGCGGGGCTGGTAGTCATCGGGCGTGAGCTCTCGGTCAAGGATCGACGCGTCGAACCGCCCCATCGACGCCGGCCCGGGCAGCGAGTGCGAGCACAAGATATCGCCGTGGGGGGATTTGCAGCGCAGCGCCAAAGGCAGCGACATGACGAGATCTGTAATCGCCTCGTGCACCCGGTGGGATTCATCGCCGAAGACCGATTCAACCCCGGCGTTGAAAGCCGCCACGCAGCGGATGCCGTTCTTCATGATCCCGGAACCGATCGCCTGGGCGAGTTCGTGATTCGCCAGCAGTACATGCACCAGTTCGGGATACTGCGATTTGAGGTACGCGATGCGGGTGAGCCCCATGTAGGACATGTCCAGGGGCAGCTCGCGCGATTCGGGCAGGTCCGGGTGGATGATCTCGTGGAGCGTGAGGTGCTTTTCCTCGGCTCCGAACTCGCCATCGAGTCCGGCCGCACTGAGCACGGCTTTGAAGTTCCCCGGATGGTCGTGGGTGTCGCCCGTGGCGATCAGCTCGCCGGGGGCGTGAATGACCTCTATCGATCCCTGACGACAAGTTGCGCCCCGGCACGCGGCCGCCCCCGCCCGCAGGGCGTCGATCACCTCGTCAATATCAGTCAGATCGAGCGTATACATCGCCCAAGAGTGTAGGGGAAAAGAGCCCAGCGTGTGCGCCAATGCACCCGCGAGGCTCGATCAATCCGGTTGTAGCTTTGTGAATCGTTCGCGTGCTCAGCCCTGCACGGGAGGGGCCCGCAAGATCCCGAGGATCAGATCGAGCTTGTCGGCCACGACATCCATGTCCTCGGTCCGCTGATCCGGATCGACCTGGATGCACTCCATAATCAGATCGTTGAGCCGATCGGGGACGAGCGGGTTGATCTCGTTGACCGGGGTGGCCTGCTCAATCAACGCGTCATCGCGCGAGCCGGTGAGCGAATCGCCACCGACGCCCATGGCTGTTGGAATGTTCTTGCCGGTCAGGACCCAGTACATGGTTGCGCCGAAGTTGTACACATCGGTCTTGGCGGTGATCGCTCGCCGATGCACCTGCTCGGGGGCAATATAATCTGGCGTGCCCTGGATACGCTTCTTGATCGTCCCGATCTTGCAGCTCTGCCCAAGGTCGATCAGCTTGGCGGTGTAGCTGCCGTCGAGCCCCGCGCCCACGATCACATTGTGCGGCTTCATGTCCGCGTGCACAAACCCGCGATCGTGCATCTGCGCCAACGCCGAGGCCGTCTGATGGAAGATATCGACCATCGTCGCCAGGTCATCGGGCTGCTCTTCGTGCAGCGACACGCCGTCGACGAGTTCCATCACCAGATAGAGCTCGTTGGTCTTGAGCAGGGTGCCCTTTTTGATGATGCGTGGGATCTTGCGGATCGACTCATGATCGAGGGCCGAAGCGATCTTGTACTCCGCCTCGGTCTGATCGAGGAACCGCTGCTCCTTGGGGTTGTTCTTGACCACATGCTTGAGCGCCCAGATCTGCTTGGTCTTGGGATCTTGCACGAGATAAATCACCGAAGCGGCCCCGCGTCCGATCTCGGACATCACGCGGTACCCCTCGACCGTATCACCCTTTTTCCATGCAGCCGTCAGTTCAGTCATAGGTCCAGTGCGCTCGCTCTCTGCCAAGAAGACATCCAGAGCTCAACGCTCCGTCCCAGGATATCTTTCGGCAAGTTCTCCCTCGGATTCCAGCGACACTCGCTGCAACCACAGTTATCGGCTGGATCATCGTATCCGTCTGGGGTGCATATGGCCGACTCAGCACACACAGACTTTTTGTTTTCGGGAGTTGGCCATCGGCGGCTGCAGGTCCCGGGGGCGAGGGGGGACGCGGACGCAACGCGTAGACCAAGGACTCTACGCACCAGGTGCGGATCAGATTCGCAGCGAACTCGAAAATTGAGCATCCCAACCCCCACCGCTGCCCTCAAATCAGCACAGACCGCCCCAGTAATCAACGCACCGCGAGTGCACCCAAGAACTTACAGCATCCACGCCAATAAGCTGCGTGAACCGCTGCAATTTGAGGATTCTGAGTTTTTGCGTGCTTAGCCCATGCTCGCGAGCATGGCTTCGAACTGGGCCTGCGGGAAGTACTGGCCCGGGCTGGTGGTGCCCGCGAAGTCCTTGTGCAAGCGGATTTGATCCGATGGGATCTCAAGACGCTTGGAGAGGGCCGACACGACCTGGGCCAAGCGGTGGAGCTGCTCGTCGGTGAATGGTCGGCGATCGCCGTCCCCCACCAGGCAGACCTCGATGACACCCGAAGTCGAGAAATCATCGCCTGAACCAGCAAGCTCTGCACCATCACGCTGATCGATCCATCGGTACCCGACATGGATCTCGCCGTCACCCATCCGGGTGCCGTTGCCGATCACGAAGTGGAACCCGAGCCCGTCGTATCCCAAGGACTGATGCTCGTTGGAAATATCCGCAGCCGAACCCGCGGCTTTGCCCGAGTGCACGATCACGATCGAGTCCCAGCGACCCTCTTCGATCGGGGTCTCGGTCTGGAAGATCGAGTCCATGCCGATCGAGCCGCCGATACCCATCAACGGCGACAAGCTCACGCCGTTGCGGGCGCCCTGCGTCCCAGGATCAAGCACCGAAAGCAACGCCACGCTCAACGACATTCCGACACCCAACACCGACCAAACAACTTTGGTGCGAATGCTCGTGCGTGATTTGGTTGAGACAGAGACAGTGGCCACGGTGATTGCGTCCTTTGCAATGGCGATGTGTAGTTCCCTTACAGTATCAATATCATTCGGGTAAGAGAAGGGTTTTCCTTGCACAATCTCGCGCAATTTATGATCGCGCCGCGCATGATTTGTCTTCGAGATACAATCCTGCTTGCATAACCCAAACAAACGATACGGATTGTGGAAGAGCCGTGTATATTCGGACGCGCTTGTGCATGAACGACTCAGATCTGTGCCCGAACACACTCAACGCATCGCAGCGATCAGCGATCACGATCGAGCAAGCGATCAGCCAGGTTGGGCGTGCGTCGCCCGAACTCGTCTTCCAAGAACGGCTCGGCCCGCTGGCTGCGCGATTGGTCGTATCGATCGAACTGGCTGCGATCATCGTCGGGACGCAGGGCCGTCTTTTGACAGCCGACCATGCCCAGACCCATTGCAAGCACGACACTCAGGGCACTCACACTGCGCATGTGCGCGCGAGATCGGTCAGCGGTTGATGTCAAGGTCTGCATGTTCACGCTCGTGTTGCTGGGCATAGAGACCAACTCCTGGGATAGCTGTCGTGGATTCCCTCAATCATAGCACACCGACAAACCAAGCACAAAAAACAGTAAACCGCCAATCATGACGGCTTACTGTTCTGGAGAGAGAGGAGAAAACAGTTTTCCACATACAGTTTTTCGTTGCCGATGACCAATGTAACCCATAGATCATCGAGCGTGCTTTAACACTTGATATACGCATGATTCGTGCGTGGTGTTCGGATAGCATTCAGATATTTTCAGATATTGCTCCGGGTTCAACAAGCCGGCCGGCGCTGTTGATCTCCGCCTCGCCCGACCCGATCATTTTCCGTACAGCCTCATACACGGTGATCGCCACCGCCGTCGAGAGATTGAGCGAGCGCTCCCCCTCCACCAACGGCACGCACACCCGCTGATCCGGATACGACGCGTGGATCGACTCGGGCAACCCCTTGCTCTCGCGTCCGAACACCAATCGATCGCCCTTGGCGATCGGCGCGTCATAGATCGTCCGCGTGGCCTTCGTGGTCAAGAACCAGGTCCTTGGCGATGACTCTGCGTGCACTGGGTACTTCTGGAAGTACGCCTCGTGCGATTCATGCTCTTCGAGATCGAGCCTCGGCCAGTAATCCAGCCCCGCCCGTCGGCACGCCTTCTCATCGATATCAAAGCCCAATGGCTTGACGAGATGCAGCTTGCACCCCGTCGTCACGCAGGTCCGCCCGATGTTCCCCGTGTTGTTGGGGATCTCGGGCTCGACGAGCACGATGTGCAAACGCGGGCTGGGCTTCGATTCGTTGGGCGGTGTGGGCATCATCCGATTGTTGGCCCACGAGACGCGCCCGACCCAAAACCAGCCTATACCGATAGAAAAACCCGCCATTGGCGGGTTGAAGAGGAGGTCGTTTCGATTGCTCTTGTAGGTTAGCTCTTGGCGTTGACCATCGGGTCGACCTTGATCACTTGGGCGAGGGCCTTCTTGAAGTTCTGGTCGTGCGGGTTGCCGATCCAGCGGACGACGCCGTCGGTGGACATGATGACCACGAGGGGGATGCCCTTGGATTCGAACTTGCTCAGAATACTCTGGTCCGCATCAAACAAGTTGCTGATGGTTTCCTTGTGATCCTTGAGGTAGCTGCGGACGGTTTCTTCGTCTTCGCTCTGGCCGCCGATGGCGAGTACGGCCAAGTCATCCTTGTTGTCCTTCTGGAGCTGATCGAGGATCGGCGTGGCAGCACGACATGGCGGGCACCAAGTCGCCCAGAAATCGAGAACAACAACCTTGCCCTCGGTGTTCACCTTCTCGGAGATCCAGGTCTCGTTGCCCAAGGCGACCGGCAGGGCCTTGCCCTGGTAGTCCTTGGCGTAGAGCGAATCGCCCGAGTTGTGGGTCGGCCATGCGGCGCTGGCGTAGAGAGCACTCGCGGGCTTGGTCACCTCGGTGTAGGTCGCGTTGGTCATCTTGGCACCGGCGTCATCCGCGGCAGCGTCGGCATGAGCGGCGCACATGGCGCACTTCTCGTCGCCGTCCATTTTTTCGCACATCCCGCAGGTGTCTTTGGCGCCTTCTTTGGTGGCGCAGCACGCTTTGGTTTCGCACTCAGCCTCGGCGGTCTTCGCGCCATCCGGGCCGACGAGTCCGAGCGACATACCGGCGGTCGCGATCATCATTGTGATCAGGGTCATATCCGTTACTCCTTGATATGGGTTCAATGCCTAGAAAAAATGTTCAGGCAGGGTTGATGTATCTGTGGATACCAACGGCTGCCGACACGGCAATATTCAGTGAATCCACATCATTTGCCATCGGAATCCGTACACACACCATAGCACGCCCCAGCACCGCATCGCTGAGCCCCGGGCCCTCGGCTCCGAACAACAATGCGGGCTTGTTTACCCCTTGTTTAAGGGATTCGTCGACGGTCACAGATCGGTTATCGGGCGTAAACGCCAATGTCGTAAATCCGAGCTCGCCCAGCCTATCGAGCTGCCCAGGCAGATCCTCCACCACCGCGAACGGCACCGAGAGCACATGCCCCATCGAGACGCGCAACGCCTTGCGGTACAATGGGTCACAGCAACGCTTGCTCAGCAGCACGCCCACGCCATCGCCGCACATGGCGGCGACGGAGCGAAACACCGACCCCACATTGTCATGGTTGCTCAAATCTTCGAGGACGATCAACGCCCGGCTGCGCTTGGCCAGTTCCATCGGGTCCGGGTTAGGCAATCGCTGCCCGCAAGCAAGCAAACCGCGATGCATCGGGAAGCCCACGATCTCGTCGATCACGGGTTGAGCCGCACAATAGATCGGGACGCCGGCGGGCACCTGCTTCAGCAGCGGAGCGATATTGGCCGCTCGGTTCGTGCTCACCAGCAGCGAATGCACCGGGAACCGCGAGCGGATCAACTGCTCGACCACCAGCACGCCCTCGGCGATAAACAGCCCCTGATCCTCGAGATCGAGCGTTCGATCCTGCTCCGGGTTATGAGCGGCTTTGAGCCAGGCGTCTTTTTGGTTGAGAAAGACCTCGATTCTCGGGTCTTTCGCATCATTGATTTCAATCATTGAACCGATCTTCCCTGTGTACCCGCCCGAGCCAGATCCTGAGCCAGAGCCTCTGAAAGAGAGAATAGCCTTCATGCTGATCCAAGACGCCACTGAGCAAGCCATGACCATCGTCCAAGCGATCACGCTGGGCATTGTTGAGGGGATCACGGAGTACCTGCCCGTGTCCTCGACGGGGCACCTGATCATCGTATCGGATCTGCTCGGGCTCGGTGAGAGTGCGGCTCAACGATCAGCCGTCGATACCTTCAACATCGTCGTGCAGGGCGGGGCGATCCTGGCGGTGCTCGGGCTGTACTGGCCTCGCGTCCTCCAAATGATCAAGGGGCTGCTGGGCAAGGACAGCGTCGGGCTCAAGCTCGCGATCAACATCATCATCGCGTTCATCCCGGCCGTCGTGCTCGGACTGATGTTTAACGATGTGATCGAAGAAAAGCTCTTCAACACGCCATCCGTCATCACTGCCTTAGCCCTGGGCGGGATCTTCATGATCGTGCTCGACAAGATGAAGTTCAAGCAGGTCGACACGGACGATGATTCAGAAAACGACATTACTGAACTGAGCTGGAAGCAGTCGCTGTTCATCGGGTTGATGCAGACCATCGCGATGTGGCCGGGCACGAGCCGATCGATGATGACCATCGCCGGCGGCGTGATCGTCGGGCTCAAGCCCAAGCAAGCCGCGGAGTTCAGCTTTTTGCTCGGCTTGCCCACACTCGGGGGCGCATGCGTGTACTCGCTCTATAAGAACCTCACCGAGTCGGCCGAGATGGGCACGCCCAACATGTTCGACACCCTCGGGTGGACGCCGATCATCGTGGGCATGATCGTCGCGACGATCTCCGCGGCTCTGGCGGTCCGCTGGCTCGTCAGCTTCCTCAACAAGCACGGGCTCGCGCCGTTCGGATACTACCGCCTGGTCCTCGCGGCCCTGCTCGCGATCCTGATCGCGACCGGCACCGTCAATATCGTCCCTCATGGGCAGGTCGAAACAGATGCCGCCCCAGATTCAATCCTCGATTCCAACGACTAGAGCCACCCATGCAAGCCGCGACTATGAAAACATCCTTCCCCAAATCACAGATCGAGATCGTGCTCCTCGAGGGTTCACACCAAGCCGGCACCGACCAGCTCATCGGCGACGGCTTCAGCGTCCGCACGCACAAAGGGGCCCTCGAAGGCGATGCCCTCATCAACGAGATCCGCCGCGCCCACATCGTGGGTATCCGATCGAAGACCCAGATCACCAGCGATGTCCTCGCGCAGTGCGAGCGTCTGCTGGCAATCGGGTGCTGCTGCGCGGGCACGAATCAGGTCGATCTCGAAGCCGCGGCTTCCAATGGCATCGCCGTCTTCAACTCCCCCTTCTCCAACACGCGCTCCGTCGCCGAGCTGACCATCAGCGAGATCATCGCCCTCCACCGCAAGCTCACCGCCCGCTCGCACGCACTCCACACGGGCACCTGGGACAAGAGCGCCACGGGCTCGCACGAAGTCCGAGGCAAGACGCTCGGGATCATCGGCTACGGGCACATCGGCTCGCAGATTTCGATCTTGGGCGAGGCCTTGGGCATGCGGGTGCGGTTCTTCGATACCACCTCCAAGCTCCCGCTGGGCAACGCTCAGTCCGTCGGCTCGCTCGACGAGCTCTTGCGTACCAGCGATGTTGTGACGATTCATGTCCCCGACACCAACACCACACGCCAAATGATCGGTGCCTCTGAAATTGCCAAGATGAAGCCCGGCAGCTACCTGCTCAACAACGCCCGCGGGTCGATCGTTGATCTCGACGCGCTCAAAGCCGCTATCGAATCCGGGCACCTCGCCGGGGCGGCCATCGATGTTTTCCCGGAGGAACCGACCAAATCCGGCGAATCCTTCACCAGCCCGCTCCAGGGGCTCGACAATGTCATCCTCACCCCCCATGTGGGCGGCTCGACCATCGAAGCACAGGAAGCCATCAGCCTCGACATCGCCAATAAGCTCGCCCGGTTCCTGAACCAGGGCACCACCACCGGCGCGGTCAATGTGCCCGAGGTTGATCTGCCCGAGCAGCCCAGCTCGCCCGAAAACGCGGCGGCCCACCAATCGCACCGGATCCTCAACTTCCACCGCAATGTGCCCGGCGTGCTCAACAAGATCCATGAGGCGGCCGCCGTTCTGCACATCAATATCTCGGGGCAGTACCTGCAGACCAACGCCCAAATCGGGTACCTCGTGCTCGATGCGGATCCTTCGGACGCCGCCGCCCTCCACGAACGGATCAACGCGATCGAAGAATCCATCCGCACACGCATGTTGTGGTGAGCCCGTGTGGTTATCGCCGTCCGCGCTGCGAACAATCTGGGCATGATCGAGGTCCAACGCCCAGCCCCATCCATCGAACACACCCGCGTGATCGCCAACGATCTGGGTGCGGTCCTGCGTGACGGCGACATCATCCGCCTGATCGGCGAGATGGGCGCGGGCAAGACCACCTTTGTGCGCTTGCTCGCCCAGTCGTTCGGCATCAGCGAGCAAGCCGTGTCGTCGCCGACCTTTGTCATTATGAATATCTATCCGAGGGTCGATGCCGACGGCGATGATCGCCCGCCTCTGGCGCACATGGACTGCTATCGACTCGGCGATGAATCCGAGCTCGACGCGCTGGGCTGGGATCAGATCATCGACTCGGGCGCGATCATCCTGATCGAATGGCCCGATCGGATTGCGGGTGCAATCCCGGACTCGGCCCTGACCATCCGCATCGATCATGTCGACGAGACTTCTCGTGACTTCACCTTCGAGATCCCCGACGCGTGGGCCGACCGGGCCGGGTTCGATGCAATCCGACCGCGCCCATCGACTATTTGCCCGACGACCGGGCGGCCAGTATCGGGTGAGTCGTTGACCTGGCCGTTCGTTTCTGAACAGGCGCGGATGGCGGATCTCAACGCGTGGTTCGACGAGAAGCACACCATCTCACGCCCGATGACGCAGACCGACATCGAACAGGGCGAATAACCCGATCGCGGGACGATAAATCACGCACGGGTGTGATATCGTTGGTGCATGCACACACTCGCCCAAGCCCTTGCACAAGCCACTCCACCAGCAGCCGGACAAGCAGCTGAATCCTCGGCCAACGCGTGGTCGCTCTTTGTCGACTCGTTCGACATTTTCTCGATCGCGCTGATCGTCGGGTCGCTCTTCGCGATGACGCTGATTGTGCGCATCGTCATGGATGCCCGGCGTGAGGTCATCGCGCCCGCATCGATCCACCAGAACCTCCGCGAGCACCTGATGCAAGAGAATCTGGGCGGATTCGAGAAGGGACTCAGCGAGCAGACCAGCATTGTTTCCATCGCGGCCAACGCGGCGTATCGCGTGCGGAGCAAGGGCAAGGACGCGATGCGCGACGCGGCGGAGCTCGCGGCGTCCAACGCGTGCGCCCGCTGGGTGCGTCCGCTCGACACCCTGCGGATCATCGGCGAACTCGGCCCGCTCGTCGGGCTCGCGGGCACGGTCTGGGGCATGATCATCGCCTTTGTCCGTCTCGGTCAAGCCGGCGGGGCGGCCGGGCCGACCGATCTCTCGCTGGGCATCTCCAAGGCGCTCTTCCACACCATGCTCGGCTTGGTGCTCGCGGTGCCGTGTTTACTGGTGTACGGGCTGTACCGATCGATCGTTGAGAAACACTGCAACACCGCGATGGCCCAAGCCGGCGAGCTGGTGGACATGATCCCCGTTGAACACAACCAACCGAAGATGGAGCAAACGAACGCGTGAGATCCCGATCGATAATCTCGACCGAGGGCGCCGGCGCCCGGATCAATGTCACGCCCATGATCGATGTGGTGATGGTCTTGATTGTGTTCTATTTGCTCGTCGGGCAGCTGGCGATCGATCGCAAGGCGGCCATCGCGCTGCCGAGTTCTTCGACGGGGATCACCGAGACCCAAGATCAGGACCCGATCATCATCGGGATCAATATCGAAGGCGCGTTGACGATCAATGGGCAGGCAATCGCAGCCGATCGCTTCGCCGGCGAGATTACCGGCATGCACACCCGATCCCCAAGCACACCCATGCGTGTCCGTGCGCACCGTGACGCGCCCTATAGAGTCGTCCGCCCGATCATGCACCAGCTCCGCGAAGCCGGGGTATCGCAGGTTGAACTCATGACGGAGCAAGGGTCATGAGCACAACAACTCCGCACAACTCAGAGACGGATACCAGTTACAAACGACCTCGCCCGCTCAAGCGGCGCAATGTGCTCGAACGCAGCAGCCGATTCGGGCCCAACATGACGCCGATGGTGGATGTGACGCTGGTGATCCTGATCTTCTTTATGGCCAGCGCCACCATCGCCGGCCCGGAATGGTTCCTGCGTGCCCAGCTGCCGGCCAAAGAGGACCCCAATGCCGCGGTGTCGGATTTCGCCCTCCCCACCCCGATGCTCAGCGCCGAACTGTACCTCCAGGACAACGAGATCATGGTCCGCGGGCTCGGCTCAACTCCTCGGTCGCTTGAGACCGTGGTCGAGCAGATCCGCACGATGGACGAATCAGCCGCGGCTGGGCTGATTTTGGGCATCCGCAGCACGGACGAGGTGCCCTACTGGGCGGTGGTCATGCTCCACGACGCCGGGGCATCGGTCTCGATGCGCGTCGCGATCCGCTGAAACGCGTAGGCCCGGTGCTCAGGGTATCCATATATTGGTGGCCATCGCCGATAACCGATGTATATTTGGGATACCTACATCCTCATGATCAGGAGTCACGCTATGAAACTGATGGTCTTTTCGTCGATCGCCGTGCTTTGTTCGAGCGCTCACGCAGATATGGTGCGCTACGAAAACACGAATGAAAACTTGCAGACCCTCAAAATGTACTCCGACCTTGGGCGGATGGGCCAAACACTCAACATCACCGCGAGTCCGTTCGATCAGCCCATCCCCGGCGATCTTCCCGAAGGCTCGATCCTCATCATGGAAACCCACCACAGCGGCGGCGACTTTATCTGGATGGGCATGGGGCGCGTCACCACGGCGGCCAAATCGACCAACGCGACCCTCGTCCCCGACCCATGGGCGGGTGAATACATCTCTTACTACGGACCGCAAGGCTATGCCAACGGCGATCTCGTCGATGAATCCGCCAACTTCAACGACGGGTGGCGCATGCTCCACGGGGCCAACGAGCTGACCGATGATCAGGGCGTGTTCTCCGTCGCAGAAGTCTTCACTGTTGCGATGGCCTTCGAGCTCAGCGACGGGATGCACTACGGGTACGCCCAGATCGAACGGACGATCGAGATGCACGGCGGCGAGCGCGAGATCGAATGGCATCCGCTGCGTTGGGGCTACGAAACCCAAGCCGGGGTCGCGGTGTCGATCGTGCCCGCACCCGGTGCCCTCGCGTGCATGCTCATGGGCGTGTCCGGATTCGCTACGCGCCGGCGGCGATCAGGCGACGATTCATAGTTTTCAATGTGAAGAATCAGGATCGGGCGTGACGAAGATCTGCAGCTTGTGCCCCTGGGCCTTGAGCCCGCGTGCCTTGCAGATCTGATCGCGCAGCTCGATGAGCCCGGGCATCTCGAGGGTCTCAACCTCGCCCGAATCCACATGGATCAGCAGCGTGTTGCCCTGCTTGCCGAAGGCGAGTTGGTAGTGCGATTGCTCGCGATCGAAGAGGACCTGCTGCACGATCGAGCATTTCTCGAGCAGCTTGAGCGTGCGGTAGACGGTGGCCTTGGAGACCTGATGCCCGTTGGACTTGAGCGCATCGAGGAGCTGGTCGGCCTCGAACAAACCATCGAAGGCGATGATCGTATCGAGGATCCGTGCACGCTCGGGGGTGTACTTGAGCCCCTCTTCCTTGAGCCCACGCCGAAACACCGCGCACAACGGCTCGATGATGTCCATCGTGTCTGCTTGGGCGTCTGGAGCGGAAGAAACTGGCTTGATCGGTTCGAGTCCCATGCCAGATTCTAGGGGGTCTGGGCCCTTGAAATGGGTTGCCGCCTTACAATGCCCGTCATGGATGCACCCGATTCGAAGAAATCGCCCCATGGCTCGCGGGCCCTGCTGCTCTACGCGCTGATCGCGGGCGTGTTCTGCGCCATCATGCTCGCGCTCGGGGACGGATCTCAAATGATTGACCGAGCGATCGGGGCGGTCTTTGTCCTGCTCAACTCCGCGTGGCTCCCAGCAGTGTACCTGCTGGGTTCGCTGGGGCTCGGGCGGGGGTGCTGTTCGATTTGGAACTCAAAGCCCGCCGATCGATTGCCCACCCGCTGGATCATCGAGCTGGGCCTGGGGTTCACGCTCATGCTCTCGTGCTCGCACGCGCTCGGGGTGCTCGGCTGGCTCAACCCGGTCTCGGCATGGGCAGTCACCAGCTTCGGGATCGCCCTGCTGATCCCCGATCTGCTTTCTGGGGGCAAGTCCATCGACCGGGCACTCGGACGCCTCAGGCTCACGATCCCCGGCATCGCGTGCATGCTCGGGTGCACCGTTGCGGTGTTGGCCGCGACGAGCCTGCCGGGCACACTCTGGGATTCCGAGTTCGGCGGCTACGACGCGCTGAGCTACCACCTCGAGCTCCCCCGCGAATGGCTCGAGGACGGACGCATCGCGACCTACCAGCACAATGTGTACTCATTCCTCCCCGGCTACATCGAAGCGTCCTACCTGCACATGGCCCACCTCGCCAACGCGCCCGCCCAGACCGACAGCGGCTTGTCGGGCTTGCTGAGCAACGACGCCCGCGCACTCATGGCCAGCCAGCTGCTCTCGGCCATGCTGCTAGTCGTATCGGTGCTCGCGATCGGGCGGGTCGTCGATCGAGCGGCGGCGCTCTATCTGCATAGAGATGATCAAAGCTTGTCGAGCATCGCCCGCGTGCTCATGGCGTGCACGCCGTGGTTTGTGGTGGTTGGATCGCTGGCGTATAACGAGCTGGGCGTGGTGTTACTGGCGATCGCTGCCTATGGCGTCGTCATCGAGCGCACCTATTCGATCAGCACGCGGAGCATCCTCGCGGGCCTAATCATCGGCGGCGCGTGCTGCTGCAAGCCCACGGCCATCTTCCTCCTCGCCCCGTCCGTCGGCGTGATCCTCCTGGCCACCATCCCCCCGCGAAAGTGGTACAAGCCCATCGCCCTGTGCACGATCTTCGGGCTCCTCACCATCGCCCCTTGGCTGGCCCGCAACCACATCGCGGCCGGGAACATGGTCTTCCCCCAGCTCCACGCCCTGCTCGGCGACGGGCACTGGACGGATGCCCAGCACGCCCTCTACAGCGATGCCCATACCTTCGACGGCTCGCTGCTCGATCGGGCCTTGATGCTTGTGCTCCCCGATTCAACGGGCACGCACCATGTCTCACAGTTCCGTGGGTGGACGAACCTGCAATGGGGCATGGTGCCGATCGTCGGGCTCGTTGGGCTCGGTCTGCTTCTCCTGCGAGTTCGGACTCATCGGCTCGGGTTCGTGCTCGCCATCACATGCCTGCTGCCCATGCTCGGCTGGATTATGCTCACGCACCTGCAGTCTCGGTTCTTGATCCCGATCGCGCCGGTGCTCATCGGCGCGGGCGCACTGAGCATGACACACTTGAAATCGCGCATGACCCGGCGCGGGGTCACCCTTGGGGTCTCGGTGCTCTCGGTGTCGGCGCTGGTGTACATCACCGGCTCGCAGGTCGGCGGGAATCCATTGGTCATGCTCGCCCCCGGGCAAGAACCATGGACGGACGCGATCAACACCATCGCCGAGCCCCGAGAAACCGTGTACCTGCTCGGGGACGCGACACCGCTCTATCGTCGATCGCCGATGGTGTACAACACCGTGTATGACCACTGGCTGATCGAAGACGCGATCGCCCAGAACCCAGATCAGCCCGAACAATGGACCGCCTGGCTGATCGATCAGGGCGTGGATGTGATCGTCGTCAGCTTCTCGGAGATCGATCGATTCGCCCGCTCGGGCTGGCTGCCTGAATCTATTGATCCCGAAAGCTTCCGTGAGTGGATAGATACGCTCGGCGAGCCGATATATGTCTGGGTGCACCCCGAAACCAAGACCGCCAACAGCGCCGCCTTCCGAATCACCCATGACTGACCAACATCAACCACAAATCGAGGCCCCTGAAAGCGTTTCAAAGAAGAAGCGCCATCCGCTGATGGCCATCGCGCAGATCATCGGGTTCCTCGGCTCGATCGGTGCGCTCGGGTGGGCCATGAGCGTGGCGCTCAAGGAAGAGAACCGCGAGCAGCTCACCAAGCTCTCCAACGCCACGCCGACAGAACTCATCATGCTCATGGGGCTCGCGACCGTCTCCGTCGCGTTCAACGGCTTGCTCTTCTGGGCGGTCATCCGCCCGGTGCACACACTCCGCCCGACCGATGTCATCGCAACCAACGCGATCTCGACGCTCTTGGCGTATCTCCCATTCAAGCTCTCGATCGTGTCACGCTTCGTGATTCATAATCGACGCGACAAGATCCCGGTGCTGACGATCGGGGCGTGGATCGTGGCCGTCACGATGTTGATGGCCGCGGTGTTCGGGCCCATCACCCTCGCGAGCCTGTGGCAACGCGAGATCAACCCGACCTGGTGGATCGTCACCTCAATCGGGATCGTGCTGTGCACCATTGGCGGCTCGTTGATCGCCAAGCGGTTCGCCGGCGATGTTGGCGCACAAAGACTCTCCAAGATTCTTGGCTCCCGGTTCACCGGGCACGATGCCTTCGAGAAGATCCACAGCGGGTTCGCGATGGCCGGCGATCTGCGGGCGGCGTGCATCGGCAACCTCTTCCGGGTGCTCGATGTGCTCTCCTTTGCGATGCGTTTCTATGTCGCAGCCATCGTGCTCGACCTGCCGATCTCAGGATCAGACTCCTTACTCTTGGGCGCGACCTACTTCCTGATCGGGATGGCGTCGCCCTTCGGGATGCTGGGCACCCGCGAGGCCGGAACGATCGCCATCGCCTCGGCCGTCGGGATCTCCGCCGATGCGATCGCCAGCGATCCAAACGGAGCCGCCCCCATCGCCATCGCGGTGCTCTTTGTCACCGCGATCGAATCGGTCGTCAACCTCGCCTGCGCCGCCTTCGGCGTCGCGTGGCTCCGATTCCGCCCCGCGCTCGAGCAGCCCGCGCCCTGATCGGGTGCGTATCATCTTCGACTATGAAGATCGCCCTGGCTCAGCTCAACCCAACCGTCGGCGACCTGCCCGCCAACCAACAACGCATCATCGACGCGATCGAATCCGCTCGCAAACAGCACGCCGATGTCGTCGTGTTCTCCGAGCTCGCCATCTGCGGCTACCCCCCCCGCGACCTGCTGCTCGTCGAGGGTTTCGTCGATCAGTGCGCCGCGATGGTCAAATCCATCGGCGAATCACACACCAAAGACATCACCATGATCCTCGGCACCCCCCTGCCCGTCGAAACCGAGGAAGGCATCGCCAACGCGCTGGTGGTATACCGAGACAACGAGTACATCACCTATTACGACAAGCGTCTGCTCCCCACTTACGATGTGTTCGACGAGGACCGGTATTTTTACGCGGGCAACCAGCCCTGCGTGATCGAGATCGCCGGCACCAAGGTCGGGCTCGCAATCTGCGAAGACCTCTGGCAGGGCGGCGACGCGGGCTTCGCGGATCGCTACGCCCAAGGCATCGACCCCGTCGCAGAACTCATCGATGCGGGCGCCCGGCTCATCATCGCGCCCTCCGCCTCTCCCTTCACGCTCGGCAAGCCCAACAAGCACCGCGATATCCTCGCCCACCACGCCAAGAAGCACGGCGTGCCCGTGGTCTCGGTGAACCAAGTCGGCGCGAACGATGACCTGATCTTCTCGGGGCTCTCGGCCGTCGTTGATTCACAAGGACAGATCGCCGCGGAGAGCAAGCGATTCCAAGAGGACCTGATGGTAGTTGATACGGATCAGCTTGATGCTGACTCCCGACCCAACTCCGACACAGTCGACGACGAGCGACTCATCATCGAAGCGCTGACCCTTGGCGTGCACGACTATGTCACCAAGTGCGGGTTCTCGAAAGTCTGCCTCGGGCTCAGCGGCGGGATCGATTCCGCGATCGTCGCCGCCCTGGGCGTGCGTGCGCTGGGCAAGGACAATGTCCTCGGTGCGTCAATGCCCGGGCGATTCTCGAGCGAAGGCTCCAAAACCGACGCGTTCGAGCTCGCCAAGAACATGGGCATGAACTGCATCACCATGCCGATCGAGACTGGTTTTCTCGGTGTTTCCGAGTCGATCAACCCTGCCTTTGAGCAGATCGGGCAGTCGACGCTGGGCGAGTCCTTGCCCGATCTGACACAAGAAAATCTCCAGTCTCGCATCCGCGGCACCATGATGATGGCGCTGTCGAACCGCACGGGGGCACTCGTGCTCACGACGGGGAACAAGTCTGAGATCGCCGTGGGCTACTGCACGCTCTACGGCGACATGAACGGCGGGCTCGCCGTCATCGCCGACATCCCCAAGACCATGGTCTTCCGCGTCTGCCGATACATGAACGAGCACTTTGCATCACTGGGCTACGACGCGCCCCCGATCCCGATCAGCACGATCGAAAAACCACCGAGCGCCGAGCTCGCGCCCGATCAGCTCGATTCGGATTCCCTGCCGGACTACGAAGTGCTCGACGAGATCGTGCACCGACACATTGAGCGCCACCAGAACGCTTCGCAGATTATCGACGAGACCAAACTCGACGCGGACACCGTGCGTCGAATCTGCACGCTCATCGATCGCAATGAGTACAAACGCCAGCAGATGGCCGTCGGGCTCAAAGTCACTACCAAAGCCTTCGGCCCCGGTCGGCGCATGCCCATCGCTCATCGCTGGAAAAGATGATTTTCTGATTGCATGTCGGGCCCATCACTGGTAGGGTGCTCCCTCACCAAACCCCTCCAGTGGAACACCCAATGAACACACAAATCAAAGCTCTTTCCTGCCTCGCGATGGGCATCCTCTGCACCAACAGTCTCGCTGATATCGAGATCGAGGGCACCGCCCTCGCTCTCGCTTCGACCAGCGGTGAAGAAGACCGCAACACCATCGATCTCTCATCCGCCGGCACATCAGCGGGCTCGGTCGGCTCGGTCTTTGGTGAGGCCAGCTCATCGGTGACGGTCGAGCTCGAATCGACAAGTACGCAAACCACCATCAGCGTAGACTACGCGCTCGATACGGGAACCATCCTCGTTGGCAGCGGCTCAACAGACGGGCAGTTCGAGTTCACCGTCCCCGACGACACCGAGTTCTCAATCACCGGCTACCTCGAAACCATCACCACGATTCCGTCCACCGGCGGGGTCGTGCAGATCCGCAACCAGGCCAACGGCGCGATGCGCTACCAAGCAACCCCGAACTTCACGCTCCCCAACCGCCCGACCGACTTTGACGCGATCCCGTCATCGGGTCTGCTGCGTGCGGGGACCTACGAACTCTCTTGGGTTCATATCACAAACTATAACTTTGTGACCGCCCCTTCCATCGGCACGGGCAGCTTTACCCTCACGCTCAGCATCCCGGGCTGCAACCCGGCAGACTTCACAAGCGACGGCGTGCTCGATTTCTTCGATGTATCGGCATTCCTCGACGCGTTCGCAAGCATGGACCCGTCGGCCGACCTCACCGATGACGGCGTGTTCGACTTCTTCGATGTCTCCGACTTCCTCGACGCGTTCTCGACCGGCTGCCCCTAAGCCGGATCGGGGGCTTCATGCCCGACAAACGATTTGTCTTTCTGCCCCCATCGGTCATCGGTGGGGATGAGCTGGCCACACTCTGGGCAGGTATCGGATTCGAGCTCATAGAGCAGATACCCGCACTTGCAGCGGGGTTCTTCGATCTCAACGAGCACCTTGAGTCGGCAAGATCCACAACGGGTCTCGCGGTTGGACTTGGCTTCTATACCAGACTGGCACCGCGGGCAGGTCATCGAAACCACAATCGAGGACTCAAGCAGCCCCGGCTCATCATCGCCGGGCTTGGGCCCAAAGATCACAAGCGCACCCGTCGCAATGGTCGAACCGGCACAGACAATCACGCTGATCCCCAGCAGACGCACGATCAACTCGATGAGATTTGAGCTGCTAAAAATGACATCATCAAACATCAGCAGGCTCACGACACCCGCGCCGGTCGTTATGCCTGTGATGATCGCTGTGCGCTTTGCGATCCGTGTAATCTGATTCGATGCGACGAGCGGACAGATGAGCAACCGATGGAGCAATACGAAAGAAACCACTAATCCACCGAATGAAATGCGGAAAAGCAGATCTTCTGTATCATAACTGATGAATGGTTCGAGCCAGATAGTCAGCAGATACCCGAACATCGATGCGATCATGAATCCAGAACAAACCCGGTATGTCATCCGCATTTTTCGTGCGCTCGCCACGACCACGAGTCCGCCCAATGCGTACAGGCCGATGATGAGTATTGAAAAGAGCACCCGATCATCGATCAGGTTGTTGGGCATGATCACGGCCGCGATGCCGGTGAGCATGGACACGCCCACCATCGCCAGAAGCACCCAGAGCGCCACCTGTTTCTTCGCCATCGCCGCCCCTTCTGAACATGTCCTTGAATCTACGCAATCAAACCGCGGCTATGCTCAGCTGCTGCCCGCACGCATCCGGTCGATCCCCTTTGGATACGGATAGCTCGGGAAGACCCCGACATCGGCGCACTGCCACATCGCTGGCGACGGATAAACATCGCCCCGGAATCCTGAGTTGTGCATCGTTTGGAGCACGGTCTCGAAGCTCGGCTCGCTCAGATCCTGATCGTCCTTGACGAGCTTGTTCGAGATCGCCCCCAAGAACGAGACGCTGCACACCGGTCGGCGGTCGGCCCGCCCCTGGAGCATCTTGTTGATCGTGCGGAAACCACGCGAGAGATCGCCGGTCGTAAAGAACTCACGCCCGTGCGGACGAAGCAACGCCAGCACAAGCACGGAATCGAGATCATACTTGAGGATGTAGGGCTCGCGATCATGAGCCGCATGAATCTGGACGGATTCCTGGAACATCTTCGCGTAGCTCGTCACCGCGCCCGGCGACCACTGCGAGGTGTTCATCAGCGAGACCATCTGGGCGATGACGCCGTGGGAGTTGTCGATGTCGTTCACCCCACAGATGACGGCCCGGTATCGACCGTCGAGCACATCGGCGAGTAGGTCTTGGCCCCACATCACCCGGAGTCGCGAGCCCGCCTGGGGCGCCCCATGATCCGACGGGAGCAGCGACACCCGATCCGGGAAGTTCTCCGGAGAGAGTAGATCATCGGCCCCACCGTTATACAACGATACATTCGTGCTTGTAGACATCGCGTGCTCCTTCTCGAGAGTGTATTCACCTTGAGTATCGGCTGTTTGATTCTACCAGAGTCAAAACCCGAAAGGATCAAAACGAAAAAGAACCCCTCAAGCATTACCTTGAGGGGTTCAAAAGTTGGCGATAACCTACTTTCCCGCTGAGCAGTATCATCGGCATGTTGGGCTTAACTACTGTGTTCGAGATGGGAACAGGTGTGACCCCAACATTATGGTCACCAACAATCACGGACAAACCGATTTCTCGACTTGTCATGACTGACAAAGATTTCGACGAGCGGAAGCCACTGGGTAAACCCAGCAGCTGCGACAAATATACTTGATTACTTAGAATCTCTTACTTTAAAATCTCAACACACGTTGAAATGGTTCCGAGATCATTCGACTTGTTTCGATCAGTTGAGGTTCAGCTGCATAAGCAGCCTACTCAATCAAATCGGCACTTGGTCGGAATGATCAAACCTTCGACCGTTAGTACCGCTCGGCTGAAAACTTCTCAGTCCTTACACCTGCGGCCTATCAACCAGGTAGTCTCCCTGGGGTCTCTCGTTAAAAACTAGCAAACCTGATCTCGAGGGGGGCTTCCTGCTTAGATGCTTTCAGCTGTTATCCCTGCCCGACGTAGCTACTCTGCGGTGCTCCTAGCGGAACAACAGAATCACCAGGGGTCAGTCCAACCCAATCCTCTCGTACTAAGGTTGACTCCTCTCAAGTTTGCAACGCCCACAGCAGATAGGGACCGACCTGGCTCACGCCGGTCTGAACCCAGCTCGCGTACCGCTTTAATAGGCGAACAGCCTAACCCTTGGGACCGCCTTCAGCCCCAGGATGCGATGAGCCGACATCGAGGTGCCAAACCGCTCCGCCGCTATGGACGCTCGGGAGCGATAAGCCTGTTATCCCCGGAGTACCTTTTATCCGATGAGCTACGACGCTTCCACACGCGATCGCAGGATCACTAGAGCCCTCTTTCGAGACTGCTCGTCCTGTCGGACTCGCAGTAAAGCTAGCTTGTGCTCTTACACTCTGAAACACGGTTTCCATCCGTGCTGAGCTAACCTTTGCGCTCCTCCGTTACTCTTTAGGAGGAGACCGCCCCAGTCAAACTACCCGACACACACTGTTCCCTGCCCGGCTTCACGGGAATCAGGGTTAGGCAACAAACTCAAGAAGAGTGGTATCTCAACAACGGCTCCACCGGTACCTGAATACCGGCTTCAAAGCCTCCCACTTATCCTGCACATCATGTGCTCGTTACCAATATGAGCCTGCAGTAAAGGTTCACGGGGTCTTTCCGTCTTGCTGCGGGTAGGCGGCATCTTCACCGCCACTACTATTTCACCGAGTTGGTCGTGGAGACAGTGCCCCAGTCATTACGCTATTCATGCGCGTCGGAACTTACCCGACAAGGAACTTCGCTACCTTAGGACCGTCATAGTTACGGCCGCCATTGACCCGTGCTTAAGTCGTGAGCTTCTCCGAAGATAACCCACTTCCGTGACATTCGGGCATTGGGCAAGCGTCACACTGTATACATCCTCTTGCGAGTTAGCACAGTGCTGTGTTTTTGATAAACAGTTGCCAGGGCCTTTTCTCTGCGCCCCGAAGGGCCTCCTTATCGCGAACTTACGGAGTAAATTTGCCTAATTCCTTCACGACCATTCTCTCGAGCGCCTGAGGCTATTCGCCTCGTCTACCTGTGTCAGTTTTAGTACGGGACATATGTCGCCCACATGACTTTTCTAGGAACTTCCTCCCCCTTCAACGGCCCGAAGGCCTGGACGTCTAACAGTCCAGAAGAGCTTGGAAATCCGCATCATGCTTTGATCTTCATATGTGCGCAGGAATATTAACCTGCTATCCATCGACTACGCCTTTCGGCCTCGCCTTAGGACCCGGCTAACCCTGGGCGGATTTACCTTCCCCAGGAAACCTTAGACTTACGGCGAAAGGGATTCTCACCCTTTTTATCGTTACTCAAGCCCGCATATTCACTTCCATACGCTCCAGCAACCCTTTCGGATAACCTTCAACGCTGAATGGAACGCTCACCTACCACTTCTTACGAAGTCCGCAGCTTCGGTATCATACTTATTCCCGATCATTATCGGCGCCAAATTCCTCGACCAGTGAGCAGTTACGCACTCTTTAAATGATGGCTGCTTCTAAGCCAACATCCTGGTTGTCACGGCAATCTGACTTCCTTAAGAACTGAGTATGATTTGGGGACCTTAGCTGGCGATCTGGATTATTCTCCTTTTGACTACGGATATTTTCACTCGCAGTCTATCTCCCAGGACTTGGCTATTGGTATTCGGAGTTTGGTTGGATGGGGTACCCTAGGCGGGCCCACCATCCATCCAGTAGCTCTACCCCCAATAGTTGCCTCCTGAGGCTAACCCTAAAGTTATTTCGGTGAGAACAAGCTATCTCCCGGTTTGATTGGACTTTGACCCCTCCCCACAGTTCATCCCACAACTTTTCAACGTTGATGGGTTCGGGCCTCCAGCAGGTTTTACCCCACCTTCACCCTGACCATGGGTAGATCACACGGGTTTCGTGTCTAGCCCCTGCGACTATACGCCCTATTCAGACTCGCTTTCGCTCCGCCTCCGGCCCGTTAGGCCTTAAGCTCGCCACAGAGACTAACTCGCGGGCTCATTATGCAAAAAGCACGCCGTCACCCCGTAGGGCTCCGACCGCTTGTAGGCACACGGTTTCAGGTACTATTTCACTCCCCTAATAGGGGTACTTTTAAACATTCAGTCACCTTACTGTTTCGCTATCGGTCGTCAAGGAGTACTTAGCCTTGGGAGGTGGACCTCCCATGTTCAACCCGGGTTCCACGAGCCCGAGCCTACTCGAGGGCTGTGCAGCTACCTCTCGTTACTGGTCTTTCACCATCTTTGGATGCGCATTCCAACGCATTCGCGAGTTTCACTGCTATCCGATTTCGCTCGCCGCTACTGACGGAGTCGCATGTTGCTTTCCTTTCCTCTGGGTACTTAGATGTTTCAGTTCCCCAGGTTTGCCTCGTACACCTATGCATTCAGTGCACGATACCCTTGCGGGTGGGTTTCCCCATTCGGACATCTATAGATCACAGCCTGGTTACCGGCTCCCTATAGCTTTTCGCAGGTTCCAACGTCCTTCATCGCCTCTTGACGCCAAGTCATCCACCGTATGCCCTTCGTGGTTTGATCAATCCGACCTGATGCCGATCAACTACATTCGTAGCCAATCAACGCCAACCCGAATATCTCTTTACGACCTCCCTTACCTGCCGGCAAGGTCTATCGACTTGCTCCATTTGCACCGTGAAGGAAAACAAACTTCTGCAAGCACCATTTCAGACGCATTTTGAGAATTTCTCAGTTAGTATATTTGCCGAACTCAGCCTTGATGCACACCATAAATGGCGTGACCCGCGTCTCCTTTGAAACACGGCAATCTGAGTTCCGCTCGTCGTAATCTACTTGTCAAAGATGCTGAAACCGACTAGATCAACCAGCCGAATCTCGTTTGCCCCATTTAAGTGGCGGGGAGATGATAGGCAACAGAAACTCATCGTCAAATTGCTTGGGCAACAATTCAGCTCCTTATCTCACAATTCTTTACAACGATTCAGCGTGGTCGGCAGATCTCTCCACCCCCCTGCGCAAACACTGACATACAACCGCATTCTTTGCACGAAAAAGCCCCATGACCAAGCGGGCATGGGGCTCAAACAATCTTTGCGTACTCTTCAAACTTCCTTAAGGCTCGACGGGCTTGAACAGGTCAAAGGCCGAGGGGATCGCCGATTGCCCCGGAGCCCTGATTTGGGCGTCACTGGCCTGTGAAGCCGACGCAGAAGCCAGCAGATACCCCGCCGAGCTCTGGTCCGAGATGTCCGCACGGACGACCAGATTGCCCATCGGATCCCGGATCACCACCTGCATCGGGATAACGGTCCGCCCCAGCGCGGTCTCGACTGTATCGAGCCCGCTGTACACCTCGAGCACATACGCCCCCAGGCTGATCGTCACGCGATTTGGGAGCCGGCTAACACCCTCTGGCAAGGCCGGAGCAGTGGGCTGATCGTCCTGATCATCATTCTGCGCCGCGATCGCCCTGGCGGCATCATCGGCCTCGATCACGCCCGTATCAAACATCAACAGACTATCCGACACCCGCACATTGGTCGAGATCGCGTCGCCGGGCATGGCGATCATCGAAGACTTGCGGTAGTACCCGTAGTACATCTTAAACAGATCCAGCGTGGTCTTGGCTTCCGGGTTGCCGAACTGGTTCTCGGTCTCAGCGCTGGCCACGAAGTAGTACTCCTCGGCACCAACTGTCACCTGCTCTGACCACGATGACCAGTCCCCGCGTACAAACGGATCCTGCGTAAGCGCCTGCTGGGCGGCATCATCAGGATCGAGCTCCCCGCCCTTGCGGAACAGCGGGTTGTTCACCACCACGCGGGTGCGATAGCGGTAGGTCGCCCCGGGCTCGACCCCAAGATCATGGGCCCAGAGCCCGACTTCCTCTACTTCAAGGATCGAACGCACATCATTGCTCGAGGTCCGCACAGGGCGCGAGGTACTTGTGTCATCTGTATCGACGCCCAAGTCGTTGAGCTGTTCGGTCAGCTCATCAATCCGTTCTCTGAGCTGGTCGATCCGCGCCCGATTCCGATCGGTATTGGGCGCGTTGCGTGGGCCCGTGGTTGTTCGCTTGCCGCCCGGACGCGGGGCTGCAGGGGCGGCGTTGAGCCGATCGAGCTCGGCCCGGGCCCGATCGAGCTGACGCCTGATCCGGGTGATCTCGCTCGATTCCGATTCGTTTTCGAACTCTACGCGCTCGCTCGGCGGGACCCACTGCTCGCCGGCGATGGTGGGCGGGAACTGTGGGCGGGCGACCTCGTCGATCACTCGCGATGCCGTGGACACCAGACCGGCCAGATCCAGCAGCCCCGATTCAGGGAGCAAGGCTTTGGTCGGCATAGGGGTCATGGGCGGGGTCACGATGGGCTCGGATGCCCCCCATGATCCGTCGCTCATCAGCTGCTGACGCTGGGCTTCGAATCCAAGAACCGCAAAGCCGGTCGAGGACCAGAACCTACGCGGGATCGCATCGCCCGATCCGCCCTGACCATTGAGCGCGTCCTGGAGTTCCTTGCCGCTAAAGAAAGCCTCGATCGAGACCGAAGCAAAGTCGTATGGCTGAGCCGCGGGCACGAACGCCTCGTACGCCGGCACCTCGAGCACCGCGTACGGGTCGAGCGTCGCCCACTGCGACGCCGCCACCGGGGTGGAGGTGCGTGGGACAATCAACGCCGAGACCGGGCCATCGTTGGAGACCACGACATCGGCGATGCTGTTTCCCCCCACCACGCGGACATCCACGGGCGTGCCCAGCGCCGCCGAAAGCTCGACCGAGCCGCCCGAAGCGTTCTCGAACGCGGCGTTGTACCGCTCGACCAGGTTCACCGAAGCCACTTCAGGCAGCGCCGGATCGAAATCCGTGAGCTGGCTGTTGACCTGCTCCGCCTGGCGTTCGAGCGCGGTGTATATCTGCCCCGGCCCGACCATGGCCGAACCGACCTTCACATCGTTGGGACGCATGACAAACTGCATCGCCAGCACGCCCAGGAGCAGCAAAACCATGATCCCGAGCACGATCTTCTCGATGTGCTGTTCGATTGGGTTGACGCCTTTGAGTTTCATAATCGTCTCATTTCAAAGATTCGAGTGTTCTGTTCTTTGTGCTGTGTCCGTTGTTTCGCGTTTGCCTCAGAGGCATATTCAACCGTCGAAGTCTTCGCTCAGCGAAGCCTGCATCGGCACGCCCAAGGCTGTTTTCACCGTATCCGGCATCATCGGCGCCATCCACGAGCGGAGCCACACGCTCTCGATCGTCATGGTTGCTCGCACGACATGCTCGTCGCCATAGTAAAAACCGCTCTCCAGATCCCCCCACACATCGACCGAGTCCAGATCGATATCCGTCACGGTCATGTAGTTGGTCTTGCCGATCGCATCGATAAACTTGGGCAGATCCTTTGACGAGGCAACCACCTGCACCTGGATCATGCGGATATCGAAAGCGCTCTGCGCCTCGCCGCCCTTGCGTCCGGTGAATGTGGGCTTCTCACCATCATCGCGTGAGCCGGCAGGGTTGATTGCCCCGCGCCGACCGCCGCCCTGATTTTCCACGGCATTTTGTGAACCCGTCAGGTCCAGCTTCGAGACCCGGATCGATTCAACGCTCTTGACGGGCGCATCGGGAATCGACATCGCCCCGGTCTGCACGCTGGTGTTCGCGCGGGCGGCCGCATCGAGCACATCGGTGATCACCCAGTAATCCCACAGCCAGTTAAAGACCACCGGCTCGCTGATCGAGCTGATCGCGGGCACCTGCGAAGGCACATGCGAGAACTCATCGCCATCTGACCCGCTGGCCCCGGGGCTCACAAAGGCGTTGGTTGAGCAGTAGAAAGTCAGCGACTTGGACTGCCCGATGTACTCGCCCAATCGGCGAGCCGTCAGGTCGTTGGTCAGCTTCTGGGCCTGCTCGGGTGTCATCTGCCCGGAGGTATTCGAGTTCTGGTAGCGCTGGCGTTCGCGTGTTTCAAACTCGCCAAGGGTCGCCGCGAGCACCTCAGGCCGCGGGGGCAGCCCGGCGTTGAGGCGCTGGAGCTTGCGCTGGTACACGGAAGGACGGGACTCGGTCCCGACGATCGCCTCGGCCATCTCGCGGGCCAGACGCACCAGCGTCCGGTTATCACTGGCCGCGGGCAGGATACCCTCGACGAGCTGGACATGGTTGCCACGATTGAACTCGGTCCCCCGCTCGACCACATCAGCGACCTGCACCTCGCGCTCGGCCTTGCGGGCCTTGTAGAACTCCGTCACCACGGTGTTGGGTGCGCGTGACTCCGACAAGTCCGCTTCGCCGTCGAGCACCGCTGGAAGCGAGTAGTTGATCGAGCTCTTCGAGTCGAGCGTGCGCTTCTCTTTCTTGTACGCGGCCTCGGCATCAGCCTGCACCTGCTTGTTCCACTTCTGGGAGAAGATGTACCCCGTCGGCAGGAATGCCAGAATCAGCACGACCGAGATCACGACGATCAGATTACCCTTGATGAATCCCATGACCTTGTTCATCCTTCGTCTCCATTGAATGTATTGTCGTCCATCGGATCCAGCACCGCGTACCAGGTCAGTTCCACCACCGTCGTCGCGCCCTGTGATTCAACGACGGGGCGGGTGATGGGCGCGAGGGTATCGAGATCTGAGCTGCCCGAACCGCTTGAACTGCTCGAGCCGGTGCCCGGGCGCCCCTGGGTCAGCCGATTGTTCGTCATCTGATTCCCCGGGCGAGTGTTGCCCCCGGGGCGGGGCGCGTTGCCGCCAACAATCGTCCAAGGCTCGACCTGGGTCACCACCAGGGTGTACATCGTGCCCTCGCGAGCCAGTTCGTCTCGCAGGATATCGTTCACATGATCGAGCATAAACACGCCCACATCGCCCAGCGGGATCTCGAACTGCCCCTGCACCTTCACATGACGCTTTGATGAGATCGAAGCGAGCACCGGATCAGGGGCTGGCGCATTGCGCCCGGTGTTCCGATTGGCGTTGATCAGCCCGGGCTCGATGTAATCGGTCGTCAGGTTCAGCATTTTGAACGGCTCACGCCCCGCGAATGATTCCGTGAGCCGCTCGTCGGTGGCGGCTTCCTCCATCGCGCTCTCACTGACCCGCGTGATCAGGCTCGCGGTGTCTTCGAGGATCTGGGCGTAGAGCGCCCGCCCATCGAGCAGGCCAACGATTTTGGCCCCCTCAAGGTTCGGCAGTGCACTATCAGTCACCTTCGCCTCGTTGGCTTCGTCGGCCAGCTGTGTGGCTTCGGTCGCGACCATTTTCAAAATAGCCGGCTTCTCGGCACCGTTAAACGCAGTATCATCCAACAGCGGGCGGATAAACATCGCACCGGCGGTCGCAGCCGCCAAACCGGCCGCGGCCGCGAAGTACGGCACCTTCTTCTTCCACATCGCGCTCTTGATCACCGGCACCGGCATCAGGTTCGCTGACATCGGGGAGTGCTCGAAGGCCTGGAGCACACAGCCGTAGGCCGTGGCAAGGTTGAAGCTCGCCGCCTGGAACTCGCCGGCCCGTGCGTCATCGACCGACAGCTTCTTGAACTGCTCAAGGCGGTACACATCGAGCTGGAGCTGCTGCTTAAGGTACTTCCGCAAGCCCGGCAGACGGAAGGTCGAACCGAGTCCGACCAATCGCTTGAGATCCGCGTCCGGGTGCACCGACTGGTAGAAACCGATCGAGCGCTGGATTTCCTGAACGATATCCGAGAACACCGGACGCATCGCCTGGAACACATGGCGCGCGTGGCGGGATTGCTCGGCTTCACGCTTGAGCTTCTCGGCCTTGGAATAGCTGAGTTTAAACGAGCTGACCAGCGCCTCGGTGAACTGGTGCCCGCCGATCGGGAAGGTCCGCACCCAGACACGACCAGCCTCGGCGATGATCAGGTCGGTCGAGACCGTCCCGATATCGAGGATAATGGTGCCCGGGGTATCATTGGTGAACCCGAGATCGACCGCCAGCGCGTTGTACGCCGCGATCGGCGACAAGGTCACCTGATCGGGGGTCAGCCCGACATCGCCGAGCATCGAGAGCTGATCCATGATCCGCTGGCGGGTGACTGCGAAGATCCCGACCTCGACATCGGGCGAGTCTGGCGACACAAAGGTCTGGTAGTCCCATTCGACTTCCTCGAGCGGGAACGGGATCTGCTGGACCGCTTCGAACTTGACGATGTCGGGCACCTTCTTGGGCTCGACGGGCGGGAGCTTGGCGAATCGCGCGAAGCTCTGGTGCCCGGGCAGCGAAACCGCGATCCGTGCATTGCTCAGGTCGTGCTGGTTGACCAGCATCCCCAGCGCCACACGCATCGCGTCGGTCTGGTCGAGCTCGGGGGTCGAGAGGATCTTGGGGTGGTTGATGACCGCGAAGTCGAGCACTTTAAACTCGCCGCCGTCGTTTTCGAGCTTGAGCGCTTTAATCGCCCCGTAGCCCATCTCGATGCCCCAACATATATTTGACGAAGCCATGATACCTCCAGTATCGCACTAGCCAGATTCAATTCGTGTCGTGTCGTCTCGGCCCGTTTCATCGGCCTTCATGCGCCCAAACGCACGCTATGGTACTCAATCAATGCCCACCATGCACAGGGCCCACACAAGATACGCCACTTTGGACGCCCAGTTCCGGGCCCGTGCCTGGTTGTGACACACCCGTGACACAACGCGATGCTGGACGCAGCCCGACAGATCAAGCGGGATTAGCGGTACACCGCCAGAGAAGCCGACGATACGAACGCCGTGCCCTGCGGATCCATCGCCGCGGCATAGTTGAGCAGATCAACCCGGCTCGGCTCGACCACACGCATCATCGTCGCGATATTGCCCATCGAGCACCACCGCGTCGGGTTCTGCTGCCACGCCATCGCCCCGATCATGTCCTCGACCTTGTTCTCGACGATGAGCTTGAGCATCTCCTGATCGTGCGTTGCCACCTGCGTGCGGAAGGCGGCCGCCTCTTCGGAATCGCCCGCGAGGGCCTGCTGATCCCCGAACGCGGGGCCCACATGGCTCAGATCCGCCGAGCTCACGACCAAAGTGGTGCCGGGGAGCTTGGAAATCGTCGATTTGAGCGCCTGAACAAAGGGATCGATCCCCAGCCCGTTTTCGTCGTAGCCCTCGCCGTTGTTCACGCTCGGGTCGTGGATCAAGGCGCCAAAGACCTTGGGGTAGTTGCCCGACTCGTCTTCGCCGAACACATGCTGGATCCACGGGATGTGCAGCTCGATCGAGTGCTCGTTCTCGTGATCGAAGCGGTTGGCGAGCATTTTCTCCGCGTTTTCGGTGCCCAGCTCCGCTTTGAGGGTATCGAGGAGCTCGGTATCGAGCCCGCAGACACCGATCGGCGATTCGTAACCTTTATTACAGGCGCACACGCCGGTCGATTGGCCGAAGTGATTGGTGCCCAGAATCACGATCCGGTCCGGGCGATCGACCACGCGCATCCGCCCGTAGGTGTGCCCGTAGTTCATCCAGCCTCGGATATAGTCGATGTGCGGGGCGATCACAGCCGCCGGCAGGGCATCAAAGCTCGTGCTCTGGGCATCCTTGAGCGCCTCGTCAATCCACAGATCAAACTGCTTTTTGAGCTCCTCGCCGCCCATCTCGTTCTTCTGCTCGTCCGTCGCGTCCTCGCCCACGGCCTTCATCACCAGCATATCCGCCAGCTGAGCCGTGGAACCCGGGGGCAAAATGTCCGAATCATCGAACGCAGCGTGCATTTTGGCCGCCAGATCTTCGTACACCGGCCCGAACAACAGCCCCGCATGGTCGAGCTGGGCGATCAGCTGCTCGAGCATCGGGCGTTCGAGCCCCTTGCCGGCCTGGGTGACGATCTCGTCGACATTCCGGGTCCCGTCCATCATGGGCAGCACGCTCTGGAAAGCCGGGTGCGTGACGACCATCCGGGTCGAGACCTGCTGGGCGTCGGCCAAACCGAGCATATTGACCTTCTGCCCGTTGGGCCCGTCTACGGGAACGGGGATCCCGCGGATCTTGCGGAGCTTGGGCATGTTCTGGTTGGGAGCCGACGGATCGAACACGGGCGGTGTTTGTTGGGGTTGCTGATCGTCGGACGGGGTGCCATTTGGGGTGTCGGTCATCGCGGCTCCTGAGCGGAAAGTATGCATGGAATTGAACTTGCGAGCCAATAGTGTAGGGCAATTGGTGGACGAAATGGCTGGGCGTGCTAAACTTGTCGTCCCGATCAGCATGGTTTCGATCGGCACACCGACTTCCATAGAAAAGACTGCGCTTGCAGGCTTTGAATGTCAAGATTTGAAAGTAAGGACCGGGTCATGATCGACACACTCAGCGCAGGCGACACCATCAAGTGCACCATCAGTAAGGTGCCAAACAACAAAGCAGCATGTGACACCATCGAGCGCATGATGCGTCGCGACCCGGACATCAAGCGCAGCCTTGCCCGTGCCCAGCGCATGCGTCGCCAGCGTATGAACTCCTACATCCGTGGTGGCCGCCTCTGGTACTCACGCGAGAAAGCCGCCCGCATCGCGATGTGCGAGCAAGGCAATGCGTGGTCGATGCGTTTCACCCACGACATCACCCCGGACCTCTCGTCCATCGAGCAGTACATCTCGCTCGAGAAGAACTAAGACGATCAGGTCACCCCTGATTTTCCAACGAACTCCAAGGCCCGGCTGCACACCAGCCGGGTTTTTCTGTGCTTTCTCACCATTGTCCGAACTCGGAGAAACCGGGAATGCGTATGATCGGAGTCCACGAACACCGTCAAACACCCTGTATACCAAGAGGTCGAACCATGAATACGCACAACACACTCAAGCTCATCGCACTCGCCGGGCTCTCGTTCTCGATGACCATGCTCCCGATGGGCTGCACCAAGAGCGACAGCGATGCAGCCGCCGCAGCGCACGATGACCATGATGACCACGGCGATCACGCGGGCCACGATCATGATCACGGCGACCACGCCCACGACCAAGACGGCGACATGGCCAACGCCGAGGGCGAGCTCTACGAGGGCATCCTCGGCGAGATCACTTTGATGCCCGCCGACGACGGGAGCCTGATGAAAATCCATCACGAGCACATCCCCACATTCAAGAGCATGGACGGCACGATCAAGGTCAACGCCCGGGGTGTCGCGGGCATGGCCTCGATGACCATGCCATTCCCACTCGGTGACGGCGTGAACATCGACGCCTTCAAGGTCGGTGATAAGGTCAAGTTCGACCTCCTCGTCACCTGGAGCACCGACACCCCCAAGCCCTACCACATCACCCAGATCGAGAAGCTCGACCCGAGCACCGAGATCGACTACACCAACGCGATCGAAGACATCATCGATGATGCCAAAGACGCGATGGATGGGCTGATGGGCAACGACCACTCCGATCATGATCACGGCCACGATCACGACGCGCCGTAAGCAAACGCTTCTTCCAAGAGTTCACCAGAGCACGCCGACCCGTTCGGCGTGTTTTTTATGAACAGGCGGCAAAAGAAAAAAACCCGGCACCTAGCCGTAAAGCCAAGCGCCGAGTCTCGTGGGGGTCTTGATGGTGTGTTCGTCGTCTCGAAAGACCAAACATAGCTCGGGCCCAGTCTATTCCGGCCAATGCCGAATCTGGAAGCCCTGATTTTCACTTTGATGCACAGCCGCGAGACCCGCAGCCATGTTTTCTCATCACCCAAAGATTCGTCTAGATACGGGCATTGGTTCCCCAGTTTACCCAAGTTTCCGAAGTATTTTTTGACCACCCGTTTGGGTGCCTGCTGGAGGGGTCTTTGGGAATCGCCGATCGCGGTTTCTGTGCACCCAGCTGCTTCTTCAAACCCAGCTGTTTTTTCAAACCCAGCTAGTTCTTCAAACCCAGCTTGTCGATCACCTGCGTCAGATCTGACCAGACCTTCCGGCGGTTGTCCTCGGTGTACGAACGCAGCAGGTACGCCGGGTGGTAGGTCGGCATGATCTCGATCTTGCCCAAGCCCTCGCTCTCAGGACTCGTCGGCCACGGGTGCCAGTGCCCACGCAGCGTGCGCATCGGGCTCTGGGACTTGAGGATCAGCTGCGAAGCCGACAGCCCGAGGGTGACGATAGCCTTGGGCTCGATGATCCGCACCTGTTCGACGAGGTAGGGCTCGCACAGCCGGGCCTGCTCCTTGGTCGGGGTGGCGTTGTTGGGTGGGCGGGTTTTGAGCACATTGGTGATGTACACCTGCTCGCGGGTGACGCCCATCGCCTTGATCATGTTCTCTAAGAGCTGCCCGGCCCGCCCGACGAACGGACGCCCGGTGCGGTCTTCGTCCTCGCCGGGGGCCTCACCAATAAACATCAACTGGGCCTGCGGGTCGCCCTCGCCGAAGACGATGTTGCTGAAAGCGGTATTGAAATGTGCGTGCGGGGCATCGAGCTCGTACTTGGCCCGCAATGCATCGAGCCGGGCCTGGGCATCCGATTCGCTGGCGTACGCACCTTGGAGTGCTTGAGCGGCGGCTGCCGGGATCGATGCGAGCTCAGAGTCTGGGTTCGCTTGGGCTGGCGGGTGGGCTGGCGGTACGGAAACGGGAGCCTGCGTTGGCTGGGGCGATCGGCTTGGCGTTGGAGGCGCGACATCGGCTGTCGGCTGCGCCATCACCGTCGGCACCTCACCCAAGGGCAAGAAATCGACCCCCAACAGCTCCGCGGTCTTTGCGTGCTGGGCCATCAAGATGCGCGGATCGGTGCTCATCCATGCATCTTAGCACGGGCGGCTGGGGATCCGAGCATTGGATTCAAAATGGAAGGAGGCCCGGGCTTTATGGAGCGGTATCGTCCACCGCGTCTTCGATCGCGTCTTGGGCATCGTCGATCATGTCCTCGGCGGTATCGGCCGCGTCATCGACCATGTCTTCGGCACTGTCCACCGCGTCGTCGAGGGCATCCTCGGCCTGATCGATTGCTGGTGTGTGGGTGCCGGTGGAACGCGGGACGGTGATCTTGGGGTTGCTCACCAGAGCGGGCAAGAACGCGCCGGCAGCCGCCCCGACGATCAAACCGAGGATCAGGCCCGGGAGGAACGCGTGGGAAAAGCTGTTGTTCGAACCGTTGTTGGCGTTGGAGTTGCTCATCGAAGACCTCTTCTGGATATGGCTGCGGGTGTGTGCTGGTGATTCGGCAAACAAGCCCACCGATTACCAGTACAGATCGGCGATTGGCCCCCCGCCGCTTTGATCAAAGTTGCACCTGAGTGTATCAGAATCGCCTGTTGAGTGCGTGAAAACACCGAAATCTACCCAAAACGACGCGATTCCATCCGAATCAGCGCAATCGGCGTATGCGCCAGGCCCAGCGGGCGTACTCGAAAGCACCCCGAGCCCGCTCGAAGCCGCCAACCTGATCCGAGCCCTTGGGGAAGGCCGTGCTCATCCGCCAGCCCCAGTACGCCCCTTTGAAGCGGAACTTGGAGACCACCGCCAGTGTGCACAGGACCCAGAGGGCCCCGATCGCATCAACAGCTTTTCCAACCAGATGACCGATCATAACGCCCTGCCCTGGCGGAACTGATCCGCGTACCAGCGCACGGCCTGCTCAAGCCCGACCTCGATGCTCGTCGCGGGGGTGTAGCCGATGAGTTCATTAGCTGCCTGTACCGAAGAC
>CAXBLA010000024.1:0-44126 GCA_963976625.1 uncultured bacterium
GGCAACGGGCGAGATTTTGGCGTTGGTATCAACGCCGGTGCCGCCGAGCGATGGGGATTGGACACGGTTTGGCGTGCGGACGGAGGAGGACAAGCGACGGTTTGACAAGATCCATACGCCGTTTATCAATCGGGCGATCGCGATGCCGTACCCGCCGGGCTCGGTGGCCAAGGCGGTGATTCTGGCGGGGGCGGCCAAGTACGGCAAGTACACACAGGGCGAGCGGATCGAGGCGTCGGGGCACCTGCTGCCGAATCAGCCCAATAAGTATCGCTCGTGGATTTACAAGCAGCACGGGATCACACACTACGATCAGCTCGAACGCAACCCAGACGGGGTCGATGCGTTGATGGTGTCGTCGAATGTGTTTTTCTTTACGCTCGGGCAGCGGCTTGAGCCTCGGGGGATCACGGATGTCTATCGCTCGTTTGGGGTGGGGACACGGTATGACCTGGGGATCGGGTACGAATGGGGCGGCTCGATCGGGGCGCTCAGTGGGAAGAGCGATGGGAAAGATTTGAGCCATGACGATGCGATCCTCATGGGGATCGGGCAGGGCCCGGTGACTTGGACGCCGCTGCATGCGGCGGATGCGTTCGCGACGCTCGCGCGGCAGGGCATCCGGATCCCACCCAAGCTTGTGCGCGATGGGCGTGCGCCGACGGTGTCGCAGATTGACCTGCCGGCGTGGGCGGTGCGTGATGCGCTCGAGGGGCTGCATAAAGTCGTCACGGATGTTGAG
Source organism: uncultured bacterium (assembly GCA_963976625.1). Lineage (GTDB taxonomy): Bacteria > Planctomycetota > Phycisphaerae > Phycisphaerales > UBA1924 > UBA1924. The sequence continues at coordinate 743 of CAXBLA010000024.1, forward strand.
TTCGGGACAGGGCGGGCGATCCGGTACGAAGAGTTCGGGCCTGAGAGTGTGCCGATCTTTAATGCGCCGGGGATCTCGCTGTGGGGCAAGACGGGGACGGCGACCGCGCCGAGCATTGTCTATGACCCGGACCGGATCGGGGATGAGGACGGGCCGCTGGAGCCGATTGTGGTGCGCAAGGGCGATCATTCGTGGTTTGTGACGCTCGTGGGGCGCGAGGGCGGCTCTCCGGAGTATGCGATCGCGGTGGTCGCGGATTATGCGGGCTCTGGGGGCAAGGTGTCTGGGCCGATTAACAACCAAGTGATCCATGCGCTGATCGACGAGGGGTATCTGCCGGATGCTCGCCATGTCCAACCAGAAGGTGAAGAGCGGGCCGAACATGCGGGGGCCAGCCAATGAGCAGTGTCTCGATTCCAACGAGATTGATTCGGCTGATCCGTGGCGGTGGGCGATCGGATGAGCCCGTATCGCGTGCGGTCAAGATCATCAACTCCGGGTGGATCACGATCGGTGCGTCGTTTCTGTTGACGATCATCGGGATCTACTCGATCGATCTGGGGCTCAACCCGGATGGCTCAAATGGGCTCAGCGGGATGTCCACGACGGCCAGCAAGCAGATCGTGTTTATGGTGATGGGGATGGTGGCGTGCGGGGTGATTGCGTTGCCGCACTATAAACTGGTCACTGCGTTCGCGTGGTTGTTGTTCTTTGTTTGCCTCGGGCTATTGGTGTTCTTGATGATACCAGGGATCCCCAAGAGCATCGTGACGCCGCGCAACGGAGCGCGTTCATGGATCAACCTCGGGTTTACGGATTTCCAGCCCTCGGAGGTGATGAAGATCGCGTTTGTGCTCGCGGTGGCTAACTACATGCGGTTCCGCTCGGAGCATCGGCGGTTTAAGGGCTTGATCGTGCCGGGCTTGATCGCGGCGGTGCCCGTGGCGCTGATCACGGTGCAGCCCGATCTGGGGACGGCTTCGTTGTTTGTGCCTGCATTGTTTGCGATGCTGATCGCGGCGGGGGCTCGGCTGCGTCATTTGTTGCTGATCGTGGTGCTCGCGGGGCTGTCGGCCCCGGCGGTGTACCCGATGCTGCGCCCGCACCAGAAGGACCGGATCGTGGGGATCTTCAAGCAGTTCCAGGGCGATACGGCGACGAACTTTGATATCAACTTCCAGGCCTCGCGGGCCCAGATGCTCATCGGGGCGGGGCAAGCCACGGGGATGTCCGACGATACGACGCGGGCGATGGTGCGGTACAACGCGCTGCCCGAGCGTGAAAACGACATGATCTTCGCGATTGTGGTCGCCCGGTTCGGGTTTGTCGGGGGGGCGGGGTTGCTGCTTTTGTATGTGGTGTGGGTGTGCGGGGCGTTGATTGTGGCGTCGAGTTGCCGAGAGCCGATCGGTCGGCTGATCGCGGTGGGAATTCCTGCGTTTATTGCGACTCAGGTGGTCATTAATGTTGGGATGAACATCGGGGTGGTCCCTATCATTGGGATCACGCTCCCGTTCCTCAGTGCTGGGGGATCGAGCCTGATTACTTCGTGGTTGATGACCGGGCTGATTGTGAATGTCGCGTTGCATCGTCCCAAGCCACCTTACCGGAGCTCGTTTGAATACGCAGATGATGACCATGGACCAGACCCGCTCAAACCATCCAAGCCGTACGGGCGTTCGATCGGATTCTCCGGGCGAGCGGTCACCCGTTGAACTCGATTTCTCGTCACTGACTGCGTGTGTCCCGCCCGAGGGCTGGGTGGAGCGTTGCAACGAGGCGGGGATCCGCTTCGACGATGGGGACATCGAAAAGCTGGGGATGTACCTGGCGATCTTGATGTACACCAACACGCGGATGAACCTGACGGCCATCCGTGACGAGGTCGAGGCGTGGGACAAGCACATCTTTGATGCGTTGACCTTGGTGCCGGTGCTCAGTGAGATCGACGAGGGGGCGAGCATTGTTGATATTGGGTCTGGTGGTGGATTGCCGGGGGTGCCGTTGGCGATCGTGATGCCCACGATGTGGTTCACGCTGGTGGACGCGACGAAGAAGAAGATTGATTATCTGGATCAGGTGATCGATACGCTGGGGCTCAAGAATGTGCGGGCGATCAACGCGCGGGCCGAGCAGCTCGGGACAGATCGTGGCGAGCGGACCCCGGACGGGCGCGTGGGGGCGCACCGGGAGCATTATGATGTGGTGTTGGCGCGTGGGGTCGGGCAGATCGCGATGCTCGCGGAGCTGACGGTGCCGTTGCTCAAGATTGGTGGGTTGGTGCTGATGACCAAGGGGCAGCGGGCCGAGGAAGAGCTCGAAGAGGCCAAGCAGGCGCTGTATATGCTCCACGCTGGGCATGCCGGGACGATCGAGACGCCGACGGGGCGGATCGTGGTGATCGAGAAGCAGCGGAAGACTCCCCGGGATTATCCGAGGCGTGATGGCGAGCCCAAGCGTTCGCCGTTGGGCGTGAAGAAGGCTGGCAAGACCGGCGTGAAGAAGGGCCCGGAGAAAGCCGATGAAAAGAAGAGCCGAGATCCCGAATAACGGGTTGGTTCGGGTGTGCCGATCTCTGTATTCGAGGGCATATTCGATGCGTCGGGCTTGCTTTATGGGCTCGGCGATGGTTCAATAGAAGAAGAGGAAGGCCGATTGTCGGCTGTCCCAGGCTTGTTGTACGCGTCTTGTTTGTGAAAAACAGTACGAGTTGGGCAAGCAGCAGAAACACACGAAGGAGTCTCAATATCGCTCGCAGACGATTTATCAAAAACCAAGGGCCCGCCCAGCGGACCCGTGTCAACCACATGATCCGCATCTCACCGATCCGTTTGGTCGATGAGAAGGGCGAACAGCTCGGGCTTGTGGACACACCCGAGGCGATGCGCATGGCGCAGGCCGCGGGGCTCGACCTTGTAGAGGTTGTGGCCAACTCGCGCCCGCCGGTGTGCCGAATCATGGATTACGGCAAGCACAAGTACGATCAATCGAAGAAAGAAGCGAACGCGCGCCAGCACGGCGGCGAGCTCAAAGAGATCCGCCTTGGTCGTTCGCTCAAGATCGACCCGCATGATGTGCAGATCCGTGTGGATCAGGCCCGGCGATTCTTGATCGCGGGGCACAAGGTGCAGATCGTCCAGCGCTTCCGCGGCCGTGAGATCATGCATAAGCAGATGGGTGAGGAGCGGATGCTCCAGATCTGTCAGGATTTGTCCGATGTTGCCAAGATCGATATGGCACCCAAGGGGATGGGGCGGGCGATCACGCTGTTGCTCTCGCCTGACAAGGACAAGATCAAGGCGATCAAGTCGCGCGAAATTCAGAAGAGCAAGGAGCAGGAGCGCGAAGCGATCGAAGAGCTCGCCCGGCTCGAGGCTGAGGTCGCGGCGCAGAACGCCGCGGATGATCTGGCCGATGAGCAGGATGACGATGACGACGAAGAGATCGTCGAGAAGAAGACCAAGCAGAAGGGGCCCAAGGATAATCGGGCCTCGAACCCGGTGGACGATGAGATCGCGGACCTGCTGGGTTAAGCCTTCTGAACTGTCAAGTTTGAATCTGCTTTAGTCAAGTTTGAATCGACGGCCTCCGCTTTGCGGGGGCTGTTTTTATTGATACACTCGTTTATGGAACCACGAATGGAATCACCCGAGATCCGAGTCGATGGCGAGCATGACACCCAGACCGGGTGGCTGTTTACGATGACCGTCATTTGGGAAGGCAGCGATGGGGCGGCTGTTGAGCGGGATCATGAGCTGACGATGGCGTGGGTGGACCACGAGCATCTTGTTGGTGGGGCGAAGTCGCCGAGCTTGGTGGCGATGCGGGCGATGGAGCTGGCGTGTAAGCAGTTCGGGCGCGATGAGCTGCCGGCGCGTTGCGATGTGTCGAGCCTGCGTCGGCTGATCCCGGTCTTTGATCAGGCGATCCGGTCGGGGCAAGCAGGCTAAAGCGATGAGTTAATTGAGTGCGGCTCGCAGGCGTTCGATCGCGCGGTCGATGGTCTTGGTCTGCTTGCAGAATGCGAAGCGGACGAATCGGCGGCCGTGCTGTGGGTTGCTATAGAAGGCACTGGGGGGGATGGCCGCGACACCGGCGTGGGCGGGGAGCCATCGGCAGAGCTCGATATCGCTGGGGTGGCCATCAACGAGTAGACCCAGTCGCTCGCTGACCTTGGTGTGGTCGGCCATGATGAAGTAGGAGCCTTGGGGAAGCTGGAACTCGAACCCGAGTTCGTGGAGGGCTTCGCCCAGTAGGGCGCGGGTGTGGGTGTAGTGAGCGCGGAGTTTTTCGATCTCGGCTTCGCCCTCGTTGAGCAGGGCGGCGACGCCGTGCTGGAGCGGGGTGGCGACGGAGAAGGTTAAAAACTGATGGGCGGCTCGGATCCCGGCGGTGAGCGATGGGGGCGCGATGGCCCAGCCGATCTTCCAGCCGGTGAGTGAGAAGGATTTGCCGGCGCTCGAGAGGACGACGGTGCGCTCGCCCATGCCCTCGATGGTGGCGATCGATTGGTGGGTGGCTCGGTGGGTTGCTGTGTGGATGGGGTCGTCGTAAGTCAGGCGCTCGTAGACCTCGTCGGCGATGGCGATCACATCGTGCTTGATACACAGGCGGGCGATGGCTTCGAGCTGGGCTTTGGTGAAGACGGCCCCGGTCGGGTTGTGGGGGGTGTTGATGAGGATGGCTTTGGTGCGCTCGGAGAAGGCGGCTTCGAGTTCGGTGGGTTTGTAGGCAAAGCCGGGCTGGTCGGTGGTGGAAGATTCTTCGGTTGATGGGTGGAGGGTGACGAAGACGGGCTTGGCGCCGCTCATGGCCAGGCATGCGCGGTAGGAGTCGTAGTAGGGCTCGAAGATGATGACCTCGTCGCCCGGGTTGGTGAGCCCGAGCATGGTGGCGGCGATGGCTTCGGTGCAGCCGTTGGTGACGGTGATCTCGGTGTCGGGGTCGCAGTCGATGTTGCTCACTCGGCTGGCCCATCCGGCGATGGCCTGGCGGAGGGCGGGGACGCCGGGCATGGGGGCGTACTGGTTGTCGGCGTCTTGGATCGCTCGGATGGCGGCGGCTTTGCCCAGTTCTGGGCCGTCGAAATCGGGGAAGCCCTGGGAGAGGTTGACGGCTTGGTGGGTGTTGGCCAGCGCGGTCATTTCTGAGAAGATGGTGGTGCCGAAGGGGGCGAAGCGGTCGGCGGTGCGCGGCGGGTGGTCGGTATTCATAGTCGATACCTTAGTGGATTTGATGCCCGCATGCTTTGCGCGTCGTGGAATCCGGGGAGGGGATGTATTGGGCGATTGCGGTCGGTGCGCGGGACAAGTACACATCGTCGATCTTTTCGGACCTAGAATCGGGCCGTGTTTGAGCGGAGTTCCTTGATCGGTATCTCGGATCTTCCGATTATTCATGATGAGAGACGGCGTTGTGGTCTTTTCTTGAGTTGACAGGCCGGTGGGAAGCATCGGTTGACAGGTGGGGTAAACCGCTCTATCTTGCTGATTCGCTTGGGTGACCTGAAACAGGTTGATCTCGTGTGCGAATAGATATGCAGGATGTGCAGTGGATCCCCGGTATACGGAATACGATCGAGTGACTCAGCAAGCCAACAACAATCCGACGAACAGCCCGACAAACAATCAGCCCGAGCTGCCCTCTGATCTCACCGGTGAGCATACACCGATTCGTGACGGGGCCATCCCGGGCAATGTGCACGAGTCTGGCGATGAGATTCGGCTCACCGACGAGAACGAATCACAGATCAATACTTCGAGCGATGACACGACCCCCTTTGGTGCCAAGAGCATCGGGGACGAGGATCCGATGTCGGTGGGCGAGGCCGAGAAATCGATCATGGCCGTCACGAAGGACGGGACGAATATTGACACACTGATCGGGCGATTGGTCGTTGACCAGGGGTTGGCGACTCCTGAAGAAGTCAAGCACTGTCTGACGCTGGCACGCTCTGAGGAAGAAGCCGAGGAGCTGTCCAACTCGCTGGCGCAGGTGCTCGTCAACCGTGAGTATGTGACCAAGCGACAGATCGCTCGTTTGCGTGAGGCCATCGAGGCGGAGCGATCGGGCACCTCGATCAGCGGGTACCGGATTTTGGGCAAGCTGGGCGCGGGGGCGATGGCGACGGTGTACAAGGCCAAGCAGATCTCTTTGGACCGCACGGTGGCGCTCAAGAAACTGCCCAAGAAGTTCTCGCAGAACCCGCAGTTTATCGAGCGGTTCTTCGCCGAGGGACGGGCGGCGGCTCAGCTCAATCACCCCAATATTGTCCAGGCGTTTGATGTGGGCAACGAGGGGGATATGTACTACTTCGTGATGGAGTATGTCGAGGGTCGATCGGTCCACGAGGACATCGTCACGCACAAGCGGTTTAAAGAAGAGGACGCGATCAATATCGGGATCCAGGTGGCCGAGGCTCTGGAGCACGCGCACGAACGCGGGCTGATCCATCGCGATGTGAAGCCCAAGAACATCATGATCACGAAGGAAGATGTGGTGAAGCTTGCGGATATGGGTTTGGCCCGCGCGATGAGCGATGTCGAGGCTGCTGAGGCTGAGGCTGGGCGTGCGTTCGGTACGCCGTACTACATCTCGCCCGAGCAGATCCGCGGCGAGAAAGACATCGGTCCACCGGCAGATATCTATTCGCTGGGCGTCACGCTCTATCACATGGTGACGGGCAATGTTCCATTCGAGGGCAAGAACCCGTCGTCGGTGATGCACAAGCATCTCAAGAGCGAGCTGGTGCCGCCGGATCATGTGAATCCGAAGCTGAGCGCGGGGATCTCCGAGGTCATCGAGATGATGATGGCCAAGCGGGTGAAGAACCGGTACCAGAACTGCTCGGATCTGTTGCTTGATCTTCGTGCGATTAAAAATGGTGAGAACCCGCCGTTGGCGCACAAGGATGTTTTCCACGGCGATGATCTTGCGGATATGGCGGCTGCGGTGCAGGCGGTTCCCAGCGAGATCCCGGAGCACACCGTTCAACGGAACGGCGCGGGCTTGATGGACCATATTTTCTGGCCGCCGTTCTTGGTGGCGATCGTGCTGCTGATAATTAGCGCACTGTTCCACCTGCTCTGATCAGATCTGATCGGGCGTGTTATTGCCACTGTGAAGTTTTATGAGTATTGCTTGCGCGATCAGTCTGCGTTGAGCAGGCTGGCGATGCGTTCGCGGGTGTGCTCTTCGAGCAGGTTGATCACGCCTTCGACATCGTGGAGTGCGGTGTCGATGACGATGGCATCATCTGGGCAGACGAGTGGGCCGTCGGCTCGGTTGGAGTCGATCTCGTCGCGTCGGACGATGCGTTCGCACATCTCGCCGAGATCCACGGTGTCTTCGAGCCCGAGCTGTTCGATCCGGCGCTTGGCGCGGACAGCAGGGTCGGCGTCGAGGTAGAACTTGATCGCGGCGTCTGGGAAGACGACCGAGCCCTGGTCGCGTCCTTCGGTAACGAGCCTTGGGTGCTGGGCGCCGATGACGCGCTGCTTGCGGACCATGTGGTGGCGGAGCTCGGGGATCGCGGCGACAAAGGAGACGCCCTTGGTGACATCCTCGTCGCGGATGCGGTGGTCGATGGGGGTGTCCCAGGCGAGGATGGTCGGGGGGTCTTGCTGCCAGTCGAAGTGGAGGTCTGCGCCGAGTACGAGCGAGACGAGCTCGCCGATGTCATCTGGATCGATCCCGCGGTCGATCATGATCGCGGCGGCGGCCCGGTACATGGCGCCTGTATCAAGGAAGTCGAGCCCGAGTCGCAGGGCGAGCTGGCGGGCGACGGTGGATTTGCCGGTGCCGGCGGGGCCGTCGATGGTGATGATGACTGGCTGGTAGTTTGGCAACTGGGACCCCGCGCACGCTCCGGCTGCGCTCGGCTTGGATGGTTCTTGTGGCTGTGAATCTGGCGTTTTAACTTCGACGGCCTGTCTAGGCGTCTGAGCTTGTTGTGTTTTGGTCGATGAGGTCGGCACGAGAGATGCTCCCGATTGGCTTCGAAATGGTCCTTATGGACATGTACTCAACAAACTGTCTACTGCGTCGCGGCCTGGAGCGCCGCTTCGATCGCGTCGCGTGATTGCAGCACACCGAGTGTACCATCATCGCCCCCCCGGTAGTCAAGAGAAATCGTGCCATCGAAGCCAACCGCCTTTACAGCCCCAACGAGGGGGTTGAGGTCGTAGCCCTTATGCACAGGCGGGGCGTCATCGCTCATCGCTTCGAGCTCGGCGGCCAGCGCATCGAGCCCGCTGAGCCCGTCGGCCTTCTGGAGTTCTTCTTCGTCGGGCTCGGATTCTTCGAAGCCGAGGGTCGATGCGTTGACCACGGTGGCGTAGGGGGTGAGCTTGCGGAGGTAGCCGACGGGGTCGCCGGTTTTGGCGGCGGTCTCGAAGTCCGGGTTGGTACCGATGCGGAAGCCGCCGATGGCTTTGACGAGCTCGGTGAGGCGCTGGGCATCGGTGGTGAGCCCGTCTTTTTCGTCGGATGGAGAGATCAGGACATTGATGTCGATCCGGTCGCCCATCTCCAGGATGCGCTTCATGCGATCGACGGCCAGGTCAAAGGCTTGGTCTGAATCCTTGCCCTTGATCGACATCGAGACGGAGTTGCACCCGAGCAGGTTGGCGGCGGTGAGCACGCGTTTCATGCGATCGACGGCGGCGTCGCCGGCGCTGGTTTTGGTGTCGCCGAGGGCGAAGGCGGTTGGCTCGCTAAGCATCAGGCAGGTGCAGCCGCACTTGTCGCCGTTGTCGCGGATCTTCTCGAGATCGGACTGGCCCATGCCCTTGAGCAGGTCGCTCGAGAGGGTGAGGGCGTGGAGATCGAGGTGTTCTTTGGTGTATTTGGGGAGGTCAACAACGGTGATGGCCCGCTTGCCCCGGCGCTTGAGGACATCGCGGATGGAGTTGACATTGAGGGAAAACATCATGGCCAAGAGTGTAGGACGCGGGGCCGGCGTTGGGCGTGGGATTGCTTGGATTGGGGATTATTCGCCGATCCCGTCCCAAACCTCGTTGACATCTTGGCCGTCGCAGATCCGGCGGGCGACGAGGTAGAGCAGCGAAGAGCTGGCGAAGAAGATCGAGATCACATAGCCGGAAATGCACAGCCCGGCGAGGGTTTTCCACACGCCGACGATCTGGTGGGCGAGCCCTTGGGTCGCGCCAAGCTCATCTTCGCCCGTGAGCACACGGGCGGTCGAGTTATTGGCAAAGAACCGGGCGGCCCAGTCGGTCATGTCCACGGAGCTCTGGACGATGAGGGTGAAGACCCCCGCGCCTAAGGTGCCCACCAAGGTGAGCAGCAGGGCGTAGAGCAGGTAGCGGAGCGGCTTGGCGACGACATAGGCGTATGAGCGTTGGATCGCATCGAAGGCGTCGGTGCCCTCGATCGACAGTGCGGGGATGATCATGGGCAGGGCGAGCATGTGGAGCATGAGCACGATCGTGGCGGCGATGCCGAGGATGAGCATGAGCCCATAGACGATGGATCCGATGACATCGAAGACCGGGAAGCTGAGCAGGAGCCCGCCGACGGCGATGAGCAGGAAGACGATGACGCACCCGATGATCGGGCCGGCGATCGAGCCGGTGAGCTGGGCGGTGCGTTTGAGGGCGAACCCGACGGTGTCTTCACGGGCGGCGTAGCGGCCCTTGGCGAACTCGATGGCGGTGGAGCGGGAGATCGCGCCGCCCGCGACAGCGAGTATCGCGATCATCGGGAGCCCGACGAGCAGGGCGACGAGCGGTGATTCCATGACGAGGTTGCGGATCGCGATCGTGGATCCGAGGATGCTCTGGGCGAGGAGCTCGGGGTTCATCGATTCGATCGAGGCGCGGATGCTGGCGATGCTCATCGAGACCTGCTGCCCGGCTTGGTCGAGGCTTGAGCTGGTTGCTTCAGCGTCGCTGGTGAACTGCTCGGCGATGGTCAGGACGATTGAGAGCAGGAAGGCGCAGACGGTGCCGATGAGCAGGCGCGATGGTGCCAGGGCGAGGGCCGGGGCACGCAGGACTCTGGGCCAGAGCAGGTCCCCGGTGAGGTCGGCGAGCATGACGGTGGGCTGGCGGACGCCGACGGGTTGGGTGGTCGGGTTCTGCGGATCCGATGTGGGCGGTGTGCTCATGCGGGTATGGTAGTCGATCCGGTGGAATTATGCAGAGCAGGCGTTGAGTTGAATCGGGCGTGTTTATGCTGGGCGGATGCCGCGTTGGAGCTGCATGACGCGCTCGGCCTCTTCTCGCTTGACATAATCGAGGGTGTGGCGGGCGATCTTCCAGCTCCCGTCCTCGGTGGTGACGCTCGAGCAGTGCTCGTTGAGGCAGCGGTACATGAACTTGAAGGCGTCTCGGGGCTGCTGCATCGAGTGGAGGGCATCGACGAGATCGCTTCGGGTGACCTCGCTTGAGAAGAGGTCGATCAGGGAGATGGGCTCGCTGCTGGCGGGTCGGCAGACGGCCAGCCGAGCGTTGCATAGGTCGTAGAGGCTCGCGCCCGTCCAGCTCAGGCGTTCGATCATGTTCTGCTTGTCGAGGCGGGCTTCTTGGAAGAAGGCGCTGGATTCTTTGAACAGGGCGTGGCGGAGCTCGATTGGCAGGAGCATTTTGATCCCGACGCGATCGAGCTGGAGGAACTTGTTGTTGAACATGGGCCAGATGATCGAGCGCATGCGATCGCTGTCGCCGTTGACGAGGGTGGGCTCGTCGACGCGGTCGATGACGATGAGCATGCCGGTGAAGCCGAAGGCTTCGGTGACGCGCCGGAGGCGTGCGAACATGGCGTAGCGTTGTTCGTCTGAGTCGGTGAGCGGGAGCTCGTTGGCTGTCAGGGTGGCTCGGGGGAGTTTGCGGATGGACCCGAGGAAGCCGCTGAGGGGGCGGTTGACCATGCGGAGCTGTTTGTAGACCTTGCCGGCGATGCGGTTGATCATCAGGCGTTCGAGTAGGAAGACCTTGACGAGCAGCGCGCCCCAGGCGAGGAAGAGCACGCCGGAGACGATGTCGGTGGTGGTGGCCAGTGCGCCCTCGAAGCCCATGTAGATCCGCGCCCAGAGGAACAGGGCGACGGCCGGGACCCAGCCGATCCAGAGCCCGATGGTGATGAGGGCACCGGTGCCGCTGGAGAACCCGCTGCTTTGGAGGCGCAGGAGCTGGCGGAGATGGGTCGAGCGGTGCCCGGTGGGGTCGTTGGTGTCGTACACGGACTGGAGCATCAGCAGGTCGCGCCGAGTAGCCGCGGGGAGCTTGCGGGCTTTTTTGGCCAAAGCCGACGCGGGCTCGTCGCCGAGATTCGCTGGCGGCGGCGAGGTCGGCCCGGGCATGATCGCGTTGAGGACTCGACCGGTGCCGATGGCGAGCATTGCGTCCATGTGATCGACGAGGCGCATGTCCTCGAAGGGGTTGGCGTTGGATTTTTTAGACCCGGATTGCTGCTGGTAGCGATCGAGCGAGGCGTTGAGATCGTCGTAGGGGATCATAAAGATCTTGCGATCGGGGTGGGCTTGGTTGTGGCGATCGATCCGCCCGGCGATCTGCAGGCGGATTGCTGTTTTGCCCGCGCCTTTTTCGCCGAAGACGATGGAGGTGGAGGGGCGTTCGAGCTCGCCCATGATCTTTTCGAAGTCGGAGTGCACGCTCGGCGAGAGCGGGCGGGCGAGGGACTGGCCAGCCGGGGGCTGCTCGGCGAGGGATTCGTCGGCGATCGATGAGCGGGCGAGGGTGGGGTTGATGCCCATGCGCGCGAAGATCGAATCGTGGCGGGCTTCCTCTCCTCGGAACGGGTTCTCGACGATCGACCAATGTTCAAAGAAGTGAGAAAGGTTCATCGAATAACTCCGCCATGCTCGATGGTGCCCCGAGCGTCCTGCAAGGGGAGGTGTGTGCAACAGATTATAGAGGACTCGGGGAGGCTTTGCCCAGATGAGAACTTGTTGAGAACCGGTTGCATTGATCTGTTGGGTTTCTCGAAGGGTGCGTTTCTGATGTTGAGTGCTGTTTGAGCAGGTTCAACGCCCGATCTGCTCGATCTCGACGCCGCGGGGGATGGCGCGTTGGAAGGACTTGCCGTAGCCGGTCTTGACGATGCGTGGGTCGAGCACGACGACTTGGCCGTTGTCGGTGGCGCTGCGGATCAATCGCCCAAAGCCCTGCTTAAACCGGATGACGGCTCTGGGCAGCGCGTCGTCGCGGAAGGGGTCGCCGCCTTGTTGTTTGATGCGTTCGCCACGGGCTTCGACGATCGGGCGGTCCGGGGGATCGAATGGGAGCCTTGTGATGATGACATTGCGAAGGGCCGTCCCTCGGACATCGACGCCCTGCCAGAAGCTGGCGGCTCCGAAGAGCACGCCGCGATCGCTGGCGCGGAAGGCGTCGAGGATCTCGGTGCGTGAGCCGCTCTTGCCCTGGGTCCAGACCTCCATGCCCATCTCTTGGAAGGCGCGGGTTAGGCGATCGCTGGTCTGGTAGAGGAGCTTGAAGCTGGTGAAGAGGACGAACGCGCCGCCGTCGGTTTCGATGACTTGGTCGCGGACGCGCGAAGAGATCGCGTCCTCGAAGGATTCTGCGGTTGGATCGGAGTACGACCCGCGCCCGGGGCTAGGGACTGAGATGTCCACCAATACGCGGACCTGCTTGGCGTAGTCGAAGGGGGAGCCGAGCTGGAGGGTCTTGGCCCCCTCGGCCCCGAGTCGACTGAGGATATGGGCGAAGGCGGTCTCGGCGTGCTCGTCGCTTTCTTCTTCGCTGATCTCGCGGGTGGTGAGTGTGGCGGAGGTCATGGTGACCGAGCAGTCGTCGCCGAAGAGGTGCTCTTTGAGGATGGGGGCGACCTCGACGGGCGAGCAGGCGAGGGTGACCTTCGGCCCGCCGCGTCCGCCTCGGGATTCGGTGACCTCGACCCAGTAGACGCAGTCTTGGACGGTCTGCTGGATGAGTGCGTCGGCCTGGTCGCCGATCTCTGCGGCGCGGATGGCGAATGCGTTGAGCTCGAACTTGTCGGCTTCTGTTTTGACAAGCTCGCGCAGGCGCTTGAGGCGCAGCGAGAGTTCGTTCATGGCTTGGGAGAGCTCGTCGTGGATCATCGCGGGCTCGCGCATGCGTCCGTTGTTGAGCTTGCCGGATTTGCTGAGTCGGTAGAGCCCGTCGAAGAACTGGTTGGCGCAGTCTTGGGCGTGGGCGACGACGCGGTAGGCCTTTTCGACCGGCTCGATATCGCCGGCGGCGAGGTGGAGCTGGGCGAGGTAGCCCTTGCCGGTCTTGGCGTTGTAGAGCTGGTTGAGCAGGAAGTTGACGCGCCATTCGGTCAGGCGGAGCCCGAAGTGATCGGCGGCGGCGTCTTCTACGCCGTGGGCTTCGTCGAGGATGACATGGTCGTATTGGGGGAGGAACCCGGTGCCGACCATTCGGAGGGCGAGGTCGCTAAAGAACAGTGCGTGGTTGCAGACCAGAATCTGGGCGCCCTCCATCTCGCGGCGGGCGCTCTGGTAGAAGCATTCGTTGTAATGGGGGCACTTTCGCCCCATGCAGTTGGTCGAGTCTGATTGCACACTGCTCCAGACACCCGGGCGGTCGAGCTGTGGGAGCGAGGCGAGGGAGCCGTCCTCGGTGTCGTAGGCCCATTCTTCGATCACATCGAGCGTGCGGCGCTGGGCGTTCTCGGCGAAGAGCTTGTCGCGACGCTGGGAGGCGAGCTTGAGCCGGCGGATGGACATGTAGTTGCCCCGCCCTTTGACGAGCACGGACTTGCACTCGCCCATGTCGGCCAGAGCCGCGGAGATCAGCGGGATGTCCTTCTTGACGATCTGCTCTTGGAGGGCGATGGTGTTGGTCGCGATGACGATGGTCTCGTTGTGCTCGATGGCCCGCATCATCGCGGGGATCAGGTAGGCGAAGCTCTTGCCGACCCCGGTGCCGGCTTCGACGAAGAGGTGGGCGCGATCGGCCATCGCGCGTTCGACGGCTTGGGACATCGTGCTCTGTTCGCTGCGGGGCTCGTAGCCTTCGCCCAAAAGCTTGGCAACGGGCCCGGAATCGCCCAGGATGTGATCAACGGTCGGCATGGAAGGGGTGCTCGCGGGGGTGGGGTTCGGGTATTGTATGAGTATCAGCGTGTGTTTTTGTTGATTGGGCGAGGATTGGATACAGATCGGTGTTGATGGGGATGAAGGGAAAAGGATGGGGGGCCATCGGCATTATTCGCGTGTGGGACGCGCAATTGTGGGTCAAATCTGATATCATCCTGAGAGCACACCCGGCGGAGGATCCGCTGGGCTCGCCGAGGATTTGCCCGTAGGAAACCTCGGCGAAAACCGTAAAGACCAGCCGACACGGAGGTTGCGCTGATGACGACTCAAACGACCGCTCCTGCTACGCCAGAGCCCATTCCGGAACCCATCGCAGAATCAGAAGCCCGCCCGGATGTGGATCCGAGCGAGTTATTGCCTGCGCAGGCCAATGCCGCCGGGCTTCGGCTCGCGGCGTTGACGGTCAGCGGGTTTAAGAGCTTTGCGGATAAGACGACCTTTAACTTCTCTGATCCGATCACCGGGATCGTCGGGCCCAACGGGTGCGGCAAGTCCAATGTCGTCGATGCGATCAAGTGGGTGCTCGGAGAGCGTTCGTCTAAGTCGCTGCGCGGCAAAGAGATGATCGATGTGATCTTCGCGGGCTCCGCTGGGCGTAAGCCGTCGGGGATGGCGAGCGTGACGCTGACCTTTGATAATCCGAAGCGCGACGGCGAGGATGTACTCGACGAAGCCGCGGAGACGATCGACGAGACCGCTTCGCTTGACGCGGAGTTGCAGGCTGATCAGATCAGCGAAGCCCAGCAAGAAGAGCTCGATGATCAGCGCGAAGAAGAGTTGCAAGAGTCGCAGGCGGCGGCCATCATCGCCAAGCGTTCTCGGATAGCGCGCCCGCTGCCGATCGATTCGGATGTGGTCGCGGTCGAGCGTCGGCTGTATCGCGATGGGAAATCCAAGTACATCATCAACGGCAAGACCGCACGATTGAAGGACATCCGTGATCTTTTCCTCGACACCGGGATTGGTGCGGATGCGTACTCGATCATCGAGCAGGGCAAGGTGGACCGGATGTTGTTGGCGTCGCCGACCGAGCGACGGGTGATCTTTGAGGAAGCCGCGGGGATCGCGAAGTATCGCCAGCGCCGGGTCGAGGCGAGCCGAAAACTGGAGAAGACCGAGACGAACCTGGTGCGGACGCGCGAGCAGCTCGATTCGACCGAGCGTCGGTTGCGGCTGGTCAAGGGGCAGGCGAGCAAGGCGCGTCGGTTCCAGGAGCTTGATTCGGAGTATCGTTCGCTGCGGATGGCGTTGGCCTTTGAGTTGTACGACGATATTCGGCGTCGCTTGGAGGGGCTGACTTCGCAGATCGCATCGCTTGAGAGCGAGCGGGCGCGGACGGAAGAGTCGCTGCGGGTGGCCGAGGATGAATCGAACGAGGCCAACGAGCTTCAGCACCAGCGCACGCGGGCGCTGCGTGAGGTCGAGGCGCTGTTGACCAAGGCTCGCCATCAGGCGGAGTCGGCCCAGCAGCGTGGCGAGATGACCGTGCGAGCGATCGAGGAGGCGGCCCGGACGGTCGAGCAAGAGACCACGCGATTGACAGAGTCGAACGAACGCTTGATGGGGCTCGATGAGTCGCTCAAGACTCATCAGCAGGCCGTGGAAACGCTGGAGACGCAGCTCGGCGAGGCTGAAGCCGCGTTGAATCAGGCCAACGAGGTCAAGCTTGAGTCTTCGCGCAGTTCGGCGACGCATCGCCAGACGCTCGATGAGTCTCGCGCGACCTGCGCCTCGATCGAGCGCGAGCACGCGACGCTGCTCACACGGGTCCAGTCCGACGACCGTCGGCTCGAATCCATCCGCGAGCAAGGCAGCAAGCTCGGAGTGCGGATCGAAGAACTCAATAGCAATCAAGAGCAGGCGAGCGAGCAGATATCGCAGGCCCAAGAGCGGATCGAATCGATCAATGCCCGCCATGAATCGCTCAAGGATCAGCTCGATCAGATCACCGCCCGCGAGGATCAGGTCGGCACCGTGCGTTCCCAGCTCGGGCAGTTGGTCGACGAGCTCGATGAGCAGCGGGTGCGTCTGGAGACGCGCCATTCGACGCTCGAAGAGATGGTCAAGTCGCGTGTGGGGCTCGATGACGCGGTGCGTGAGGTGCTTGATCGCAAGGACATCGGGGAAGGGTTCTCGGGGGTGGTTGGGCCATTGGCCGAGCTGATCGAGGTGCCAGGGGAGCATGCTTCGCAGATCGAAGCGGCGCTCGAGGACGCGTTGCAGTCGGTGGTGGTGGAGTCGATCTCCGCGATGCCGACGGCGGATGAACTCGCGGGCTTGCCCGGGCGGGTGACCTTCTTGCCGTTCTCGGGGATGGAGCTCGGGCAAGCGCCATCGGATCTGGCATTGAATCAACTTTCTGCGGTCGCTGGGCCTCGGATCACGCGGCTGCGATCGTTGGTTTCATCGCGTGGCAATGACCCGCGGGTCGAGCGGCTGCTTGATCGCGTGCTGGCGACCACGCTGCTGGTGGCCGATCTGGATACGGCGATGCTGCTTTCGGCTGGTCCCTTGCGGGGGATTCAGGCGCGGTTTGTGACCAATGAAGGCACGGTGATCGAGCCCGACGGGCGTGTGTGTGCGGGGCCGGCGAATGATTCGCAGGCGGCCGGGTTGCTCGCGCGCCGTGCTGAACTCGATGAGCTGTCGTCTGAGCTTTCGGCTCATTTGCAGGTGTTCACGGCCAAGCGAGACGAGCTCGCGTCGGTCGATGCCAACGCGGCCAAGCTCTCTGAGCAGCGGTCCGAACTGCACTCGGCGGTGGGCTCGACCAAGCAGGAACTGGTTAAGGATCAGAACATGCTCGATCGCCATCAGTCCGATCTCGATCGGGTGGGGCGCGAGATTGAGCGGGCAAACGACGAGCGATCGTCGGTCGAATCGCGTATCGAAGAGATCGTCAGCGAGCGGACGAACCTGACCGACCGGGCGAGCAAGCTCGAAGGGTTGCTCGTCGAGCAGCAGGCGCGGGCCCAGAGTGCTCAGCAGGAACTCGAAACGATCGAGCGGACATTGGAGGAGGCCAACGAGCGTGTCTCGGCCGCCCGGGTGCAGGCGTCGACCTTGCACGAGCAGCTGCGATCCGAACAGCGACAGCTGAGCGCGACGCAGAGCCAGCGTGACGAGACCGAACGGCAGAGTGCGCTCGCCCAGCGTCATATTGAGCGATCGGCGACGGTGCTCGACGAGCATCAACTGGTGGCCAAGGAGGCGATCGAAGAAGAGAAGCAGGCCCACGCGCAGATCGAGGCTTACGAAGAAGACGCGGCCGAGAAGCTCGCGTTGGTGCGCGAGAACTCCGAGCGGGTCCGCGCCATCCAGGAGCGGCTCTCAAGCGTGCGTGATACGGCCGAGGCGTTCCAGCGGGACTTCCACGCGATCGAGCTGGCCAAGCGTGAGACCGAGGTCAAGCGTGAGAACATCGAGGAACGGACCTTCGAAGACCTGGGCATGGACCTGGTGTTCGATTATCCTGAGTACCGCCACATGATGAACGACGACACGGGCGATGTCCGCGTCGAGCGTGTGGAGATCGATCCGACCCAAGCCCGGGTCAATGTGCTCAAGTCGGAGATCAAGAAGCTCGGGAATGTGAACCTCAACTCGATCGAGGAAGAGTCTGGGCTTGCTCAACGCAACGAGGATCTGATCGAGCAGGTGCGTGACATCGATGAGGCGCGGATCAAGCTGGCGACGCTGATCGAGAAGCTCAATGTTGCGTCGCGGACGAACTTTGGCGAGGTATTCTCGTCGATCCAGCAGGAGTTCGGCGGACGCAACGGGATGTTCCGTCGGCTCTTTGGCGGCGGGCGGGCTGAGGTTCGGCTGATGCCGTTGGTCAAGGAGATCGACGGGCAGAAGGTCGTCACCGACGAGATCGACCTGCTCGAATCGGGCATTGAAGTGATCGCCAAGCCGCCAGGGAAAGAGCC
Organism: uncultured bacterium; assembly: GCA_963976625.1. GTDB lineage: Bacteria > Planctomycetota > Phycisphaerae > Phycisphaerales > UBA1924 > UBA1924. The sequence continues at coordinate 18,758 of CAXBLA010000024.1, forward strand.
TCGTTCGATCAACCAGCTCTCGGGCGGCGAGAAAACGATGACCGCCGTCGCGATGCTTCTGGCGATCTTCCGGTCCAAGCCGAGCTGTTTCTGTGTGCTCGACGAAGTCGATGCGGCCTTGGACGAAGCAAATGTCGGGCGGTTCTGCGCGACGCTCGATATCTTCGCCAAGCAATCGCGGTTCATCGTCATCACGCATAACAAACGCACCATGCAGGCGACCGACAAGCTCTTCGGCGTCACGATGCAGGAACGCGGCGTGTCCAAACGCGTCGAGGTCCGATTCGATCAGGTGGGCGAGGACGGGCATATTGATGCCAAGGCGATCAAGGATGCGCCCGCTGAGCCTGTGACCAGCGAGTCGGAACTGTTCGATGAGCCGGTGGAAGCGGAAGAATCGAAGCCGTCGGGCTCTCTGCGTGCGGCGTTGGCGTCGATGCGAGATGAGCAACCTGAAGCACAAACAAAGGCGAGCGAAGTCTAGAGTTTTCGCATCGCCAGTGGAATACAGACAAAAACCACCCCAGTTCATAGGGGTGGTTTTTTATACAAGCGATTACATGGTTGCGGGGGCTCAGGCTTCGAGTAGGCCCTTAAGTTTTTCGAGCCCGTCGAGCCAGCCGGCTTCGAACTCCTCGGCCATACCTTCCGAGACCTCGCCCGACATGCGATGATCGATATTGACCCGCGTGCCTTCGTCGGTATCTTCGAATGAAACCGTGATGTTCATCAAGACGGCTAGGGGCATGGTGCAGTCGCCGCGGATGCGGATTTTATTGTTGGGCTTGATCATGGTGAGTTCGCCGAGCACATTGAAGCCCTCATCGGGGAGAGCGGTGTAGAACCGCCCGCCGATGCGTTTTTCGCAGATGGTCGGGTGCGAGGTCTTGGTTTCTTCGGAGTGGTAGAACCAGTCTGCGGTGTGCTCGAACCAGGCGGCAAATACTGTCTCGCGTGGGGCGTTGATGGTGATCTCGGTCTGGGCCTGGGCGATGCGTGCGTTCTGTTCCATGAGTTTGGTGGTCATCTTGGTCTCCTTGGTGATTGGGTGGGATGTGAGTTTCAGACTTAGTTCTTGTTACTTTGATACAGATTTGGATTCGGATTCGATCGTTTCTTTGAGCTTGATGAGCGAGCCGGCCCATTGGTCTTCGTACTTGCTGACCCAGCGTTCATAGATCATCCGCAGCGGCACCGCATTGAGGTGGTTCCATCGCTGGCGCCCTTCTTTGCGGGTGACGATCAGGTTGGCCTCTTCGAGCACATTGAGGTGCTTCATCACGCCGAAGCGGGTCATCGGGGTGAAAAGAGACACCAGCTCTCCGGTGGGCTTTGGCCCATTTCGCAACTCGTCGAGGATCGCTCGTCGGGTTGGATCGGCAAGGGCTTTGAAGACTTCGTCGATCGGTGTGGTTGTGGGGTGTTCGTTGGTCATGGGTGGGTTGAGGTTATCGATGCATCGGAATTCGTTGCGTCATATAGGTGACTATACAGTCACCTATTGAGTTTGTCAATGGCTTTACTGAGAAATAGATCAATTTGTGGGCGTGTGGGCTTGGAGGAGTGAAAACTCGTGCATCCAGATCGATGGATTCAGGTAATCTATCAGTATGAAACACTTCCACATACTCTTGGCAATGGTCATCGCGGCGTGTTCCTTGGGCATGCTTGGTCTGACCGCCTCCCATAAACCTGATGAGCGGACCTACACCTTTGTGTACATCATGACGGGCCCGGCAACAGAGATCGCCCCCGAGGATCAGAGTACGGCGTTCGCGGGGCATTTCTCGAACATGAAGCGGATGGCCGAGGCCGGCGATCTGCTGATGGCGGGGCCGTATGGCGAACCCAAGAGCGATGCGGGGCTGCGTGGGTTGTGGGTGTTTACAACGGACAATATTGACAAGGCTCTCGAGCATGCGGCGACGGATCCTCCGGGGAAGCTGGGGATCTTTGTGTTCGAGGCGTTTGAGCTCCGCACTGACGATGCGCTCTGGGAGCTGACTCGATTGGAGAACGAGGAGAAAGCACGCAAAGCTGCGGATCCGGATGCTTCGCAGGAGTGGTCGGGTCGGGCGTACATCATCGCGACGGGGAAGGTTGGGCATGTTAAAGAGCCCAAACGGGCCGAGGGCGTGCTGATGCTCGCGACGCTGGTTGGATCGGAAGATTCACGGATCGAGGAGGATCATTGGATGGTGCTCCTTGATGCTACGACGGGCGAAGAAGCGGAGGCGGCGCTCAAAGAGGCCGGGTGTGATTCCGATGATTGGTCGCTTGATCTGTGGTATGGGAGCAAGGTGCCCGAGCAGCTCCCATCGCTCCGAGAGTGAGCAGGGAAAATCAGATAGAGATCCTGAGCGAAATACTCATTGATCGGTAGGGTTCACGGTGGCTTAGGCCCGTACATGATCCTATCATCTGGGCGTGATGTCACCTGAGCACAAGCCGTTTGAAGTGGTTTCGGAGTTCCAGCCGGCGGGCGATCAGCCCGAGGCGATCGAAGCGCTCACAGACTCGATTAATGCGGGGCAGAAGTACTCGTGTTTGTTGGGGGCGACGGGGACGGGCAAGACTTTTACGATGGCCAATGTCATCGCGCGGACACGCAAGCCCACGCTGATTTTGTCACACAACAAAACGCTCGCGGCCCAGCTCTTCGAAGAGCTCCGCGCGTTCTTCCCGAACAACTCGGTCAACTACTTCGTATCCTACTACGACTACTATCAGCCCGAGGCGTACATCCCCGGGCGTGATATCTACATCGAGAAGGACTCGGCCCGCAACGATGACCTCGACCAGCTGCGATTAGCATCGACTTCGAACCTGATCCAGCGCCGGGACTGCATTGTTGTTGCATCGGTGTCGTGCATCTTCGGGCTCGGGTCTCCGAGCGCGTATTCGGAGAAGGTGTACACGCTCAATATCGGGATGCATTTGCCGCGTCGGGAGCTGTTCTTGGCGCTCAACGCGATGCAGTACGAGCGTTCGGAGATCGAGTTTCAGCGTGGGCAGTACCGCTCGCGGGGCGATGCGATCGAGATCTGGCCGGCGTATGAGAAGTTCGCTGTGAGGATCGAGCTCTTCGGCGATGAGATCGACCGGATCGAGCTGATCAACCCGACCAGCGGCGAGCTGTTGGCGCAAGAAACCAAGTACTTCCTGTTCCCTGCGGTGCACTATGTGATGCCCGAGGACAAGCTCGGCGAGATCCTGACCTCGATCCGGACCGAGCTCGACGAGCGGGTCTTGCACCTGCGTCACGAGGGCAAGTTGCTCGAGGCCCAGCGCCTGCTGGCGCGCACAAAGTACGATCTGGAGATGATTGAAGAGATCGGGTATTGTTCGGGCGTGGAGAACTATTCTCGCTATATGGATGGGCGTCAGCCCGGGGAGCGTCCGTTCACGCTGATGGACTACTTTGATTATGCCCCCGGGGCGAAGGATTCAGCTGAGCAGGTGGCCGAGGACGACGGGCGGGATCATGCGGCTGACGCGCAGCGGTTTGGAATCTCGCGGACGAATCTGAAGGATTGGCTGCTGATTATCGATGAGTCGCATGTGACGCTGCCACAGGTCCGGGCGATGTTCAATGGGGATAAGGCCCGAAAGGAGGTGCTTGTCGAGCACGGGTTCCGATTGCCGAGCTGTATGGATAACCGCCCGCTCAAGTTCGATGAGTTCGAGACGATCGTGCCTCAGGTGGTGTATGTGAGCGCGACGCCGGGCCCTTACGAGCTCGAGAAGACCCAGGGCGAGGTGGTCGAGCAGGTCATCCGCCCGACGGGGTTGGTCGATCCGATAGTGGAGGTGCGCCCGGCGTCTGGGCAGGTGCCGGATCTGCTTGAGCAATGCCGAGAACGAGTCGCGGCCGGGGATCGCGTGCTGGTGACGGCGTTGACCAAGCGGCTGTGCGAGGACTTGACGACTTATCTCTCGGAGCAGGGATTGCGGGTGCGCTATCTGCATTCTGATATTGACACGCTCGAACGCTTGGAGATTTTGACGGGCCTGCGAGCGGGCGAGTTCGATATCTTGGTCGGGGTAAACCTGCTGCGTGAGGGCTTGGATCTGCCCGAGGTTTCGCTGGTGACCATCTTGGATGCGGACAAAGAAGGCTTCCTGCGCAGCGCGACGAGCCTGATCCAGCAGATGGGTCGGGCGGCTCGCAATGTCGATGCCAAGGTGATCCTGTACGCGGACAAGATCACCAAGGCGATGGCCGAGGCGATGGATGAGACCGAGCGTCGGCGGGCCAAGCAGATCGCGTACAACACCGAGCATTCGATCACGCCGACGACGGTGAAGAAGGACATCCGGACGGGGATCAACGCGACGCTCGAAGCACGCAAAGCGGCCAAGATGGCTTCGGACGAGCAGGGCGAGAACGACCCGTCGCTCGATGCCCGCGACCTGGTCAAGATCCTCGAAGCGGACATGATCGAGGCGGCCCAGCAGATGGAGTTCGAAGCCGCAGCGATGCTGCGTGACCAGCTCTCGCATGTCAAGGATTTGATTGCGGCCGAGGGCGAAGTGGACGATGAGTACCCGATCCTGATCCGCCGATCCGAGCTGGCCAAGGCGATCAAGCCCAAGCCCGGGCGGTCCGGGGCGGCGGGGACGCGCAAGGGGCGGGCGAAGAACAAACGATAACTTGTCCGCATAATCAAGGGCTACACTCAAACATGCAATCTGATCTCAATCCAAACTCAGGCTCTGAATACTCGAGCCCGCGTCAGTTCAAATCGAAGCTGGGCACCTACCTCACGGGGGTGGTCATTGGGCTGTTGTTCTTGGCGATGGTTTATACGATGAAGGCGATGGCGGTGCAGAGCCGCCAAGCGGAGGTGCTCGGCGGGGGGGGCGAATCACAGGTTGAGGGGAACGGGTCGGCGACGCCGAAGATGGAAACACAGCCTTGAGCACCAACACCACGAAGAAGAAAACCGTCAAGAAGAAACCGGTTAACAAAGCGGCCAAGAAGACCGCTAAGAAAACGGTGAAGAAGGTTACCAAGAAGGCAAACAAGAAGGCAATGGCCAAGCAGTCATCTGGGCCCAAGTTCAAGGGCGAAAATGGCAAATGCATCCGGATCCGGGGGGCCAAAGAGCACAATCTCAAGTCGATGGACATCGATATCCCGCGCGATCAGTTGGTGATCATCACGGGGTTGTCGGGGTCGGGCAAGTCTTCGCTGGCGTTTGATACGATCTTCGCCGAGGGGCAGCGGAAGTACATGGAGTAGCTCTCGGCGTACGCCCGCCAGTTCCTCGATCAGCTCAAGAAGCCGGACATCGAAGAGATCGAGGGGATCCCGCCGACGATCGCGATCGAGCAGCGATCCGCGTCGCACAACCCGCGTTCGACGGTCGCGACGACGACCGAGATCTACGACTATCTGCGCTTGCTCTATGCCCGCTGCGGCACGCCGCGATCGTGGGCACCGACGAAGACCAAACGCGACGGCACGGTGACCGCCCGCTCGGGGCGTCCGATCGAATCGTCGTCGGCTACCCAGATCGTCGATCATGTGATGGAGTTCGGCGATGGGGCCCGCCTGATGGTGCTGGCCCCGGTGGTCCGCGCCAAAAAGGGTTTTCATAAGGACACGCTCGAGGCGTTCTTCAAGCAGGGCTGGATGCGTGCCCGGGTCAATGGGGACATCGTGGATCTCCGCGACGCGCTCAAAGAGGACAACGAGAACCCGCTCAAGCTCCATCGTCATAAGAAGCACTCGATCGACGCGGTGGTCGATCGGATCGTGATAAAGGACGATGCTCGTCAGCGGCTGGTGGAGTCGATCGAATCGGCGTTGCGGTTGGCCGAGGGATCGGTGGTGATCGCGGTCAATGATCCAGACGACCGTGACGCGTGGGCGGATCATGCGTTCAGCGAGCACTTCGCGGACCCGGATCATCCGGAGATCTCGCTCAGCGAGCTTTCGCCGCGGTTGTTCTCGTTTAACTCGCCGTTCGGGGCGTGCCCACAATGCCATGGGCTGGGCGTGATTCTGGAGTTCGGCGAAGAGCTTGTCGTGCCCAACAAAGATGTCGCGATTTTGAATAACGCGATCCAGCCGTGGAAGAAGAACGGGCCCGGCGGGATGATCTATCCGCGGATCCTGCGGAAGTTCTGTAGGGCGTTTGAGATCCCGCAGTCGATGCACCTGTCGGCGATGTCCGAGGATGTCTTTAACCTGCTCATGCACGGCACGCAGTACGCAAACGATCGGCTCGTGGGCAAGAAGAAGTTCACCAAGCAGTGGGACGGCGTCTACCCGATGCTCCACGCGTGGTTCCACAAGACCGAATCGAGCTGGGTGAAGGATCATTTGCACCAGTTCCAGCAGGAGATCGTCTGCCCGCAATGCTGCGGCGATCGGCTCAAGGTCTCGGCCCTGCATGTGACAATCGACTCGACGCATAAAGCCGACATGGGCAAGGCGGGTTCAGCGACAATCATAGGGCGCGAGAAACAGGACGGGACCTGCCTGAATATCTCCGAGCTCGCCCGGCTCAACATCACGGACGCGATCGCCTATATCGAGGGGCTCAAGCTCTCGAAGGAGCACGCGCATATTGCTGAGGCCATTCTCCGCGAGATCATCAACCGATTGCGGTTCTTGGAGTCTGTGGGGCTTGAGTATCTCTCGCTCGATCGGCGCACCGCGACGCTCTCGGGCGGCGAGGCCCAGCGGATCCGCCTGGCGACGCAGGTGGGGTCGGGGTTGGTGGGGGCGTGCTATGTGCTCGATGAGCCGACGATTGGGCTGCATCAGCGCGATAACGATCGCCTGATTACTACACTCAGACATCTGACGGATATTGGCAACTCCGTGCTCGTCGTCGAGCACGACGAGGACACGATCCGGGCGGCGGACCATGTGATCGATATCGGTCCGGGCCCGGGTGTGCACGGGGGCACGGTGGTGGCGCAGGGCTCGGTGAAGGACATCATCAACGCGAAGCAGTCGCTGACCGGGGATTATCTCTCGGGGCGCAAGAAGATCGAGGTGCCCTCCAAGCGACGCAAGCTCAACATGAAGAAGGCGATGGTCGTCAAAGGCGCCAAGCACAACAACCTCAAGGGTATCGACGCGGCCTTCCCGCTCGGGGGTATGGTCGCGGTGACGGGTGTGTCAGGCTCGGGCAAGAGCACGCTGGTCAACCAGATCCTGCTGCGGGCGGCCAAGTCGCATGTCATGGGCACGATCCAGTCCAAGAAGAACAAGCCGGGAGCCCATTCGCGGATCACGGGCCTGCAGCATATCGATCGCATTATTGAAGTTGACCAGTCGCCCATCGGGCGCACCCCCCGCAGCAACCCGGCGACCTACACCGGGATCTTTGATGACATCCGCAAGGTGTTTACGACGACCAAGGAATCCAAGATCCGCGGTTATAAGCCCGGTCGGTTCTCGTTCAATGTCGCGTCCAACAAGGGTGGCGGGCGGTGTGAGGCCTGCGCCGGGCAGGGGATGAAAAAAATTGAAATGCACTTCCTGCCCGATGTGTTCGTCGAGTGCGAGGTGTGCCACGCCAAGCGGTACAACCGCGAGACGCTCGAGGTGCTGTATCGCGGGAAGAACATTGCCGATGTGCTGGCGATGACGGTCGAGGACGCGTGCGATTTTTTCGAGAACCATCCGAAGATCTTGCGGTTCACCCAGTGCCTCAATGAGGTTGGGCTGGGGTACATCACGCTCGGGCAGCCGAGCACCACGCTTAGCGGCGGCGAGGCCCAGCGGGTGAAGCTGGCGACCGAGCTGGGCAAGGGCACCCGGTATGACGGCACCGCCAGCAGCGAGCACACGCTCTACATCCTCGATGAGCCGACCACCGGCTTGCATTTCGAGGACATTAACAAGCTGATCGCGGTGCTCAATCGTCTCGCCGATGCTGGGAACACGCTGATCGTGATCGAGCACAACCTCGATGTGATCAAGTGCGCCGACTGGGTGCTCGATCTGGGCCCCGAGGGCGGTGATGGCGGCGGGCAGCTTGTCGCGGCGGGCACGCCCGAGGATGTGGCGAAGGTCAAGGGCAGCTATACCGGCAAGTACCTCAAGGGGATGCTCTGACAATGGACATCGGGGTGCACGGGGCTACCATCGAGACTCGATGAGCCGTGTGTGGGCATCGATATTTTTCAGCATTCAGCCAGTATCTGGAGCATCCAATGAGCACCCCAACCGATCGCGTATATTCCGAATCCCACGAGTGGATCAAAGTCGAGGGCGAAGTCGCCACCATCGGCCTGACGACCTTCGCGGTGGATCAGCTCACGGATGTGACCTTTGTCGAGATGCAACCCGCCGAGACCGTGCTCGAGCCCGGCGATTCAGTCGGCGAGGTCGAGTCGGTCAAGACCACCTCGGATATCTACACACCCGTGGGCGGCGAGATTATCGAGGTCAACGATGCGCTCGCCGACAATCCGGAAATGGTCAACAGCGATCCCTACGGCGACGGCTGGCTTGTCAAGGTCAAGGTCGAGGATCAGGGCACGCTCGGCGATTGTATGGACGCCGCGGCGTACGACGCATCGCTCTGAATCGGACGCGTCGCGCTGAATCGGACGCGATAAAATCCCAATGAGAACTGCATGATCAACTGCGCCCAGGTCCACAAGACATTTGCCATCGGGGACCGCACGGTGCATGCGCTGCGGGGTGTTGATCTCTCGATCGATTCGCCGGGGTTTTATGCGATCATGGGGCGGTCCGGATCGGGCAAATCGACCCTGCTGCACATGCTGGGCGCGATGGATCGACCGGATTCGGGCGAGGTCATGGTTTCTGGCAAGGCCGTGCATTCGATGAGTGAAAACGAAGCAACGATGTTCCGACGCAAGGACATCGGGGTGATTTTTCAGGCGTTTAATTTGATCCCGACCATGACGGCGCTCGAGAATGTCCAGCTGCCGGGCTTGCTGGCCGGTGATTTGTCCAAGCAACTTGAAGAACGGGCCAGAGAGCTGCTCGATCTGCTCGGGCTCGGGGATCGCGTGACCCATCGCCCCCAGGCGTTGTCGGGCGGCGAACAGCAACGCGTGGCGATCGCGCGGGCGTTGCTTTATAAGCCAGCGGTGATTCTGGCTGACGAGCCGACGGGGAATCTGGATACCGAAGCTTCGGAGATGGTGTGGTCGATGCTCAAGCGTGTGGCTCGTGAGCAGGAGGTGACCATTGTGATGGTGACGCACGAGCCGCAGGCGGCGAGTTATTGTGAGCGGATTTATGTGATGGGCGATGGGCAGATCCAGGGCGAGATCGACACACGGGTTGGTGATGGCACGGACGACGGTTCAGAAGGAGGGCTCGATGCGGGCACCATTGCGACTCGCACGCAGCATCTGCTTCGCGCGACCAAGTAGGCTTGGGCTGCTGAGCGGCGCCGTCGCGCTCTCGGTGGTGCTGGTGGTCTCGATCGCGTGCGCGATGGCCTCGCTCAACGCGGCTTTTCGGGCGCAGATTGATACCCAGATCGGTACAGCCCAGGTCCGCCTGCGCCCGGCTTCTGGCGAGACGATGGATGCGCGGGTGCTCGGGATCGTCGGCCAATGGGACGGCGTGGAGTCAGCTCTGCCGCGCCTGCAGAGCACGCTTTCGCTGGCGATCAAGCTCGACACCTTCGAGGCAGTCGAAGGGAATGGTTTTTTAGCAACCCCCGTCCGGTACGCGACCAATGTGTTTGTCAACGGGATCGACCCGGAGCGCGAGTTTGAGCAGCGCTCGATCGGGCTCGTCGATGGTCGATACCCCGCGGCCCTTGATGAGATCGCGATCGATCTACGCGTCGCCCAGCGTTTGAGCTGGAGCTTTGTCGAGAAGGGGCAGCACAACGCGACCTTGCGATTGCTCAGCGATCCGGGGGCGTACCTTGATAAGCCGTACCCGATCGGCGGCACGCGTGTACAGACCGAATCCGAAGCGATGCGCCTCAACGAAGGCGTCGGCGTACGGATCGGCTCGCAGCTTGTGGTGCCTCGCTTGTTCGGGCGGGCACGCACGCTCACGGTGGTGGGGCTCATCGAGCCGGCGCCTATTGGCGGCAAGCCCATCGCGTTCACCACGATCGAAACGCTCGATAAGCTCAGCCGCAAGAAAGATCGCCTGACAGATATCGAGCTATTGATCGATCCTGATCTTGATCCCGAGGCCTTTGTCGAGCTCCATGAAGAGGAGCTGCTCCCGCAGGTGATGCTCCAGACGACCGGGCGAGTCACCAGCGGCGTCGAGACCAACATGGCCGCGACACGGGTCGGGTTTATCGTGATCTCGGTGATCAGCCTGATCTCGGCGGCGTTCATCATCACGACCGGGCTCACGACGGGCGTAGCCGAGCAGCAGCGGATGCTCGGGGTGCTGCGGGCGGTCGGGGCGCGCCGACGGCAACTGGCGATGGCGCAGCTGTTGGTCGGGTGCGTGGTCGCAGGGCTCGGTGCGATCATTGGTGTGCCGGCGGGCATCGGGCTCGCGTGGGTGCTGGCGCAGGTGTTTGATCAGCAGATGACCGTCGGGCTGGTGATCCCGGTGCTCAATACCGCGTTGACCGTGATCGGCGCGTTGGGTGCAGGGTTGCTCGGGGCGTTGTGGCCCGCGTGGCGGGCGGCGGGGATGTCGCCGTTGCGGGCGATGAGCGAGGGGGCCGTGGCGCATAAGGCACGCGGGATCGTGCTTATCGGCGTGATCGGGCTCGTCGGGATCGGGGTGATGATCTCAATTGTGCTGCTGCTGGCGAACCAATCGTTTTTCTTTTATGTGTATACCAGTATCGGGCTCCCGATGATGTTCGTTGGGTATTTTCTTGTGTCGGTGCCGTTGGTTGTGGTGGTGTCGCGGGTGTTCGCCCGCCCGATCTCGAAGGTGTTTGGGCTGCCGGGGAATCTGCTGGGCAGCACGGTGCGGGCGACGCCGTACCGTCATGGGTTCACGGCCGGCGCGTTGATGACCGGGCTGGCGTTGATGATCGGGATCTGGACCAACGGGAGCGCGGCCCTGCGCGACTGGCTCGGGCAGATCGAGTTCCCCGATGCGTTCGCGTATGGATTGCCGCTGAGCGAAGAGGCTCAGGGGATTTTGAGCGAGCTTGAGTTCGTTGAGCAGACCAGCGCGATCTCGATGACGGCTGTGAAAACAGACGCGTTCGGGATCAAGGGCATCTCTGAGTACAAGACCAACTTCATCAGCTTCGAGCCCGAGAGTTTCTTTGAGATGGCGACACTCGAGTTTGTTCAGGGCGATATGGAGACAGCCAAGCAGCGGCTCAACGAGGGTGGGGCGGTGATTGTCGCGCGCGAGTTCTTGGTCGCTCGCGGGCTCGGGGTGGGCGATGTGTTTATGTGCCAGGATGCCCAGGATGCGGTCCATGAGTTCGAGATCGTGGGGGTCGTGACCTCTCCGGGGCTTGAGTTGGTCTCGCAGTACTTCGATCTTGGGGATAACTTTGTGAATCAGGCGATCGGGTCGGTGTTCGGCTCGCGCGACGACATGATCGAGCACTTCGGGATGAGGACGGCCCAGCTGATTCAGGTGAAGCTTTCCGATGAGATTGACGACGAGGAAGCCGTGAAACAGATGCGGATCGCGCTGCTGGGGGCGGGGGTGCTCAATGTGGGGTCCGGGCGGGCGATCCGCGAGCAAATCGAGGCGGTTTTTGGGTCCACGCTGGTCGTGTTCTCGACGGTGGCAATCGGGGCGATGCTGGTTGCGTGCTTCGGGGTGGCGAACCTGATCGTGGCGGAGGTCAACGCCCGGCGGTTCGAGCTCGGTGTGCTGCGGGCGGTAGGGGCGTCTCGTGGGCAGCTGGTCCGATTGATCTGCGGCCAAGCCCTCTTGATTGCGATCACGGCGTGTATCTTGGGCACCGCATTGGGGATCCAGTCCGCCTGGGGTGGGCAGGAGGCCAACCGCCAAGCGATCGGGATTGATCTCTCCATGTCGGTCCCGGTCAAGGCGATCCTGATCGCGTGGGGGATCGCGATCGTGCTGGCTCTGTCGGCGGCCGCACCGAGTGCGTTTCGGCTCAATCGGAGTTCAATCCGGGCACTTTTGAGTCAAGCCTGATGCCTCTCAATCTGGGGGCTCTATTTGAGGATAACGAACTCTATTTTAAGTAGAAACAAATTCTCAAACTTCGTCCAATAATCTCTATACATGGGTTGAAATACTCAGTAGAATGATTGCATACAAGTACGAGGGTACTTTACTGATTTTCAACGAGTCTTCGAGGGAAACACTATGAATATGAAGAACGCACTCTTGGTCGGCGCGATTTTGGTCGGCTCGGCTTCTATGTACGCCAATGCTGGCAGTGTCGATTTGCTCCGCACATTTGATCTCTACGACCATCCGGGTGGGGCGATCAGTCCTCAAGACTATGGTCTGCGATTCGATGATTTCGGTGGTGATAACCCAGTGACTTTCAGCTTCGAGGATGGGGCGGGGAACTCACAGGTCCAGCTCTTTGTGTACGATGTGAACGGGAACACTCGGATCCAGATCTTGGGCACAATTCATGGCAACTCGGCGAACGGTGGTACCGACTATGGCACATTCACGCTCAATGTGATTTACGATGTGAATGACTACGCCAATGGGTATGAGGATGATCACGGTGGTGCAGATTATTATGCTGGCCGAATGACCGGGCTCAACACCACCGGCGATTCACCGATTGGTGATGGAGTGGCACAGGATTTGTTTGCTCATTCCAATGGCAGCGATACATTCAGCTTCCTTTCCGACGGGCATCGTCTTGATGGCGATAACACCTCATGGGTCGGGCGTGGCTGGATCACTCCCAATGGCCTCGCGGGCGATACCAACGACTTCCTGTTCACCGCGGTTGAAGTCGTCCCCCTGCCACCGGCGGCCTTCGCTGGCCTGCTCGGGCTCTCGCTCGTTGGCGCGTCGCACGCACGCCGTCGTCGCGGCTAATGCCGACACAAATCCCTGAATAAAAAGAACCCCGGTCAATGCCGGGGTTTTTCTTTGGACTGGATTGCAAGGTATGTAAGGTTTGCCTGGGCTTGGCTTGGCATGGCTTTTCGTCGGCTGCTCAGTTGGCCGCGACGGTTTCTGATTCGTCTTCGATGAACTCCCAGACCGTCACCGGCACCTGGCGGACGCCCCATTTGCGGGCGATCTCGTGGGTTGGGTAGAGCAGGTCGATCCGGTTGCCCTTGATGGCGCCGCCGCAATCGAGGACAGGGACGATGTCGTTGCCCGCGTAGCCCGGGATGGAGACCATCGACCAGTACGGCAGGACCTTGGGGTCGGCCGCGACGAGGTTCATGCCGTTGGTCCAGACGGAGTACATGGTCGCGGTTTTGTTATCCGCGAACTTGCCGCACGAGCGTTCATCTGGTGAGTAGCCGGTGACGGTCATGTAGATGACGCGCGCCGGGCGGGCGGCCTTGCCATCGAACCAGCGGATGGACTGATCGAGTTGTTCAGCGGATTCAATCTCAATCGATTCAGTTTCCGGCTCAATGATCTCCGCCGTTTCGATAACAGTTGCAGGAGCAGGCTCAAGCGAAGCGTTGGTCAGCTTAGCGGTGGACACTGCTGGCGTCTCGATCTGCGCGAGCCCCGGGAGTTCGCCGCGTTCCTTGGTCCAGATAGCCGAGGTGACGGCGAGGGCCAGTGCGCAGAGCCACATGCTCATCTCGGCGCTCACGACGCGACCGGCGCGGGGATGGCCTTTGCGTGCGGCTGTGTTGCTTCGATTCTGTTGTGTGTTGATGTTCTTCAAATGCAGAGCCTCGTTCGTTTCTTCGATTGGATAAGCCGAGCGATTGCTTGGCTTGCGGTTCCTTCCGAAGCGGACCGTGCTTGATTTCAAAGAAATCGTGCACCTGGCTCGCAGTGGACATCCTGTCCTCTGGAACCAGAGTGTATCCCAACTTCTGCTCGCGTGCAGAGAATTGGACGCCCCAAACGCTATCGGTCTCTCGGCGGGGCGTTATAATCGGAACAGCTCGTTTCATCGAATCTTCTGTGCGATTGAAGAGGTCCGATTACAAGCTTGTGTGGCGGAGGCCGTCCAAATACCGACCAGCCTGATTGGGACTGCGATCAAGGCGTAATGAGGGCAAGGAAGCCACATGGAACTCACCCAAATCCTTCTCCGGGCGTTGCTCGGGCTCGCCGCCGGCTGTGTGGGGGGGCTCGCGGGGCTCGGGGGCTCGATCATTATGATCCCGGCTCTGGCGATGTTCTGGGGCTATGACGACGAGGACCGGACCAAGCACCATCTGTATATGGCCGCGGCCATGTGTGTGAATGTGATCGTGGCACTGTCCTCGAGCGTGTTCCACTCCAAAAAGGGTGCGGCTCGACGCGATGTGCTGGTGCCATTGATCCCGTCGATGGCGATTGGGATGATCGCGGGGGTGCTGCTCTCGAGCGGCTCCAAGGGCGGCTGGTCGCTCTATGCCTTCGCGGTGTTCATCTGGATCTACTGCCTGTACAACATTGTTTCAACGATCAGGAAGGTGCCAGATATCCCCGAGGATGTGCCATCGCCAGCCGCGTGGAAGATCGTGCTCGCTGGGTTGTTCGTGGGGGCGATCGCAGGCTATCTGGGCATCGGGGGCGGGATCTTGCTGGTGCCGATCCTGAGCCTGACCAAGCTCCCGCTGCGCCACGCGATCGCGGGCAGCGCCGGGGCCATGTGGATCAGTTCGATCGTGGGCGCAAGCATGAAGCTCTATACGCTGCCCGGGCTGGGGCTGAGCATCAGCGAGGCGTTGTCCTTTGCGCTCCCGATGGGTGCGGGGGCGCTCGTAGGGGCGTACCTTGGGGCGATGCTGGCCCACAAGCTCAAGCTGCCGCATTTGAAGCTGGTGATCGCGTTGATCTTGGGGGTTGCTTCGGTCCGGATGATCACCTGAGGCATGCGGTTGCATAGGATTGAGCCTCAGATTCATACTCAGTATCAAGGACTCCACCTATGGACCCCGACAAACGAATTTCACAGTTCCAACGCCTGATCGCGGACGATCCGACCAACGACATGGCGTACTTCTCACTCGGCAACGCGCTGCTCCAGTCGGACCGCTACGACGAAGCCGCGGATACCTTTGTGCAGTGCGCCAAGATCAACGAGGCGATGACCAAGGCATACCAACTCGCCGGCGACGCGTACATCAAGGCCGGTCACAACGACAAGGCCAAGATGATCCTCACGCAGGGCTACATCGAAGCGACGACCCGCGGGGACATGCTCCCCAAGAAGGCGATCGCCGAGCTGCTCGCATCGATCAATGAAGAAGTCCCCGTCGTTGAGGACAAGGCTCCTGAAACCCCGGCTGCTGCCAAACCAGCGGGCGACTTCAAGTGCGCCAAGTCCGGAGAAATGGGCACCAAGATGGCCCGTGCTCCGTTCAAGAACGCGATGGGCACTTGGATCCAGGAGAACATCTCCAACGAGACCTTCACCGAGTGGATCCACCTGGGCACCAAGATCATCAACGAGCTCCGACTCGATCTCTCACGCGACGATCACGATGCGGTCTACGAGTACGGTATGCGGATCTTCCTCGGGTTTAACGACGAGCTGTACCAAGAGAAGATGGGCGAGCCGCCGGCTCCGGTCGATGGGCAGTTCCGCTCGGTGATCGAGGAGATGATGTCGATGGGCGGGCATCTCGAGTCGTTCCAGGGCAATCTGCACACGAAGGTTGACGAGGGGTGAGCACGCCCGAGCCGAATGTCCAGAATCAAGATGAGCCGATCAAGGGCATCATCGTGGTGGACAAGCCGTTGAATCTGACATCGATGAATGTGTGCTCGATCGTGCGCGGCCGGCTCAAGGCCGGTGGAGCGCCCAAGCGCGTCAAGGTCGGGCATGGCGGGACGCTCGATCCGCTCGCCAGCGGGGTGCTGGTCGTGCTCATCGGCAAGGCCACCAAGATGTGCGACGAGGTCATGGCCGGCGTCAAGGGATACCTGACGACAGTCGATCTGTCGCAGGTCTCGACGACGGACGATCTTGAGGGCGAGAAGACCGAGATGGCGCCCGAAAGCATACCGACGCGTGAAGAGGTCGAAGCGGCGTGCGCCAAGTGGGTGGGCGATGTGATGCAGGCCCCGCCGCCGTACTCGGCGATCAAGGTCAACGGGCAGCGGGCGTATGCGCTCGCTCGTAAGGGCGAAGAGGTCGTGCTGCCGGCTCGCCCGATCCGGATCGATTCGATCGAGATCGAGTCCTACGAATGGCCCATGCTGACGATCGATGTCGTCTGCGGCAAAGGCACCTACATCCGCTCGCTAGGGCGCGATATCGGGCGAGAACTGGGCGCGGGGGGGATGCTGACCGCGTTGCGGAGAACGCGCGTCGGGCGTTTTACGCTCGATCAGGCGATGACACTCGACGAGGTGCCGGATCCGTTCGATCCGGGCACTGTCAAGATGATATAAGTTTGGAGTCTTTAGCCTTCGCGCTTATCGCGGGAGAGCTCGGCGTACGCGTTGTGCGCGTGGATCGACTCGTAGTTCTCTGAGCTGATGTCGTACTGGATGACCTTGTCGTCGTTGTCGAGCAGGATCGCCAGATCGCGGATGATGTCCTCGACGAACTTGGGGTTCTCAAAGGCCTTCTCGGTGACGAACTTTTCATCGGGGCGTTTGAGCACAGCGTAGACAGGGTGGGAGGCCGCGCCCTCGAGGTGCTCGACAAGGTCTTCGATCCACATGGTGCCCTTTGTGCGCACGGCGGCTTCGATCCGGCAACGCTGGTTGTGCGCGCCGTACTCGGAGATTTCCTTGGAGCACGGGCACAGGCTGGTGGCGGGGGCCGCGACCTGGATGACGAAGTCGTCGGTTTTGTCATCGACGGTGCACTTGAAGGTGACCTCATAGTTCATCAGCCCTGGCTGCTTGGTAACGGGGGCGGGCTTCTCGATGAAGTAGGTGAAAGAGGCTTCGAAGTGGGCTTCCTGGGCGTTGAGGCGTTCCTTGATCTTGCGGGTGATCAGCGGGATGTCCGCGGGAGAGAAGGCCTTGCAGCCGTGCTCATTGAGGACCTCGAGGAAGCGGGACATGTGGGTGCCTTTTTTCTCCTTGGGGAGGGCGACATACATGTTGATCGACGCGACGGTGGACTGGCTGTCGCCGTCGCGAGTGGCGAGCTTCATGGGGTAGACGACATCCTTGACCCCGACCTTGTCGATCGCGACATTGCGTTGGTCCATCAGCCCCTGCACATCGGGCATGGTGCTCTTGTCAGTGGTCGATTTGGGTTCGCAAGTGGATGAGCTGCAACAGTTTGTGTCGGTCATTGGGTTCGCTTCCGATGGGGTGAAGATTGGACTGATTCTAGGTATCAGACGATCAAACAACCCGAGGGGCTTGCAAACTATTTCAGGATTTTGGGGGGACGAGCTGAGCGGGTTAGCTCGGCTGTGGTGCGACTCCCGGCGCATTGACGGCTGAGTGCTCGACCCATGCGTGCCCGACGGGAACACCGAGCAGGGCACCCATGGTCCACGCGAGCGGCGACACGATCAGGTACCCGGGCAGATCGTTGCGGAGCACCAGATTAAACAGATCGCCGGCCCCCGGTTTGATGGTGCCCAGCAGCGGGGCGAGGACGCCGCAGAGCATGAGGCCGATCATCAGCGGGGCGTATGGGGTCGGTGTTGGATGCTTGGAGTCTTTGTTGGCTGAAGTCGCGGCCAGTGTGCCCACAAGCCCGCCCGCGATGCCCGCGAGGAACCCGACGCCGGCGGCCATCCCGGGGAGGTCGGACTGGCCGAGGATCAACGCGACGAGCAGCCCGGCGATGATCGCGCCGCCGATCGCGAGCCCGCCGGCGGCAGAACTCAGCGATTGCTTGATAAACCCTAGGTTGAAGCGGGTGACTTCGTTGGATTTCTTGTCGAGCCCGGAGATCAGAGAAAGCCCGACGAGCATGACGATGGCGATCAGTGCGGACTCAATTGCGAGGCTGATCAGCGTGCTGGATTCGGGGGCGAGGCGGAAGACGCCGCCCATGCGTCCGCCGGTCCAGACGACCCAGCCGAGGGTGAAGGCCATATTGAGGAATGCTTCGCGGCGATCGATGAGTTTGGCGATGATGGCTCCGAAGACGATGACTGCTCCGAGGATCATGAGCATCGGTACAAAGCCGGAGCTATGCCCGGTCATGAAGGTCGCGTTGTGCGAGCCATCGCTGGCGATGACGCCCGAGGCGATCGAGGCACAGACCGGGCCGACGACACACAGGGCCAGTGCGCGGGCGGTCCATTGTTTGATGACATGGGAGAGTGCTTCGATCATGCCATTATCATCGGCTTGTCGGTGGCTTTTGGCAAGTTTTTCGATGATTGGAATCAGATATGGGCCAACAAGAAAAAACCCGTCCGAGTATCTCATGTTTCGTGAGATACTGGGCGGGTTCTTCAAAGACTCCCCCGACTGGACTCGAACCAGTGACCTAGCGGTTAACAGCCGCTCGCTCTACCAACTGAGCTACGGAGGATCAAATTGTGAGCGTAAGACTAGCCCAAATCTGGCTTGTGTCAAGTCTGGGGGGGCTGCGAGGGCGACAATGGATCAATTTCCCTGTGCGGAGTATGGGTCCAAAACCGCGGCGTGCAAGGGCCGTATAACTGTTCTATGCACACGCTCCTGAATGCCCGGTCTTCTCTGCTCTCTTGGTTGCTTTTGGCGACACTCTGCACGGCTCAGGCTGTGGCGGCGGGTCCGTTTATGGTGAGGGGGAAGCCGCCGGCGATGGGGTATCTCAAGGCCGATCAGGTGCCTGTGGCGGGGGATCTGCTGACGGTGCCGATGGTTTCGGAACTTGTGGGGGTGTTTGGGGTGATCGAGGCTCGGGATTTTTCGGTGCTTCGTCGGTCGGCTGGACGCGACCCGATCAGCGAGCGGACTGGTGAAGAACTCAGCGATGACACTCGACTCGCAGTGCTCCATCTGGTTCGGCGCGATGAGCAAGTGGGGCTCGAAGTTCATCGGCTCGATGATGGGGCGATGTTTCTGCGATCGATTGAAGAGCAGGCGAAGGTCTGGGATATCAAGGCGTCGGGCTTTGAAACGATTGGCGTCCGATGGCCCGAGGAAACTTCGCAGAGCACGAATCAGAATGAGGAAGTGGATCGGTTCGTGCTCGAGCAGCCCTACATCGAATCGCCGATCACACTCAATCCGAGCACCGTGCGGATCCGGTTCAAGAACAACTTTGTGAAGCTGTCGAGGGACATCGCGGATGAGACCTACCGGGTGCGTTTGCCCAAGGACTACAAGGCTGATTTTCCCGTCGGCGTGCTGGTGTGGATCAGCCCGACGCCCGATGGGAGGATCCCGGTGATCTTTGAGTCCATACTCGATGAACTCGGGATGATCGCGATCGGGGTGGATGGGAACGGGAACGATCGACCGATCACGGATCGGCTGCAGAATCATCTCGATTCGATCGAGACGCTCGGGGATCGGTACCGGATTGACCGGGAGCGGATCTATGTCACCGGGATGTCGGGGGGCGGGAAGTCGGCGTGTTTGTTGCAGCTCGGATTCCCAGATATCTTTGTGGGGGCGGTACCGATCGTGGGGATGAACTCGTATGAGCGGGCGCCGACGGGCACGCCGGGGCGGTTCTGGCCCGCGCGGATGGGCAAGCCTTCGGGCAAGTGGTGGCGGTTGCTCACGGAACGCCGGATCGCAGGGATCACGGGATCAGCGGACTTCAACGAGCCCGAGATGTCCGTGCGATACCAACAACTGCTCGACGACGGGCTCGATATTCGGCTCGATGTGATCGAGGGCATGGCGCACACGCTACCGAGCAGCGATCAGTTCGGCGAGGCGCTCAAGTGGGTCGATGCACCGCGGCGGGCTGCCATGGTCGAATCGTTCCGCGAAGCCAAGGATCTGATGGCGGCGTATGCCGAAGCGTTCGGCGACCAAGAGCCGGATTCGCCCAAAGCACGCAAGATGCTCATTGAGGTGATCACCTTGGCCCCGTGGACGGAGCCTGCGTGGAAAGCGGTTCGATTCTTGGGAATTGATGAGCGGTAGCGTGCATGAAATCGTTGTGATTGCGAGCGAGTTGCAGGCGTCGGATGAACGATTTTCAGGCTCGATATCGACTATGATTGGGGATGAGCAATCTCACCCTCTCGCGACGCGTTTTAGATCTCAAGTCCTCGGTCACGCTGGCGTTGAACAGCCGGGCCAAGGCGCTCAAGGCCAGCGGCGTTGATGTGCTCGGGTTCGCGGCCGGCGAACCGGACTTCGATACGCCCGAGCCGATCAAGCAAGCCGCGATCAAGGCGATGCTCGAAGGGCAGACCAAGTACACGCCGACGCTTGGCGATATGCGTTCGCGCGAGTGCGTCGCCCAGAAGCTCGAACGCGAGAACGGGATCAAGGGGCTCACGGGCGAGCATGTCGCGATCGGTGCGGGTGGCAAGCATGTGCTCTACTCGTCGGTGCAGTGCCTGTTTGATGTGCCGCGCGATGGCGAAGAGCCGATGGAGATGATCCTGCCCACGCCGGGTTGGGTGTCGTACCGCCCGATCTGTGAGCTCTCGGGCGGGGTGGTCCGCGAGATCATCGCGCCGCCCGAGCAGGATTTCCGGATCACGCCCGAGCAGCTGCGCGAGGCGATCAATCCGCGATCGAGGCTGTTGATTTTGAACTCGCCGTCGAATCCATGCGGGACGATGTACTCCGAGGCTGATCTACGGGCGCTCGCTCAGGTGGTCCACGAGACACGCGACATCGCGCCCAACTTGGTCGTGCTGACCGATGAGATCTACGAGAAGATTGTCTACGGCGATGAGGCTCATTTCTCGATCGGATCGGTCGATGAGATCGCCGATCGCGTGATCACGCTCAACGGGATGTCCAAGGCTTACGCGATGACCGGTTGGCGGATCGGCTATGTCGCGATGCCGGGTGAGTTTGGCAAGTCGCTGATTAGCGCCATCGGCAGGCTCCAGGGGCAGATGACGACCAACATCACGAGCTTTAACTACGCGGCTCTGCGCGAGGCGCTGACCAATCCTGAGGTGGCTGAGACAGTTGAACAGATGCGGTTGGCCTTTGGGAAGCGATCGAAGCTGATCATGGAGCGGATGAGCGAGATCCCGGGCGTGAGTTGCCCGACGCCGACGGGTGCGTTTTATGTGTTCCCGGATGTGAGTGCGCTCTTCGGCAAGACGAGCAAGGCGGGGACGAAGATCGTGGATGCGCCGAGCTTGTCGCAGGCGATGCTCGACGAGGCAAACATCGCGTTCGTGCCCGGCGATGACTTCGGCGGATCAGCACACAAGCATGTGCGTATATCCTTTGCGTGCAGCGAGGATCAAATCAACGAGGGGATGGATCGCTTCAAGGCGTTCGTCGAGGGGTTGAAGTAACACCCGTGGGCAGCGTCGAAGCAGTAGACTCAGTCTCGTCGTATGAAGACCCGCCGCCGCCGGGGCAGTACAGCAAAGACGAGAAGCGTTGGATGCGGCGTTCTTTTGTCGCGATGTATGCGGTGTGGTTTGTGCTCAACATTGCGCTGTGCCTGAATCATTTCAGGATTCAACGCCGGGCGGGCTTTGATCATTTTGATCGGTACCCCGAGGGGTATGGCCCAAGTGTTTCGTCAGTGTTATCTCGAGATTGGCTGAGTAAGCAGGCGACTGGATGGCCGGCTTGGCCGCCGATGGGTGGGGGGTGGCCCGCGCCTGATCACCAGGCGTACTACACGGGTGGTTGGCTCTCTGATTCTTCGGATCTGACGGTTGCGTATGCTTATGGCCCCAACCACGCGAGATACTCAATGGAGGTCTTTCGTGTCGGTGTTCCGTTCACCACGATCGAGGCGCGGATGCGTCGCCACACCGCGGGCGGCGAGGTGATCTTGGCCGAGCCCGGCATTGGTGAAAAAGCATCGGCTCATTGGCGGGTCGAAGGGGTGCTGTTCAATCCGTTACTGATCGCCGTTCCGATCTGGATCGTTGTTGGGTTCATCGGGCCCACACTGAACAAATGGGATCGAGGGATCAAGCATCGGGCCTGGGCGAAGCGGTGGATGTGCACCGGGTGTGGGTACGATGTCCAAGAACTGCCGATCTGTCCGGAGTGTGGATTGAAGAACATTCCGACTGGTAGTTGCGAGAAGCCGGAGAACTTCGATCGTGGGCTATGAAAAAACCCATGCGGATCGCATGGGTTGGGTGTGTTGCGTTTTGGCTGTCGATCAGATGCCGACGGCTTTGGAGTTCTTGGCCATCGAGACCATGAGCTTGGCGCGGGCCTTCTCGCGGGTGATGCGTTCGACGGCTTCGAGCTTGTTGGGGGCGTCGTCGGGGACGATGCGGGCCTCGGCTTCGGCGAGCTCGGCGCGGGCTTCGCTTTCGATGATTTCTTCAGCCGCAATCGCACGCTCGGCGAGGATCACGAGTTCGTTGTTGCCCATCTCAAGGAATCCGCCTTCGACAAGGAACTCACGCGAGCCCGAGCCGTTGGCGGCTGGGAAGTCCAGGCGGAGCTTACCCAAGCCCAGTTGGGAGACGAGCGAAGCGCCGCCGTGCTGGAAACCGATCAGCCCGTCCCATGCGGGGACGGAGGCGTAGATGACCTGCTCGTTGAGCAGCTCGGCGCTGGGGGTGACGAGACGGCAAGTGAGGGTTTGATCGGCCAAAGGACATTCCTTCCAGTTGAGTCGCCCGGCGGCTTCCGTGTGCCGGCTTTCGGGGGAGAATCATAGCCGGCTGAGCGGGGAAGATCAGCCCGGCTGATCGGTGATGTGCTGCTCGATCCGGGCGAGTGAATCGCGGATCTGGGTCAGCAGTTCTTGAGATTGCGGGTCGCTCTGGGCGGGGGGTGAGGCCGGTGCGTGGGCGATCTGTGGAGCCGATGAACTGCCCGAGGCGATCTGGTCACGCTGTTGGAGTACGGCCTTTCGGAAGGCCTTGGTATCGACGATGCCGACAATGTTGACCAGTGAGCCGCCGGTGGGCGAAGACTGCCCGGCGGTTTCGACCTTGAAGCCGTGAAGCCCGAAGTAACGCATGATCGGGCCTTGGAAGAGCTGGAGATCGGTGATCTTCTCGAGCGGGATCGTGGACTCGGTCTTGTTGAGGATGCCCTTACGGAGATCCAGCGTGCGATCGGTGAGCTCGCAGCTCATGTTTTCGAGGTACTTGCTGATGAAGAAGTTGGCGATGATGAAATAGATGATTGCCAGCGGGATGGTGACGATCAAAATACAAAGTATAAAGACTGGCTGCCAGAGCCAGTAGGACTTGACCTTGGGATCGAACTCGGCTTTGCGGAGGGTGGTGGGTTCGCTCATTAGATTCCTGTATGTGCTGAGGGGTGTGTGTGCTGTTTCTTGGGATTCAAGGGGATGTCTTGCAGTCATTCTAGCGGAATTGGCCCGTATGTGTTGCTAGGCTCTGGCATGAATCGTGGCGAGCGACATTCTGTGGGCGTATTGATCGGGCTCGGGGTGCTGTGCGTGGTGGTGCTCGGGTTTCGGCTGATGGTGGGGAGCGATTCGTTCGGCTGGTCCGACAACGAAATGATCATGGAGATCCGGCTCAACCGGGCATTGGTCGGCTGTGTGGTCGGGGCATCGCTGGGGCTCGCGGGTGCGTTGCTGCAGTCTTTGCTTCGCAATCCCTTGGCGGCTCCAGGGTTGATCGGGCTCAGCGCGGGGGCTGGATTCGCAGTGACACTGACGACCTTGATACACGGTGCAGCGATCAGCGCGGCCGTCGCGGCGTTGCCGGCGATGGGTGGGGCGGTTGCGGTCTTGGTACTGCTGTTGATCTTGAGCCAGCGACGGGGGCTGATTGATCCGGTGACGATGATCTTGGTCGGGGTGATCTTGTCGGTGATCCTCGGGGCGGGGACGATGCTGATGGCGTCGCAGATGCAGGACCGGGGGTTCTCGATCTCGCGATGGATGATGGGGACGCTGCGTGAAGACTTCGATCAGTTGACGATGTGGATCGCGGGCGGGGTGCTGGTCCTCGTTTTGATCTGGGGCGTGATCTCTGCGAGGTCCTTCGATGCGATGGCGCTGAGCGCCGATGAGGCCCGGTCTGTCGGAGTGCGCGTAGGGTGGGTCCGGTTTGGGCAGTTGCTCGGCGCGGGGGCGCTGACGGCGATCAGCATCGTGCTCGCAGGGCCGATCGGATTTGTGGGATTGGTGTGCCCGCACATCGTGCGTGTGCTCGCGGGCCCGACGCATCGCTCGCTGGTGATCGGGTCGGCGCTGTGCGGGAGTGTGCTCGTTGTGGGCGCGGATGTATTTGTGCGCTTGGTGGCGACGGATGCGGGGCGCATCCCGATCGGGGTGATTACTTCGCTGGTTGGTGGGCCGATCTTTTTGGTGATGCTGCTCCGTCAGCGTCGCAATGGCTAACGATTCAATCAGGCATTGAAGTAGCGGGCATCCGGGTGATGCGCGACGACGGCGCAGGTGGACTGTTCCGGGTCGATCTGGTGGTTCTCGGTGAGGTCGCACCCGATGCGTCCGGGCTCGAGGAGTCGCCAGAGGATCTCGTGATCGCTCATGTTTGGGCAGGCGGGGTAGCCGAAGGAGTAGCGTGAGCCGCGGTAGCCTTGTTTGAAGAGCTCGGGGATCTCTGGGTGGTCTTCGTGCCCGAAGCCGAGTTCGGTGCGGATGCGTTTGTGCCAGTATTCGGCGAGCGCTTCGGCGGTCTCGACCCCGATGCCGTGCCAGTATAGATAGTCCTGATACGCGTCGGCCTCAAACAGGGCCTTCGTGTGCTCGGTGATCTGCGGGCCCATGGTCACGCACATCATCGCGATCACATCGCGCGAGCCCATCGCGTCGCACTCGGACTGGTCCTTGTAGTAGTCCGAGATGCAGAGGTACTTGTTGGCGTTCTGGCGTGGGAAGGAGAAGCGTTCGATCTCGTGGTCGTGATCGTCGGGGTCGTAGATGATCAGGTCGTTGTCTTGGGAGGTGCAGGGGAAGTAGCCGTAGACGACCTTGGGCTGGAGGATGGGCTCGCTGAGGCAGCGCTCGCAGAGCTCTTTGAACTTCGGGCGGGCGACTTCGTCGAGGAGTTTTTCATACTCGGCTTTGGACTTTGATCCTCGCTTGAGCTGCCACTGGATCGCATAAAGCGCAGTCGGGTTGATGTACGCGAAGATATCGCGGAGGTTGAGCTGCTCGTTGACCGTCGAGCCCCAGAACGGTGGGGTCGGGGCTGGGTTCGAGCGGTCGATCTCGGAGCGTGAGAGCGTTGCGGTGGCTTGGGGCTGAGCGACCTGCCCGGACTCAAACTCATTGAGGTTCTTGGTGCGTCGGGCTTGGCGTTCGTCAGCGGCTGCGTGCAGGGCTGCCGACTGCCCATTGATGATCGCGTTCAT
>CAXBLA010000025.1:0-44067 GCA_963976625.1 uncultured bacterium
CGAGTTGTTTCTCCTCGGTCTTGTTGAGCATGGTGAGGAAGGTGCCGAGTTCTACGCCGTAGGGGTGGGGCTTGATCTCTTGGGTTTCTGGGGGGAGCTCGTCGACGGTGCGTGGGTAGACGATGCGGTCGGAGAACTCTTGGGTGCGGACGATGCCTTGGGCGTCTGCTTCGATGGACTCGTTGGATTCTGCGAGGTCCGGGTTTTCGCCTGCTTTGTCTGGGGGGATGAAGGTGATGGTGCAGTGGGGATTGGAGATGGCGGTCTGCTCGAGGTAGGTTTCGACGGAGCCTTTGCCACGGAAGAACTTGGCTTCCATCTCGATGGCGACGCGGGTGCCGGTGCCCTCTGGGAAGTCATCGGTCTCGATGTCAACGGTGACTTCGGGCTTGTTTTTGGTGGTGTCCATCGCGAGTTCGAGATGGTGGGCGGGCTTGTTTTTGTGTGGGCGGGTGGTGATGACCATGGGCTTGCCGGTGGTCATGAGCCCGTACATGCCGGCGGCGGAGATGCCGATGCCTTGCTGTCCTCGGGACATTTTGAGTCGGTGGAACTTTGAGCCGTAGAGGAGACGCCCGAAGATGTTTTCGACCTGCTTGCGGACGATGCCTGGGCCGTTGTCGGTGATGGTGACTTTGTATCGTCCGGGCTTTTGGACGGAGGGTGGCGGGGTGATCTCTTCGATCTTGACCTCTACATCGGGGAGGATGGAGGCTTCTTCGCAGGCGTCGAGTGCGTTGTCTACGGCTTCTTTGACGGTGGTGAGCAGGGCCTTGCGTGGGTTATCGAACCCTAAAAGGTGCCTGTTTTTTGCAAAGAACTCTGAAACAGAAATATCTCGCTGCTTGGTCGCCATTGATTCGGCGTTGGCGCGGGTTCTTTTTGTGGTGTTTTTGGCGGCCATCCCACCCTCCTTGGCGGTGAAAACTGCGTATTTGCAGGGATTTTGGGGTTCTGAGGGGGAGGATAGCACAGAATGCGCGACGGCGCAACGCGTGGGGGCGATGAAATGGGTGTGTGGCTCAAGATTTCTTGACACGAAACACACATTTGGGCCCGTGACATCGGCGTTTTCTTGTATACTGTTCTTTTGAACTCGCGGTTTGTGAGCGTTGATCTCAGGTGTCTGCAGAGACGGATTGGGATCATGACTCACAGGCCGTGGGTTCGCGGAAGATCCTTTGGCGAGGGCTGTATGCTCTGGTCTTGGAATCGGAAGAATAGAGAGAGAAGGGCCAGCCGTGTGGGTGGTCCATTCAGAAACGAAAGTTTTAGGAGAAGAGAAATGAAGACTGTAATTTTCGCAAGCGTGATCGCTGGTCTCGCAGGTCTGGCTAACGCAGACACCGTTGCTAACTGGGACTTCAACGATCAGGGTCTCCCTGGCGGCACGGGCTTTGGTTTCACCACCAGCGACTTCCCGTACAGCGCTGATCTCGGCTCGGGCGAGATGACCATTGCCAACTTTGACGCTACCGAATCCGGCGGCGTGTACACCTACATCCAGAGCTTCGCGGGCACCACCCTGCTGGCACTCGATGCCAACTCCGGTGGCTCGTTCTCATTCCAGAACGGTCCTGGGGGCAGCAACAACGGTGCTCAGGCGATCTTCTCGTTCGACGGCTCCTCATGGACCGGTCTCGAGATCGACTTCGCTCGTCGCGGCACCGCGACTGGCCCAGATAGCTTGGTCATCGAAATGTTCGACGGCACCACATCGCTGGGTATTGCAGCGACCATCGATGGCGTTCAGAGCTCATCATGGAACGCGAACAACTTCGATCTGTCGGCACTCGTCGGCGTTGCTGACGCGAGCGTTGTCTTCACCTTCGACGGTGGTTCGACTTCGTCAGAGTCAGGCAACAACCGCATCGATAACGTGACCATCTCGGGCATGATTCCTGCTCCAGGTGCCACGGCACTTCTCGGCCTTGGCGGCTTGGTCGCTACACGCCGTCGTCGTGCATAAATGAGTGCTATGGTCAACGGCTGTAGGTTTCAGCCGCTGGTTTGCTCAACTCGATCGCTTGCTCATGTGAGCGATCACCCATAGACCTGACCCACCGCGGACGCCCTTGTTGGGCGTCCGCTTCTTTTTGGATGTATGATTCGGGATGGACGCATCGCAGAGACAAGGCGAGGATGTGCTGGATCCTTGCACAGAGTGTGGGTATTTGATTGCCTATGCGCTGGGAGTGCGGTGCTCTGAGTGCGGGCATCTGTATGGACCAGTTGAGTTGGAGTTGGCCCTGCGACGGAGGGCGTTGCTTGAGGATTCGCAACGCTTTGTAGATAAGGCCGGGTGCTTGTGGGTCGGGGCTTTGGCTCTATATGTCGCGGGTGGGCTCGGGGCGATGTTTGTCGTAGATCATCAAATGCCCTGGGATGTGGTCTTTGGGATGGTCGTGGGGCTCGTGGGCTTGGTGGTTGGGAGCATCTTTGCGGGGTGGATCGCGGCTCGCTTCGGGCCCGTGCATCATCGGCGGGTGAATTGGTTGCTTTGGCTCAGGGTTCTGCCGACGATTCATCTCTCGTGGCTGAGCATTGGTGGGTTCACGATTTTAGGGTGTGTGCTCGCCTTAGTGGGGCGTCTTGTGGTGGTTGTTGCTGGGGTGGGGACTGATGGGGGCGGGCTTTCTTTTTTGCTGGAGGCTTATGTGCTGATCGCCTTTGTGTTTTGGGTGATCGGTTCTTTGGCGTTGTTTCCGGTGTGGGCTACGAAGTTGGCTGAGGAGATCGGTGAATATGGGGTGCATGGAGTCCAGCCAGCGGTGGGTTTCACCTGGTTGATCGCTACTGTGACCTGGCTGGCGGGGTGTATTGTCGGATTTGCGGGTGGATTGCTTGGGACTGGGCTGATCTTCACAGTCGGTGACATCTATTAGTGACATCTAAAGGGCTATGATATCGACCCATCTCAGCGGGTGCTGGGGGGGATTGAACCACTGAAAAACGAACCGAATCGACTGGAGAAGTTGCTATGGAAACCACACTGATTATCCTCAAGCCCGACGCGGTACAGCGCGGGCTGATGGGCAAGATTATTACACGCTTTGAGGACAAGGGCTTGGCGATCGTCGGCATGAAGATGATGACGATCTCGCAGGAGCTTGCGGGGACGCATTACAAGGATCATGCTGGCAAGCCGTTTTATGATGGGCTTGTTGGGTTCATGACTTCGAGCCCGGTGCTGGTGATGGCGATCCGTGGTGTTGGGGCGATTTCTATCTGCCGCAAGATGATGGGTGCGACCTTTGGCTCCAACGCCGACGCCGGGACGATTCGTGGCGACTTCGGCGTGTCGAACTCGTTTAACCTTGTGCATGGTTCGGACAGCGCGGAAGCAGCCGAGCGTGAGATCGGGTTGTTTTTTAACGACGGCGATGTGCAGGAGCTTGATCGCGCGATCGAGGGCTGGGTCTATGACATGAGCGGCGGCGATCCTGAGTGATCGGGGTGGTTTGAGTACGATTTAAAAAACACCCTGCGGATTGCAGGGTGTTTTTGTATGTGTTGTGGATGTGCAGATTGTGTCGGTGGCTGGTTAGCTGACGACGGCGGGTTTGATCTCGCCGATGACGGCGGGGGCGTCGTCGATCTCGACGATGATCTGGTCGGCGATCTCTCGGCGGTGGATCTCGACATCTCTTGGGAAGTCGAATGCGATGCGTACGCGTTCGCCTTTGACGGACGCGATGCGCACGACGCCGATGGGGTTTTGTGGGTCGCCGATGACGACTTCTTCGCCTTCTCTTCTTGTGATGACCAGCATCCGATGCTCCAAACTTCTGAGCTGCCTTCATTGGCAGGGTATGGCTGAGTATATCACGGAGATGGCGGTTGGCAATGGGAAAAGTTGCAACTCGTGCGTTGTGCACGAATTACGGTGTTGGTGTTTGCGCGGTGGATTGGTTTGGAATCAGGCTCTGGGGCGTGATTAGGAATCACTTACCGCTTCTACGGCGGTGATTTCGGGGATTCGGTCTTTGAGGTTGCGTTCGATGCCGATGCGGAGGGTCATGTCCGAGGATGGGCAGCCGACGCAGGCGCCGTGCATTTTGATGCGGACGATTCCCGTGTCGGTGCCTTCGGCGAGTTCGATATCGCCGCCGTCGTTTTGAACGGCGGGTCGGATGCGGTCGATGACGAAGGCGACGCGTTCGTGGAGAGTGTTGGCGGTGGTTGGTTCTGGCATGTTGGATCGCTTCCTCGGCTGGGCTGGCCGACTGTGGGATTCTAGGGATCGCGGGTTGGGTGTTCCACTTGATGGGGCTGAGTTTGCGTCGTGATTGCGCGATGGGTATAAAGAAAAGGGCGGCGGGGATGGGGTGGGCGTGCGAAAGTGGGGTGTGCTCACTACACTGAGGGCATGATCAAGAAGACGATAGCGAACGAGCGGGTACGGGAAAGTCGGGCACTTGGGCGAGCGGCCATGGGGCTGGTGCTGGTGGGGCTGGTGCTGTGTACGAGCGTTGGGTGCTCGGGGAGCAGTAAGTTCACGCCGACGGGGAATCCGTTGTTGGATCTGCGGAACCCGGAGCTGCTTGAGCGCGATCGGGTGCAGGCGGCGATCTTGGCTTGGGAAGAGGTTGAGCAGGGCGTGCGGGTGCGCGAGCGGACGCGGACGGCGCTTAAGAACTTGGCGTGGTCGAACTCGACGAGCCCGGAGCTTCGGCTGACTGTTTTGGATCTGTTGATGTCGGATCAGTCGGAGGAGGGCGGGGCGGACTCGCGGGCGATGGCGCGGTTGATTTTGCCGACGGAGCGCTCGCCGGACGCGGTGCGGATTATTGCCAGGCGGGCGGTCGAGGGTGGCTGGACGGAGCTGGTGCCGGCGTTGGTGCGGAGCTATGCGCGGGTGAGCCCGAATGTGCCGGATCAAGAGCGTGACGAGCGGGCGGCGCTCGAGGCGTTGGTGCCTGGGACGCGGATCGAGCAGATTGTGTTTGATGTGTTTATGGACCCGTCGGCGGGGCTTGAAAACGAGCGCGAGGAGGCGGTGCTGCGGATGGCGCAGCGGACGCGCGATGATGCGTGGGGGCTGCTTGCGCGGCTCGATGAGACTGGGGACCTGCGGCGGATCCTGATCGAGACGCAGGCTGGGGGGAGCAAGGGCGATGAGGAGTCGCGGGTGTTGATCGCGGATTTGTTGGCGGCCCAGCGTGAGCTGGGGGTGCTGCCGAGCTCGGCGATGGAGATTGGGTGGTTGACGAACCTGCGTCGGCATCCGGACTCGCGGAACGAGCGGCTCAACAACGAGTGGTGGGCGGAGACCGCTCAGGCGGTGTCGGGGCTCAATAGTCAGCAGCGGGCGGGGCTGGCGATGTATCACCTCGAGCCGATCCGCTGGGCGACGGTGAATCGACCGGCGTGGATGAGCCTTGATCGCCAGGGGTTGTTCGGGGTGGTGTCTGAAAGGATGAGCCGACGGATTCACCATAAGCGCGATGCGCAAAAGGGCGAGCTGCCTCACCGTGAGCGGCTGGGGGACTGGGCGGATGAGCTGCGGTGGGCGGACCTGCTGACGATTCTGGTGGTGGACGACGCGCTGGGCAACGAGGCGGTGGTCGAGGGGATCTTTTTGCAGCGGGCGCTGGATCGCAAGGATACCTCGTCGGAGTACGGCGGGGTGATCGAGGTGGACGGCGATACGGGGTTCCGGGCGGTGTTGTATCGCCCGCGGGCGCGGGATCGGGTGAGCGATCAGCGGTTCGTGGCGTCGGACGATATGTTCCGGTTCTCGGATCGTTCGTTGGTGCATTATCACATGCACGCCAACAAGCGGAACAATGGGAAGTACGCCGGGCCTTCGGCGGCGGACTTGATCAACGCGTCGATGTCGGGGCGGGCGAACTTGGTTTTGACCTCGCTTGGGAGCGACGAGCTCAATGTGGATCTGTATTTTCCGCGTGGGATGGTGGTGGACTTGGGGCAAATTCTCGATCGTGAATAATGGAGAATGATCGGGATCGGCTTGTGTTTGCGCGGGAATCTTTGGGCGCGAACATGCCCTATCGAGTTTAAAGTGTGATTGGTCAAAATCGCCCTTCTGGTTGCTGGAAGGGTGTTTTCTTGGGCTCCTAGACTCGCGGGTGAAACTCACTGCATCAGAACAACGCGTCGCGGATGTCATTGCTCGCAAGAGCAAGGACTTGCTTGAGGATCTCCGTCTGCATGTGGGCTTGCCCACGGGGGGGAATAACCGCGCGGCGCTCGAGGAGACGCGCGAGCGGTTTGGGATTCGGCTCCAGGAGCTTGGGGCCAACACGCATATGGTTGGCCCGGACCCCAAGCCCGCGTGGTTGCTCGGCGGCGAGGCGGGGGCGTATATGCCGCCGACGGCGGTGTGCGAGCGGCTCAATGGGGCGAAGAGCGGCAGGGTGATGATCGCGGGGCATCTCGATACGGTGCATGACCCGGAGGGGGATTTTCTGGATCTGTCGATCGCGCCGGGGGGCAAGACGGCGGTGGGCCCGGGGTGTGTGGATATGAAGGGCGGGCTGGTGATCGCGGTGGCGGCGCTTGAAGCGCTCGAAGAGTGCGGGGTGGCGGCGAACTGGACTTTCACTTTAAACTCGGACGAGGAGACGGGGACTTATCACTCGGAGAGTGCGCTGATTGAGCAGGCGAAGCTGCACGACTTTGGGCTGGCGCTTGAGCCGGCGCTGCCCGGCGGGGAGCTGGTGGTTGAGCGGATGGGGTCTGGGCAGTTTGTGATTGAGACCACGGGCAAGAGTGCGCATGTCGGGCGGGCGTTTGTTGAGGGGCGTTCGGCCGTAGTGGAGCTGGCGCGGTGTATTACGGAATCGGCCAGGTTCCCTGAGCCAGCGCGTGGGAAGATCTTGAATATCGGACCGCTCAAGGGTGGGGTTGCAACGAACGCGGTGCCGGATTCTGCGCGGGCTTGGGGGAATGTTCGGTTCGCGGATAACACGATCGCCGATGAGTTGGCTGTGCAGCTTGATGCTTTGCAAACCAAAGAGGGCGCGGTCCCGGGCGTGATCGTTCGGCGGAGTTTTAACCGCCCGGCCAAGCCCAAGACGCCGGCGGTCGAGGCGCTGGCGCTGCGGGCGCGCGGGGTTGCGGAGGCGCTGGGGCAGGAGCTGCCGTTTGCGTCGACGGGCGGGGTGTGCGACGGCAATGTGCTGCAGAGCGCGGGGCTGGCGACGATTGATACACTGGGTGTGCGTGGCGGGGGGCTGCACACGCCCGATGAATGGATAGATTTGACGAGCCTTGTTGAACGCTGTCAGTTGCTGGCGATTTTGGTCGCGCGGCTTTCTGCGGGCGGTTCCGGGGACTCATGAGCGTGTAAGCACACGAACACAACAGACACGCGGGCAACAAAGGCTCGGCGTGGTCAAGGAGCAGAAGCATGTCAAACACAGAGACTACCGCGGAACGGACCGTCGGCGATGCGATTATGAATAGCGAACTGATCAACGCGACGATCGAGACGCTGATCGAGCAGGTCGGCGAGCACAACGCGAAGATCACGGATGTGTGCCCGCCCAAGCCTGAGCTGGCCGAGTCGTTTAAGGGGCTGATGACGCGGTGCGCCGATGTCAAGGGGCGGGGATTGATGTACCCGTCGTTGGGCTCGGGCGCTGGGAACGGTGCGTTGGTGGAGATGGCTGATGGATCGGTGAAGTGGGATATGCTCACTGGGATCGGGGTGCATTTCTTGGGTCATGGGAACCCGAAGGTGCTTCGAGCCCAGCTCGTGGGCGGGATTAACGAGAGCACCAAGCACGGGAACCTGCAGACGAACTTTGTGGCGTATGAGTTTGGCGAGAAGCTGATCAAGCTGGCGTCGAAGAACTCGGATCTCAAGCATGCGTTCATGACGACCTCTGGGGCGATGGCCAACGAGAGTGCGATCAAGGTGTGCTTCCAGAAGCACAAGTGGTCGTCGCGTGTGATCGCGTTTAGCCATTGCTTTGCCGGGCGGAGCATGACGATGGCGCAGATCGGGGATTCTGCGGGCGGGCGTCAGGGGATGCCGTTGTCGACGCAGGTGGACTACATGCCGTTCTGGAACGATGCGGACGCCGAAGCCATGGGGGGCAAGGAGAAGTATATTGCTCACTGCGTCGGGCAGCTCCAAGAGTTTATTGATCGGTACCCCAAGCAGCACGCGTGCTTTATCTTTGAGCTTGTGCAGGGCGAGGGCGGGTTCAATGTTTCGGAGCGCGAGTACCTCAAGGCGCTGATGGAGGTGTGCAAGAAGAACAACATCGCGGTGTGGGACGACGAGATCCAGACCTTCGGGCGGACGGAGCAGATGTTTGCCTACGAGATGTATGACCTGGGCGAATATATTGATGTGCTGACGGTCGGGAAGATGACGCAGGCGTGCGTGACGATGTTCACCGAGAAGTACAACCCGAAGGCGGGGCTCTTGAGCGGGACCTTTACGGGTTCGACGACTGATTTTACGGTCGGGAACCTGCTGCTTGATGAGTTGAGTGCTGGGGGGAACTATGGGGCGAACGGGAAGTTCGCGGTTCAGCACGCGGCGTTTCGGGCGCAGGTGAGCAAGCTGGTCGATGCGCATCCGGAATGGTTCCCGGACACACCGCGGGCCAAGGAGCTTGTTGGCGGCGTGGGCGGGATGATGAAGTTCACGCCGTTTGGTGGGGACAAGGCGATGGTCGGCAAGGTGTGCCGGTATGCGTATGAGGAGGGCGTGATCTGCTTCTACTGCGGGCATGGGCCGTTCCATGTGAGGATGTTGCCGCCATTGCCGGTGATGAAGCTTGAGGATTGGCCGAGGGTGTTTGCGTGTATTGAGCGGGCGATGGCGCGTGTGGCTCAGGAGGCTGATTGATGCCCAAGAGTTCCCCGATGTATATTGTTCGGCGAGCGATGATGAGCGATCTTCCGACGCTGCACAAGCTGTCGAAGATGGTGCATTTTATCAATCTGCCGCCGGATCAGGAGATTATCTCTGACAAGATCCGCAACTCGCGGAAGAGTTTTCAGCGGGCGGCGGGCGACGCCAAGACGGTGCACAAGCCCAAGGGGGCGAGCGCCGGCGGGGGGATCTCTGAGAAGACGGCGATGGCGGATATCTTTATGTTCGTGATCGAGGAGGTGAGCTCGGAGGGGTGCATCGGGACGAGCCAGCTGGTGTCGCAGATGGGCGGGGTTGGGCATCCCAATGTGTGCCTCAAGCTCGAGACGCGCGAGAAGTATGCCAATGACCTGAAGGTGGGCACGCGGCACACGGTGGCTCGGGTGCATCTTGATGAGAGCGGGCCGACGGAGCTTGGGGGGTTGATTCTGCAGCCTTCGTTCCGTGGGCACAAGATGAAGCTCGGGCGGTTTGTGGCGTTGATCCGGTTCCACTTTATTGGGCTGCATCGCAAGATGTTCCGCCCGACGGTGCTTGCTGAGTTGATGGCGCCGATTACTTCCAATGGGCGGTCGCTGGTGTGGGACACGCTGGGGCACCGGTTTATCCCGCTGAGCTATGATGAGGCGGATCGGTTTTGTCAGTATTCGCGTGAGTTCATGACACAGCTGATGCCCGAGGGGGATATTCATTTGTCGCTCTTGCCACCGGCGGCGCGGGCGCAGTTTGGTGAGGTCGGGCCCGAGACGCTGCCGGCGCGGCGGATGCTCGAGAACTTGGGCTTCAAGTACGAGGGGTTTGTCGATCCGTTTGATGGTGGGCCGTATGTGACGGCTGATACCGACGAGATTGAGCTGGTGAAGGATACTTTCCACGCGACGCTCGGGGCGACGATTAAGCAGGAGCAAACGGATCAGGTGGGGATTGTGTCGGTGCTTAGCAGCGACGGCGATTTCCGGGCTGTGCAGACGGCGTTTCAGGTCGATCGGTCTGGGAAGCTTCGGCTGACGAGCGAGGCGATGATGGCGCTGCATGCTGATAGCGGCGTGGAGGCTGGGTGCACGCCGATGCGTGTGCCGGTGGAGTCTGGGAAGGCGAAGAAGCTGGCGAAGAAGGCAGCTTCGAGCAAGTCTGCCAAGACGGCCAAGAAGGTGTCGAAGAAAGCCGCGAAGAATACGACCAAGAAGAAGCCGACCAAACGGACAGCCAAGCGGACGAGTAAGAAGGCTTGATTCGCCTTCTTGATTATCCTTCTTGGTTAACCCTGTTGCTTGCGGAGATTGAGGATCAGCTCGACTTGCCCGATGGGTTGTTTGAGCTGGTGGGCGATGTCGATGTTTGAGTGGCCGGCGGCCGAGAGCTGAGCGATCTGAGTTTGTATGGAGACTGGTTCGGGTGCTGGTTCGGGAGCGGGCTCGGGCTGTGGCTCTGGTTGGCGCTCGGGTTGCGGTTTGGGTTCTGAGATTGGTTGAGGGATCGGTGCTGGTGTCGGCGTGTGGTCGATGCGCCCGACGACGCGGGTCTGGCGGTCTTCGAGGTCTTGCTCGATGCGTGCGCGATCGAGGAGCGCGGGGTCGATAGATCGTGCGGGGCTCGGGCTCTGGTTCAGGTTCTGGGTGTGCGAGATGGTGGTTTGCTCTGGCTGTGTTTGCTGGCCGGCGAGTGTGCGGTTGAGCAGGGCGAGTTTTTGGTCGGCCTCTTCGATGAGCAGTTCGAGGCGGGCGGCTTTGTTGTCGAGGCTGGCGCTCAGGCGTCTTGCCATGTCTTCGGCGTCAACCATGACTTTGTAGGCGGGGGCCATGGAGTCTTGGGCCTGGCCGTGGATGTTGGCGATGCGGTCTGCGGGGGAGGGTTGGCTATTGGTGCGCCGGGCGTTTGCCTTGTGGTTCTTGCGGAGCATGCGCATCATGAGGAAGAGGAGGAGGACGACGCCGAAGACGAAGAGCATATCGGGGGTGCTGAAGCGGTTGAGGAGTCCTTCGAGGGCGGTGGGGTTTGCGGGGTTGGCGTCTTGGATGGTGGCGTGCTCGCCATGATCTGGGCTTTGTTCTGAGGGCGGGCGCGCGTTGGCCGCAGCGTTTTCGTCTGCGGTGGCGGGCTGGTTGACGATTTCTGAGGGGCCGAGTTGCACTGTTTGCTCCTGGGAATGCTGGCGGGTCGCTTGGGCGATTCTATCACAGTATGATCTGGTGTGTGTGTTGATCAGCAACAAGATGATGAAAGTGGATGGGAAGGCGATCGGCGGAGCCTGGGGGGCGGTTTGATTGCTCGTCGCCATCCGATTGCTGCGCGGATCCTGCGCCGGTGGCGTGAGCTGACCGGCGGGCGGGGTGTGCGTGATGGGGATCGGCGTGCGGTTGTTGGTTGTTCGGGTGGGGTGGACTCGGTGGCGTTGGCGGCGGTGCTGGCGTTGGTTGAGCCCAAGCCTGTGATTGTGCATGTGGAGCATGATGTGCGCGACGATGGGTCGGCCCAGATGGATCGGGATCTGGTTGAGGGGCTGGCCGAGCGGCTGGGGTGCGACATTGTGTGTGAGCGGGTGGCGGTGCGTGGGCTTGGTGGGAACTTGGAACACAATGCGCGAGAGGCGCGGTATCGGGTGTTATCTGAGGTCGCACGGGCGCATGGGATTAAGTATGTGGTTACAGGGCATCATGGGGACGATCAGCTCGAGACGGTGCTGATGCATTTGATTCGTGGATCGGGTGTGCGTGGGATGGGGGGGATGAGCGAGCGGCGGACGCTGGAGGAGGGTGTGGAGTTGGTGCGTCCGATGCTGGGGGTGAGCCGCGAAGAGATCGAGGGGTTGTGTGCGGAGCATGGGTTGGAGTGGCGTGAGGATCCGACGAATGCGGACGAGGGGTATCTGCGGAATCGGTTGCGGGCGAAGGTGCTGCCGGTGTTGAAGGAGATCGAGCCGAGGGCGGTTGAGCGAGCTGCTGGTTCGGCGCGGTCGTGTCGGCGGGCGGGGGAGCTGATCGAGGCGGCAGTGCGTGATGGGGTCGTGAGCGCGGCCAAGAGGAAGGATGGGGCGTGGTCGTGGGGGCGCGATGCGCTGCGGGGGGAGCCGGCGGCGGTGCTCGGGGAGCTGATGTTTGTGTTTGTGCGCGATGAGCTGGGGGGGCAAGGGGCGGATTCGATGACTCGGCGGGCGGTTGAGGATGCGGTGGGGGCGATCAAATCGGATGGAACGGACCCGCGCGTGCATCGTGTGGGCCCTATGGTTGTTGAAGTACGAGCGGGGGAAGTGGTATTTTTGAGCGCTGGGCCCGGTGACGAGGGCGGGCGGCGCGGATAGGAGTTGATTATGAGTACACATCAGATTGCGTTGGTTGGGCATTGTGGGCCGGACAGCTTTGCGTTGCAGAGCTCGATCATGGGCTTTGTGCCCGGGGCGAATATTGTCAAGATCCAGTCGGCGGACGAGCTTGCGGCGCAGATGCCCGGGCTGTCTTTGCTGGTGGTCAACCGGGTGCTCGACGGGCGGTTTGCGTCCGAGTCGGGGATCGAGTTGATCCGTGGGTTGGGCGATGATGCGCCGCCGGCGATGTTGATCTCGAACTTCCCTGAGTCTTTGGCCGAGTCGGTCGAGGCGGGGGCGGTGATGGGATATGGGAAGAAGAAGATGCGCTCTGACGAGGCGGAGACGGCGCTGAAGAATGCGTTGGGGCTCTGAGTCGAGCGTGCGAAACCAGATATGAACTGCCCAGATGGGCAAAGAAAGATTTGAAGAATGGATACAGCGATTAAACTCAGTGAGTACCAGGCCCGTCGGAAGAAAGTGCTTTCGGGGCTCAAGGGTGCGGTGGGTATTGTGTTTGCAGGCGAGGGCGCTCCGCCTTTGCTCGGCGAGTGGATGCCCGATATGGATTTTCGATATTTGACGGGGCTCGATGACGAGCCGGGGGCGATGGTGTTCTTTGATGCGTCGAACCCGGACCCGCGTCGGCGGATTGTGCTTTTGCTTAAGCCGGTGGATCCGGAGATTGATGTGTGGGACGGGTACCGGGACTTGGTGTCGGAGAAGCTGCGTAAGAAGACGGGCTTTGAGACGGTGATGCGTGTGTATGCGTTGCCCAGGTTGCTCACCGAGGCGGCGACGCGGACGAAGCGTCTGGCGTGTCTGCATCCGTTTGCGGCGTACTCGCGTCCGGTGTCGAAGGATCTGGAGTTGTTCCAGAAGGTGGCTGCCCGGATTCCGGGGTGCGCTATTGAAGACAAGACGGATCTGGTGCTGAATCTGCGGGGCGTGAAGAGCGCGGCGGAGATCAAGCAGATCAAGGAAGCGATCAAGGCGACGGCCCACGGGATCGAGTGCCTGATGGGCAAGCTGCGTGATGGCGTGAACGAACGGGAGCTGCACAATGCGCTCGTGGGCGGGTTTGCCGAGAGCGGGGCGCTGCGGAACGGGTTTAATCCGATTGTGGGCGCGGGGATGAACGGGACGGTGCTGCACTACAAGGACAACAACTGTGTGGCCAACGACGGCGATCTGATGGTGCTCGATTGTGGTGCTTCGTATGCGGGCTACAGCGCGGACATCACGCGTGGGATCCCGATCTCGGGCAAGTTCACCAAGCGTCAGGCGAAGATCTACAACATTGTGCTCAAGGCTCAGCGGGCGGCGATCAAGGTGATCAAGCCGGGGGCGACGCTGGCGCAGGCGGACGCGGCGGCCCGGAAGATTATTACGGATGCCGGGTTCGGCGATTTTTATCCGCACGGGATCGGGCACCATCTGGGGCTCGAGACGCATGATCCGTCGCCGACGGGCAAGCTGCGTGAGGGGATGGTCGTGACGATCGAGCCGGGGATTTATCTGCCTGATGAAGGGATCGGCGTACGGATCGAAGATGATATTTTGGTCACGAGCACCGGATCGCGGAACCTGTCTTCGATGATTCCCAAGACGGTCGAGGAGATCGAGTCGGCGATCGCGGCGGCTCGCAAGAAGAAGTAATCCGAGCGGAGCTATTTTCTAGCAGCTTTTTTATAACACCTTCAGCCCGCGAGTTCGCGGGCTGTTTTTATGAGGTCGGCGATCTGGTCGGGGTCGGAGTAGCGGTAGAGCTTGACGACATGGCGATCGGGGCCCAGCAGGATGAGGGTGGTTGGGTGGTCGATGTTGCGGAAGCCGTCTTCGGTGTCGAGCTTGCCCAAATCGAACTTGACGCCCATGAGGAGCATCGAGATCATTTCTGTGTCGCCGGTGGTGAAGCGCCAGCGGTTGGGGTCGGCTTTGAATGCCTGGCTGTAGTTGGCGATGACCTCGGGGGTGTCGACCTCGGGATCGATGGAGATGCTCATGAGTTTGAGGTTGGTGCCGACGGTTTCGTCCTGGATTTTTTTCATGGCGGCGGACATGCCGGGGCATATGAGCGGGCAGGAGGTGTAGAAGAAATCGATGACGGTGTACTGGCCATCGAGGATGGACTCGTCGAGGATGGTGTCGGTGCTGTCGGTGAGGCGGAAGGGGGGGATGAAGAGGTCGGCGTAGGGGTTTTGGCCTTCGGCGAGGGTGGGCTTGTCAGGGAACTGCGACGGGGTTGGTTTTTGGGTGAACCAGAAGATGACGAGCCCGACGAAGGTGGCGAGCATGAGGAGGATGGAGGTGAGGATGGCTTTGGGGCGCATGGGGGTTGCTTTCGGTGGGCTTTTCGTGTGGGGCTTAGTTTGTCTTCCGCTGCGATGATCGGGCGATGGCGAAGGTGGCCAGCGCGATGCCGAAGAGGGCGAAGGCGATGGAGATGATCCAGGCGAGGGTGGGGTCGAGCCCGGTGTCCATGCCGAGGCTTGATCGCATCGCGCTGTGGGTCCAGGTGAGCGGGTTGATGAGGGCGATGGCTCGGAGCCAGCCGGCGGCGTTTTCGACGGGGAAGATGGCGCCGGAGACGAGCCACATGGGCATGAGGATGGCGTTCATGACGCCGTGGAATCCTTGGGTGGAGTCGACGATCCAGGCGAGGGCGAGCCCGAGCCCGATGAGGGCGACGGAGATGCAGGCGAGGGCGGCGATGGCTCCGGCGATGCCCATGGGCGTGACGGAGATCCCGAGAAAGGGGAGGGTGAGGAGGACGATGAGTGCCTGGAGCAGGGCGAGGATCGAGCCAGCGGCGATCTTGGAGATGGCGATGGACCAGCGCGGGGCGGGGGAGACGAGGGCGGCCCGCAGAACCCCGTCGTGTCGGTCTTGGATGAGGGAGATGGAGGCGAAGATGGATGCGAACATCACGGTGAGCGAGGCCATGCCGGGGATGGTGTAGGGCCCGATGTTGGCGTTTGATTCGGCGACGGCCCCGATGGAGTTGGAGAAGCCGCCGACGAGGAAGAGCCAGATGAGCAGGGGCGTGGCGATCGAGGCGATGATGCGCGATGGCTGGCGGGTCTGGCGGATGAGCTCGCGTTTGATCAGGGCGTTGGTGGCGCGGGTGCCGATCAGCTGGATCATGATTCGGCTCCCGGATGTTGGTTGGTGAAGCTCGATTGGGCGTAGTAGGTGTAGGCATCTTCGAGGGTTGGGGGGGCGATGGTGATGGCGGCGGACTCAACGGGGCAGCTTGTGGCCAGGGCTGGGTCGGCTTCGCGTCCGAGGATGAGGTGGTCGCAGGTGATGTGCTCGATGGATTGGGCGGTGAGCCATTGAGAGGCGGCTGTTGTGTCGGCATCGTTTGCGGTGTTGATTCGGATGATGCGACGCCCGAGGGAGGCTTTGAGGTCTGTTGGGGATTCGTCTTTGATGGATCGCCCTTGGCGGATCATGACAACGCGGTCGGCGTGCTCGGCTTCGTCGGTGATGTGGGTGGCGATGAGGACGGTCATGCCCAGCTGCTTGCGGGTGCGGTGGAGGGTCTGCCAGAAGATTCGGCGGGCGTCGATGTCGAGTCCGGGGGTTGGTTCGTCGAGGAGCAGTACCGTTGGGTGGGCGATCAGGGCGCGGGCGAGGTCCGCGCGTCTCGCGAGCCCGCCTGAGAGGTGGCGGACTTGGTCGTCGAGGCGGTCGGTGATGTGGAGCTCTTGGGCGATGGACTGTGTGCGGGTGTTGATCTCGTCGCGGGTGAGGTTATGGAGGGCGCCGGAGACTTTGAGGTTCTCGCGGACGGTCAGGAGCTCGTCGAGGGCGGGGGTTTGGAAGACGATGCTGAGCCCGGTTCGGGAGGTGGGGGCGACCAAGGTGCCCGCGGTGGGGGCGATGGTCTGGGCGAGGACATTGAGGAGGGTGGACTTGCCCGAGCCGTTGGGACCCAGCAGGGCTATGAGCTGGTTGTTGGCGG
Organism: uncultured bacterium; assembly: GCA_963976625.1. Classification (GTDB taxonomy): domain Bacteria; phylum Planctomycetota; class Phycisphaerae; order Phycisphaerales; family UBA1924; genus UBA1924. Next base: position 16,129 of record CAXBLA010000025.1, read on the forward strand.
CGAGGGAGAAGTCGTTGAGTGCGGTGCGTTCGTCGGATTTCTTGGACTGGTACACGACCGTGATGTTGTTGGTCTCTATGGCGTTCATGCGATCAGGGTCCGGATGGAGGCTTCGGCGACGAAGACGATGAGGTAGATCGGGAGGTGGATGATGGACCCGAAGAAGACCTTGCGGGCGTTGAGGACCGTTCGGCTCAGGGCGAACTTGATGCTTAGGAAGACGAGCATGCCCCCGAGGATGATGGAGGCTGCGCCGGTGAACCAGCCGGCGAGGTCGGGGATGATCCAGAGGGGGGAGAGCCCGCAGGGGATGAGCATGATCGCGGTGACGATGATGGTGACGGCGGTGTGGTTGCCCTTGGGGTCGACGATGGGGAGCATGCGGTAGCCGCCGGCTTGGTAGTCGTCTTTGCACATCCAGGCGATGGCGAAGAAGTGTGGGAGCTGCCAGACGAACATGAGGATGAAGAGCATGAGCCCGATGGGCTCGGTGAGCAGATCGAAGCCGACGGTGGGGGCGTAGATGGTCGAGCCGATGGCCGTCGTACCGATCATGGTGGGCAGTGCGCCCGGGATGGCTCCGATGAGGGTATTGGTGATGGTGAGTGGTTTGAGGGGGGTGTAGATCAGGACATAGGAGACGGTGGTGACGATGGCGACGAGGGCGGGGATGATGCCGCAGGCGAGCCAGAGGATGAGCGTGCCGATGATGGTGAGGATGATTCCGAAGGCGAGGACGAAGTTTGGGGAGAGTCGGTTGGAGGGGATGGGGCGGACCTTGGTCCGGTTCATCATGGCGTCGCGATCGGACTCGTACCACATGTTGAGGGCGTTGGCCCCGCCTGAGGCGAGGACGGTGCCGACGATGGTGCCGATGATGAGCTTGATCCAGAGTGCCAAGCCGACGAGGTCGTAGTGGAGCCCGGAGAGCAGGAGCCCGACGAGCGCGGTGATGGTGACGAGCTTGGTGATGCCGGGCTTGGTGAGTTCTACGCAGGCGGTGAAGGTCGATTGCGGGATCGCATCGACCGAAGATTGGGTCGATGATGTGGGCGACTGGGCGGGGCTGGATTCGGATTGAGGGTGTGCTGTCTGGGTCACGGGGAATCATAGACCGGGAAGAGTGTTTCGTAGACGAAATGGGCGTGTGTTTAGGGGACGATGGTTTCGATCCAGACGGGGAAGTGATCGGAGGGGAAGGCGGGGTTTTCTTCGTTGCTTTGATCATCGCCTGTACTGATGATTGGCTTGCGCCAGATGCCGGAGTTGGTGATCTGGATGTCGCTCGAGGGGAGGACATAGTCGACGCGGAGCTTGAAGCGGGCGGTGTCGGTGGCGTCGAGGCCTTGTATGTCATTGATCTCGATGGATGAGCGTGGGAAGACATCGTCGGCGAGCTTGGTCGAGGTGAGGATCTGGGTGATCATGACGAGGTCGAGCGAGGAGCCGTCGGATGGGTCGGCGTTGAGATCCCCCATGATGACGAATGAGCTGGATTCGTCGAGCCCGCCGGTGTTGCCTTGGTCATCGGTGAGTGCGGGGTGGTTGTCGATGTATTTGCGGATGAGCATGATCTCGTCGTGGTTGCGGCGTTTGTTGCGGGCTTCTGGTCCATCGAATGCGGGTGGAGTGGGGTGCGAGATCAGGGCGTGGAGGACGGTGCCGTTGGGGAGGAGGATGGGGACATCGGCGAAGTTCTTTGACGAGAGGCGCAGGTCGTTCCATTCTGCGTCGGTGTAGTAGTTGGAGCCGTCGGGGTTGGTGGGGGCGGTGTGCCCGGGGAGGTCCTTCCAGAGGAAGTTTTGGAAGGTACGGATTTGGTCGGTCTGGATGGTGAGCTTGGGGTTGACGAGCAGGGCCATGGCGTACTGACCAGGGAAGGTGCCGAACCCGAAGGCGTCGTTGCCGTAGGCACGGCCTGCGGCGGTCTGGGTGGTCGAGGGGGTCGGATGGGTGGAGACGGTTTCGCCCGAGTGGTCGAGGTCGTGCCCGGAGTGGATTCCTGTGTTGGTGGCGGGGGTGTAGGTGTCGTAGGTGATGGGCTTGAGCCCGGGGGCTTGGGGGACGGAGAGGTAGAGTTCGACGAAGCGGTCCGCGTTGGATTGGGTGGCTTCGAGCGTGGCTTCTGGGGTGGAGTCTTCACGCACGGCCAGCTCGTTGAGCAGGAGGACATTTGGACGCATGCGCTGGATGATCTGGGCGATCTGCTGGAGGCGTGCGTGGTCCGGGGTGTCGAGGTCGCCCGAGCGGACATCTTCGATGTTGAAGGTGGCGATGCGGAGGGCGACGGGCTGGGTTGATTCGGTTTGTACACCGGAAAACGCCGGGGGCGAAAAGAGGCAGAAGATGGCCAATAGGGCGAGCGTGGAGATGGTTCTGGTGACTACTATGGTGTGTCTCATGGCGAGATTGAATACGGGCGGGCACGAGAAATCGAGCGTGGTCGTCTGGAATTGCCCCGATAGCTCAGCTGGATAGAGCAACGGACTTCTAATCCGTAGGTCGAAGGTTCGAATCCTTCTCGGGGTGTTGTATTGGCCTGTTTCCTCAATGGGCGCGGTCTTTTTTGTGGGATTGCTCATTGATCACTCAGTTGAATCAATCGTCGTGCTCAAGCCCCCAGCGAATGGCGTGTTGGTAGATTCGTGTACCTGTGCGGCCGGGCGCCGTTGCTCGCGCTTGCTCCGTAGAGGAGGCGTTCGAGGCACTGAGCGGGTGGGGTCTGGCTGTCAATGTGTCAGAGCTCGGGAAAAATATGGCTCGTCTCTGCCTGAAGTTCAGCTTTCGAACATCATGGTGACTACACGGGGGGACCGAATCTTGGTCGTCCATTGTTGCAGTTGATGGAGATTTCAAGATGAGCTTATTGTTTGTACAGTGTCTGTGTTTCGTTTTTGGGGCTTGGGGTACCGAGTCCTATGGTTCGGTGTCGGGTTCTCTATCGGGCTCGGATTGGGTCTCGGGGTTGGGTTTTCCAATGGGGCAGATCGCTGATGCGGTTGAAGAGCCTGGGCGTGTGACGATGCAGGAACTGCGATCGGTCGAAGCACAAACCAAGGAGGTCGTGGAGTCCATCCAATCGGCCACAGTGTCCATTACCTCGGGGTTCGGGCGTGGTACCGGGGTCATTATTCGTGAGGATGGGCTGGTTTTGACTGCTGCTCATGTTGCTGGTGGGGTGGATGATCAGCTTATGGTGACGATGGCAGATGGCACAGAGCTCTCTGCGCGCGTGCTCGGGTGTGATCATGAGCACGATATCGCGCTGGCGTTGATTCTCGATCAGGGCGAGTATCCGTATGCAGATCTTGCGGATACGGTGACGCCGGGGCAATGGTGCATCGCGTTGGGTCACCCGGGTGGGCGAACACCAGATCGTTCGGCGGTTTTGCGTGTGAGCAGGGTTTCAGACGACGAGCATACGATCGTGGGCAGGTCCGGGTTTTCGTCGACCGCGTCACTGATTAATGGTGATTCCGGGGGGCCGCTGTTTGATCTTGAGGGGCGCGTGATCGGTATCCATCAATCGGTCAATCCGTTTGATACGGAGCGAAGCTATCACGCTTCGGTTGAAACGGTTCATGAGCGCATGGCGGCGCTGCTTGCTCGCCAAGAGTTTGGCACTTCAATCTTTGATCGGCTTGGCGAGCCTATGGAAGAAGCGCCCGTTGATACCCATCGCGATGAGGGTCAGTCCGGCGAGCTTCCATCCAAAGCTACTCAACGGGTGGTGCGGAATGTGCAGGATCTTTCCGAGCTTCCGGAGCATGTGCGTGAGATGATCGAATCGCGCGAGGGCGGGGGCTCGGACTCTCCAGCGACGGATTCCCCAACGATCGCGGATGCTGATTCATCGAGTGAAACACCGAAGACGGAGTCGACCCAAGCAAGGCGTGTGCTGCGGTTCGAGCTTGATCCGAATGATCGTGGGCGGACCGAAGAGATTGTTCGCGAGCAGCTCCGGGAGATGGGGATCGATCGGAATGTTCGGATCAATGGGTTGGAAGAAACTTCGGCATCAGCGTCAAGAAAAGAGCTGCTCTTGGCCGTCGAATCTGCGACCGAACCATGGAATCAGAGCACTGCTCGTATTTTCTGCGATGGGGCTCGAGTTGCGATCGGAGCCGTGATCGATCGGGACGGGTACTTGGTCACCAAGGCGAGCGAACTCTCTGGATCAATCAGTGTTGAAATCAACGGCGACCAATATGAGGCTGTAATTACGGCGATTGATCAGCTCAATGATATTGCGATCATCAAAGTTTCGGCGGTTGATCTCGTGCCGATCGAGTGGGCGGATTTCCAGACGCCGCCGGTCGGGACCTTTGTCGCGGTGGCGGGGGCATCGGACGCGATTGGTTTCGGCGCGGTGAGTCACGCAGATATGGCGCAGAGGGGCGAGCCGAGTTATTCAAAGAGCGAACTGCTCGGGATTCAGATCGATCGAAATGGGCGTGTGGCCCAGGTGATGGAGGTTGCTCTTGGGGGGCCGGCTGCTTTGGCAGGTGTTGAGTCGGGTGATCTTATTCTTACGGTGAACGGGGAGCCGGTGAGTAATCGTGCATCGTTCGAGCTGGGTCTGCGCCAGAGCACCAAGGGGAGTGCTGTGATGCTTTCTTGTCTGTCTGAGGATGGGGAAGTGGGTCATTATTCATTGGTTTTGGACGATGGGCATCTGCGTGCAGATGAAGCGGGGCTGCAGGCAAGGGAAACCCTGCGTGTGGTCTCGCAAATTTCTGGACAGGTCAGCGATCGATCCGGTGATTTTCCGCTTGTGTTCTTGCATGATTCGGCGATCCGAGCGATCGATTGTGGTGGGGTGCTTACTGATCTCGACGGGCGGGTCATCGGGCTCAATATCGCTCGTTTGGACAGGACATCGACGGTGGCAATCCCCGGGCGGCATGCTGCTCAAGTGATCGACAGGATGCTTGAAGAATCGCGATGAGGTGCTTGCTTAGGTGAGATCTGGTGGTTTGACCTTCTGAAAGGACCAGTCCGCCTGGATCGCAGCCGCTGATGGCTGATCGTTCTTTGTCAACACAGCTCAGGCCCGGTACCTTGCCCTGTTGGATGTGGGCGGTGTACCGGGTTTATTGTTGTGGTCAGCGAGGGGTCGGTTAGGCTGGTGAGGGATGGGGACCTGTTATGGCTGCATAGGGCTTTACACAGGGGTGCTGACTGGGTATTGCCAATGGTGGGAAGGGTTCCGTTTGGAATGTGAGGGGCTTGGCGGGGCCTTGGTACTTTTGAGATGGGTGTAGGTGCAAAAACAACAAAACCCCGTCAGAAACGGGGTTTGTGTAGAGTATTTGAAGCACGCGCGGAAGGATTCGAACCCTCAACCTCCTGATCCGTAGTCAGGTGCTCTATCCAGTTGAGCTACGCACGCAAGGTTTGCTGACTTCTCAGCGAGGGGTAGGATAAGCTGGGTTGGGGCAAATGGCAAGTTCATCTGGTCGAAGAGGTTGATTTCTTGGGTTTGGAGGCAACAATATCCTCCCAAAGGGTGAGATCGCCCTTGGACCGATTTTAGAGGAAAATGAAACATATGGCTCACTCGAACACTGCTAAAAAACGCATCCGTCAGAACATCACCGCTCGCGCTCGCAACCGCTGGCGTCTGAAGAACCTGCGTGTGGCCCTCAAGGGCTTTGAAGATGCGCTCGCGACTGGCACCAACGAGGAAGCCACCGCGGCGTTCCGCAATGTTTCAGCGATTGTTGATCGCACGGCTCAGGTGGGCGTGATCCACAGCAACCAGGCTTCACGGCGCAAGAGCCGCATGAATGCTCGGCTCAAGGCGAAAGTCCAGGGCTGATGATTGGCTCGCGTCGGTCGGCTGCGGAATGTTTCGCCGCGGCGGGCTTGGTGCTGAGTGCCTAGAAGAATGATTGGCTCGACCGATACAGGTCGAGCTTTTTCAATTGCCGGACTATCGTAAGTGTTCGCTGCGGCCGCGTGATCTTTGATCGGGGGCGAGTTGCGAGGATAGGCATGAGTTGTGGGGACCATGAAGCGACGATCAAGCGGACAACCCGAGATGCTGCCCAATCAGATCTCGGGCAGGATGCCGCGGGGGCAGCAGGAGTACTTCGGGCTCTCTTCGCAGCCGTTGCATATTTTGATTTTTTTGCTCCCGATTATTCTTGCGTATGAGATTGGTTCGATGGGCTTGCTCGACGGCGAGGGCGGTCGGCTGGTGGCGCAGAAGATGTTGGTGCAGTTCTTTGATCTCTTTGGGGTGCTTGGTTTGCACCTGCCGGCGTTGGCGTTGGTGATCACGCTTGGGGTGCAGCATTTTTTGAGCCGGGCGTCTTGGCGTGTGGTGCCGATGGTGCCGTTGGCGATGATTGTGGAGTCTGCGTTTTTGACGGGGCCGTTGATTATTCTGTGGTTGATCGTGTCGCCTCAGGGCGGTGGGTTTGTGCAGGATGGGTTGATGCAAACGGGCGTGATGCAGGCGGCTGTGATGCAGGGTGCGGAGGCGGCGAAGGGTGGCGTGGCCCAGGGCGTGCTGATGTCGTTGGGCGCGGGGTTGTATGAAGAGATGCTCTTCCGGCTGGTGATGATCACGATCTTGCACTTTATGGTGACGGATGTGATGGGGTTTAAGGACAAGACGGGCAAGGTCTTCGCGGTGGTGTGCTCGGCGGTCGCGTTCGCGTGGTTCCATAATGCGATCCATACGACGACGGGGCTCGATATCCGCCTGGCGTTGTTTCTCACGCTTGCGGGGGTGTACTTCGGGGTGTTGTTCTTGGCGCGGGGGCTGGGGATCGCGGTGGGGGTGCATTTGCTGTACGATTTGTTGGCGATTGTGATTATCCCGGGGATTCAGGGCGAGTCGTGAGAGGCCGTGAGTGTATCCGGGGACAATAATTGCCCGGCGGGGCGGGATATTGGGGCGAGATTGTTTTTTCGGTGCTCGCGAACGATAAATTCTGATACATTTTGGGTGTTGCGGTTCTCGGCGATTCTCGCTGGAGGACGATGTGTGCATGCTGGTCTCTGCGTTCGTGGGGGTGCCTGATGTCTGATAGACGGTTCGATTTGGATTTTGCGCTCGATGGCTTGTACGCCTGCGGCTGGTGGCCCGGGGGTGGCGATGGGTGCGATCGCGCTGAGGATGGGCGGTGGTATCCGTCGGAAGCGATGGTGCTGCAGTCGTTTGCGGCCGAGTCGATCGGTGTGCGGGTGCGGGAGTCCTTGGTATCGGACGCGGCTGAGGTGGTCTGGGACTCGCGGGCGGGCGGGCATCAGGTGACGCACGGGCGATCACGGGACGAGGCGTTAATCTTGGCGTTTACGAGTCTGCAGCATGATCTGCATGGCGTGAGTTCGCGCTGAAACAGGTTTATCTTGCGATGATGCCGGATGGCTGGCGATGCTTCTTTTTGTGAGCGCTGTCTGAGCGATGATTTTCATTGGAAATCATGGGCCTGAGGGATCGTGCGGGCTTGACGATTCGGATTCTGGGCGTACTATTGCCCCTGACAACGTCCTTGGCCCCATCGTCTAGCCAGGTCCAGGACACCAGGTTTTCATCCTGGTAACGCGGGTTCAAATCCCGCTGGGGTCACTTGCCGGAGGTTCTGAGAAGAACCTTCGGCTTTTTTTTATGCGCTGCTATCTATTCACGGCTTTTTGCTGGGTGAGTATTACCCGTCGAGCTTGAGCTCGTCGACGGCTTTGCGGATGACATCGAAGTCGAATCCGCGCCGGGCGAGGCGGGCGGTGATGCGGCGCTTGCGGACTTCGGGCTCGTGGCGATCGGAGATCGAGCGGGCGGCGGATTGGGCGAGCTTGCGGGCGTCGGCCATGGTGTCGCGTTCTTCGAGGGCTTCGTCGAGGACGAGGTCGATCAGGCTCGAGTCAATGCCCTTCTCGTAGAGCTTGCCGGACAGCAGGCGACGGCCGGCGGGCTTGCGGGCGAGCTGGGCGCGGACGATCATGCGCGCGTAGTTCTCGTCGTCGAGGACCTGGAGTTCGGTGAGGCGTTCGACGGTCCATGCGATGGCGTTGGGCTCGTAGCCGTACTCTTTGAGCTTGCGGGCGAGTTCCTTGGCGGACTTGGCGCGCTTGGTGAGGATGCGGATGCCGGCGCGGTAGGCGTTGCCTTGGGCGAGCTCGTCGTTGAGGGCGTCGGCGAGGTCTTGGGTCCAGGGGGTGTCGATCTTGAGTTGATGGTCGGCTTTGGTGTCGAGGAGGATGCGGCCCAGACGCCTTCGGTTGACAAAGAGGGTGACGCGGGCGGGGTCGTCTTTGCAGGGGTGGAGCGAGGTGATGGTGGCGGAGCCGTCGAGGGGGAGGGGGTCGAGGGGCTTCTTGGGGTATCGATTGCCGTAGCCGCGTTTGGAGTAGGGTTTGCCGCTGCTGGTGCTCATTGTGTTTACTCGAGTTCGTCCAAGAGTCCTGCGAGTTCTGACGCGGCGTGCATGTCGTTGGACTCGCGGGCCTTGGTGATGCCGAGCTTGACGCATTCGATGGCTTGGTCGGGGTGGCCGAGTTCGTTGAGGGACTGGGCCTTGAAGAAGTAGGCGTAGCAGTAGACCGGATCGAGGGCGAGGGTCTGGTCGTAGCATTCGATGGCTTTGGTGTGATCGCCCGCGTTGGCGTGTTCTTGCCCGAGCCCGTAGTGGACGAAGGGGTCGTTGGGGTCGAGGGCGAGGAGTTTTTCGAGCTGTTCGATGGTGGGCATAGGGGATGATACCAGTTTCGGGCGTTGGTGGGTGTGTTTGGATCTATGAAAAACGCCGCCGATGGCGACGAGTTGGTGTGGTATTGATTGGGTTCGGGTTTGCGATTCGGGTTCACTTCGAGTAGTCGAAGACGCCTCGCCCGGACTTGTTGCCCAGACGGCCGGCGACCACGAGCTGCTTGAGTAGCGGGCAGGCGCGGTAGCGGTCGTTGTTGAGCCCCTCGGCGAGGACATCCATGATGTGCACGCAGGTGTCGAGCCCGATGAAGTCAGCGAGGCACAGCGGGCCCATGGGGTGGGCCATGCCGAGCTTCATGATCTGGTCAATGTCTTCGGGCTCGGCGACGCCTTCCATCCAGGCGTAGAAGGCCTCGTTGATCATGGGCATGAGGATGCGGTTGGAGACGAAGCCGGCGCGGTCGTTGGCGGGGACGGCGACCTTGCCCATGGCTTCTGAGAGGGCGATGGTGCGCTTGGTGGTTTCTTCGCTGGTGGCGAGCCCATTGATGACCTCGACGAGCTTCATGACCGGGACCGGGTTAAAGAAGTGCATCCCGATGAAGCGGTCGGCGGCGTCACCGACGCTGGTGGCCAGGTCGGTGATCGAGATCGACGAGGTGTTGGACGCGAGGATCTGGTTGTCGGTGAACTTGTCGGCGAGCCCGGAGAAGATCTTCTTCTTGACGCCGGCGTCTTCGACCACGGCTTCGATGACGATGTCGGCGTCGTAGATCGCGTTGATGTGGTTGGCGTAGTTGAGCTTGGACTTGGCGGCGGCGACTTCGTCGTCGCTCATGCGGCCCTTCTCTACGCCACGGGCGAAGAGCTTGTCGTGGAAGCCTTCGCATTTGGTGAGTGCTGCGGCGTTGAGGTCGTAGATGACGGTTTCGAAGCCGTTGACTGCTGAGATTTGGGCGATGCCGCCGCCCATTTGTCCGCTGCCGATGACGGCGACTTTGTTGATTCCGTGCATGATCTGGTTCCTCGATGGTTTTGGGTCTGTGTGGTGTTCTTTGTGATTGTCTATGGGGTCAAAATGATAGACTGGAGTGGGGATATTGTCTCGGCACTGTCGGAGTGATTGGGGTGCAAAGCGGGCGAATGGCGCATAGAATCGGTACTCCGATGGCATTCTGGCGTCGGTTTACACAGACAAGGATTGATCTCTATGGCTCATCAACTCGGCGAAGCGACCAGTGCATTTGAGAAGCAGGATCGGTGCGCCGATCTCGATCACCGCCCGCGGGTGCTGCTGGGGAAGATGGGGCTCGATGGGCATGACCGGGGTGTGAAGGTGATCGCTCGGGCGCTGCGTGACTCGGGCGTGCATGTGATCTATTCGGGGCTGTGGCAGACGCCGGCGTCGCTGGCGATCTCGGCCAGGGACGAGGATGTGGATGTGATCGCGGCGTCGATGATGTCCAACTCGCACCTTGTTCTGGGCAAGCGGCTGATTGACTCGATGGGCGATGTGGGGCGGAGCGATATCCCGGTGCTGATGGGGGGGATCTTGCCTCAGGACGATATCACCAAACTCATCGAGATGGGGGTCAAGGAATGCTTCCCAACAGGGACAGGATTGATCGACATCGTCAATGCGGTCCGAGGGGCGGTGCATGAGCAGTCGCAGGTTGTGGAGTCTGGCAATGCGAGCGCGCAGCTCTCGCGGGATATCTCGCTGATGCATAACGAGAAGCCGATCAGAAGCGATGCCGTCCGGCGTCGCCCCAAGCGGGTGATCGGGCTGACGGGCTCGCCGGGGGCGGGCAAGAGCACGCTGGTGGCGCAGCTGGCGCGGGAGCACTTTGTGCGGGCGCAGCAGGATAGCTCACTTGGGCGGTGCGCGGTGCTGGCGTTTGATCCCAAGAGCCCGATTACGAGCGGTGCGCTTTTGGGTGATCGTTTGCGGGTGGACTTTAACAACATCGGCGAGCATGTTTACTACCACTCGCTGGCGATCCGGGGCGAGGATTACCACGGACTCAACGACATCATTGATCTGATCGGCGGGGCGTGCGAGGGCGATGATCGCTACGACACGCTGCTTGTTGAGACGGTGGGCGCGGGGCAGAACGAGACGATGATCCGCGACTTTGTGGATACGACGGCCGTGGTGCTGACGCCGGGGATGGGCGACTCGGTGCAGATGGACAAGGCGGGGATTCTGGAGATCGCGGATATCTTTGTGTGCAACAAGGCGGATCATCCGGGCGAGGATGAACTGGTGCGTGACCTGCGGGATATCGCGGGGCGGACGCCGATTATTGAAACGGTGGCGACGCATGCCAAGGGCATCCCGGAGCTGTTTGACACGCTGATGAAGTCATGAGTGCTGAGATAGATCAGCTCGTCGAAGCGCTTTCGAAGTTGTTGCGCGTCAAGGGGCAGACGCTGGCGACGGTGGAGAGCTGCACCGGGGGCTTGGTCGGGGCGGCGATGACGGGCCCGGCGGGGGCGTCGGATGTGTTTGTTGGTGGGTTGTTGACTTATTCGAACGAGGCCAAGGAAGCGCTGGCGGGTGTGCGGGCGGCGACGCTCAAAGCGCACGGGGCGGTGAGTGGGCTAGTGGCGATCGAGATGGCCAGCGGCGGGCGTGCACGGCTCGGGGCGGATATCGCGGTGTCGATTACGGGGATCGCTGGGCCGGGCGGTGGAAGCGATGAGAAGCCGGTGGGGACGGTGTGGGTGTGTGTTGATCGTGAGCGTGGGCAGGATTGTCGGCGATTTGTGTTTCCGGGTGATCGTGAGGCGGTTCGGGCGTGGTCGGTGGTGTCGGCGCTCGGGATGGTGATCCAGGTGCTCACGGGGCAATCCGAGGCGTTGTCGCATGAGTTCCAGCGATTCGGGGGATAGACTTGAGTATGAAATGCACGGTCAATGGCGAACTGCGAGAGCTCCCGGATCAGACGACGGTCGAGGGGCTTGTTGAGCTGCTCGGGCTGGGTGGCGCGGTGTGCGCGGCCGAGGTGGATCAAAAAATCGTCCCCAGGCGGGAACGATCGGCTAAGGCCGACCGATTTTCGATACAGCTTAGCCTTCGTCTGAAGCGGCATCCGTTTCAGCAGGCTCTGATTCTGCTCGGGCTGCTGCACGCTCGGCTTCTTGGGCTTCGAGTTCTTTGCGTTCGTCCTCGTCCATGTTCATGCGTTCGAGCCCGTAGCGTTGGGCCAGTGAATCGAATGCGAACGGATCTTCGAGCCCCTCGGCGGCGGCGGCGCCTTCTTGGCTCAGCGTGCCCATCGCGAGTCCCTGGACCATCGAGGGGAACTCTTCGATGGAGACCGGACGGGGGGCGACGACGAGTGCGAGGGCCAATGAGCGTGTTGAGGGGAGTGGGACGACCACCGAGAGGGGGTTCTCGGCGACTTGTTCAGGGGTGGCGAGTGGGTCGAGGGCGCTGGCGGCTTCGAGGACCTGGTCGCGGAAGTCTTGGCTCTGACGCAGGCGTGGGTCGACGAATGAGGCGAGATTGCCCTGGTCGATCGTGTACTTGCGGATGAGCAGGTTGCGGAGGACCCCGGGGCGGTTGACCGCGTTGGGGTCTGGGTTGAAGGCGGTAGCGAGGTCGATGGCGCTGCGGAGCGAAGCGTTGGTGGAGATAGCGAGCTTGAACTCTTCGGACTTGTCGCTCAGGAGCTTGAAAGCCTCAATGGATTTGTAATCAGCGATGACATCTTCGCGTGAGATATCGTCGATGGAATCTGCGGGGCCCTGCTGACGCACGGCGAGGATGACGGCGAAGTAGCGGTTGCCGGCTTGATCGATTGCTGGGGGATCGGACATGGGGAGCCCGACCTGGACATCGAGCCCGATCTCGCTGGTGTCTTCGAGCTCGAAGAACTGGGGGAGGGTGCTGGCGGGGAGCTGGCGTGAGCCGATGCGGTAGCTGGCTTGGCCGAATCCGGGCAGGGCGAGGATGTCGCGGGCGGTGAGCCAGCGGTCGCCGATGACGGTGATGGCGGGCGTGGGCAGGGAGACTTCGTATTGGTCGTTGATCCGCTCGACGATGAGTTCTGCGAGGTCTTCGAGGCGTGGTCGGTTGGTGTCCCAGTCGTCGGGGAGTGTGACGGAGCCGTTGATCTTTGGTTGTCCCTTGATCGCGGCGCTGATCTGTGCGCGGATGGAGCGGTCGGCATCGTCCATCATATTGGCGGCGATGTCTTCGCGGAGTTGGCGTTCGAGGGCGATTTTTTCGAGCCCGAAGTCGCCCGGGTATTTGACGCGGTCTTTCTGGTAGATCTTCATGAGCTCGACGCGGCTGATGTTGACGGCGCTGGCGAAGGCTTCTTTGTCGAGGGTGAGGTAGCCGAGCTGGATACGGGTGGGCTGGATGTAGCCGACCTGGAACTCGTTGTCTGCGGGGCTCTGGTTCTGGTAGGTCTCGAAGAATGATTGGAGCTGTTGTTCGGTCGGCTCGGGCACGGCGGCGGTGGCGAGGCTCGAGTCGAGCACCACGGCGTTGACGGCGATGGCGTCGGCGAGGGTGTGGGCGGCCTGGATCATGCTCGGGTTGCTGTAGGTGGGGACGGTGCTCAGCGAGCGGAGCAGGCGTTGGATGCCTCGGGCTTGGGCGAGGATGGTGTAGACGCGTTCGGTGCTGCCGGCGAGCCCGGAGGCGCCCAGTGCGTTGCTCTGGATGATCGAGAGGGCTCGGTCGTTGACTTCTTGCAGGCGGGCGAGCTCTTGCTCTTGGGTGCGGATCAGGCCCTGTTGGACTTCCGATCGGACCTGTGATCTGGCTTCGAGGAGTGCGAGGTCGGAGATCCAAGATGCGCCGTCTTGGACGCCGCCGATGAGCCCGGCTTCGTCTGCTTGCTTGACGAGGAGCATCCAGTGGAGCTCGCGGTTGGCGTCGATGGTTTCCAAGAGCCCGATCCCGCCCATGGCTCTGGATGCCAGTGCGCGGGGGTAGACGCGATCGAGCACGGAGAGGGCATTGGATGCTTCTCGGCGCTGGGCGCGGTTGTAGGTGGTGCCGTCGTCGAGGCGGGCGACCTTGGCCTTGTCGGGTGATGGCGCGAGCTTGGTGAGGACTGGCTGGAGGAGGAAGACCACCATGAGCAGCGAGCCGCCCACGACGAGGATGATGAGTTGGTATTTTCTGATGAACCTGAGCATGTGGGCTCCGACCTTGTCTGGTGGTGATCTTGCGGGGCAAGGAATCTGCTGCGTGATGACTGCGGCGTTCTATAAAAAAACGAATCCACAGGAGTTTTCCCGAGGATTCGCTTGGCTCATCCTCGGCGTCCTGGATCTGACCGTTTGGGAGGATCCAGGACGCGAGGTTAGTGTATTCGGCTTAGCGGTAGAATTCGATGATGAGGTTGGTGTTCACATCGAATGGGATCTGATCCGAGGTTGGCAGCGACGAGATGGTCGAGTTGAGCTCGGATGGATTGAATGAGATCCAGCCCGGGACTTCGTGGCCGCCGAGGGATTCCATGTTCTCGCGAGCGAGCTTCTGGATGCCGTCCTTGAGGGAGATGACATCGCCGACCTTGACGCGGTATGAAGGGATATCGACCTTCTTGCCGTTGACGAGGATGTGGCCGTGGTTGACCATCTGGCGTGAAGCCCAGATGGTGCGGACGACGCCCATGCGGCGGACGACATTATCAAGGCGGAGCTCGAGGAGTTGCATGAGGATGTCGCCCGAGTTGCCTGGGCGGCGCTTGGCTTCGTCGACGGTGCGGCGGAACTGTTTTTCGAGGATGTTGTAGTGGTAGCGGAGCTTCTGTTTCTCTTGGAGGCGGATGCCGTAGTCACGCAGGCGACGACCGCGGTGGCCGTGCATACCCGGTGCGTTGAGCATGCGCTTGGAGGTGTGCTTTGGGGTGTCCGAGATGGGGACACCGACGCGGCGTGAGAGGCGGACCTTGGGTCCGGTGTATGTGGCCATAATGGCGTTTCCTTTTCTTCCGTCCGCAGGGCAGTTTTTAAGGTTGCCTGCGGTGCTCTCGGGATCGAGAGCGACCATGTCGAGGGGCCCAGGCTTGGGTTCGACGCGTTTGGCCCGGGCACAGTGCCAGGGGAGAGGTGATTGAAGCCCATCGGGGGCGGTTGGTCAAGGTCTTTTCGGATTCTCAGGGGTAGTTTCTCTGAGATAGACTGCCTCCAAGAGCGTGTCATGGACGAATAACACTGACACAATGGGCTGTTTTTGAGGCTCATCAGGCAAGGGTTCTCCGTTTTTGAAGGCGAGGGCGTCAGATTTCTTGTTGATCTTCTGAAGTTGGGGTATTCCTTAATTGACCAAATACAACTGAAGAATAGATATGAAAGGAGGCAGGTTGTGTACATAAACAGAATCCGTACTATGAAAGAGAAGCCGAGTCTCCTCGATAAAATTCGTCCGTGTCTTGATCGGGTCCTGATGCTTGCAGTGATCGGCCTGCTGCTCGGCGAGGTCTACATGTCGAGGGGCGCGACTGGCGTGCGTGCTCAGAGTGGCATTGGGCTACCAGAGCAGGCGAATGCAGCAGGTAATCTGCTGATTGCTGGGCGTAGCTCGGGCACAGACTTCGGTACCGACGACGGCTTGGGCGTGATGCGGGTGGACCGAACGGCATTTGCTCGCCAGCTTGCGATCTCGATCTTGGTGGATCATGAGCATGAAATCACCGATCAACGAGTGAGTTTTCTTCGGGATCAGTCTCGTTCGGGGACCGCGATAAATCAGTTTGCGGATTCATTTGGGCAGGCGATCGAACGTGGCTTGTTGAAGTTTGAGCTGCCGGAAGAGAATCGTGTTGTCCGGACTGAACGCCCAGCCTCAATCAAGTGATTCGACCGAGTGAGTCGGCATTGGTGTCTTAGTCCTTTGTTAGATTTTCTTCGAGTCATTTTCTCTAAGCCCTGTCTCCCTGGAGTCAGGGTTTTTTCTTCGTGAGGGACGATTAATGGTCTTGATTTTCCAGATCTGGTTCTGAGTGGGGGAATCTTCCGATATCAGCTAATGAATCAATAGGAGGTTCCATGACGCAGAATTGTGATGAAGATCAAGGGACGGATCAAAAGTTGTATGTGGCTCCTTGGCGGGATCATCTGCACGAGATTATCTTTGAGGCCGACACGCGTTGGGGCAAGGCGTTCGATGTCGGGCTGATCGTGGCGATTATTTTTTCGGTGATCGTGGTGATCCTGAGCACGATGCCGTTTGCAGAGACCGAGCCTTACCATGCGATTTTCTTGGGGGTGGAATGGTTCTTTACGATTCTGTTTACGATCGAGTATGTGATCCGGCTGATCATTGTGCGTCGCCCGATTCGGTACGCGACCTCGTTCTTTGGGGTGATCGATCTGCTGTCGATCCTGCCGGCGTTTATCGGGATTCTCGTGCCCGGGGGCGAGCGGCTGATGGTGGTGCGGACGATGCGCCTGCTGCGGATCTTCCGGGTGTTTAAGCTGGCTCGGTATCTCAAGGAGGCGACGGCGCTGCGCGAGGCGCTGATGGTGAGCCGACACAAGATTGCGGTGTTTATCACCACGGTGCTGATCGTGGTGCTCATCGCCAGCGCGTTGATGCATGTGGTTGAGGGCAACGCGGACAATACCGATTTTGACTCGATGCCGGCGGCGATGTACTGGGCGATTATCACGATGACCACGGTTGGGTATGGCGATATCGTACCGATCACAGCGGTGGGCAAGGCGACAACGATGGTGCTCGTGCTTGTCGGTTATTCGCTGATCATTGTCCCGACGGGGATTTTGTCGGCGGAGATTGCTGGGGGTGTTGGTGGTCGCATCACGACGCGGACATGTCCGTCGTGCATGAGCGAGGGGCACGCGATGGACGCGGTGTTCTGTAGCCGATGCGGAGAGCGGCTCAACGAATAAATCGGGGATTATTGAGTTGAGTAGGCTTACTCGCCCAGCGGGTCTGGACGGTAGAGCTTGACGCCCAGGGCCCAGTTTT
Source organism: uncultured bacterium (assembly GCA_963976625.1). Taxonomy (GTDB): domain Bacteria; phylum Planctomycetota; class Phycisphaerae; order Phycisphaerales; family UBA1924; genus UBA1924. Next base: position 32,748 of record CAXBLA010000025.1, read on the forward strand.
TCTCGGTGAAGTTGCCGCCCAGTGAGAACTGCTCGTCGCGGTCTGGGCGGGCTGCGGACAAGGCCATGATGGTCTTGGCGTCGAGGTTATCGATGAGCGAGACGAGCACGGCTTCTGGGGAAGATGGGATTTTGGCGGCGCCGTATTCTGGGCGTTCGTGGTGCGAGATGATGATGTGTTGGAGCACGGTGAGGGCGCCCGCTGGCAGGCGGGTGCCGGTCTCGTGCATCATCTGCTGGGCCTTATCGTGGAGCATGATGGCGCCTTCGACGAGGTGCCCGATGAGTTCGCCGCGATCGGAGTAGCCGAACCCGCGATCGAAGAAGAGTTCGCGTGTCTTGCCCAGGTCATGGAGGAAGAGCCCCATCATGACGATGTCGCGGTTGATCTTGGGGTAGAGCGGGGCGATGACATCGCAGAGCTGCATGAGGGTGAGTGTGTGTTCGAGGAGCCCGCCGAGGTAGGCGTGGTGGAGGCGGACGGCGGCTGGGGCGGTGCGGAAGCCGTCCATGAGGTGCTCGTCGGCGAGGTAGGTCTTGGCGAGCGCCTGCATCGCGGGGTGCTCGAGGGTGCCAAGCAGGGCGACGACTTGTTCGAACATTTCTTTGGGGTCGCGCTTGGACGCGGGGAGGATGTAGCGGAGTTCGTCGGGGGTGGGCTCGTGGGGATCGATCTGGTGGATGATGATCTGGAGCTCGCCTTGGTAGGCTTGGGTTTCGCCTTCGACCCAGACGAAGCCGTCGGTGGGGAGGCGGCGGAAGGTGGCTTCGTCGATCGACCACATGCGTCCGGCGGCGGTGCCCGAGGAATCGCCGAGGAGGCAGCGCAGATATGGCTTGCCCTTCTGGGTGGTGCCCAGCTGTGCGTTGGCTATGGAATACATGCCATCAAGGCGCTCGGAGGGTTTCATTTCGGCCAGGGTTCTGCGTGCGGTGTTGGTGCTCATGGGGGGAGCATAGTTCCGCTCGGATTGATTCTCCATGATCGCCAGCTTTGATCTCTTATGGTGTACACTAGTGTCCCCGGTGTTTGCCTGTGTTGGGAGAGATGATCGGGAGTGGAAGGTATTTGGTGCATGGCTGAGGCGCGGGGCATACACGGGATTCGGGGCGGTTTACAGGCCACGGTATTGATCGCGATCGCGGGGTCGTGTGCTGCTGGGCTATCGAGCCGGGCGATGGCGGGGATTGAGCGATCGGCGCTGATGCAGCCAGAAGAACAGTTTGGCATCACTGGGTCGTTCGATCGGGTTGATTTTCCGATCGAGGCGGTGAGCGGGCGGATTGAGCTGGCGGCTCGGGCCGGGTGGATCTGGAAGGACGGGCAGACCCATCGGGTGGTGCTTGAGCGCGATGTGGATGTGGTGCTCGGGGAGCATCGGTTCATGGCGGCGGCGGCCAATATCTGGCTGCGGAAGCTGAGCAGCGATCCAGAAAACGGGACGAGCGATTATCAGGTGTACGCGATCTTTGAGGATCTGCGATCGGCGGACGGCACGATCACGATGACAGCCAAGCAGCTGCCGGTGCGTGGGGTGATCCGGGTGGTGGAGCCGATCTCGATGAAGCTCGATGCGCGGTTTGGCGAGGCGCCGCGAGCGAAGCTGGCGATCGGTGATTTTGTTGAGCGGACGGACGCGGTGTATGCCCAGCGGGTGCTTGGGGCTCCGGGGCCAGCGGTTGAAGTCGCGGCGGCGCGGCCTTGGTCGTCAACGAATACTCGGCCGGTTGATCGGCAGCCGACTGATCGGCCCGGGCAGCCGAGAGAACCGGTTCGGCAAGATCCGTCTGTGCAGGTCGCGACGGATCCCAAAGAGCGAACGGCTGATGAGAACCGACAGCCAATCGCTGGCGACGGCTCGGTAGAGACTCTGCCCGTGCAGGATCGGGCGATCTTCCATCCCAATGGGGTGTTCTCGGTGGCGATTGGTGGGCGGATTGTCATTGATGGTGCGACGGGCGGCGATGGGACGGTGATCACCGCCGATGGTGGGGTGACGATCCAGTATCAGGACCCGGGGAGCCAGCGGTGGATTGATTTCAAGGCCGAGCGGGTGGTGATCTATGCGGCTGGGGACGAGCCGATCACGGGTGTGTCGCGGCTGGGGACTGGGCAGGTTGAGGGGATCTATCTTGAGGGCGGCGTGTTTGCTGGGGATGACCAGTGGTCGGTGCGCTCGCCTCGGATGTATCTGGATGTGACGAATAACAAGGCGTTGATGCTCGACGCGGTGTTCTGGACGACGGATCAGAAGACTTCGATGCCTTTGTATGTGCGGGCCGACAGCGTGCGTCAGACGGCGCAGCAGGAGTTCACGGCTGAGAAGGCGAAGATCTCGAACTCGGCGTTCTTTGAGCCGGACCTGACGATCGGGATCTCGGATATCAAGGTGACGCTCGATCAGGAGCCGACGCAGGCGAATGCCAGCGGGGGCGATGGAGCAAGCGGGACGGTTGATGGCTTTGATGATCCGCGTCCAGGTGTGCGTGTTGAAGGCAAGAATGTGACGCTCAATGCTGGTGATGTGCCCATCTTGTGGCTGCCGGGGTTTAAGGGTGACCCGAGTTCGTTCCCGCTGCGACAGATCACGGTGAAGGACTCGAACCGATCGGGGCTGTTGATCCAGACACGCTGGAACGCGTTGTCGCTGCTCAATATTGATGGGCCTCCGGGCGTGGATGTGGATCTCGATCTGGATTACTACGCCGAGCGCGGGCTCGGGGTCGGGGTGTCGAGCGATTGGTACACCAGCGAGCATCGCGGCGGTCTTTTTTCGTATCTGATGCCTGATGATAATGGAACGGATGTATTGACCTCGGGCAAGCGGATCCGTCGCGATGGTGAAGTTCGTGGTATTTTCGCGGGGCATGACATCTGGGAGTTTACCGATGCGTGGACGCTGGTCAGCGAGGTGAGCTATGTGTCCGATGAGGCCTTCGTGCCCGCGCTGCTGGGCAACCGGGCGCAGACGGTCGAGGACTATCGGAATCGGTTGCGTCTTGAGCGATTGAGCGACAACACGCAGTTCACGATCGAGGCGAGCACCACGCTCAACGACTTTATTGTGCCCGAGCACCTGCTCCAGTCGCCGGGCTATGTGGTCAACAAGCAGCCCGAGGCGCGGTTTATTTCGCTGGCCAAAGATTGGCTGCCGGATGTCGAGCCGGGGTTGTTGACCTACTCGTTTGAGGCTCGCGCGGGGGTGCTGCGTCTGGCGTTCTCGGAGGTGGCGGCGAGTGCGTACGGCATGACGACTGACTCGCTGGCGGACGCGGCGTTTGGGACCACGGCCAACAGCTCGCTGGGCGACAAGTTCCGTGCGTTGGGGCTCGATGAGTCCGGGGTGACGCGCCTTGATACGCGCCATGAGCTCTCGTCGAGGTTTGATGCGGGGCCGATCCGGATCAATCCGTTTATAGTCGGGCGGGCGACGGCCTATGACAGCTCGTTTGATTTGTATAGCCCGGGGCAAGAGGACGAGATTCGGTACTGGGGCGGCGGGGGCGTGACGCTCTCGACGACCGTGTCGAAGGTGAACAACAACGCGGAGAGTCGGTTCTTTGATGTGCACCGGTTGCGGCATATTGTCGAGCCGTCGGTGACGATCTGGGGCGGGGATTCGAACTTTGAGCCATCGGATGTGCCGATCTTTGATGATGATGTCGAGGGATTGATCGAAGGGACGGCCGTGCGTTTTGCGCTCGATCAGACCTGGCAGACCAAGCGTGGTGGTGTGGGTCGCTGGCGCGATGTCGATGTGTTCAAGCTGCGGAGCGAGTATGTGTGGACGGACGAGGACGCGGGGCGTTCGCCACTGCCTCAGTTCTTTTCGACGCGTCCCGAGCTCTCGAACCCGGGCGAGTTCATCGGGACGAGCGCGATCTGGCAGCCGACGGAAGTCTTGGCGTTTGCCGGCGAGATCGTCTATGACCTGGACGCTGAGCAGACGGCGCGGGCGAGCATCGGGGCGATCCTTGAGCATCGCCCGGGGTTCACGACTTCGATTGAGTACCGCGAGATCCAGCCGTTGGACGCGACCTTTGCGTCGTTGTCGGCTCGGTATCGGTTGACGGATAAGTACGAGGTCAACACGAGCCTGAACTACAACTTTGATCGGGGCGACTTCCAGACCTTCAACGCACGAGTTTTGCGCCGGTTCCAGATCGGGACGCTTGGGGCGACGGTGGGGTACAACAATATCCGCGGCGAGACGAGCTTCGGGTTTGTGTTCCGCCCCGGAGGGACGCGCGGCGATCTGCCGATCGATTCGTCCTGGGGTGGTTAAAACGGTCGTCTAAGAACAGGCCTCGCTCGAACGAGCTTTAGGTTGTTTTGAACATGCTCATTTGTGATTTGGTCGCGACTTCGCACGCGACGGGGTGGTCCACATCGACGCGGTACTCGCCTGAGAAACACCCGGTGCAGTAGTGCTCGCTGGGCTGGTTCATCACTTCGAGCATGCCTTCTTGGCTCAGGAAGTGGAGTGAATCGACACCCAAGAACTCACGGATCTCTTCGACGGTGCGCCCGTGGGCGATGAGCTGGTCGCGGTCGGCGAAGTCGACCCCGAAGTAGCAGGGGTGCTTGATGGGCGGGCAGGAAATGCGGAGGTGGATCTCTTTGGCGCCGGCTTCGCGGAGCTGGATCATTTTTAATCGCGTTGTGGTGCCTCGGACGATCGAGTCGTCGACGATGATCAGGCGTTGGTCGCGGACGACCTCGGAGATGACATTGAGCTTGAGGCGGACGGATGCGGCGCGTTCTTCCTGGGTGGGCTTGATGAAGGTGCGTCCGACATAGCGGTTGGGGACGATGCCCTCGCGGTAGGGGATGCCGGATTCGAGGGCGTAGCCGTTGGCGGCGCTGCGTCCGGAGTCGGGCATGGGCATGACGAAGTCGGCTTCGACCTTGGCTTCTTGGGCGAGCTTGGCGCCGAAGCGTTCGCGGGAGATCTGGACATTCTGCCCGAAGACATTGGAGGCGGGGTTGGCGAAGTAGACATGCTCGAAGATGCACTGGGCGAGCGGGGCCGACGGGGCGGCGAAGCGGCGCGAGGAGACGCCGGCGCTTGAGAGGGTGACGATCTCGCCGGGCTCGACTTCGCGGACGAAGCGGGCGCCCATGACATCGAGTGCGACGGTCTCGGAGGCGACGACGGGCTTGCCGGAGGGGAGTTCGCCGAGGACGAGTGGTCGCCAGCCCCACGGGTCGCGGGCGGCTTCGATGCGATCGGGGAAGAGGAGCACGAGCGAGAACGCGCCCAGCAGGTTGCGCATAGTGGCGGCGACGGGGTCGGGGGAATCGCGTTGCTCGGGTGAGGCGAGCAGGTGGATGATGATTTCTGTATCTGAGGTCGTGTGGAAGAGACGACCGACGCGGGCGAGTTCTTCGCGCCATTGCTGCCCGTTGACGAGGTTGCCGTTGTGGGCGATGGCGACGGGGCCATCGAACATGGTCTCGACGAGCGGCTGGGCGTTGTTGGCGTTGGTGCCCCCGGCCGTGGAGTAGCGGTTGTGCCCGATGGCCCCGGCGTAGGTGTTGGTGCTCTGGCTTTGTGGGTTTTTGTAGAGTGTTTCGAGCCCGGAGATGGCCCGGCGGTCGAAGACATCGACGACGAGCCCTTGGCCGGTGTGTGCTTCAATGGCGGAGCCGTCGCTGACGGCGATGCCGGCGGCTTCTTGGCCGCGGTGCTGCTGGGCGTAGAGCCCGAGGTAGACCTTGCGGACGGCTTCGGGGTCGTCCCAGACGCCGATGACGCCGCATTTTTCTTTGGGCTGATCGTTGCGCTCGGTCGAGTAGGTTTGTGGATGGGGTTGCTTGCAGGCGCAGGGGCGTTGCGTTGGCTGATTCGATGAGACGGGCAGAGAGAAACTCGTCGGCATGAACTGGCTCCGGTTAGGGATCGCATGAGGTGTCACGCAAATGCGGACACCGATCGGCACTGGAGATTGAGTCTAGCACTGGGCGAAAACGGAACCCAGCCCTTGGTCTATCGCGGGTCGATATTCTCGACGCGCTTGCACAATCCTTCGTCGGCGGCTCGCCCGAGGAATGTCTCGATCGCGTCGCGTCCGATCTCGCCCATGTCGAGGGTGAGCCCGGAGACATACATCGCGAGGTAGCGATCGACGAGCTCGGGGTCGTTCCATTCGGTGCGATCGCCCTTGTTGAGCTGGAGGTACATGCGGGAGGCTTCGCCCATCTCAACGCAGCACTGGACGGAAGCATTGAGGATATTGGCGAGCTCGTCGCAGGTGCCGGGGCCGAAGCGTTGGTCGAGGTCGCGCCGGATGACATTGAGCCCCAGGGGCAGGGGCTTGTTGGTCTCGCGGTGCCACCACTTGCCGAGATCGCCGATCTCGCGGAGCCCGAGCTGGGCGTAGGTGAGTTGGGCCTCATGGATGAGCAAGCCGGCGTCGTACTTGTTGCTGGCGACGGCGGCGGGGATGTCGGAGAAGAGGAGTTCTTGGTGTTTGAACTGGCCGATGGCCATGCTCAGGCCCATGTAGGCGGAGGTGTTGATCCCGGGGATGGCGACGGTGCAGTCGTTGTTCTTGAGGTCTTCGAGGGTGTGGTAGGGGGAATCTTTGGCGACGACGATGCGGGGGCCGTAGTTTTCGCCGAAGGAGCCGCCGGATGTGGTCATGGCGAAGCGGTCAGCGATGGCGGGGTAGGTGGCGCAGGAGATGGCGGTGATGTCGTATTGAGTGTAGTCTGAGTGTTCGCCGGCCTGCTCATTGCCAATGACGAGTTTGTTGAGCTCTTCGACATCGCGTGCGACGAGGTTGAACTTGAACCGTCCGGTATCAACCTGCGGCTTGCCCAGTGGGCCGTCGATCGGGGTGCCGTCGGGGTGGCGGACGCCGACCAAGGGCCACCACATGACCAGGTCGTCCGAATCGGGCGAGTGGGCGAGGTTGAGTTCGATGGTCTTGGTTTTGGTGTTGGGCATACGGGAGTCTAATACTGCTGGATGGTGGGATCAATCTTGAGTCCCCACCAGTTGATCCCGCCGGCGACGGATCGGGAGCCGGCGAGCCCTTGGTGCTGCATATAGAGAGCGACCTGGAGCGAGCGTTTGCCGGATCGGCAGAGGATCGCGATGGTGGTGTCCTCGTCGACATCGAGCTCGTTGATCCGTGCTGGGATATCGCCCATCGGGATGTGGAGGGCGCCGTCGATCGACGAGGTTTGGAGTTCGTCGGCTTCGCGGACATCGATGAGGAGGAAATCGGTGTCGCCGGCGTCTTGGTGGAGGGCGGCGGTCTCGGGGACCGTGATTTCGAGGGCTGCGTTGAAGGGCCAGTTGGGCGGGTTGTGATCGATTGGGGGTGTGGTGCTCACGGGGTGGGTTCCTGTGGTTCGGTTTGGGTGTCAGTATATGTTTTGGGGGATGCGGGCGTCGGGAAGCCCGAGGACCATTGGTCTTGGGTCTCGGTGCGTTTCCAGACGCGGGCGGGGGAGGTGGTGGGCTCGGCGAGTTGGTTGGTGGCGACGAGGTAGCCGAAGGCATAGGGGGTGCCGATGAATGATCGCCCCAGATCGTTGAGGGTGTTGATGGCGTCGTTGATCCAGATGAGCGCGGGGGGGATGGCGGCGGTCTGGGTTTGGCGGATGGGTTGGTACCAGGCGAGGGCGTCGTTGGCGGTGGGGTAGAGCCCGAGGATGCGTGGGGGGGCTTTTTTGTTGACAGGCGGCAAGAGGGTGAGGGCCCAGGAGTGGACGACCGCGTCGAGGGGGGCGATGTATTGGGTGGGCGTCCAGTTTGAGCGCGGCGGCGTGGTGGTGGCGAAGAGGTCTCGTCCGGTTGCGGGCGGTGGCGGGGTGGTTGGCTTTGATTGAACGAAAGTTGGCGGGGTGTGGGCGCCCCCGAGGGTGAGGCGGGCGTTGAGCGGGTGGGTGCAGGCGCTTATGCCGAGACTCACGCAGAGCAAGAGCCAGACCAAGAGCGGGCAGAGGGCATTGAAGATTGGGGCTCGGCGAGCAGGGTGCATGGGCGATCATACGCCGACAGATCACGGGGCATGGGTGGGTCTGCTCTCGGGGGGCTGGCTATGCTTTGGGTGCGTATGGCGAAGAACAAGAACAAGAAATCGAAGATGGGGCCTCCGAGTTTTAATAATCGGCGGGCGCTGTACGATTATTTTATTGTCGATACGCTCGAGGTGGGGATCGTGCTTGAGGGCTCGGAGGTCAAGGCGATCCGCGAGGGGAGCTGCTCGCTCAAGGAGGGGTACATCAGCGTGGACCTTGAGCCGCCACGATTGACGCTCCATCAGGTGGATATTGGGATCTATCAGCCCGCGGGGCAGCTCAACCATGTGCCCAAGCGGGACCGTGTGCTGCTGGCCAAGAAGCGAGAGATCGAGAAGCTGGCGCGCGAGGTGGACCAGAAGGGCGTGACGCTGGTGCCTCTGGAGCTGTATTTCTCGAAGGGGTACGCCAAGATCAAGCTGGCGCTGGCCAAGGGCAAGGCCCAGCACGATAAGCGCAAGGCGATCGCTGATCGCGAGAACCAGCGTGACATGCAGCGGGCGATGTCGAAGTATTCAAACTAGAAGAGCAAGTGATCGATTCGTCGAACTCGGATTAACCGAACTCGGATTAACCGAACTCGGATTAATCGAACTCGTCGGCGGCCACGGTGTAGTGAGCGGGTTCGTCGGGTTGTTCGATATCGGTGCGTAGGGACATCTCGACTTCGCCTTCGTTCATATTGACGGCGATGCGTTGATCGCGGACGAGCACGAGGATGGCGAGGAACATGCCGACCATTTCTGGGCGGGTCTTGCCAACGATCAGCGAGCGGAGGCTCGATGGGGCGTTGTTCGAGTTGTTGAGTTTTTCTTGCAGGTGATCGACGATGTGCTCGATGTGCATTTCCAGGGGTGTGTCGTCGGAGAGGACCTCGTGCTGCCCGATGCGATCGAAGTTGACGCTGGCGACGATTTGGCGGAAGGCCTCGACCAGGTCGGAGAGGTCGAGGTCTTCGAGTTCGTGCTCGCCCATGTCGTCCATGGCCTGGCGGACGCGTTCGTCGTCGATCCCGGCGCTGTGGACCGGGTAGCGTTTTTCCCAAGTTTGGCGGCGTTGGTCGAGGACGTCGGCGGCGTCGCGGTATTTTTTATACTCGAGCAGTTGGCGGACGAGCTCCATGCGGGGGTCGTTGGCGGGTTCGCTGGCGGGGCGTTCTTCGTCTGGATCGTTTTCGTTGTCCCGGGCGTCGGCCTGGGCGGCGAGCATGCGGGATTTGAGCTCCATCAGGGTGGTGGCCATGACGAGGAACTCGCCGGCGAGGTCGATGTCGATCCGGTCAACATCGTCGAGGTACCCGATGTATTGGTCGGCGATCAACGAGAGGGGGATGTCGTGGAGGTCCACCTCGTGCTTACGGATGAGGTAGAGCAGCAGGTCCATCGGGCCTTCAAAGGAATCGAGTTTTACGCGGTACAGATCGCTCATGCACTATCTTAGCACAGCTGGTCCGCAGGCATGGGTGGGTTTGTGGGGAGAGATGCGGGCAGATTGGGGATTATTTAGTGAATCTGGCGGGGTGAATGGCCGATAAGAAGGGGGTTGAACGAATAGGAGCCGACGATGACCAGCCTGAGCCAGAACCACTTCCTGAATACTGAACTCACTACGGGCCACCCGCCCGCGCTCAAGCTCGTCGGTGAGATGGAACTGACGGAGTGCCCCCAGTGTGGTGGGGTGGGTCGGATCGCGTGCCCGCAGACGGTGGCGGTGCGGACGATCGGGTTCAATGGCGTGGCGACGCTCCAGCCGTCAACGGGGCATCCGATCCCGTGTCCGGGCTGCCATGGCAGCAAGCAGGTTCCCGGCTCGTAATCGCCCCAAAATCTATCTGAAAAGATCCATCAACTGAAGCATGCACCGATCTGCGCGGATAATCATCCGTTGGCGGACACTTGGCCGATCTTGGGCACGGTGGGTTCGTAGAAACCCGGGGCTTGTGCTATGGGTTGGCGATATATAAGGGTGTGATGTTCAGGATTTCGAAGTACATACCGGGGATGTTCCATCGGCGGGTGCTGTTGCTTGCTGTTTTGGCCTTGGGATCGTTTGGGCTGTTGGTGGTTCGGCTCGGGGCAATGACGCTGGGCGAGGGCGGCGAGCAAGCCCGGATCGATGCTGGCAAGCGGCTGGTGCGGACGACCTGGCTGCCGACGGTGCGGGGGACGGTGTACGATCGCAAGGGGCGCGTGCTGGCGGGGGATCGGGCGTCGTACGACATCGCGGTGGACTATCGGGTGCTGGCGGGGCAGTGGGTGTATAGCGATCGCTCGGGCAAGTTCCATGGGATCGATATTGATCGGTACGCGGCTCGTTTGGCCAAGCGGTACAACGATGCGGTGTGGGACAAGCTCGAAGAATCACAGCGAGACGAGATCATCGCGGGGTTTGACGCGGCCCTGCGGGCGCGGGTGGACGCGATGTATCGGTACATCAGCGAGCAGACGGGCACACCGGTGCAAGAGCTGCTGGATCGGCGCGACGAGATCGTTCGTCGGGTGAAGCTGGTCAAAGCGGAATACACCGAGCGGACCCGCGAGCGGGAGCTTCGTCGCCACGCCGAGCGCGGGCATGTGCCCAATCAGGCGGACCTTGATCGGGTCGAGCGGATCGCGGCACGCCCGATCGAGGCGGAGGAAGAAGCGCACCCGTTGGTCGAGGATGTGAGCGACGCGATGGGCTTTGCGTTTGTGCGTCAGAGCGCGCGGAGCACGCCGTTGATCCAGATCGCCGGCGAGGAGCACAATGAGATGCACACGCCGGTGTCGGTGCTGCCAGGTCTGACGGTGCTCGATGCGACGGCTCGGCTGTATCCGTATAAGACGATTCAGGTGCAGATCGAGCGATCGACTTTTCCGCCGCCGTTGCAGTCCGAGGCCTTTGTGATCCTCGAGGAGACGGATGTGGGGTCGATGATCTTGGGTTCGGTGCGTCCGGGGATCCAGCTCGATGATGTGCAGCGCCGGGCGGCGGCGGTGGAGGGCGATCCGGTGCTGGCGCTGCGATCGTTGACGGAGAAGGGCACGGATCGCGGGCGGTATATGCACGGCGACCGGATCGGGCGATCCGGGATCGAGCGGGCGTATGAGGATCAGCTGCGGGGGCTGCGCGGGGTAAGCGTGGAGAATCGCCAGACAGGCGAGGCGATCGAGATCGGATCGACACCGGGGCTTGATGTGCAGCTCACGCTCGACATCATGCTGCAGGCGCGGGTGCGGGCGATTCTGGATCCGAAGCTCGGGCTGGCCCGGGTGCAACCGTGGCATCAGAACGAGGAGCCCACGAC
>CAXBLA010000026.1:0-44045 GCA_963976625.1 uncultured bacterium
GGCAACTCCACCCCGAGGAGTTCGAGCGCCCGCTGGCCGACGCGTTTGTCGGTTCCTTCGAGCACGGTGCTCTGTGCAACCCGGGCAGAGTACATCGCGGTGAGCATCGAGCCAGAGCGGATCAAGCGATCATCGCCGGGGACCGATTGGGCGAGGGCTGCGTCGTACGCCGTGACAAAAGCGCCCAACTGCTCGGGTGTCGCCAGCGGGTTCGATTCAGCGTACGCCCAGAGCCCCATGATCCCAGCGATCATGCGGGGGGTGGTTTGCTCTTCAATATACCCCTGGCGTGTGTATTCGGAAGCTCGTATGGCATCGAGCAGCTGCTGGTACTCCGCCTCATTCTCGACAGGGATATCGCTCGCCCGGGCAGGACCACCGAGTATCCATGCCATGGCCAGTGCCAAGACAATCTGGAGAGCTGAAATACGCGATGAGGTGAAGCGGGTGGTGGGCATGGTGAAACTCCGAAGTTGAAAGCCGTCATGGCAGCAAGCGGGCAAAAGAGCCCTTCCATATGAATGAAGCGATGGGAGTGCCTCGCGCGCCCGACAAATCCGGAATATCATCGATAAATTGGCCATTCGGTGTGTTCATGCATCTCCTCACCGCGGATATGGAGATCGAACGGACCGATAAGAATGTCCGGCTGCCACCAGAATCGACGACAAAGAAGACACCGACGAAGGGTGGGGCCGTGCCCCAGTGTTCCATGCACACCCCCCGTACGGGCTGGTATACTGCCCGCATGCCCACTGACCCCGGAATCCAATCGCAAGCGACCGCCATCCTCAACCGGATGACGCTCGGCGATCACACGGATTCCGCCGTCCTCTCCGAGTTCCTCTACGACGAACTCAAATCCCTCGCGCGCCAGATGATGAACGACGAACGCGCCGACCACACCCTCCAGCCCACCGCCCTCGTCCACGAAGTATTCCTCCGTTTGATCCGCACCGAAGAGGTCCAGGTCAACTCCAAGGACCATTTCATGATGCTCGCCGCCCAGGTCATGCGCCGGGTGCTCATCGACCACGCGCGGGCCGCCCAAAGCCAACGCCGAGGCGGAGAGCACCGGCGCGTCTCCATGACCATCGCCGATCCGGAATCCAAAGAGCCCATCTCCCCCGAGACCCTGCTGGCCATCGACGATGCGCTCGACAAGCTCCGCACGCTTGATGAACGCAAAGCCAAGCTCGTCGAGCTGCGGTTCTTCGCCGGGCTCGATGAAGAGCACGCCGCCAGGATCCTGGGCATTTCCCGCTCCACCGCCTCGAATGACTGGCGATTTGCCCGCGTCTGGCTCCTCCGCGAGCTTGGTTCTGCGCCCGAGGATGGGTCATGACGAACGAACGCGATCGGTTCCGACGCATCGAGTCGGCCTTCAATGAACTCCGGGTGATGTCCACCGAGGATCCGCGAGCTATTGAAGCACGACTCATCGAGCTGGCGCAGGGTGATACGGGCATGGCCGACGAAATGCGGGCGATGCTTGAGCTGGATCGAACCGAACGCAACATCCTCGATCAACCCGCGATCGGGATCGATACACTCGATTTCGAGAACGAATCCCTCCCCGAGTCCATCGCCAACTACATACCCGTTCGCATCCTCGGCGAAGGCGGCATGGGCATCGTCTACGAAGCCAAACAGCACGATACCGACCGACGCGTCGCGCTCAAAGTCATCCGCACTCGATCAATCCAAGAGAAGATCCGCAAGCGCTTCCAACGCGAAGCGCAGATCCTCGCGAAGCTCAATCACCCAGGGATCGCCACGATCTACGATTCGGGCACAGCCGACGACAACCGCACCCCGTTTGTGGCGATGGAGCTCGTGCATGGCGATCCGATCCATCACTATTGCCGCGATACCGAGCTGTCTATCGAACAGCGGGTTGAACTCCTCGTCAAGGTGAGCCGCGCGGTCGCGTACGCACACTCGATCGGGATCGTGCACCGCGATCTCAAACCCAGCAATATTTTAGTGACGGCTGCCGGCGAACCAAAGGTGCTTGACTTCGGCATCGCCCTCGAACTGCAGATCGACGATCGAACCATGATCAAACAGATGACCCAGATGACCCAAACCGGGCAGCTCCTGGGTACCCTGCAGTACATGGCCCCCGAGCAGGTGGACCGCGCCAAGAACGAGCCGAGCACTCGCACCGATGTGTACGCGATCGGGTTGATCGCCTTCGAGCTCCTCACGCGGGCAGCGAGTCATCGATGTATGAACTCGTCCGCTCAATCCGCGACGACGAGCCCCGATCACTGAGCGCCCATGATCGCACGCTCCGCGGCGATCTCGAGACCATCATCGCCAAATCGCTCGCACGCGAGCCCGCCCGACGATACCCCGACGCGGGGGCGCTGGCCGACGATCTCGATCGGTTCTTGGCGCACAAGCCCATCGAGGCCCGCCCCCCGAGCACCTGGTACCAGCTCCGCAAGTTCTCGCAGCGCAATCCGCTGCTCGTCGGTTCCGTCGCGTCCGTCATGCTGGTGCTCATCGTCGCGATCGTGCTCATCTCCAACGCGCTGCGTGTCACCAACAACGAACGAGCGATCGCTCAAAGAGAGCAGCACGCCCAGGAACTCACGGCGCTCTTCGTCACCGAGGATCTCTTCGCCGCAGGGAACCCCGACGACAACGGCGACGCGAGCATTACCCTGCTCGACGCGATGCGTGCTGCATCGGACAATATCCCTCAACGCTTCGAGGGTGCGCCCGAAGCCGAAGCCTCGATCAGCGCAAAGATGGGCGATCAGTTCCGCCTGATGAATGATTACGAGCGAGCCGAGCTCCAGCTCACCCGCTCGCTCGAGCTCAGCAAGCGGCTCCCCGATCTCTCGCCTGAGATATTGACGCAGCGTTACATCAACCTCATTGATCTCTGTACGGATATCGACAACCTCGACCGAGCACTCATGCTCGTCGCAGAGCTCGAAGCGTTCGCAGAATCAAGGCCCGATCTCCCACCCGGGTCCCGCGTTGACATCCTCGTGCAGCATGCGAGTATCTTCTATCACCAGCGCGATCTCGAATCCGCCGCCACGGTATTTGAGCGGGCCGTGGCGATCGGTGAATCACAGGCCCCAACACACCTGGGCACCATCGACGCGATCGCGGCATTGGCTATGGTCTATACCAATCTCAGCCGGTACGAAGAGGCCGCCCCCCTGCACGAACGCAACATCGAGATGTCGATCGATACCCTCGGGCCTGAGCACCCGGCGACGCTCCAGTCCATGGACAACTACGCGATCCAGCTCTTCCGCAGCAACCAGCCGGACCAAGCCCGTGAACTCCTCGAGCGGGTCCTTGAAATCCGCCTGAAAGTCTTCGGCTCCGATCACCATAAAACCAATCTCACCCGCGCCCTCATCGGACGCACGACATTTATGGCCGGCGATCACGCATCGGCAGAACCCATCCTCCTCGATGCCTACCAACGCCTCATCGAAACCCTCGGCCAAGACCACCGATACACCCTGGTGTGTCGTGAGTTCATCCACAAGCTGTATACCGAGTGGGGGAAGCCAGAGCACGCCGCACAGTTCGAACCCCCTGATTCAGAGGCACCCTGACACACAGACTACTCTTCGCATGTGGTACTCAGTTTTTCGGCGGCAGATCAATACGGAGGTCGATGGGCATCGTGTGCTGCTGGTCAGACTTGCAGATCGGGTGTATCCCATCGGGGGTGTTCACCAGATCGGCGATCGAAGTCGTGGCAAAGGACGATTCGACGCGGGCGCTCTGCTGATCGATGAGATGGTGCAATGAGCAGAGGTGGGTGTGCCCGGTGATACCAAGCGGGCAGCGTTCGATCCTGGA
Organism: uncultured bacterium; assembly: GCA_963976625.1. Lineage (GTDB taxonomy): Bacteria > Planctomycetota > Phycisphaerae > Phycisphaerales > UBA1924 > UBA1924. Next base: position 3,841 of record CAXBLA010000026.1, read on the forward strand.
TGGGGCCGAATCGCATGCGTTGAGCACATCGAGCACGCTGATCGCGCTGGGCAGCTTGGCGAGCTTGAACCCGCCGCCCATACCACGCTGGGCGATCAAGAGCTTGTGCTGGGTCAAGGTCCGCAGGATCTTCTGCAGATACGCCTGGGGTACCTTGGTGGCCGCCGCGATTTCGGCGGCTGGTGATGGGGTGTCGGGGGCGAGCCTGCTGAGATGGACGACCGCACGCAATGCGTATTCGCCGGCTTGATTGATCATGGGTTTGGCCTCATCAAAGGAGTGCTGCGTATCCACTATACCGATCTGGGGGGGCTTCTTCAAGGCGGATTCTGAGATTAGGATTAGTTTTCAGCAGGCCGAATGTTGCATAAGCGGTATGCAGCAAGCAGTTTAGGAGTGTTGCGACGAAAAAAAGGAGTGTGGTGTCCAGTATTTAATGTAGATAGTGGACTCCACTATAGTTATTGTGTAGAATCGGACTGTTCTGTCCTTTATTCGCATTCAAATGGAGACTGTGATGACACCCAACACAAAGAAAGAGCCACGCTCCGGAGCACACCCCAGTTCATCAGACCCTTTCAAATGGCACGCAGTTGGAGTCGCCGCGGTGGTGGCGATCACGCCGGTCATCATGTTTTCGATGGTCAAGATGGCCAGCCCGTCGGCCTCTCCCAAGGTCCATACCCAGCAGGTCGCGGACTCGACACCCCGCACGAACGATGCCACCATGCAGCTGGTCGCTGGGAAAGCGGTGTACAAGAACACATGCGCTGTCTGCCACGGCCCAGATGGGCAGGGCGTCGCTCGGCTCGGCAAGCCACTGCGGAATAGCGCCTTCGTTCAAGACGCGGATGATGGCTTGTTGATTGGCCTGATCGCCAACGGGCGACTCCCCGATGATCCAATCAACACCACCGGCACATTGATGCCACCACGCGGTGCTCAAGAAATCGATGACACGCAGGTCCAACAGGTCACCGCGTATCTCCGCACGATGCAAGACCCGGATCAGCCGGTCGCCTCGGTTGAGGCGTGGGACCTCAAGGCTCTTGCGCTGGCACAAGCTGACCTGCCCGCTGATCCAAGCGTCCACCCTGGTAAAGCGATCTATGTCACTTCGTGTTCCTCATGCCATGGCCCCAACGGCGAAGGGCTCGATGGGCTGGGCAAGGCGTTCACAACCAGCGCCTTCGTGGCCAACAGCTCGGACAAAGAACTCATGACCATGATCAAGATGGGGCGTCCGATCTGGGACGCCGCCAACACCACCGGGCTCGATATGCCCTCCAAAGGAGGCAACCCGGCCCTCAGCGACGATGAACTCAACGAGATCATCGGGTACATGCGATCGATCAACACCGTTGAAGGCTAATCACTCACTTTCACAGACCACCGATGCACGCTGTGCATCACGATTCATACACCAACGCAGGAAAGGAAACACCATGCGATACACAGGACGAACAGCGATGGCGCTCCTCGGGGCAGGGCTGATCGGGCTCGGCGCTTCACAGAGCGCCGCCCAATCCATGTCAGATGTCGAGAAGGCCGCCAAGGCTCGAGGGCTCACCACGCAGGACCTCCTCGCAGCCGCCAAGACCTACACACCGACGGGCATGAAGGACGAGTATGTCATCTTCTCATCGGGCGGGCACTCGGGGCAGGTCTTTGTCATCGGCGTACCGTCGATGCGTATATTGCGCACGATTGCGGTCTTCACCCCTGAGCCCTGGCAGGGATGGGGCTACGGCGTGGGCAATGAGATCCTCGACGAGGGCAATGTCAGCGGCAAAGAGAACCGTTGGGGCGACACCCATCACCCGGCGCTCTCCGAAACCAACGGCGACTACGACGGCGACTGGCTCTTCATCAACGACAAGGCCAACGCGCGCATCGCCGTGATCGACCTGCGTGACTTCGAGACCAAGCAGATCGTCAAGAACCCGCTCTTCATCAACGACCACGGCGGGGCCTTCGTCCCGCCCAACACCGAGTACATCTTCGAGACCGCCCAGTACAATGTGCCCTGGGGCGCTGAGTACGCCCCGATGTCGGACTTCAAGGAAGACTTCCGCGGCGCGGTGACGATGTGGAAGTTTGATCGCAAGAAGGGACGAATCGACAAAGAGAAATCATTCGCCGTCGAGCTCCCGCCGTACTGGCAGGACATCGCCGACGCGGGCAAGCTCGCCAGCGACGGGTACTTCTTCCTCAACTCGATCAACACCGAACTCGCCACCGGCGGCTTCGGGGTCGAGGGCCAAAAGAAGCCACCATTCGAAGCCGGTGTGAGCATGAACGCCACAGACTACCTGCACATCATCGACTGGAAGAAGGCCGAGAAAGTCTTCCAGGCGGGCAAGTTCACCAAGATCAAGGACTTCCCGGTGATCTCGCTCCAGGACGCCATCAGCGAAGGCATCTTGCATGTCACCCCCGAGCCCCGCAGCCCCCACGGCGTCGATGTCGCGCCCAAGGGCGATTTCGTGGTCGTCTCGGGCAAGCTCGATCCGCACACCACGGTGTACTCGGTCGAGAAGATCAAGAAGGCCATCGCGAGCAAGGACTTCTCCGGCAAGGACGAGTTCGGGGTCCCCGTGCTCAACTTTGACTCCGTGATGGAAGCCCAGGTCGAAGTCGGGCTCGGTCCTCTACACACCCAGTTCGGACCCGATGGCTACGCGTACACCTCGCTATTCCTCGACTCGGCCGTCGCCCGCTGGACACTCGGCGGCGACTACGCCAAGCTCAATCCTGAGCCAGATTGGACACTCGTCCAGAAAACCCCCGTCCATTACAATGTGGGTCACCTGGGTGCTGCCGAAGGCGACACGGTTGACCCGGACGGCAAGTACCTCGTGTCGTACAACAAGTGGTCGGTCGATCGCTTCATCCACACCGGCCCATTGCTCCCGCAGAACTTCCAGCTGATCGACATCTCCAAGCAGGGCACCGAGATGCCCGTGATCTACGACATGCCCATGGGCATCGGTGAGCCGCACTATGCTCAAATCATCAAGGCCGACAAGCTGCATCCGTGGTCGGTCTACCCAGAGATCGGCTGGGACCCGATGACCCAATCAGTTGATCCATGGGCGCCGCGCCCCAAGATGGAGCGGGTTGAGCGCAAGGGCGAGCACGAGGTCGAGGTCTTCATGACCTCCGTCCGCAGCCACTTCTCGCCCGAGCATGTGACCGTCAAGCAGGGTGACACCGTCACCTGGCGCATCACTAATACCGAGCGGGCCGTCGATGCGACCCACGGGTTCTCGATCCCGGTCTACAACATCACCCTGAGCCTCGAACCCGGCGAGACTGCCAAGATCGAGTTCGTCGCCGACACCGCAGGTACCTTCCCGTTCTACTGCACCGAGTTCTGCTCGGCGCTGCACCTTGAGATGATGGGCTACCTGATGGTCGAGCCCGCAGAAGACTAAGTTGACCCTGTCGATTCCTCCCCATCAACGGGCTCGCCGGCCCGTTGATGGATTTCAGAACCCGCGCAAGCGAACGCGGGACACACCTCAACACATGGAGTCGCCATGCCTTCATTCATCGAACACATCGTCGGCCCTCGTGTCGATCAGCACGAACTCAACGCCCACAGCATCAAGTTCGGGACCCCGGGGTTCTTGCTCCTGATCGCCCGCGTGATGCTCCTCGTCTCGCTCTTCGTGCCGTTCTGGCATATGGAACTCGTCGCGCCCCAGTACCCAGAGAACCTGCACCTGGTCGCGTATGTGAACCATCTCGCGGGCGATGTCGCGGAGATCGATAGCCTGAATCACTACATCGGGATGCGTCCGCTGGACGAAGCCGCCCAGATCGAGCGCTCGCTGGGCGTGTATGTGATGATCCTCTTTGTGCTGATGCTTGAGTTGGCCAGCTGGGTGCACAGCCGATGGACGGTGCTGCTGGTGCTGCCCGTGCTGCTGTTCCCGGTGGTGTTCCTTGTTGATCTGCATTTGTGGATGAGCCACTTCGGACTCAATCTCGACCCAGACGCCCCGTTATCCAACTCCATCGATCCCTTCGTCCCGCCCGTGCTCGGCACCGGGATGGTGGGGCAGTTCAAAACCGTCGCAGCCCCGGGCTTGGGCTTGATGCTCTCAACGGGCGCATCGCTGGTAATCATCGTGGCGTTGTTCTTCCACCGCCGGGCGTATCTGCCTCTGTTGAAGGCTCAGAAAGCCCAGAAATCTCAGAAGGCTGGTGCATAAATGCGGAGCATCCGTGTCATGCTGGGTGTGCTCCTGATCGGGTGGACGGGGTGCGCAACCCTCGGCCAGAGTCAATCGGTGCAAACCCGATCAATGGACGAGATTGCGCAGTTGATCGAACACGCGCAGGAAGGCGAGACCATCTTGGTTCCTGCGGGGATCTACACAGGCAACCTGCAGATCGCCAAGCCCATCGTCCTCGATGGCCAAGGGCATGCAACCCTCGATGGATTGGGCGACGGAACGGTGGTCGAGCTTCGATCTTCGGGCATTACGCTCCGCAGTCTGACCATCCGAGGCTCCGGCTCTACCGTGGATCACGAGCCAGCAGGGGTGCGTGTGCTCGACGGCCCGGTCGTCATCGAAGACAACCGATTCGAGGATGTCTACTTCGGCATCGACCTGCGCCAGTCGCCCGAGTCGATCATTGCCAACAACCACATCGTCGGCAAAGAACTCGACCTCGGACGGCGCGGCGATGGCATCCGGCTCTGGTGGAGCCACGGGTGCCAGGTCCGCAACAACACCGTCACCAAAACGCGTGACATGGTCTTCTGGTACTCCGAAGACCTCGTGATCGAACACAACCAAGTCACCGACTCTCGCTACGGCTTGCACTTCATGTACAGCCACCACACCGTGCTCAGCGAGAATGAGCTGACCAACAACTCGGTCGGGATCTACCTGATGTACTCCAACAGCATCACGCTGTCCAAAAACCGCATCATCAACAACCGCGGCTCGAGCGGCTACGGGATCGGGCTCAAGGACTGCGACGACATCGTCGTCAAGGACAACGCGCTGCTCGCCAACCGCGTCGGGGTGTATATCGACAACAGCCCGTCCTCGGTGGACTCGGTCGGGTTCATCACGGGCAACAGCCTCTCGTTTAATGAGATCGGGCTCCTCGCGACGCCGATCACCCACGACAATGTGATCACCGAGAACGCGTTCATCGAAAATGCAGAGCAGGTCGCCGTGCACGGCGGCGGGCAGCTCACGCTCAACACCTTCACCAAAGACGGGCGCGGGAACTTCTGGTCCGACTACGCCGGGTACGACCTCCAGAGCGACGGCGTGGGCGATCTGCCCCACGAGCCCCGATCGCTGTTCCGCAACCTGCTCGCCCGCGAGCCCAATCTGCGTATCTTGGTGCACAGCCCCGCCCAGCAGGCCATCGAGCTTACCGCCCGCGCCTTTCCTGACCTGAGCCCCAAGCCCATGTTCAGCGATCCCAATCCATTGAGCCAGCCGCCTGAGCTGGACCTGATGGTGAGCACCTCGCCCATGCATCCGTGGCCGATGGCCTTCTTGGGGTTGGGGTTGCTCACGATCTGCGTCGGCGGTGGATGGCTCTTCGCACGCGAACCAACGCCATCGAGTACGCGTTCCAAGAAACACACTCAACACATCAACCCGAGGCTCAGCACATGATCCACGCACAAGACCTCACCAAGAAGTTCGGCAAGACCAAAGCCGTCGACGGCGTCTCGTTCTCGCTTGATCCGTCCGAGTCGCTCGCGTTATGGGGCAGCAACGGGGCCGGCAAAACAACGCTGATCCGCTGCCTGCTCGGGATCTTCAAGTTCGAGGGGGGCGTGACAATCAACGGCGTGGATGTCCGCCGCCACGGAAAGTCCACCCGATCGATGATCGGCTATGTCCCCCAAGAACTCGCCTTCCACGACGATGCGCGTCTGGGGCGATCGATCAACTTCTTCGCCAAGCTCCGCGGGCTGGGGCCGCGCGATGGAGCCCGTGTGCTCGATGTGGTCAACCTGAGCGGGCACGAGCACAAACGCGTGCGTGATCTCTCGGGCGGGATGAAGCAGCGCCTCGCGCTTGCAATCGCCCTGATCGCGGACCCACCGATCGTGATCCTCGACGAGCCCACCTCGAATCTCGATGAGTCGGGACGCAACGAAGTGGTCCACACCCTCGGCCAGCTCCGCGATGCGGGCAAAACTCTGATCTTCGCCTCCCATCGTCCCGACGAGGTCCACACTCTCGCCAGCCGGGTGCTGGTGATGGAGCTGGGCAAAGCCGTCAAGGATGTGACGCCCGATGAACTCTGGCCGCAAGAATCAACGCTCCAGACCATGCGATTGCATGTCAGCAATGGAAACGATGAGGACGCAGTCCGTGTGCTGCGGGATGCCGGGCACAGCGTGCACCTCAATGGCCAAGGGCTGTGCGTCCGGGTATTCCCCAACCGCAAGGGCGATCCGGTCTCCGCGCTGGCCAACGCCTCGATTGTGGTGAGGGACTTCGAGCTCATCGAGCCCCTTGATCATTCAGAACCAAGCTCCAAAGGAGGTGCCCGGTGAACACGCAAGAAACAACAATCGAATCTGTGCGTTCTGAGAGTCCCTTTGCGACAGCACACGGCATGAGCGTGCGACACAATGTCGTCCTCTTCGCTAAACGCGAATACCTCGACGCCCTGGCGAGCAAGTGGTTCATCCTGTACACCTGCGCCTTTACGGTGCTGGCCATCGCGGTCTCGTTTATGTCGCTGGCGGGCTCGGGCTCGCAGGGCTTCGCCGGCTTCGGGCGGACCACCGCCGGCTTGCTCAACCTGATCATGCTGGTGGTGCCGCTGATGGCGTTGATCGCCGGGGCGGGGTCGATCGCGGGCGAACGCGAACGAGGCACGCTGCTGTACCTGCTCGCCCAGCCGATCTCACGGGCTGAGCTCCTGCTCGGTAAATACCTCGGGCTCGCGATCGCGATGTGTTGCTCGATGGGCATCGGATTCGGGCTCAGCGCCGGGGTGCTGGCATGGCGAGCAGGGGGCGTGGGGCTCGGGGCGTTCGGGATGCTGATCCTCTACACCTGCATGCTCTCGCTGTCGATGCTCTCGATCGGGATGCTAATCTCGGTGTGCTCACGGCGCAGCGGCATAGCCACGGGGCTCGGGCTCTTTACATGGCTCGTGCTGGTCTTTGTCAGTGATCTGGGACTCATGGCCGGCACCATGATCTTCAAGCTCCGCGTGCAGCAGGTCTTTACTTTGGCCATCGCGAACCCGCTCCAAGCGTTCAAGATGGGCGTGATTGTAAACATGAACGCCTCGCTCGATGTCCTCGGGCCGGTGGGGACCTACGCATCGCATACATTCGGTGGATCGCTCTCCTGGTTGCTCGCCCTGATGCTTGTGCTCTGGATGGTGATCCCCTTGATCCTCGCGATGATCCTGTTCCAGAAAAAAGGAGGCATTTAGCATGAACACACGCAGATCACATATTGGGTCACCTTTGCTTATTGCGGCGTTGGCTTCGCTGTGCGCCATCATGCCGGGGTGCGGCGGGGAGGCAGATGACGGGCCGCCCAAGATTATGCTCGGCGAGAGTTCCTGCGCCGAGTGCGGCATGATCATCAGCGACGAACGATTCGCGACCGCCACCGTGATCAATGGCACGCGAGGGATTCAGCCAGTCCTCTTCGATGACTTCAACTGCCAGATCAACTTCGAACACAAGTACCCCGAGACCGAGATCATCACCCGCTGGTCGCACGATTACCCAGGGTTGATGTGGTCACCAACCGGATCGGGCTGGTTTGTGATCGCGCCGACGATCCGTTCGCCGATGGCCTCGAATATGGCATTCTTTCGAGCGCGTGAAGATGCAGAATCGATGGCTCAATCGGTTTCCGGGCAGATTCTGGACTTTGATTCCGCTTGGGCTCAACCTAAAAAGTAATTAATTCGTCCACGCTCTCAGTTTACTCAGCGGCAAGTGATCCCGTTTTGTGGCTCGCAAAATCGCCCGTACGGTGTCATTTTTAGCGATTCAATGGGCGAGGTGTTCGATTGATATGAGCGCATGTCTGAAGTGGTCTGTTGGCCGACCGCTGATTGCGTGTTCCCAATCGGCGGGTTCGGATATACAATACCGGCTATGCGAATACTGATTATCGAAGACAACCCGAAGATGGCGGGCGCGGTGCAGAAGGGGCTGGCCAGCCATGGGTATGCCGCGGATATCTCCAAATCCGGATTCGAGGGCGAAGAGCTCGCCGCGGGCACGACGCCCTACGATCTGATCATCCTCGATCTTATGCTCCCCGACCGGGACGGCATCGATGTCTGTCGGAACCTGCGTCGCCGGTGTGTCGAGACCCCGGTCCTGATGCTCACCGCCCTCTCGGGGACCGACGAGAAGGTCGACGGGCTCGATGCCGGGGCCGACGATTACCTGACCAAACCGTTTGAGTTCGAGGAACTCCTCGCCCGCATCCGGGCGCTGCTCCGCCGGGGCGAAGCCTCCGAGGGTCGCTTGCTCGAATGCGACGAGATCCAGCTCGATCTCTACACGCGGATGGCCAAGCGGAAGGATCAGGAGCACGAGCTCTCCAATAAGGAGTACGCCCTGCTCGAATACCTGATGCGGAACCCAAACCGGGTGCTCTCGCGGGCGCAGATCGCCGAGAAGGTCTGGGACATGAACTACTCACCGGGGAGCAATGTCATCGATGTGTACATGTCCTCGCTGCGCAAGAAGCTGGATCGGGGCTACGACCACGAGCTTTTTCACACCATTAAGGGTGCCGGATACCGATTCGGCGTGATGGACTAATCGTGGAACGCCTGCTGGACCCCAAGACCGCCTCGCGGTTTCAGTTCTCGCTGCGAGTCCAGCTCTCCTTGTGGGTGGTGGTCATTTTTACCCTCATCCAGTGGGTGAGCACCATCGTGGTGTGGGTGATCTTGAGCGGAGCCGTCTACACCTCCTTTAACGAGTACTTTGTTCGCCATTCGATTGATGTCAGCGCTGAGATCGATGATGATGTCTCGAGGCTCAGCCGGGAGAAGCTGACCAAGATCGAGTCTGAGCAGCTGACAGAGGCTCGGTTCAATGTGTTCGCGATCGATGTGTTCGATATCGCCGGCCAACGCGTCACAGAGCCCGGGGCATGGGTCGCCCAGCTCGATCAAGCGGATATCGATCGCGCCATGCAGAGCCCCGGTCCGGTCCTGCTCGATGATGTGAGCTGGTTCAACACCAACTCTTCTGTCGGCGAAGCGCACATGGTCGTGGTGATCCAGCGGGTGATCGGGAGAGACCGCAAGCCCTATATCCTACTGCAAGCTACGAATGATATCTACGCCCAGGACCGGGTCATGCAGACCGGGCAGACGCTGCTGATCACCTCGCTGGCGGCCCCGTTCCTCGCCCTGCTCGCGGGTTGGTTTATCTCGCGGATCGCGGTCGCCCCGCTGACACGGGTGCAGGAGCTTGTCTCGAGCCTCACGCCTGAATCGCTGACGGATCCGCTCGAAATCAAAGAGGAAAGCTCCGAGGTGATGGAGCTCGTCGCCCAGATCGACGACTCGAGAAACCAGATCAAGGACGCGTTCGAATCCCAGGCAAGGTTCATTTCCAATGTCTCCCACGAACTCAAAACGCCCATCGCGGTGATGCAGATCGAGGCCCAAACGCTGGACCTCAACGGTGCAAGCGACGACATGAAGCAGTTCGCCCGATCCGTCCAAGACGAGATGACCCGGCTCGGCAAGATGATCGAGAGCTTCTTGACCCTTACCCGTCTCGAGGACGGCTTCGGAAAGGTGGGGGGGGCCAAGTTCGCGTTCAACGACATGGTGATGGATTCGATGGACCAGTGCGTTTCGATGTCGAGCCTCAACGCGATCATGCTCGATCCGATCCTCTTTGCCGATGATGACACGATGGAACTCGCTGTCCGGGGAGACGCGGATCTGCTGATCACCATGCTCAACAACCTGGTGCGCAACGCCATCGGGTATTCGCCGGCCGCCGGCGTGGTCAGCGTGGAACTCAAGCAGGTGCTCGACGGGCAGGGTGCCCAGCGTGTGCATATTCTGGTCTCCGATCAGGGGCCAGGCATCCCGCCCGAGAAAATCGATCATATCTTTGACCGATTCGCCCAGGTCGAAAACGCTGACCGTTCGGGGCGCGGTCACGGGCTCGGGCTCGCGATCGCCCAGGGGATCGCCGAGCTCCACGGCGGCTCGATCAGCGTCGCCAACAACCCGGGCGACGGCTGCACATTCACGGTGGATCTGCCCGCGATCAATGATCAAACAGACTGATAAGGCCGCGACACACCCTAAAAATACGCCAAATACAGGCGGATTTTGAACATGAAAGAAGTTTCATGCAGGTGTTAACTCCACTTCATCTTGATCGCCAATAGTAAGTGCAATGAGTTCTCGATCCAAACGGCTTGTTCAGCGTAGAGCACTAATCGCTTCAGTGTGCGCCATCGCTCTGCTCAGTGGGCTCGCCCTGCTGATGTCCTTCGGTCGGGCACCCTCTGATAGCCTGGTATTGGTATTCATCATCGCCAGCATCCTGGCCCTGCTCATCGCCCTCCAAGCGATCACCGTGCTCGCCCAGAGCACCATGGGCAATCCGTATCCGCCAAAGCGTGGACGCGATGACCAATGCACGGACGATCACTCAACAGAAAAATGATCAAGTAAATGATCAGCGCGTGCGATGCTGAGCCGCCGATTTTCGGCGTCAACTCAAGCATTCTTCAAAATGATAATGATTTCATTCGCGGCTCATCGGCGCTTCAGATGGGCAGGCGAATATCTCTACATGCGACAGGGATAGGGCCTACCGCGTCGTATTGGAAAACTTTGGCCTCATCGAAAGGGTAAGACATGAAGATCACCACCAACACCACACGCAAGCACACACCACTCGCCGGAGCCGTGGCACTCGCCATCGCGCTGGCCGCCGGGTCGTCGGCTGCGATCGCAGCCGGCCCAGAGCACAAGGGCGACAAGCATACGCAGCGGGCCCACGACGCCACCGCGTACCTGACGCTCGTCCGCTCGGGCTCACTCATCGGCTCCGATGTGATGGGCACCAACTCGACCAAGATCGGTACCGTCAAGGACATGGTCATCGATCGTGGCACCGGGCGCGTCGTCTTTGCGATCATCGGCCACGGCGGGATCCTGACGATCGGGCAGGATGTCTTCGCTACCGAGTACAGCCGATTGGGCTACTCATCAGCCGATGGGCACTTCACCATTGATATGACCGAAGAACAGGCCGAACGCCAGGTCGAGTTTCTCCCAGAAAACTGGAACGATCTGGCCCATTCCGACTGGATGAGCGACTTCACCGAAGCCTTCATGGGCGAGGACACCGAACGCTACGGCGACTCTACCATCGCGATGGGTGAAACCACCGAGATCAAGGGCCTGGTCTCCAAGGTCGCCCGGACCGAGGACGGCGAGTACGAAGATGTGGTCCTGACGATCGAAGATCAGCAGGGCGAGTCACGCAAGGTCGTCTTGGGGCCCTCATGGTACATCATGGGTATGGACAACACCCCAGCCACGGGCGATCGCGTGGAGCTCACCACAGTGCGACACGACGGGCGTTTGATCGCCACCAACGCACGCGTTGGAAATCAGGAACTCAACCTCCGCGATCGCGACGGGCATGCGCAATGGAAGATGAAGAGCCGAGAGACACAGCGCTATGTCCTCCTCTCGGACCTGACCGGGCGTCAGATCGAGATCGGCGGCACCACCGCCGGCGAGGTGCAGAACACCATCGTCGAGACCTCGTCGGGTCGCGTCGCGTTCTTTGGCTTTGACTCCAACGACAACCTCTTCGGGCTCGGCGACGAGATCACCATGGTCCCATGGTCAACGCTCCAGATCTCGCCAGACCTGACGATCTGGTCAGAATCGAGCAGCGAGACCTTCGCAAGCGCGATGGCCATGCCCGATGATCTGAGCACGCTGCGGACCAAGCGTTCGATCACCAACGCGTTCACGCCGTTTGATATGCGTGTGCCCAACTTCGAGGCAAACACGCAGGCCATGGATCGAGACCATTCGATCAAGAACCAACTCCGCTACGGCGACGCGTGGAGCAAGGACTCCAAGCTGACCAAGACCTTCGCCGACGGGAAACGGGTCAAGCTCAGCGGCGAGTACATCCGTACCGAATCCGTCGAGTTGGGCAACGCCGGGACCTCGGCGACGGCGCTGTGGCTCAACACCGCCGACGGTCGCCAGCAGGTGATCCTTGGCCCAAACTGGTTCGTTGAGCATCAGGATCTCAAGATGAACCGCGGCGACGCCGTCAGCATCGTCGGGCGCAAGGCCACGATCGACGGCAAGGAGTACATCGCCGCGTGGGATATCGAGCATGCGACGACCACCTGGACCCTCTGGGATGACACGACGCCGGCGTGGGTAGATGAACGCTGAACTCAATCACTTTGACTTCACATTGATCTGATCTGATCTGATCTGCTGTGATGTTAAGAGCCACACTCCGCCGGGCTCGAAAGACCCCGGCGGGGCTTCACATCCCACCCGACCCCGACCAACTCTTTCGGGATCGATCTATGAAAGGACTCAACCATGACAAGGCACACAACGCATCGAAGCCCGCTCAAAAAGGGCTCCGTTCCATTTGACCAGCAGAAAGCCCGAATCCGCAAAGAAATCAAAGAGCTCGAAGATCCGAGCCTGGAAGAAGAGATCCGCACGGAGTCTCCCGACGGGCGCCCCGCGCACCCGAGCTGGAGGGCCAAGGCGATGCTCACGCTCATTGCCGGCTCGCTGCTCGCCGTCCTGGCGATCAGCGCCGTGACCTACGCCCTCTGGGGCAGGGACGAAGCAATGGTCGTGCTGGTCTTGGGCGCTGTGTTCGCCATCGCCGGCAACCCCGTGGTCTGGGCGATGTTCTTCCGAGGCAAAGAACGCGAAGTCATCAACGAAGTCAACAAGGAAGCCCCAAGCAACCAAGAGCAAAACAAAACCACATCGTGATGAGCGAAACGGGACTCATCCTCGTTTTTCACCCTGATTTTTACACTCCGTTTTTAACCACTGCAGAAAGGAACTCAACATGCAGACGACTACCCAAAACACAATCAATGAAACCAAAGATTCACACGATCTCCGCGAGGGCTTAAGCGAGCTCAAGGGCGATGCATCCGCCGTCCGTGATGATCTCAATGTCCTCAAGGAGGACGCCACAAAGCTCACGGCACACGCGACACAGAACGCCATCGAAGCCGTCAAAACTGGTACAGAATCCGCCGGGGAGATGGCCAAGTCCTTCGGCGAGAACGCCAAGAAGTGCCACGGCTCGCTCTGTGAGCAGGTCTCGGCGCGTCCAACCACGGCGGTCATCTTGGCCCTGGGTGCTGGCGTGATCGCCGGTCGCCTGCTTGCACGGAAGTAAACCATGATCTTCTGGCGAGCCAAAGAACTACTCGAGGGGGGCTCGGAACTCTTCCGGGCCGAGGCTGAGCTGATGAGCAGGCGTGTACAACGCTTGCTCATCGGTTCGGTCTTTATCTTGATCATCGCGCTCTTCGCGGCTGCGGGGCTCGCCCTGCTCACCGCGGGCGTGGCGATTCTCCTGAGCGAACACCTCGGATGGGGCGGCTCGCTGCTGAGCGTGGGCGGGTTCTACCTGCTCATCGGTGCCATCATGTATGGCGTTTGGATGATCCGTGTGAATACGGATACGCCCGCCGAATCGGCTGCTGATGATTCATCAAATGAGCAAGCTGTAGACGGGCCCAAAGAACAAGCCGAGGACGCCAAAGACCGGCTCCAGAACGCTGCTTCGCCCGATCCCGACGATGGACCGAACGATTCCGACCAGGGCGGGCTCCTCGATGGGCTCGACACGCTCAAGGACAGCGCCATTGATGTCGGGATCAAGCACCCAGCCGCAGTCGGGTCCACGGCGTTGTTGGTGCTCTCGCTCCTTGGGCCCGGGAAGACGATCAAGATGATCAGCCGAGGGGCCGCTGCGGCAGGGCTCGCGTCCACCCTCCTCGACAGCCTTGGGCCGGACAAGAGCAAGCAGCCCAAAGAGTCATAGTTCAACGAAGTCTCATACCCTATCGAAAGCATTCAAGCCCGTCCATCCACTGATGGCGGGCTTATTCTTCTGTAGATTCTTGGGTTGTATGCACTTGCAGGTCCGCCAACAGCGGCAGATGGTCCGACCCGATGTCTTTGAGTCGTTCAAGGCGAGCCACGCGCAGAGCCCTCGTCACCAGCACATGATCGATCGGATAGCGGAGTAACGGCCGCTTCGCCGGGAATGTATTGAAGAACCCACGCCCGATCCGTGGGTCCAACAAGCCGCCCGTGGCTTTGGCGTGCTCAGTGGTCCGCGACCAACCGACATCGTTGAAGTCGCCGATCATGATCCAGTGCTCGATGGGCGAGTCCGCGATCATCTCGGCCGCGACCTGCAGCTCGATATCCCGCGGCTTGCTCGACATACGCTCGTCCGTATCCTGCTTTTCAAGCCCCGGCGGCGGTGGATGGAGCACGCAGATGCCGATCAACTGGTCATCGGACGCCGGCGATTCTTGAATATCTGCAAGTTTGATCGTCGCCCAGATCGAGGGGCGATCGTCGAGCACCAGGTGGCGGACCGTCGCGTCGTGCAGCGGCACCCGAGAGAGCAACGCCATCCCACGCCCGTCGCTGATCAGCTCGCTCAAGCGGTGGGGGAAGCGTTTATTCTCATCCTCTCCCTTTTCTTCAGCCTCATTTGCACCATCGAGCACCGATGCCCAGTGCTGGTCAACCTCGACCAACGCGAGCAGGTCCGGCTCATGGCTCACCAGGCTCCGCATCGCAGCGTGACGGTCCGCGTTGGTGTAGTCCACATTCGACGCGATCACCCGCAGCTTGCCCGCGCCTGAATCATCAGCCGATGGGACCTCGACCCGAGCGAGCGGGGTCATCCGGATCGCCCACCGGATTTGCTGGATCACCGAGAGGATCAACAGCCCGAAAGTCATGAGCCAGGTCATGCGCATCGCCTGCTGATCTGGGGCAACAAATACCCCGCAGGCAAGCATGACGAGCCCGAGCAGCAGGATCTGGATGCGCGGGAAATCCCAGATACGCATCCACCACACTTTGTGTGGGAGCATCGAGAGCACGGTGGCGAAGACCGCAGCGAGCGAGCCGAGATACCAGGGGATTTGGATAATCCACATCGATGAGGTCCTTGACGGGTCCTTGGAACAAGTAGGCGATGATTTTAGACAGAAAAAAACGACGGAGGCTCAAACGAAACCTACCGCCGTCAGGGGGCTTTGCGTGCTGTGATCAATCAGTAGCAACCACACACAGTCGCCGGCTGATCAATCGCACAAGCCGATGCTCATACATACTTATGCACGATCATCGCGCATATCCCGGATCTCGTCATGACGGACCTTAACCTTGGCATACTGGCTCTGAAGCAGCGCGTTGAGCGGGCTCCCGGCTGTGTCCTTGAGCGTCTTCTCGTAGAGACCCTTGATCTCGTCTTCGCCACGCTCGGCATCAGCGAGCACTGTGTGCTCATCGCCGCCGGTCACGGTCGAGCGGATGTTCATCCACCAACGATGTGCGGCTCCCTTGAACGAGCCGTCGTCTTCGGGGGCTTTGCCGTTCGCCGCGATGGCGATCTGGAGCTCCTGAGCCAGGCGATCGCGTTCGACGCTGCATTCGCGGAAGTAGTTGGCGATCCGATCGTTCTCGATCTGGTCCGCAGCGGCTTTAAAGCCTTTGCAGCTATCGATATTGATTGAGATCAGGTTCTGGACGTCTTTGATGGTGTCTTCGTTGAGATTGATGGTGGTTTCCATTTGAGTGCTCCTTTGCAGTGTGATGGTTTATAGATACATGGTGATGAAAGTTCGATGTAATCCGGTGCTCGGTGTTCGCGCTGGTTTACGGATCGATCGCGTCGTCGATGTCGTCGGCGGTGTCATCGATCGCGTCGCCGACATCGTCGGCTGCTTCATCAATGGCCTCGCCCGTTTCCTCGGCCGGCCCCGAGTTGGTGTCGCAGGCGCTCAGCGCCAGGACCGGTGTGGTCATGGCGGCGATGGTCGCCAGACGCAGAAGTTGCTTGGCATCGAGTGCCTGTTTGAGTGAGTTTTTCATGGTCGTATCCTTTCGTGGTGTGAGTCTTCAGCCCGCCAGAAGGCAGGTCGAGCATATGTGCAGCCTTAATCGGCTCACATCTTGTTGATGGCCTTGTCGCCTCGGCTCGCAAGCCCGCTCAGCAGCGAGAGCAAGAAAAGCACAATGAAGACAAAGAAGAGGATCTTGGCGATGCCAGCCGCACCCGCGGCGATGCCACCGAATCCGAAGACGGCGGCGATGATGGCGACAATGAAGAATGTAAGTGCCCAGCGAAGCATGATGTGTTCCTTTCGTAGCCCGGTGTGTTGTTCCCGGGTTGATTGTTCTGGCTTTCGGATCAGGTCCTGTACCCGATCTCTGCTTGTATATTCGGTGACCCATGTGAGACCCGAATGAGTGCGTGATGAAAGCTGATTAATTTTCAACTCCCCGCCGGTTCATCGCCGGCCCTCGCCAGGACGGGTCAGTCCTTGGCGTCGCTCGCGGTATCAGCAATGCCATCGCCGGCGGCTTCGACGTCACGCCCAACGCCCTCGACGGTGTTGCAGGCACTCATGGTGACCCCGACGCCGGCGAGCAGCGTGAGCCCCATAATGATCCAGAGCGGCTTGCTCGCTGAACGATCTCGTTGTGTTGTTGTAAGCTTCATTGATTTCCCCTTTCGAAAATCCCAAGTGGGTGATTCGCCGAGCGGACTTCCCGATCGGCTATGCAGGTATATTGGTGTGGGGGTGTGGAGCCAGGCTGAAGCGAGCATGAAATTTCATTTCATATTGCAGCGACCCCATGCTGCAGAGTAGAACAGGCGTTTCTCGCTCATTTTGAGCGTGTAAAACTATTCGAGCAACAAGATCAGGAGCGAGAGCGCAAGCCGCCGCGCTCGGATTAATACATCAAGCCCCGTTGTAAAAAACCCGCGGCGGGCGGTTTGGATGCCCCGCCTGATCAACCCGATCGAACAGCTCAGCAAGGGCGATGAGTGCGAGTGGATTGCTCATTGGATACCATTTCTCTCGTCATCCCGAGTGAGCACGGACGCTGTGATGGCGCAGAAGCGGCTGCACGCTCCGTCAAATTAAATTAGGTAGCATGGTGTTGGATAGGGCGGATGATCACATCCGCCGACACCCACCATTCGGCTCTGGATGTCCGGTTGTTATGGGTTGAGCAAAGATTCGCTCAAAAATTCAAACACATGATGTGTGGACAAATGATCGGGGGCAACACCCAGCGGGCTCAGCCATCGCGCGGAGCGACCACGACACGCCGGGAGAGATCAGGTACCCAGGTGCCGCCCGGGTTCTCGACCGTGATCGCAAAGAGCGCAACGCGCCCGACATCGATCCCGGGTGTGATTGGTACGATGATCTCGCCTTCAGCCGAGGCATTGAACACGCCGCCGCTGACTTTCTGCTCGAGCCCTCGCTCGTCGATCACCCAGATCTGGTACTGCTCGACATTCGGATCGTTCTGCTCGAGCCCGACGAAGCGGATGTAGCCTTCTTGCAGCTCATCGCTCCACACAACATCGCCTTGCACGGTGCGCTGCTCGGCCGGCGCCTCGGGAAGATCAAACGGCTGCCAGGCGACTTGGATCGCGTCGGGCACCGTCAACAGCTGGCGTCGGTTCTCGGCGAGCTGGGTCGGATCAAGCGGGGTCTCGTACTCCGCGATGGTTTCGTTGGCATAGATAAGTGATGAGGTGGCCTCAGCGAGCTGGTTGGCCAGGTCAAGCCGGGTGCGGTCGAGCCGGGCGAGTTCGGTTGCTTGGAGCTGGGTGGACTCTTCGAGCTCGCTGATCTTTCTCTGTGCCCGTTCAGCGGCAAGCCGGCTGCTCTTGAGCAGGTCAGCGTTCTGATCGATCTTGTTCTGGAGCACGGCGAGTTCGGTGGTGTACTGGTCCGTCGCGTTGAGGCGGGCGTTGTAGTTCGAGATCCCGAATACAGTCGCACCAATCGCGATGACCGCCGCGGCTGTGGTCATCCAGTACCATGCTTTACCGCCCGCTTTACCGCCCGCTTTACCGCCCGCTTTACTGTCCGAGCTATTCGAATCTGGCGAGAACTTGAGCGGGGCATGTCCAGCGCTGCTGGCAATTGCCGCCCGCCCGCCGGCGGTCAGCCGATGCGCAAGATCAGTCGGTAGATCATCCTCATCGGCCGATGCACGATCAAGCATCACCAGCAGCTCGCCCATAATCTCTTCTGGGAGATCGGCGTGTTCTTGGATGATGGTCTCGAGCTCGTCGCGTTCTTCGTGCGAGAGATCGCCCAGCTGCTGGGCGGCTAAGAGCTCATGGAGCCGATCGGAGTAGTCATGGGATTCACTCATGATGTACTCCCTTCGGTCGAATGCTCTGTTTGCTCACCAAGGATAGTTTTGGTCATGCGGATCATGGCGCGGCGGATTCTCGATTTGACCGTCCCGACAGGGACCTCGGTGAGCTGGCTGATGTCCCGATGGCTCAAGCCACGGTACACGGACATCCAGAGTGCAGTTTTCTCGATCTCTGGGAGAGATTCAAAGCCCTCGGCCAGCTCTTTCCTATAGAAAGGAGCCTGGTTGATCCCCGATTCGTCGATGCCGATTCGGGGGATCTCCATTGCTGTGTGTTTCTTCTCGACCATCACCGCTCTTTCGTGTCGGCGGCGGGTGGTGATTTTTCTTTGTCGATCAATTATCCGTCGGTGTGCGAGGGTCGCGATGAACGCCGCCTCGTTGCCCTTCGACGGATCGTACCGTTTGGCATGGATCCAGATTTCGACGAAAACCTCTTGGACCGCGTCCTCGATCTCCAGCTCTGCGCGATCGAGGTACCGGCGAGCTAAACGCCAAATCAGCCCGCCGTACTCGCGGACGCAATCTTCGGCGGCGGTTTCATCACCGTTTGAAATGCGTTCGAGGATCGTGGGCAAGTCGGACTCCGTTGAGCGTGTAGTGATCTTGAATTACGGGTGCTTCCCGGTCGAGATCATGCTTCTGTATTGGTGAGTGTACCACAGATCGGATCAAAATATTTTTGTATTCGCAAAAACAAGGGTGTGTCGGCCTCCGAAAGACTGGCAGAGGAGAGCTCGCACGATCCACAGAGATGGACGGGGGTTTCCAGTATCGAGTCCGCGTGGAGACGCGTGACCAAACATCAGCATTGGAGATAAATAATGACCTTTAACAACTCAAAGACTTCGAAGACCGCCGCCGCGACACTGATCGCCGGGTTGGTAGGAATGGCGGGCGTTTCGAGCGTCGCCAACGCCGAGCTTATCTACGGGGTGACCGATACGCAGAGCCTGGTCTCCTTCGATTCGGGCAGCTCGAACAACATTCTCAGCGGCGTCGCGATCTCGGGGCTGCAGAACAACGAGCAGATCCGCGGGATCGATATGCGTCCTGCGACCGGGCAGCTCTACGGCATGGGCAGCTTTAACAACCTGTACACCATCAACGCCGCCACCGGTGTTGCCACTCAAGTCGGGGCCGGTCCATTCGCGCCAGCCACCAACGGTTCGAGTTTCGGGTTTGATTTCAATCCTGTCATTGACCGCATCCGTGTGGTCAGCGATGCCAACCAAAACCTCGTGCTCAATCCAAACGACGGCACTTCGACCATGGTGACCAGCTTGTTTTACGGTGCTGGCGATGCCAACGAAGGGATGGATCCCAACATCGTGGGCTCGGCGTACACCAACAGCTTCGCCGGCGCATCTTCCACCCAGCTCTACGGCATTGACACCGGGCTCGATGTTCTCGTCACCCAGGCCAACAGCGCCGGTACATTGATGACCGTGGGCAGTATCGGGGTTGATCTCAACGACACGCTGAGCTTTGATATCTCCGGGGCTACGGGCTTTGCCTACGCAACCGTCGTGAGCGATGATTTCTCGAGCTCTACATTCTGGCGGATCGATCTTTCAGATGGCTCGGCCACCGCCATGGGCGAAGTTGGCGGCGGATCATTGATCACTTCAATGACCGTAGCGCCCGCACCATCGAGCCTCTCGATGCTCGGCCTGGTCGGCTTGGCAGCTGCTCGCCGCCGCCGCAAGTAAAAAACTACGGCACGCAGTGATTGCGATGCCACAACTCTGCGGAGGGAAGGGTTCCGTCCGGCTGTGTGTTTTTTCCACGGCTGGCCGGAACTTTCAATTGCATGCCATCTCAATCCGCTTCATACATGTCTTTGCTACATATTCATTATGATTTTAGGTTGATCTGTGTTGATAAACCGTGCTTGTAGTCCGTCATCATTCTGGTATAGTGAGGGGGATTCGAGTGAGCGACCGGGTGCGATGTGCCCTTTCACTCGGCACCAGCTCAATGACCACCATGAGGGATTCGTATGAAGTTTCTGAGTAATCGATCAACCAAGCCGGCGTCCAAATCAGCCTTCAACGCAGCGTGCGCGGCTATGGCCTGCTGCATCGTGGCGTCCGCTGCAACCGCAGAGCCCTTCACCTATCAGGGCCAGCTCACCGACAACAACCAGCCCGCCAACGGGCTCTACGACATGACCTTCCGCCTGACCGATGCAGCCGTGGGCGGTTTCGCCCTCGCGGTGGATTCGGTGGCCAATGTCTCCGTCGTCGATGGGCTCTTCACGGTCGAGATCGATTTCCCGAGTTCACAGCTCAACTCAAGCAACCGCTGGATGTCGATCACTGTTGATGGTGCGATTCTCTCGCCGAGGGTGAGACTGCGAGAAACGCCGCGGGCACTCAACGCGGTCCGAGCGAACACCGCGGGGACGCTCGATACGCCGGTGATCATGATCGATTCTTCTTCCGCTGGGATTGTTACTGCAGAGAACACATCGACAGCCCAGAATGCCAGTGGATTGCTCGGGCGAATCACGAGCACCTCGCCCGGTGGGGTCTCAGCGGGCGTTCGCGGCGAAAACAACGGGACTGGATTCAGCGGCGTAGGCGTCTACGGCATCCACAACGGTTTCGGATATGGTGTCTACGGCACCTCGCCCGGCGGTCTCGGGGTCTTTGGCAACTCAGACGCTGGATTCGGGCTCTGGGGTCAGTCAGATGTGAACACCGGTGTGTACGCACGAACAAACTCGGGGCCGCAGGCGCTTGAAGCACTCAATAGTGACGCGGACACCGAGGCGTTCCTCGCGACCGAGGACTACGGCTTGCTCGCGCTCAACATCGAGACACCCAACTTCGGGACCGGGATCAGAGGCGAAGGCGGGCGGGTCGGCGTGCAGGGCATCTCCCAGGTGGACACACAATCCGGCGCACAGTTCGGCGTCTGGGGTCAAGCAGGTGGGCGTGATATCAACCCGCGGGATGTATTCGGAGTCTACGGCTCCGGCCAAGGCTCAGAGATCGTGGGTGGGCGTCGTGTCTATGGAGTCTACGGAGTCGCCGGAAGCGGTGTGCAAGGCAACTTCGCCTACGGCGTCTACGGCACGACCACCGGCCCGGGAGAAAAAGGGAACAACCGGTTCGCCGGGTACTTCGATGGCGATGTCCATGTGACCGGAAACCTGAGCAAAGCTTCCGGCTCATTCAAGATCGACCACCCGCTCGATCCAGAGAACAAATACCTCTCGCACTCGTTCGTTGAATCCCCGGACATGATGAACATCTACAACGGCGTAATCACCCTGAGCCCCGATGGCGAGGGCGTGATCCAGCTCCCGGACTACTTCGAAACACTCAACCGTGACTTCCGCTACCAGCTCACCGCGATGGGCACCCCGATGCCCAACCTGTATGTCTCGGAAGAGGTCTCTGCGAACCAGTTCTCCATCGCCGGCGGCGTCGCGGGCGCACGGGTCAGCTGGGAAATCACCGGAATCCGACAAGATCCCAGCGCCATCACCAATCCGATTGTTGTGGAGCAGGATAAGCCCGAACAACACAAGGGCAAGTACCTCGACCCCGAAGCCTTCGGGCTTGGCAACGACCACGCCATCCACCCGAAGCCAGTACAAAACTGATTACTGCAGATAGTGGTGGTAGAGAAACATCGCACTCGATGGGCAAGCCGGGGCGAGATTGTGTTCGCCACTCATTTTATTTTTGATTGCAATCTTCGGCGAATGCATCAAGGAAGCCGCTGACATCAAAGAAGTCAAACTGGCCGTCGCCGTCGAAGTCTGCTGCGGGATCGTGTGCCCCAAAGAGATCCAAGAACGCCGAGACATCAAAGAAGTCCAGATCGCCGTCGGCGGTGTAATCTGCCGGGCACAGCGGGATCCATCCATCAACGATCGGCTGGGCCTGCAAGATCTGGAAGTTCCCTTGATCCGTCTGCAGCAGCCCGCCGCCCTCCGGGAAGAGTTGCCACTGGAACTGGTTGAGACCTGTCGATTGCTTGGGCAGCAGGTTCCAGTTCTGATCAAGATCGATTCCCATGATGATCAGCTGATCCTGCTGATAGGGTAGTCCCGTCCCAAAAGCATCGTTCTGGTCGTACACAAAGGTCGAAAGCCCCAGCGGATCGAGATGATTCAGGATGATCGGAAGCTCTGTAAACGGATCGAAGTACGCGTAGACCGCCATATCAAATCCGGCGTCGAGCACGGCCTGCGTGTCAAAATCGATCGGGTCCAGGCTCACATAACGCAGGTCCGGATTCACATCCAGATCAATCGGTGGAAGATCGATCATCCCCACACGCCCCATCGGTGTCGGTACTGAATGCCAGCCGAGTTGCTGGGCCCTCCCGCATTTCACGAGTTCAACACATAAAACACTCGCGTCCCAGAAATCCTCATCGCAGATCGTCCCGGCCGGGATGCTCACTGCCCAAGTATCCAACAACCCGACCGAGCCAGTTTTAACCATGGTCGTGCAAAACACAGCGGTCCCTGCTTGAGAACCATTCTTCTGAACCACCCGGGCCCAGACCGAACGGGTCGTGCCATTGGGATCCAAGCTGCGCCCGATCGCGACCGTCTCAAGCTGAGCATTCCAAGTGAACTTGTTATTGAACCAGTTATCAACGGTTTGGGTAAAGGTAATGTTGGCATCTGCATGCATAGTCATTCCCGCGATCAGGCTTGAGAATAGACCGGCTTTGAGAGTGTTGCGCTGATTGGTCATGGTGTGCTCCTGTGTCCCCCCGGTGAGCGGGTGTGTGTTGGTGTGATTCAGGAAAATGGCATTACGAGAACTCTTCAAAATGGTAAAGAGTTTTAAACCCCAACACAAGTGAAATGGTCATGCTGGTTCGCATTGAGCGATGGTGTGCGCACAGGACAAATGCTGTACTGACTGAATCAGGCTTCAACAGGGTCTGATGTATACGGAATATGGACTATTGAGTGTGCGAACAATTCATAAAAAATCCGAGAAGAAAACCCAAAACAAACCCCTCTAAATGGGGGGGCGGCTCAACATGAGCCAAAAAATAGGGTTTGTAGGTAGCGTTTGTTCAAGTAAAAACAGCAGACAAATCAGGGGCCATTGTCCGAGAGCCATTTCTCAATCGCAGCCTGGGCATCATCTGGTGCCACTCCATGAAGCTTCATGAGATCATCCGCAGTCATGGCGATTGAACTGAGGACGCCGCCGGTTGCCCGCATGTGCTTCTTCATCAGATCATCGCAAACTGTTTCGATGGAGTCTGAGTGACCCTGCTCTGAAGTCTTCTTCTTTGAACCAAAGAGCTTTCGAAAGAAGCCAATCTTTTGTTCTGTTTCACCAAGCCTCAGCGTGCCGGTCTCACCGCCGCCTCCGAGCTCTACAGTCTTGGGCCAGTCGCCATGGAGCTGCTGCCATACCGTGCCTGCCACTTTGCCCGCGGCGTACGAATCAACCTGTCCAGAAGGCTGGCTTGTCACATAGGTCGATATACCATAGTCCTCACTTAAGGCGGTATCACTGTTCAGCATCGTATAGCAATGATCGCACACAGTGAACCCGCTGTTATCCCGGCAGAACATCGCGAGGTATCCACCGATTCCGGCTTCTTCAAGCTTCGTGTTCGACTTCGTGTATAGGTGAAGCCAGTACCCAGGGCTGGTAAGCACCCGATTCTGGTCATAGAAATGCCCATCTAATTTCTCTTCTATATCCCTCGAACAAATGTCACAGCGATAAGTCATCCAATGCCTCCCGCACTTTTTGAATCGAACCGAGCGTGTATCGTACACTGTTTTGATTGGTAATGGTTGCGTTCACAATCCATCGGAGTTGGCAACAAATCCAGAGTTTGGCGGCGGGGTAGATGCCCGTTTGCAAGCATAAAGCGGGCAAAGACGACGAATATCTACAACTCCGGCTGCTTTTTTGAAACACATTCACCATGATTTCTGTTAAAATCGGGGTTGAACAATTCCAGATTCAGGTCCATGGCAACGCATGCCGTCGGACGCGCTCAAAGGACTCAAATGGCCGATCTCAGTGTTGTCGTCGATGGACTCAAGCTCCCCAACCCCTTCGTGATCGGCTCTGGCCCTCCGGGCACCAACGCCAATGTCATCGGCAAGGCCTTCGATGAAAACTGGGGCGCGGTGATTTGCAAAACCGTGAGCCTCGACGCGTCGAAGGTCGTCAATGTCGCGCCGCGTTACGCGCGCATGCGGGCGACGGGCACCAAAGAAGTCATCGGCTGGCAGAACATCGAGTTGATCTCCGATCGCGCCTTCGATGTCTGGGAGGACGAGTTCAAGAAGATCAAGGACAAATATCCGGATCGGATATTGATCGCCTCGATCATGGAAGAGTGCAGCAAGGACGCATGGATCGAGATCGTCGAACGATGCCAAGCCTGCGGCGTCGACGCCTTCGAGCTCAACTTCTCATGCCCCCACGGCATGCCCGAAAGAAAAATGGGCGCCGCCATGGGGCAAGACCCCGAACTGCTCGAAGAGGTCTGCACCTGGGTCAACAGCGCCGCGACCGTGCCGGTCTGGGCGAAGATGACCCCCAATATCACCCACATCGAAGACCCCGCCCGCGCGTCACTCCGGGCCGGTTGCGAGGGCATCGCCGCGATCAATACGATCCTGAGCGTCATGGGTGTCAATCTCGATACGCTCCGCCCCGAGCCCACGGTCGAGGGCTACTCCGTCCCGGGTGGGTACTCGTGCAAGGCCGTGCGCCCGATCGCGCTGCGCATGGTGATGGAACTCGCGACCATGATGTACGGCAGCGATTCAGCCGAAGGCGAATACAAAGACCGATCGCTCTCGGCCATCGGTGGCGTCGAGTCCGGCGAAGACGCGGCCCAGTTTATTCTCCTCGGTGCATCGACCGTCCAGGTCTGCACGGGCGTGATGATCCACGGCTACAAGCTCGCCGGGCGCATGTGCGAAGAACTGGGCGCCTTCATGGACAAGCACGGCTTCAACTCCATCGAAGACTTCCGCGGCCACGCGCTCAAGTACTTCACCACTCACGCCGACCTCGTCCAACGACAGAAGGACGCCAAGGCCGAGCAGAAAGCCGCCAGAGACGGCATGGTCACCAAGGACACCGCCTGGGAAGGCGATAAGTTTGTCGAGCAATCCAGCAAGCTCGTCGCCAATGACAAAGACGACGATTAAATCAGAGAGCAAGGTTCAAATTAAAAATGTGTCGGCTTGCGTTTGAGCAGTTGTCCGCGCCCGACAGTGCCCACGAACTCGCCGTCGCGTGCCTGGATCTGTCCACGGACCGTCACGACTGATGAGCGTCCGCGCAGCTCCCAGCCCTCGTAGGCGTTGTAGTCGATCTTCGAGTAGCTCGTGTCCACGCTCAGCGTGTGCTTGTGATCAGGGTCATAGACCACCAAGTCCGCATCCGCGCCGACACTGATCGAACCCTTCTTTGGATACAGCCCAAAGAGCTGGGCGGCCTTGGTCGAGCAAGCCGAGACAAAGGTGTGCAGATCAATCCGCCCTGTGAGCACACCAAAGTTGTAGATCAGATCCACGCGTTCCTGAACCGATGGAATCCCGTTGGGAATCTTGGTGAACGCCTCGGTGCCCATGTCCTTCTGCCCGACAAAGTTAAACGGCGCGTGATCCGTACCGATCGTCGAGATGGCCCCCGATTGAAGCCCATTCCACAGCACATCAATGTTGCTCCGCTTGCGTAGCGGCGGCGACATGACATATTTCGCCCCCACAAAGTTCTCCTGCTGCGCATAGGTCTCGTCGAGGATGAGGTGAGGTGCAACCGCCTCGACCCAGATGTTCACTCCGCGCAGCTGCGCATCGACCGCGGCTTGCACCGCCGGAGCACACGAGGTATGCACCGCATAAATATGCGCCCCGGTCAACTCAGCAAAGGTACTCAAATGATGCACCCCCTCGGCCTCGACACACTCCGGGCGCGACGGCTCGTGCCACTCGGGCCCAGTCTTACCTTCAGCAATCAGCTTCGTCTGCATCGCATCAATCGCGTCGGCGTTCTCGCAATGGGCTGTCGTGATTACGCCCAGCTCCTTCGCCATCTCCAGAAGCGAGAACAGATCCGTATCATCGAGATTCAGCGCACCCTTGTACGCCAAGAAGATCTTGAACGACGCGATCCCGTGATCGACCACGATCGAACGAAGCTGGTCCTTGGCCAACTCATCAAACCGTACCACGGCCATATGAAAACTGTAATCCACCGCACTCGACAACGCCGCCATGTCGTTCCACTCATTGAACGCATCCATCGGCTCATCGTCGGGCCCCGGGCAGATCATCTCGATGAGCGTGGTCGTCCCGCCGACGAGCGCCGCTTTCGACGCCGACTCATGGTCGTCGATCGCGTTCGATCCCATGAACGGTAGGTGGATATGCACATGCGGATCGATAAACCCAGGGAAGACATACTTCCCAGACGCATCAATTACTTCTGTATCGCCCGGCAGCGATCCCGGATCAATCGTCGGCTCGATCCGCGTGATGGTCTCGCCCTCGCAGTAGATATCCGCGTGGTAGTCATCGCTCGCGGTGATGATCCGCCCGTTTTTGATCAGCAGTGGCATGAAAAATCCTCGTAAAAACCAGACCCATCGGAGCGTTTACCGCGCCGCTTCGGTGAACGCGATATCGAGCACACGGATCATAAAATCAACATCCTCACGCGTGATACACATCGGCGGCTTGATCCGCAGCACATTGCCATACAGCCCGCCCTTGCCGATCAGCAATCCAAGGTCTTTGGCCCGCTCAAAGACATCCGCGCACATCGCCGAAGCGGGGGCCTTGGTTTTTCGATCCTCGACGAGCTCCACACCGAGCATCAGCCCCTTGCCACGCACATCGCCGATGGCTTGATGTCGATTTTGTAGATCAACCAGCCCATCCTTGAGGTACCCGCCGATATCGTGTGCACGCTGCTGGATGTTCTCGCTGAGCATGATGTCGAGCGTCGCATCGCACTGGGCCATCGACACTGGGTTTCCCCCAAAGGTGTTAAAGTGCAATCGCTGGGCCATGGTCTGGGCGATCTCGGGTCGGGTGACGACGCCGCCGCAGGGCGCGCCGTTGCCCATGCCCTTGGCCATCGTGACGATGTCGGGCGTCACGCCCTGATTTTCAAAGCCCCAAAACTTCGTGCCCGTCCGCCCGAACCCGGTCTGCACCTCGTCAGAGATACACAGCCCGCCCGCTGCACGGACAGATTTATACACATGCTCCAGATACCCATCCGGGAGTTCGACCGTGCCCCCGACTCCTTGGATCGGCTCGGCAATAAACGCCGCGACCTGGCCGGGCGTGCTGAAGCGGATGACCTCGTCGAGATCCGCCGCGTATTTCGCCCCGGCTTCCGGGTCGTCGTACCCAAACGGCCCGCGGAACATATCCGGGCACTTGGCGTGATGAATCCCGAACCCCTGAGGCACCGGCGTCTTCCAAGTGTTAAGCGCAGTCAGCCCCATCGCCGACGGCGACATCCCGTGGTACGCGTTGCGCAGCGCGAGCACATCGAAGTTCCCCGTAAACGCCCGAGCCATCAAGAGCGCCAGATCGTTGGACTCGCTCCCCGAGTTCGTAAAGTAGCACACCGAGAGCCCAGAATCCTTTGGAAAAGTAGACGCGAGCTTCTTGGCATACTGCGCGATATTGGGATGCAGATAAATCGTCGTCGTGTGCTGGAACCGTTCGTTCTGCTCCCGGACCGCCTCGATGACTTTGGGATGGCAATGCCCGACGGATACGGTCACAATCCCCGCGAACCCATCGAGGTATCTCTTGCCTGTTTCGTCATAGAGGTACTGCATCGAGCCCTCGACGATCATCACCGGGTCTTTGTAGTAGGTCAGGATCGCCGGCGAGAGAAACTCCTGGCGCATCGCGATGGTCTCTTCTTTCGAGAGCCCCGTGTACGGCGTCGGCTGGTGTTCATAGTTCGGGAGTGCAGGGGAAGAATCTGCGGATGGTTGAGTCATAAAGAAGTCCTCTCAATCTTGGAATGCATCAGCACCCGGTAAAGCAACACCGAGATCAGCACGCCGACAAACCACGCGTAGGTATAGATCGTGTCGAAGATCGGCGGGAAGATGGGCGTGCTCGTCGGCGTTTTCGTGGCCGCATTGATAAAGCCCGGCAAGTTGGGGAGCACCGAGATCACCAGCACAACCACCGCCCGCATATTGATGCCTTTATATGGGCCCCTGGCGTCATACAACTCATTGGTATCAATCCGCGTCTTGCGGATCAAGAAATAGTCGCACAGCATGATCCCCACGATCGGCCCGAGCAGCGCGCTGTACCCGATCAGCCAGGTGAAGATGTACGCCCCCATATCGTTGACCAACCGCCAAGGCATAATCAGCACACCGATCGCGCAGGTCAGCAGCCCGCCCATCCGGAAGCTGATGTTCCGTGGCGAGATATTCGAGAACCCATTGGCTGGGCTCACCACATTGGCGGCCAGATTCGTCGAAAGCGTGGCGATCAACAACGCGAACATCGAGATCACAACCACCACCGGCGAGCCCATTTTCGCCACGAGATCAACCGGGTTCCAGATGGCTTCGCCAAAGAGAATCACAGACGCCCCAGTGACCACAATCCCAATAAAACAAAACAGTGTCATCGTCGGCGGCAACCCAATCAACTGCCCGGCAGCTTGGTCCTTCTGCGACTTGCTATAGCGCGTGAAGTCCGGGATATTCAGGCTCAGCGTCGCCCAGAACCCGACCATGGCCGTCAGCTGTGGAAAGAACACCTTCCAAAAGCCCGACCCATCGGCATAACTCGTACTCGACGAAAACAGCTTCGACGGCTGATCCACACTCACGATCGCCCAGATCAGCAGCGCCAACCCAGACACAATCAGAAACGGCGCCGCCCAAGATTCCAATCGCTTGATCGACTCCACACCCCGCACCACGATCACCACATGCAAGAGCCAGAAGGCGAGGAAACACCCGAACTGGATCGCCGTGATCCCGAGCACCGGGAGCACCGATGTATCGTTCGTCGGATTGAACAACCCAAGCACGCCGAGAATCGCATACAGCGCGGCCCCGCCGATCCAGCACTGGATCCCGAACCACCCACACGCAACCAGCGAACGCGCGATCGAAGGAATATGCGCCCCCTGCACCCCAAAGCTCGCCCGGACAAGCACCGGGAACGGCACCCCGAGTTTCGTCCCCGCGTGCCCATTGAGGATCATCGGCACCAGCACAATCATGTTCCCGGCCATCACCGTCAGCGTCGCCTGCCACCAGTTCATCCCCTGGCTGACCATCCCCGCCGCGAGCATGTAGGTCGGGATACACACCGCCATCCCGATCCACAACGACGCAATATTCCACACGCTCCATGTGCGCTCCTCGGCGCTCACGGGTGCGAGGTCGGCATTGATCAACGGGTTGGCATGAGAATCATCCATTCGCAGCGTCCATTAGATATCGGTCAGGCTGCCATAGGCCTCCGGGCGACGATCACGGAAGAACTGCCAGGTGTCGCGTACCTCTTGGATCAAGTCCAGATCCAGATCCGCGATAACCACCTCGTCCTGATCCCGCGAGCCCTCGGTGATGATCTGCCCGCGCGGATCACACAAGTACGACTGCCCATAGAAATGCCCGATGTCCCACGGGGCCTCGGTCCCGACGCGGTTGATCGCGCCGACAAAGTACTGGTTGGCCACCGCATGCGCCGGCTGCTCGAGCTTCCAGAGGTATTCGCTGAGCCCGGCTACTGTGGCCGAAGGATTAAACACGATCTCGGC
This sequence comes from uncultured bacterium, assembly GCA_963976625.1. Lineage (GTDB taxonomy): Bacteria > Planctomycetota > Phycisphaerae > Phycisphaerales > UBA1924 > UBA1924. Next base: position 34,107 of record CAXBLA010000026.1, read on the forward strand.
CCCGTTGAGCCCGAGCGCCCGAGCGCCCTCGGGGAAGTGGCGGTCGTAGCAGATGTACACCCCGATCTTGCCGTAGGTCGTATCGAACACCGGGAACCCGCCGTTGCCGGGCTTGAAGTAGAACTTCTCCCAGAACCCCGGCTGGCAGTGGGGGATGTGGTGCTTGCGATACTTGCCCAGGTAGTTGCCGTGCTCATCGATGACGGCCGCCGTGTTGTAGTACACGCCCGTCATCGCCAGCTCATAGATCGGCACCACCATGACCATCTTGTGCTTCTTGGCCAGCTCTTGCATGAGCTTGATCGTCGGGCCGTCAGGAATCGGCTCGGCGAGTTCGTACCAGCGGATGTCCTGCTCCGCACAAAAGTACGGCCCATAGAAGATCTCCTGCAGGCAGCACACATTGGCCCCCTTGCTCGCGGCCTCCTCGATCAGCGTCACATGCTTGTCGATCATGGCCTTCTTAATCGCGTCGAGATCATCGGAGTTGGGCAGCGCGTTGGCGGCTTGGATCAGTGCGGTTCGTGTGATTCGTGGCATGTAGATAGCTTTCTATGAGTCTAGATACTGGCGAAAAACGGAAGTGTGCATTAGATCCATCGGCGAACCGTGACGCGGGACTTGGTAAAGAACCGGACGCCATCCTCGCCGTTGGTGTGCAGATCACCGAAGAACGATTTCTTCCAGCCTGCGAACGGGAACGCCGCCATCGGCGCGGGCACCCCGACATTGATCCCAATCATCCCCGCCTGCACCGTGGTCTCGAACCGATGAGCCGCGTTGCCCGAATCGGTAAACATCACGGACATGTTGCCGTACTCGGATTTGTTGACTTCCGCGACGGCCGCATCGAGCGATGGGGCACGGATAATGGAGAGCACCGGCCCAAAGATTTCTTCTTTCACAATGCTCATTTCCGAAGTCGTGTTGTCAAAGATCGTCGGCCCCACAAAGCACCCATCATTGGGCATTTCGCTCTTCCGCCCATCAACCAACAGATCCGCGCCCGCGCTCAGCCCCGCCTGGATGTAACCCAGCACACGCTCGTGCGCATCGTTGTCCTGCAACGGCCCCATCTGCGTGCCTTTTTCGCATCCCAGCCCGACCTTCATCGCCTCGGCTCTTTTGACCAAGCCCGGAACCAGCCACTCAGCAGAATCGCCAACCGCGACCACCACCGAGCCCGCCAAGCATCGCTGCCCGGTGTTCCCGAAGGCCGACCCGAACACCCCATCAATCGCAGCCTCGCGATTCGCGTCGGGCATAATGATCGAGTAGTTCTTCGCCCCGCACATGCACTGCACGCGTTTGTCGTGCGCGCACCCGGTCGAATAAATATACTTGCCCGCCGCTGTCGAACCGACGAACGACACCGCCCGCACATCGTCATGCTTGATCAGGTGATTCACCACATCCGGGCCGCCATGGACAAGGTTGAGCACCCCATCGGGGAACCCGGCTTCCTTCGCCAGCTCCATCGCACGCACAGTTGACTTGGGATCACGCTCCGATGGCTTGAGCACGAAGGTATTCCCGCACGCCACCGCCATCGGCCACATCCACAGCGGCACCATCATCGGGAAGTTAAACGGCGTGATCCCCACGCACACCCCGATCGGCAGCCTATCCACCGACGAATCAATCCCCACGCCGCCCTCGTCCTCGGTTCTACAGAACGAAGAAGACACCGCGATCTGAGGCAGCGTTCGCCCCATCATCAGCACCGGCGCACCGCACGCATGCTCGATACAATCGATCCCGCGACGGACCGAACCGATCGCCTCGCCCATCGTCTTGCCGTGCTCTTCGACGATGATCTCGGCGAGCTCGTCGACATGGCTCTCAAGAATTGATTTATACTTGAACAACGGCTGGATCCGATCGCCCACCGGCGTCCGCGACCAGCTGGCAAATGCTGACTTCGCGGCTTGCACCGCCAGCTCAGCAGACGCCGTATCACCCAGCGGCACCGTCGAGATCGCCTGCCCCGTCCCCGGGTTGATATTGATCCGCTGGTCGCCCGAAGAGCCATGAACCAGGCTGTTGCCGATGAAGTGGGGAAGAACGGGGGGCGTCGATGCACTCATAGTCAGGATTCCTCTCGACCCCACACGCCCGGGTTCACGGAACTCGGGCGTGGGCGATCGCAATCCCCAGTATCGCATATTTCACGCGTTCATGCAACAGGGGGACCATAGAATCAAAACATTCCTTTTGCTGCAAAGGCACCAACAGAGCGATGACATGTGATGCCAAGCAGAGCCGTTGAGCTCCAGGGCTTTCGATACAGATAGAAGTACACCCGAGTGGGAAATCTATAGCGCCCGGCGTACTGCTTTAAGCCGCCAACCTTCTATAGGACAAGCCATCACGGAGGAGCAATGTCGCGGCTGCCGCATCGACCGGTCGGCTAAAGAAATACCCCTGGGCGTACGAACAATCCATCGTCTGGAGCTGCGAGATCTGATCCTGGTCTTCGATCCCCTCGGCCACCACCTGCAGGTCAAAGTTATGTGCCAGCGTCACAATCGCATGCACGAGCGCACAGAACTCGCGATGATTGCTCATGTTGAGCATAAATGCCCGGTCGATCTTGAGCACTTGGATCGGGAAATCACGCAGGCAACTCAGCGACGAGTGCCCCGTACCGAAGTCATCGATGACCAGTTCGATCCCCAGCGCCCGGATCCGGCGCATGATCTTGACCGCATCAACCCGCGCGTCCATCACCGTGGTCTCGGTGATCTCGAGCTTGAGATCCTCAGGACGCACGCCGGTATCTTCGATCGTCCGCTCAAGCAGCGGGATCAGCTCGGTATGCACGAGCTGACGACGAGAGAGATTCACATTCATATATACCCGCTGATCGTCGCCGAAGTCTTTCCTCCACTCGGCTACCTGCTCGCAGGCAACCCGCAGCGTCCATTCGCCGATCGGGATGATCGCACCGATGTCCTCAGCGATCCCCACAAACCGATCGGGTTCGATGAGCCCCATCTCCGGGTGCTCCCAACGGATCAACGCCTCGAACCCGGCGATCTCACCGCAGTCCAGATCAACAATCGGCTGGTAGAGCAGCTTGAGCTCACGGTTCATGGTCTCTTCGCAAGCGGTCACCCGCCGGAGCTCCCGCTCGATGTCCATCCGTTTCATCGCCGCCTGGTGCATCGATTCGTCAAAGAGCTGCCATCGGCTCTTGCCTGCATTCTTCGCCTGATACATCGCGGCATCCGCATCGCGGAGCAGATCGTCCGCACTGCCGTGCTCACCACCGTTGACCACAAGCCCGAGGCTCAGTGTCGAAGTAATCTCATGCTCGTTGATCTCGTAAGGATTACGGAAACTATCCACCAATCGCTGAGCGATACGCTCGGCCTCATCATCCTCTACATCCCGCAGCAACACCGCAAACTCATCGCCACCAAAACGAGAAACAACATCCGTGTCCTTGACATGCGATAACAGCGTCTCACCGGCATGGATCAACATCGAATCGCCAAAGGCATGCCCCAGGCTATCATTAATAATCTTGAACCCATCGAAATCACCAAACAGCACCGCGAAGCGGTAGCCGGGGTTTTTCTTCGCGACCTGGAGCTCTTTTTCAATCTGGCTGACAAACACGCCCCGGTTAGGCAAGCCCGTCAGTCGGTCATGGTGGGCGAGCTGACGCAATCGTTCCTGTGCAAGCTTGAGCTCAGAAATATCCGCCATCGAGCCGGCCAGCCGCGTCGCATTCCCGTCGCCGTCACGCTCGGCGGTCGCCCGACAGAGCATCCACCGCGTCGTCCCGTCGGCGTGCATCATCTCCAGCTCGGTATCGAGGGTCTTGATCACCCCCTTACGCAGCATGTGCAGGTCCTTATAGAACCGGGTGAGCTGCTCAGAAACGATTCGGCTGAACCACTCGTCCATCGAGTCCGCAATCTCGTGCTCTTGGCACCCGACGAGCTCTTTCCACTGCGGGGCAAAGTACATCTTCTTATTGCTCAGGTCCCAGTCCCATAATCCATCCTGAGAGCCCTGCACCGCCAGACGGAACCGTTCCTCGCTCCGCGCCAGCTCCTCACCACGCGAACGCAGCTCCTTGGTCCGCTCAGCAACAATCTGCTCGGTCTCCGCATTGGCAAACTCAAGCTTGGCTTGAGATTCCGAAATTTTAAGCATCTCCTGAGAAGAGATAATACACCCCGTGATCAGGAACACATCCTCAAAGACCACCCACCCCGCGTGCTCCATAGCCCGCCACGGGCTCGCCGAAAGCACACCAAAGATCGACTCGGGCCAATAGATCGCCCGCAAGAGATGGTCCGCACTGATGATCACCGTGGCCGGGATCAGCAGCTTCCAATCGCGATAGAACGCGATGAACGCCAGCGATCCAAACAAGTGAAAATGCGTCTCGATCCGCCCACCGGTCAGGTGGATCAACAACGAAGAGTACAGCATCTGCGCGATCACGATCCCGTACCGTGTCAGCACCTGCCCGCGATGGAACAGGATCAGAAAGATCGGCATCGAGCACAAAAGCGTGCCCAGCCCGAGCCCGGCCCACACATGGATATGGGTCGAACCCTGGGCGCCCGCCCAAGTCTTGGGCGTGAAGATCAGTGTAGCAGCGATGCACCCAATCAGCTGCGCGACAAACAACACACCGAACATCGCATCGGTCCGCCGATTGAGCCGATCACGACTCTCCGTGAGAATTTCATTTGTACGCTCAATCACCTGTGAGTTCACAGCATGCCTCCTCAGCTCTACATTCCATGTCCCCATCGTCAGCGCTCAGCGAGCATCCAAAGACACTTGTCCGCCGATGGGCAGTATCGTGCCCACCCAGCAGCTCGCGCAGCGCGATCCCGCCGAGGCTCTCGCCCTCATGCCCCCGCGAGGCCGTAATCCCGCCCCAGTACTCCAGCCCGCCATCCGCATTCATCAGCATCAGCTGCCCCGATGTGATCGCCCCAGCGTCCATCGCCAGCACCCCACCCGGGTCCGCGATCGCCACCGTGTTTTCCATCGCCCGGGCCCGACGCCAAAGATCAGTCGATCTCCACTCGTCCCCGCCGTCGATCGGCTCGTAGAACACCACAAGCAGCGAATACGCGTCCTCATAGTCGCCCTGCAGCCGCTCGAGCTCCGACATCGTCGCCCGCGTGCACGGGCAACGGGGATGCGCAAAGAGCACCAGCGTTGCCTTCTCCGCTTCCACTTCAAGACCCGCCGGGATCATCCATCCCGCGTTAGGCTTTCCCAAATCGCCGGGGGTGTTGGAATACACCAGCAGCATCCAGAATCCGCCCAGGCACACCAAAAGCCAGAGAATAATCAGCAAGGGAATGAACTTTGAACTACTCGGCATCGTGGCATGGTCTCTCGAAGCAGGGCGGGATCGAGTCGTGATTTCGATCTCATCGTCCATTTAGGAGACACAGTTCTGATGTACCCGGGATTACGACCAGAAGGCCACCATTCAACAGGCACACACCCATCGGATGCCCCCAAGCGGGGGGCATCCGCACCGGAGCAACCACGAAACGACTCAAAGAGCAGACAAAGCGTCCCAGAGGGTTCACTCTGGGACGCTTGTACCGATAACAGTCAATATATAAATTTCAATAGACTGGAAGAGTCAGATCACGGGCACCCTGCCCCGAACTGATCCAAGAACTCGGAAACATCAAAGAAGTCATACAGACCATCTCCCGTGAAATCTGCCGCCGGCTCCATCGCACCAAACGCGTCGAGGAAGTCCGAGACATCAAAGAAGTCGATCAACCCGTCCTGGTTCAGATCCACCCGGCAGGTAATCACCACATCCACACGATCGTCGTGCATCTCGATGACCACGCCATACTCGAGCCCGAGCCCGACCGAATCCACTTGGTCAAAGCCCCCCGAAATCGAGGAACCCTCGATAATCGTGAACGCTTCACCCGTCTGCACCGAGAACCCATCGACCACATCCAAAACCAGCTTCCCATCAAGCATCACCTGATCAAACGCCTTGATACGATCATGCCCGACCCCGTCGTGCTCTCCAGCCAGGTCCACAACCAACTCCGCGCCCGGAAGGAGCGTGAGCCCGGCCACCGATGCGTGCCCGATCCCATCGGTCCCCTGCCCGAGCGTCAGCTGACCAACCGTCTGCAGCGACACATCACCCAGCGATGCCCCGTGATCGAGATCGATCGTACGATGAATATGGTTCCCGGCGATCGTGCCCTCACCGAGAAAATCAGCTCCTTCCTCGAATGTGACATTCCCAATGAGACCGAGCATGCCCGTGATCGTGTTGGTGCCCTCGCTGCCGAACCGGATGTACTCATCGCTGTCCGTCCCATACACACTGATCAACGAATCCCCGGCCGTGGAGAACATCGAGTTGAGCCAAACCCGTGTCGATGCCAGACGCCCAGAGTTCATCTCCAGCGATCCAACCGAGCCATCGAAGCTGTGGAAGTACAAGCTCAGGTTGCTCTCAAAGACCTCCCGAATCCCCGCACCGTCGCCGATGAACATCGACCCACGGAAGTTCTGATTCGATGGCACATTGTTCGACACAGACATATCCCCGGTCTGTGCCCGGATCACGCCCAGCTCGCTGCCGCTGTTGTCCCCGTCGAGATCAATGTTCTTAAGAAACATCGTCCCGCCATCGGCAACGAGCTCGCCGTCGTTGTACAGCGTCGCAAAGATCGTCCCGGTCCCCGAGATCAACCCCCGGTTATTGAGATCGCGTCCATCAAGCACACCCGTATCCAAGAACACATCACCAAGGTTGTTCCACGCGTCGTACGCGCCATGATCGACCAGATCGAGCGTCCCTTCGATATTGAGCGTGCCGTTATAGTCATTGGACTCAAACCGCTCAATAAACTCAACATCAAGGACTAGGCTCGACCCATCGCTGATATTGGTCGTCATCGCCGCGATCCCGTCAAGATCAAACCAACCACCGATGCCCGTTTCAACCGACGAGACCCCATTGTTGACATTCAGCGTCGTCGTCCCCGCTCGGAACTCAATCCCGCCGCCATCCCCTTCGCCGTCCTCGTCATGCACAGCGACAAAGGAATCAAAGACCGTTGCCGTGGTATCGAGCACTAGCACCGCATCATCGCGTAGCTCACCCGTCCCACGAAGCACCAGCAACGGCGTATCAATCGTCGCATGGCCGCCCACCTGAAGATGACCATACGAATCAATCGCCGATGCAGCCTGGATTGTTGATGAATCACCAAAGCCGGGCCCGCCGCTCGTCATCAAAAACTCAGAGCCGGGGCCAGCAATGATCGGCGAATCAGCCAAGAAACTGCTCCCCCCCGAGACCCATAACCGACCACCCAGTGATCCAAAAAATGGGATCCGCACATCCATCGTCTTGTTATCCCAGATAGTCAGTGATGAGTTTGGATGCGTCACATCCAGCTTCGAAGTACTCGACGCTGTCCGCTGGATCACCAGTGTGTCGGTCTCGGTGCCATTGGCCACCGCCCAGATAATGCCAGCGCCGATATCAAGGTTTCCGGTGGTGCTGTCCATCTCGATGACGCCGAGCCCGTATATCCCGCTGTTCGACTCAATCACTATCTCTTCGTCGGCTTGCACGGTCGCATCACCCAAGATCAACAGCCCACCATTGCGGATCAACAGCGTGTCGGTATCCAGCTCACGCAGCGCCGGCGAGTCCCGCAACACCAAAGTGCTGCCCCCCCCGTTGATCTGCGTATCGCCATCGACAAAAATCGAATGCTCGATGTTGTACAAAGCAAGCCCGTTGAGCACATTGAGTGTGCCAAGAGCAACATTCGACGACAGCGTCACATCCGCGTTATCCACGCCGAGCGTCGCCGAATCCACAATCGAATCGGGCACCTGCCCATTGGGCCCGATCCAGAGCGCGTGGTTCCCCCAATCACCATCGCCACCCCCCCATACAAAGATATCAGCGGATACGCTCGTCCCGCTCGCTGTCAGCAGTGCCATCGCCAGTGCCAGTTTTCCGTTCTTCATCGTCTTTCTCCTCGGCACATCACCCCGACATGCCTGTTCCGCCCGTTCAACACGAAGGGCCATCAGACAAAGCGAGATCTGTCCCTCTCAGGGGACACAAGAACCAAAGAAAAATCAGTATGCTGAAGAAAAACAGGACCCAGACGCGTTCATGGTGTATTTGAGCGGTCCCATTCCTTGCGCGTTCGTTCGAGCATTCCGCTCAGTTCATCGCGCATCGCAGCCTTGCCCAAGCCATCGAGCGAAGCCAACAGCGCCCGCCCAACATCAAAGAACTCAAGCGTCTCCGGCTCAGTCGCACCAAGCAACTCAAATGAGCTCCAAGCGTGTTCAACCGCTTGCCCATGCTCGCCCTCAAGCTTGAAGGCATCAGCCAAAATCCGATGCAACTCAACCGCCGCCAGACTCCCGCCCTCGACAATCCCAAGCGTACGCTCCGCCAAGTCACGAGCCGATGCCCCGTCGCCCATCGCCAGATGCACCTTCGCCACCTGCATCGGGGCGTACACATTGTTCTTGTGCCCCGCGCTCCACTGCTTGGCTTGGAGTTCCTGTACCCGGATCAACAGGGGCAACGCCGCCTCGGCGTGCCCGGCCATCAGCTGCACCCGCCCAAGGTAAGACAGCGACAGCGTCGTCTGGATGCTCGTCTCACCCGTCAACCGCCCGTACGCCTCCACATTCTCCTCGAGCAGCGCAATCGCCTGCTCGTGCTCGCCCAGCCGCGCGAGCATGAACGCATACGAGCGCATATTTCGTAGCGTAATCGGATGCTCAAGCCCCATCAACCGCCGTGCAGGCTCGTACGCATCTTTGAGCAGCACCAGCGTCTGCTTATCCCGTTGGATCGCCGCCCGCATCGCCGCATACGCCGCCAGTGCGCTCAGCGTGGTGCTGTGATCCGGCCCATACATCGCCAGGCTGAGTTCATAGCTCTTGCGCCGCGTTTCAAGCCGCTCTGCAGGCATCGACGCGAACGCATACAGATGCCCCAGATTCGCCAGCGCCACCAGCAGATCCACTCGCCTCGACTCCGGATTGGTTTCCAGATCTGCCTCCAGCCCATCAACAATCCCCGCCAGCTCCTCGATCGACTGGCTCGTCCGCATCCGCACCCGCTGATACAACACATCATCCGCCGAAAGCAACGCCTGCGCATCCCGATCAAGCACCTCGGCCACCGCCGCCCGTCCGCCCCGACCATTGGAAACGATCGTGTCATACAGATCAAGCCGAATCCGGATCGACCGCTCATTGGGCACCCCGTGCACCCGATCCGCGAGCTCGGCCGCCTGTGTCAACGCATCAATCGCCTCGCTATTCGCCCCGATCTGGCGATAGTTGAGCCCAATCAGCCGCAGCGTGGCGTACTGCGTCTCCAGATCCAGATCCGTCCGAGCCGCAAGCTGATCCGAAGCGCGATCGAACACCTCGCGCACCGTGATATCGCGCCCTTGATTGATATTGGGATCGATTGACCCGAGCATATCCTCGAGCAAAAAGGTATTGACAAACTCAGCCCGATTCCGCTGGCGCTCCGATTCAATCAACGCCTGCCGAGCCGTATCTCGACTCCTCATCGCCCGATCAAGCCCCACGCCCAGCCCGATCCCCCCGACAATCAACCCCAAGAGAGCAATCATCCCAAACGCCGACGCCAGCCGATGCCGCCCAACAAACTTGACTGTCCGATACCAAACGCCCGCCTCCTTGGCCAGCACCGGGCGACCCTCAAGATACCGAACCAGATCCGCTTCCAACGCCTCGGCCGACTGATACCGCAGATCAGGATCGAGCGCAACCGCCTTGAGCACGATCCGATCGAGATCGCCGCGCAGCTCGCTCACCGTGGCAGCCGAAATCTTCCCAGCACCCTGAGTCGTTGACTTCTCCGAGACCAACACACTCGGGCGCGTCGCGCTC
>CAXBLA010000027.1:0-43506 GCA_963976625.1 uncultured bacterium
GCTCTGTGCCCCCTTGCCTGTCCCTTTCCCCGTGCCCTTCTGGTCATACGGCACCGAGCCCGTCAACGCCTCGCACAACAACACACCCAGCGAAAAGACATCAATCCGCGTGTCCGCCTGCCCATCTCCCTCTCGCTGCTCCGGGCTCATATACCTTGGAGTGCCCAGCTTCTGCCCATTGAGCGTATGGGCATCGCTCAATCCTTCGCAGCCTTCCCCCTCACCCAGATACCCATCCTCGAGCAACTTCGCGATCCCAAAGTCGATCACCCTCGCCTGCGCCCGCCCGCCCCGATCCTCCACCAAAATATTCGCCGGCTTCAAATCCCGATGAATCACCGCCCGCTGGTGCGCATGCTGGACCGCGTCACAAATAGACACAAACAACGCCACCCGCTGCCTCACCGAGAGCCCGCACGCGCTGCAGTACTCAATCAGCGTCCGCCCCTCGATCAGCTCCATCACCACGAACGGCCTATTGAGCTGGTCCTGCCCCGCATCGATCACCCGGGCGATCCCCTCATGGTTCATCCGGGCCAAAGTCGACGCCTCCGACCGGAACCGTGCCACCATCGCCGGCGTCGCCAGATCCGCCCGCAAAACCTTCACCGCCACCGGGCGACGCACCGGCACCAACTGCATCCCCCGATACACCACACCGAACCCGCCCCGCCCGATCTCATCGCCAATCTCGTACCCTGCAAGCACCGGCGGCTCAACAACCGTCCCCAGCCCATCACCAGTGGGGTGTTCGCTCGTCAACCCATCCATCTTGGGCTCGCAAAACAGCCCGGTATCCGCCCGCTGATGCGCTCCCATCAATCCCCGCGCCTGCTCAACGACCTCTGCCGGCGCCCGCCGCAGCGTTGACTGCGCCAGCGCCGCCTTATCCCCGGCATCCGCGTCCCCATCCTCCAACGCTTCCTGGGCATCGAGCAACAACCCGAACAAGGTCTTGGCGCTCGGGTCTTCCGGATGGACAGCGTTCAAGTCAGTCTCATCGGGCAGTGGGGGCTCAGCTCGATCCATCTTCGTTCCCATCCTGCTCTTCAATCAACTGCTGGAGCCGAGCACGCGCAAACTCCCAATCCCGCTTCACCGTCCGCGACGACACCTCAAGCATCTGGGCGATCTCCTCGATCGTGCGCCCCGCGAAAAACCGCAGGCGTACCACCTGGCCCGCCCGCCCGTCCTCATCATCAAGGCGAGAAAGAGCCGCATCGAGTGACAACAAATCCTGCGGATCCGACAAAGTCGACGCCTCGAGCACATCCAGGCTGATCTTCCGAGCCCCAATCGGCACCGATCGCTTCAGCGTCGCCTTCGACCGGGCGTGATCAATCAAAATCCGCTGCATCGCAGTCGCGGCCGCCTTATAGAACGCATGACGATGCGAAAACGAGAAACCGTCCCCAATCCCAGTCACCAGATCAGCCCCGGTTTCATCACCCAAAGTAGTGCCATCGCCCCCCAGCGATCGGATCAGCCGAAGATACGACTCATTGACCAACGCCGTTGCCCCAAGTGTGTGGTCACTCCGCTCATGACGAAGCTGCGCCCCAGCAATCACCTTGAGTTCGGTATACACCTGCTCAAGGAGACGCTCCCGAGCCAGCGCAGACCCCATCCCCGCCTCATCGAGCAATCGCGTGATCTCCGCACGATCACCTTCAGGGTCCTGTCCGGGTTGATCAAGCGGGCTGCTCATGGCTCCATCCTATTTGATTCCACACCAATCTACCAGCGCTGAACTCAAATCACGACCAATCATCGCTCTTTTTGAGCACAGTGCGGCGGACACATGAACAAACCCATTCGTTGCCCAGTTTGACACAGGTTCTGTTCAGGCTCAGCATCCGAATCAACTCATGTCTATGGCGTGTATTCTGCTTGATCGGATTACTTTTTTTTATATGATAATGAAATGAACATGATTAAAAGAATTATGAAACCGCTTTGCAACCGCTCCCGATCAGCATGGCTCATCGCTGGAGTGCTCGCCATCCTGAGCACACCAGCGAACGCACAGACCCGAGGCATACTCTGTGACACAGTGCCGACAAAAACTGTGAATCTCTTCGAAAGCATGGGGGCTATATCCGTTCAGGAAGATTATGTCTTCGTGATCGATGATCAGAGCCGGTTTCAAGCCATGGATCTGTCAGACCCCCTCTCGCCAGTACTTCTTCCTCCACTCGAACTCGCAACTGAAACGAATGCTATTCATATTGAGGGCAACCGAGCCTATCTCTCACAGCGAAGTGGCGGCTTGCTCGTCGTGGACATCAGCAACCCCGCAAGCCTGCTGGTCATCGAAGAAGTCGTCACAGATGAAGAGTTCTACAAAATCTCAAATGGGGTCGCGTTTACCTACGAAAGTCACAGTTTTTTCACAACAGATATCACGAATAGTTCTCCGATCCCGTTGGGATTTCTTGCACTTCCAGATGGGAATCCAATCTATGGAATTCATATCCATCAACAGATCGGGTTTATCAGCACACGGAGCGATAAGGTGTACATTGTCGATCTGAGTGATCCGTCAAACCCAGAAATCGCTTCAGTCATCGAGGACGGGCAGGCGGTCCGGTCTCGATTCTTCGTAGACGGATCAACACTCTATACTGCGGACAGAGATGAGAATATTCATATTTACGACATATCTGATATCGAGCAACCGATCCTATATGACCAGCTTAACACGCCTGCAAATGTGCTTAAACTTTTCATCGAGGACAATTGCCTGTACATCCTGGGCAATAACAGAGGCATTCAAGTGCTTGAGGTATCAGACCCGACCAATGCCGAGTTGATCGGGTCAATCAACATCGATGGATACCCGGATACAGCATTTGTAAAAGACAATCATATCTATGCTCCCCTTGAGTCCAAGGAGTTGGCCATATTCGATGTAAGCACGCCTACCACGCCGGTAGCCGCAACATTCCCCGGCCCACACGGAGCATGGGATGTCTGCTTGACCGATGAAATGGCATATACCGTAAACGATACCGGGCTCCATGTATTCGATATCAGCAATCAGCTTGATCCCCAATACCTTGGCTCATACGAAACGAACTCAAGGGCTTGGGATGTCGAGGTCGTCGAAGAAATCGCTTATATTTCTGTGCAAGACACAGGGCTCGTGGTGCTCGATGTCTCGGATCCAAGCTCGATTGTAAGGCTCGGCTGGTATTCCAAAATCAACCCGATCCGTCTGAAGATTATCAATGATCTCGTCATGCTTGAATCAGATCAAGGGATCGAATTGATCAGCGTTCAAGATCCTGCTTTTCCACGATTGTTTAGTATCTATCGAGAACATTCCATCTACGGATTCGATCTCTACCAAGGGTACCTCATCGTCGCTACAGGGAACGATGGCTTATCTGTAGTCAGTATCGAGAACCCGTTCGGGCCTCAAGAGATCGCCCATGTAGATATGAAAGCATGGTCACTCAAAATCGAAGATGAGATCGCATACACAACAGGTTCAGGATTCGCTATGGTCGATCTAACGGATCCCCTCTCGCCAATCGTTCTTTACGATCAGGTGCGAGAGTTTGCTCTCAATGCAGTCGCGGTCCAAGACAGCATCATCTTCAACGCTCCAAACAACAACGGAATCCAATCACTAGATATCTCTGATCCAAAAAACTTGATCCAGAGCCAGTTTAGTCCAACATATCCGCAAATCAGACAACTCTATTTGCGAGATCAGTATATCTTTGCGATTTACGCCGGGAGTTCAATCGAGATATTCAACGCCAGCGATCGATGCACACTCTGCACAGCCGACTTCGACAACAGCGGCACGCTCGACTTCTTCGATGTCTCCATCTTCCTCGACCTGTTCGCAAGCCAAACCCCACAAGCCGACCTAACCAACGACGGCATATTCGATTTCTTCGACATCTCTGAGTTCATCGAAGAGTTCTCGGGCAACTGCCTCTAAGCACCTCGATTCAGGCCGCTCAAGCCGCTCACGGCATGACGATGCCGTGAGCTTTTGTGTGCGCCCTGAACCAAGGCTAACCCACCCCGATCGGTCTCCGGTTGTTCGGTGCAAGTGGCGGCGCACAAAATGAGCACCGACAGATCGTGTCCGCTGTCGCGACTAAGATTCACCGAATGGATCGAACACAGGACAATCTCTCGCACACCACCATCGTGCTCTACCGCCTTGACCTGCGTCTCGACGATCACCCGCCCCTGACCTACGCCGCCAATCGAGGGCGTGTAGTGCCAGCCTACATCGGTGCCAATGGCAACAGCGAGTCGGCCCGTCCAATCGGCGGCGCATCCAACTGGTGGCTGCATCAGTCGCTGTGTTCGTTGGCCGATGCCCTCGACAAGCTCGGCTCCCCGCTCGTCCTCCGCCAAGGCAACCCAGCCCAAGAGCTCCAAGCCCTCTGCAAAGCGGTGGGGGCGGACCAGGTCGCCATCCACGAATCGATCGATCCCGCCCAGCAGCTCCTCGATGACCAACTCGACGATCAGCTCGCCCGATCAAACATCGAGCTTGTCCGCTTCGGGCCTCCGCTCCTCTGGCCGATCGGGTCCGTCCTCACCGGCTCCGCCCAGCCTTACAAAGTCTTCACCCCGTTCTGGAACCGGGCCAAGTCCACCCCCGTCGAGCCCCCCATAGACCGCCCGCGTGCAATCCAGCCCCCAAAGCACACGCCCGCCCCTGTGCCCATCGAAGCACTCGGGCTGCTCGATGATTTCGACTGGGCCGCCGGACTGCGAGCCCGCTGGAACCCCGGCGAGCCCAACTCGCTCTCAGCGATGGATGACTTCGTCCAGCATCGGATCGATCAATACCACGATTCACGCGACCAGCTCTTCCACAGCCCGCAAACCAAGCCGGGCTGGTCCGCCCTCTCCGCCCCCATCCATTTCGGTGAGCTCTCTGTCCGGCGCATCTGGCACACCATCCAATCGCGTTGCAATGACGCTATCGAGCACGAGCCGGGCCCCCTGGCCTACGCCCGCCAGCTCGCCTGGCATGACTTCGCCGCCCACTTGCTCAACCACTTCCCGCATACCAGCACCCAGCCCTTCCGCGAAGAGTTCAAGCGGTTCCCATGGGCGACAAACCCGGATCACCTGAAGCGTTGGCAGACCGGCCAGACCGGCTACCCAATCGTCGACGCCGCGATGCGACAGCTCTGGCACGAGGGCACCATGCCCAACCGCGCCCGCATGATCGTCGCCTCATTCCTCTGCAAGCACCTGCTGATCTCCTGGAAAGAAGGCGAGGCGTGGTTCTGGGACACCCTCGTCGATGCAGACCTCGCCAACAACACCTTCGGGTGGCAATGGGTCGCCGGGTGCGGGGCCGATGCCGCCCCATACTTCCGCATCTTCAACCCCATCACCCAGGGCAAGAAGTTCGATCCCCGAGGCAGCTATGTCCGCCGATGGGTCCCCGAGCTCGCCGACCTCACCGACGCCCTGATCCACACCCCCTGGCTCGCCCCGCCCCTGGCACGCCAAGCATCAGGAATCACGCTCGGCGAGACCTACCCATTCCCAATCGTCGACCACAAAGACGCCAGAGCCAAAGCCCTCGACGCATTCGCCGCACTCAAGGCATGAAAGAACAGGCATAAAAAGCGGGCGCCCAATCAGTGGACGCCCGCTTGAGTTGAGTGTGGTTTTTTCGATCTCAACGAATACGCATCAAGGGCAGCCCTCGCCGAACGCATCGAGGAAGTCGGACACATCAAAGAAGTCGAACGCACCGTCGCCGGTGAAGTCCGCAATCGGGTCTTGGGCACCGAACGCATCGAGGAAGTCCGACACATCGAAGAAGTCCAAGACCCCATCGCCCGTCAGGTCCGCGATACACGCGGGCGTGCATTCGAAGCTCACAAGCTCGACCTGATCGACCGCGGCTTCAACCACCGCACCCGCACCAATATCCGACGCGCTAAACCGCACACGGAACTGATCCCCAGGCGTGAACCCGTCGATCCCAACAAGCGAGATCTGCTGCTGTACCCAGCCGCCGCTCACCTGCGGGCCATCAGGCCCGACGGTCTCCGCGTTAATCCAGCTCGCACCATTGTCATCCGAGATTTCAACGACAAACACATTGGTGCCTGGCGAATCGCCGAAGGTATTGCTGTACCAGCGTGCGTACCGCAGCGCCGTCGCACCCTCGACATCCAGAGCCGCCGAGGTCAACACCGTCGTGCCGCCATCGACATCCGAGTTGCCGAACACATTGTCGGTCAAGTAACACTGTCCCGAGCCATCAAAGTCGCTCGCCATCAAGCGCATTGCTCGGCGCGGTCCCCGTGGTGCCATCTTGCGTCTGGGCAGAGATGTAATACTTCAGCTGAGCCCCGCAAAGCACCTCTGGGAAGTTGGCTTCATACACCGAGCCACTCACATTCGTCATCGGAATCGCCATCAACCCCGCACCCGCATCAACCATCAACATCGGTGACGATGTGTCCAGGTCATCCGAGAGCGTGGAGATGTCCGCCCTGAGCGTCGTAGAACCATTCGGGTTCGTCATGGCCGGACGCGAATCTGGGAATGTCACACTGATCCGGTTGAGCTCCGGGGCATCCATATTATGGGCACCAAAGCCAGCCGCGATCTCGTTGTAGTGGGGCGTCCCGTTGCCGATGTCGCTATCGTCATCGTCAAGCGTGAGCCAATCGATCGTAATCTGAGGCGTGATCTCCGACCCGGTATGCACCAAGATCGAGTTCACCGCCAAGAAGTTCAAAATATCAATGTAGTCATCAGGCTCGGTGACCACCATCTCCTGGCGTGTGTCCCACACACAACCCGAGATCAGCTGCCCGCACTCATGGGCGCCGCCCACACACGGGTACTGGTAGTTATTGTCCCCGTTCCGCAGCGGGCCGCCACAAGAAAAGAACCCAACACCCAGACGAGGATCATCCGAGATGATCATGCTCATCACATCGCCCATGCCCTCGCCATATTGCCCCTGCCCGCTGCCGCCAGCATTGACCAGGTGATGGCCGTACTCATGATGCACAATCGATGACCACGCCGTGTTGGGCGCCGATCCCTGCGAAACACAGAAGTTGATCGACTCCTCGATGGGGTCATACCACGCGTTCTGCGGGCAGAAACCATCGTTCCGGTTCACCGAGATCGGGAACTGCTCGTTCATCAGCCGTGGATAAGACGGGTTGGCCATAATCGCAAAGTCACGAACAATGTTCGCCTCGATATACGAGTTGACCTGAGCGCGCACACGCTCGTTCGAGTTGCTCGAGTTAAACCGCAGGTGCCCCGGATCCGACGGCGACACCAGCAAGCTCTCGCTGGTGGTCGTGCCCTGATATTCAAACACCTCGAACCACTGCCCGCGGATCGTCGCAGAAACATCGACAGGCTCTACGCCCGGGTTCGAGAGTGTGTAGTTCCCGTCAAGGTCAGTCATCGCGGTCTCGCCGCCGCCCGAAACAAACAAATACGGCATCGGACGCACAACCTCGTCCTCACACTCGTCGGACGCGATCCCCTCGGTGGCCATCGCGGATACATTCCCGCTGATATCCATCGTGTGGATCAGGTTCTCGGTGAAGAGCACCTCGCCGGTCCGTGCATCAGTCACAATCAAGTGCTTCTCAAACCCGTTGACCAGCCCCTCGGATACATCCGCCAGCACAGGTTCGTGCGGGTTCTCCGTCGTGCCCGCATAGATTACACGCCGGGTGTTATCAACAAACACACCCGCGTCGAAGACCTTCTCGGCATGCTCAATAATCAGATTCTGATCCATCGCCATTCGGCTGATCTGAGGATCCACCGCAAAGCTGCTCAGGTCATGAAGCTCCGCCGATGCAAGCACGAGCGGGTGATCCGCTTCGTTGCGCACCAGAAGCACGAGCTTCGAGCGGAAGACCTCGATGCCCCCCTTGGTCTGCGTGTAGTAGTGCCCCGTGAACTTGTAAGAGTCCGTCTCGGGCACATACCCGATCGCCTGGGTGTGGTGCCCATCACGGAAGGGCCCTTGAGCAATCAGTTCATTGGCCTCAACGCCCCACATGCCCGCATACTGCGAAACAAAGCTCTGGGCGGATGCCTGCGTGCTCGCCCCGGTGCTAAACGCTTTGCCATACACCCGGGTGATATTCTGGGTCTCGGCCTGCTGATAGAAACGAGCCCCGCGGTTCGCGTCCTGGAAACGCTCGATCGAACGCGTCTTGGTCATCGGCTCGATCTGACCCGCCGATTGCACGAGATCATTGGGCGATGCCATCGCATACGCCCCGGGCGCCGCAAACGCGGCGCAAGTGATCCCGAGTGTCAGGGCTCGCAGCCCCTTCTTTGTATTGCTCATGGGTTTGAACCTTTCATATAGGTATTTGACTGGACCGAGCCAGCCGTTCAGTTTTCTCCACCATGCGGTGCACACATACGATCGATCCTCATGCAGTCCTTCAGGCTCAACAGCGAACCATCACAAAAGACATCCTTCTCAGAACGATCGCATCACTTCAAGTTGTCGTTTCCGCACTGTAACTCGCCCCGAATGGGGTCATTGAGAGCTGGACAAAACAATCTGTCCAGACCCCAGACTACATGATCCTCAATACCCCTGTCAAGCCAGATTGTCCGGATTCCCAAGGTTCTGGCATTCAAAAAGACCAACAAACAGCTCAAAATCCAATCCAAAGCCTCTCCTTCCTCACTCGGCAGGCAATTCATAACTCATCTCAAGCGTCGACGGAAACACAGGATACGAGGTCTTTACCCGGTATCCGCGGTAATCGCCGATCGACTGCCCAGCAAGCGAAAACACCCGCTCAATAATCTGGCGATAGTTCGGAATCTCAAACACCGCCTGCGCCGAGTTCGTCATACCAAGATCAATCAACCGATCCTTGAACGCCAGCTCCTGCGCACCCATCGACTGCTCATCGGGGTCCGTCCCGCTCCGCAGCGTCACCGTCGGCGGAAACGCAAAGCTCATCGACTCATGGAAGTACATATCCATCAGCATCATCTCCGCCGGAACCTCGCAACGCGCCGAATGGATGCCCATCGTATTGTCAATCGTCCGCACGATCGGCACGCCCCGCTGGACCATGCCCATCAGGCAAGTCAGCAAGCCCGTGTTCCCGATCTCACCCTCCACCAAGTCGTACCGAACAGAATGCTTCGATTCCTTCGCGCGAAACTCCGGCAATGGTTCCGAACAAAACTCCGTCAGCAGCGGGGGCGTCCCGTCACGCAAAGCCGCAGGATCCAAGGGCTCAAGCTCCCGCCCGAGCTTCTCATCCCCGACATCATTGTTCGATGATCTTCTCGCCATCGTCCAGGTCACCTCCGGACGCAATCGACGGAAATCGAGAAATCCGCCCACGCTCACAAAGTCCGCATACCCGGGACGCTCGCTCGGCATCACAATCCCAATCTTGAGCACCGCCCGCGCCTGCGCCCCCCACACATAGCTCGCCCCACGGAACAACAGCTTCCGATGCTGCTCGTCGCGGTGCTGGCTGCCCGAATCATCGAGCTCGTTGCCCATCATCTCCAGCGTCGCCCGGTCCCCGGCGTGCGTGCGGATCAACTCTTTATACGAATCCACCGCCTTCCGCGCTCGCGAGATGCAGTCTTCGTCGATCCCCGATTTGTTCATCGCCTTAAAGAAAATCTCGATCCCCGACGCCCCCGGCATCAGATCCAGCACCGTCGCATCGTCCTCCGCCTGGATAATCCGTGAGATCTTCCAGGCGAGATTCTTATTGAGCCCAATCTCCCGCACAATCGACTGCGGCGTAGACGGATCCGCACCCGCGGATTGGACCACTTCAGTAAAAGCCCCCCGCAATGTGCGGGTCACTTCAAACGCGTCGGCTGTAAACTGGGGCATTTTCACTTCGGTCATATCGGTTCCATTCAGGTGGGCGAAATACTCAGATTCCCAACATCATCGCCGTTTCTGGGGTCACAATCAGCCTTAGGGTATCAGATTTGATCGCACGATCAATCGTAAAAATAATTTTAAAAACATCTTGCGTCCGATTCCCACTTCCAGTATGGTGATCCCAGACGAGCAGCACAAGGCTGCAAAGTCACCAACAGGAACCACCGAGAAGGGATCGAATCATGAAAACAGCAACCGCACTCATCTGCACAATCGCAGCCACAGCACTCCACGCCAACGCCGATGTCGTCGCAACCGGCCAGTTCGTCGGGGACTACTCCGAGAACTTCGAGAACATCGCCCCCCTGGGCATGACCCCGGGCCCCGCATCCACATTCGCTGATCATTGCGTCACCGGTGACATCTTCGCAGGCGGCGTCATGATCGCCAACAACCTCACCAGCTTCCTGACTGAAACCAGCATCCTGCCATTCAACGGCAACCTCATGGGAGGCTCAGTCACAGGCAAAATGTCCTTCGACTTCGACGCACCAATGCACGCATTCGGCGGCATGATCGGCACCACCGACATCCTCACCGATAGCTACGCCGTCTTCATCGACGACGATGGCTTCACCATCGACACCGTCGACTTCCAACTCGGCGGCCCCGGCGAATGGAACTGGTTCGGATGGACAAGCGACGCCGCATTCACCAGAGTCGAGATCCACGCAGCCGCCAACCCCGGTCTGCCCATCGTCTTCGATGACATGCAGGTCTCCGCGGTTCCCGCACCAACCACCGCATCCATCATCGCACTCACCGGCTTGGCCGCAACCCGTCGCCGCAGAGCATAAACAACCGTACCCCCAGCAATAGAAAACTGCCACCGCGCAAGGGCTCCACACCACGCGCACCACAAGGACCATACCCATGAGAAACATGATTCGTTCAATGACCATCGCCGTCAAGGCCCTCGCCGCAGGAGCCGCAAACGCCGGCCAAATTTACGCCACCAACACCCTCGCCAACAACGCCGACAACGCCGACGACCTCATCGTCTTCGACTCATCCAACCCCGCCGGCTACTCCGTCGTCGGGTCCCTCGGCGTCTCGGGCATCAGCTTCGGCGGGCTCGACTTCGATAGCTCAGGCAACCTCTTCGGCTACGCGTCACTCTACAGGAACACCGGCGGCGCCGCATCCGGTCTCTACTCCATCGACACCAACACCGGGCAAGCCACACTCATCGGCGACTCGGGCCAGACCATGCAAGACCTCGCATACAACCCTGTCGATCAAAAAATGTACGGCATTAACACCCGCTTCGGGCAGCAGTCAACACTCTTCACCGTCGATATGCAGACCGGCGATGTCACCGACCTCGGGCTCATGCAAGGGCTCCCAGAGCAACACCACCTCGGCGGACTCTCCATCACCTCCACCGGCCAGTTCATCGTTCACGATGTCGTCACGGATACCTTCTATTCCGGCAGCTCCATGACCTTCAGCCACCTCCTGGACCTGACCCAAGACACAGGCTACAGCCAGGGCATGACCATCGACTGGTCCCGAGGCGACATCGGCTACCACGGTGCCGTCGGCCAGGCCGACTTCCCCAACTACTTCAGCACACTCAACACCTTCAACCCCGACGGCTCGTCCTACTCCATCGGCGACGCCTTCGGCCCCAACGACATCGACGGCATCCCACCCGTCCAAGTCGGTGACCTCGCCATCCGCCCCGTCCCCGCACCCGCCAGCCTCTTCCTGCTCCTCGGTGGTGCCGCCGCGAGTACACGCCGCCGACGCTGAATCTGATTTTTACATTCTCTTTTATACAAGCCCCTTGCCAGATCGGCGGGGGGCTTGTTTGTGTGGTGTGATCGTAAGTGGCTGTGATGCATCTGTTTAGCCGGTCGGTCTGGGGGCGGCAAGTTCTGCCGCGACAGGGTGGAATCCCCCTCATTCATCACATTGCTCAAAAGTTCGATCTCATATGAAATAAGCATTTGAACCGTGCGTTTGATTGCAGAGGGATCAGCCAATGACCAATGAACACGACCAAACCGACGCCAAGCAGCGCATCCTTGATGTCGCACTCCTCCGCTTCAGCCAGCAAGGCTACAAGGGGGCCACCGTCGCCTCGATCTGCTCCCAGGCCCAAGTCAATGTCGCCGCCATCAACTATTACTTCCACACCAAGCTCGAGCTCTACACCCGCGTTTGGGAAATCGCCCTCGCCAACGAACTCGAGACCAACCCCTTCGACGGCGGCATCCCCGAATCCGCCCCTCCAGAACAACGCCTCCAAGGACGCATCCGCGCCCTGATCCACCGCTTCATCCGCCCCGGGTCAGCCAGCCAGCTCGCGATGCTCATCATCCACGAACTCGCCGAGCCCTCCGACCCCGCGATCGATCAGATCCGCATCAACGCGATGAAGCCGCCCTACACCGCCATGCGCGAACTCATCACAGAACTCCTCGGCCAGCACGCCACCGAACAAGACATCCGCTTCACCACCATGAGCATCTTCACACCCATCTTCGGGCTCGGGCTCCAGCAGCAATCCCTCTACCGCCGCGATCAACTCACCGCTGAAGATCAAACCCCCATCCACGAACAGCTCCCCGGCGCGATCATGCGCCGCATGATCGAAGCCCAGGGCGGCATCGACAGCCTCATCGAGCACACCACCCGCTTCGCCCTCGGCGGCATCGAAGCCGTCCGAGCGAAAATCGAGACTCAGCACGCAGCACAAACCGCACAGGGCCAAGCATGAAGCACCCGATCACCTCCCCCATCCTGTCGCTCACGCTCATCGCGCTCCTGGCAGGCTGCGCCGTCACCACCAAAGACTTCCAGCCCCCGGTCCTAGCCCCGGACGCCTGGTCCAAACCCAGCACATCAACCCCGCTCACCGATCAACTCTCCGATCCACTACCAGACCAGTGGTGGAGTGCACTCGCCGACCCAGACCTCGACGCCTTGGTCGAAGCCGCGATCAACAACAACTTCGACCTCCGCACCACCTGGGACCGCCTCGCACAGGCCCAAGCCATCGCCCGACGCGAGGGCGCCGCCCTCGAGCCATCGCTTAATCTCAACGCCGGTGCCGGGCGCACGCGTTCACGCACAACCACCGCCACCACCGCCAATAGCTCCACCCGCACCGACCTCGATCTCGGGCTCGGGCTCAGCTACGAGCTCGACCTCTGGGGCCGCCTGCGCAACACCCGCGACGCCGCCGCCCTCGATGCACTCGCCGCCCAAGACGATGTCAGCTCCTCGGCCATCATCCTCTCCGCCGACCTCGCCACCCGCTGGTACGAATACAGCGAACAAATCGAACGCATCGCCGTGCTCAAAGAGCAAAACAAGCGCAACCAAGATGTCTACGACATCATCAACACCCAGTTCCGCGCCGGGCAGACCCGCGCCGAGGATGTCCTCCGCCAACGCAACCTCGTCGAAGCTAACCTCGGCCAGCTCGCCATCGCCGACCGCCGCGCCCAGACCCTCCGTCTCCAGCTCCTCGTCCTCATCGGCGCAACCCCAGACCAACCACTCCCCATCGAAACCCCAGCCCTCATCGACCTGCCCGCCCTGCCCGATCTCGGCGTCCCCGCGACCCTCCTCCAGCAACGCCCCGATGTCCGCCAGGCCTACCGCGCCGTCCAAGCCGCCGACCAGCGCGCCGCCGCCGCCATCGCCGACCGCTACCCGAGCATCAGCCTCACCGCCTCCGCAAGCACCTCCGCCAACCGCACCGCCGACCTCTTCGACAACTGGCTCGCTAACCTCGCCGCCAACCTCACCGCCCCCATCCTCGACGGCGGGCGCCGCAGCGCCGAGATCGAACGCGCCCAAGCCGTCACCTCCCAAGCCATCAACACCTACGCCCAAACCATCCTCGTCGCACTCCAAGAAGTCGAAACCGCCCTCGCCCAAGAAGCCCAGCAACGCCAATACCTCCAGAGCCTCGAACGACAGTATGAAACCGCTGACCTCGTCGTCGAACGCATCCGCGACAGCTACATCAGCGGCCAGACCGAATACATCAATGTCCTCAGCGCCCAGACCACCAAGCAAACCCTCGAGCTCCAGCTCCTCGAAGCCAAACGCACACTCATCACAGACCGCATCGCCCTTTCCCGCGCCCTCGCCGGCGGCTGGTCCATGACCCCGCCCGAACAAGCCCGATTGCAACCCATCGAAGAATCACAACCAACGATCATGAGCACCGACGCCGATCAAGGACCGCACCATGACCAATGATCAAACCAGCAAGACCCCCAAGACCACCAACACAAAACCAACCACCCGTCGCGCTTGGGGGCTGATCATCACGCTCATCGCCTGCATCTTGGTGCTGGGCGCGGGCGTGCTGGTCTACCGCTACTTCATGAACAATCCCAACACCGCCGCCCGCCGAGCCCCGGAGAAAACCGCCCGCCTCGTCGAAACAATCACCGCCGAGATCGGCGAGCACCCCGCCATGCTCTCGGCCATGGGCGAGACCATCGCCTCCACCCAGGTCCAGCTCCGCCCACAGCTCAGCGCCAAGATCATCGCCGTCTCCCCCAAGCTCGTCCCCGGCGGACGCTTCGAACTCGGCGAAGAAATCCTCAAGCTCGACCCCCGCGACTTCGCCCTCGCCCTCGCTCAACGCGAAAGCGAGATCAAGCAAGCCCAGAGCCAGGTCATCACCGCCCAATCCAACCTCATCACCGCCCAGCGAGAGCTCGCGATCGAAGAAGGCAGCCAGAACATCGCCCGCCGAGAGTTTGAACTCCTCGGCACCGACATCCCCGAAGAAGACCGCAGCCTCGTCCTCCGCGAGCCCCAGCTGCTGGCCGCCAAAGCCGCGGTCGAATCCGCCAACGCCGCGATCCTCGCCGCCGAGTCCGCCGTCGCCGTCGCCCAGAGCCGACGCGACCAAGCCGTCATCGACCTCGAACGCACCTCAGTCCGCGCCCCGTTCAACGCCATCGTTATGGAAAAGAACATCGATGTCGGCGACATCGTCAGCGCCTCGACCGCCATGCTCACACTCGTCGGCACCGACCGCGCCTGGGTCGAACTCGCCGTCCCCCTCTCCGAGACCCGCTGGATCCACGCCCCCTCAACATCCGCCGACAACCAGCCCATCCCTGGCTCACCCGTCATCATCAACAACACCACCGCCTGGGGAGCCGATCTCACCCGCGACGCACGCGTCATCCAGATCCTCCCCCAGATCAACGCCGACTCCCGCATGGCACGCGTGCTCGTCGAGGTGCCCGATCCCTTCGCCATCAATCAGCACGCCGACACACCGGCTCTACCCCAACTCCTCATCGGCAGCTATGTCCAAGCCTCCATCGTCGGGCCAACCCTCACCAACATGGTCCGCCTCCCGCGTTCGGCCGTCTGGGAGGGCAACATCGTCCGCGTCATGAACGACAACGACGAACTCGAGATCCGACACATCACCATCGCCTTCAAAGAGCCCGACCATGTCCTGATCTCCGAAGGGCTCGCCGCCGGCGAACGCGTCGTCACCACCAACCTCGCCACCGCCGTCCCCGGCCAGCCCCTGCGAGTCGCGACCTCACAAAGCCAACCCCAGAACCAGAACCAGAACCAGCCCCAAACCCAAGCCGAGGGCGACTCATGAACAGCCCAATCAATCCCACCCCCGAACGCACCGGCGTCATCGGCTGGATGGTCCACAACAAAGTCACCCCCAACCTCGTCATGCTTCTGCTGCTCATCGGCGGGCTCGTCACCTACTTCCATGGCGTCACCAAAGAAGTCTTCCCCAGTTTCGATCTCGACATGGTCACCGTCTCCGTCCCATACCCCGGCGCAAGCCCCGAGGAAATCGAGCAAGGCATCGTCCTCGTTGTCGAAGAGGCCATCCGAGGCATCGACGGCATCAAAGAGATCAAAGCCACCGCCAGCGAAGGCAACGGGCGTGTCGTCGCCGAACTCATCGAAGGCACCGATCGCCAACGCGTCTTCCAAGACATCCAGCAAGAGATCAACCGAGTCACCACCTTCCCCGACGACGCCCAGGAACCCATCGTCAGCATGAACATCCGACGCCGCGATGTCGTCGAGTTCCAGGTCTACGGCGATGTCCGCGAGAACGACCTCCGCGAAGCCGTCGAGATGGTCCGCGACGCGCTCCTCCAGAGCGACGAGATCACCCAGGTCGATCTCATCGGCGTCCGCGACCAAGAAATCATCATCGAGATCCCCCAAGAAACCCTCCGCCGATACGGGCTCAAGCTCCGCGATGTCAGCGACATCCTCCGCGCCGACTCCCTCGAAGTCCCCGCCGGCTCGATCGACTCCTCCGCCGGAAACATCCTCGTCCGCATCGATCAACGCAACGACTGGGCCCGCGACTTTGCCGAAATGCCCATCGTCACCACGCCCGCCGGCGGCATCGTCCGCCTGGGCGATCTCGCCACCACCGTCTCCGACGGCTTCGAAGACACCGATATCTACAACAACTTCAACGGGCTCCCCTCCATCGAGATCAAGGTCTACCGCGTCGGGGATCAAACCCCCGCCAGCGTCGCCGACGCCGCCTACGAGATCATGGCCGAGATCGAATCAAGCCTCCCGCCCAATGTGTGGTGGGGGGTCACCGACGACGACGCCGATCTGTTCAAAGAACGCCGCGACCTACTGCTCAAAAACATCGGCATGGGGCTCGTCATCGTGCTCGTCGTCCTCGGGCTCTTCCTCGAACTCCGCCTCGCCTTCTGGGTCATGATGGGCATCCCCATCTCCTTCCTGGGCACCATCCTCCTGCTCCCCGCCGCGGACATGAGCATCAACATGATCTCCATGTTCGCCTTCCTCATCTCGCTGGGCATCGTCGTCGACGACGCCATCGTGGTCGGCGAGAATGTCTACGAATACCGACAACGCGGCTTGTCCGCCGTCGACGCCGCCATCCAGGGCGCACGCGATGTCTCCATGCCCGTCTACTTCGCCGTCATCACCAACATCGTCGCCTTTATCCCCCTGGCCATGATCCCGGGCTTCCTGGGCAAAATCTGGGGCGTGATCCCCGTCGTCGTCTGCACCGCCTTCGCGATGTCACTCTTCGAATCCCTCTATATCCTCCCATCGCACCTCGCCCACAGCGCCGGCGAGCACCGCATCGCCCTCTTCCGCTGGATCGATCGCAAGCAGCAAGCCTTCAGCGTCCTCGTCCGCCACTTCATCCAACGCATGTATGGCCCATTCCTGGGCATGTGCCTCCGCCAACGCCTCCTGACCGTCTCCGCCGCCTCCGCGATCCTCCTCGTCTCGCTCGGCTATGTCGCCTCGGGCCGGCTCGGCATGATCCTCATGCCCCGCATCGAAGCCAACCAATCCGTCGCCAGCGCCACCCTCCCCGTCGGCTCACCCCTTGACCAGATCCAAGCCGTCGAGCGCACCCTCCTCGATTCCGCCTACAAGGTCGCCGAAGAATCCGGCGGCGACGAACTCGTCACCGGCTTCGCAAGCTCCATCAACAACAACACCGTCGAAGTCACCATCTACCTCACCCCGCCAGAAACCCGCCCAATCTCCACCTCAGAGACCACCCGCCGATGGCGCGAGCACACCCCCTCGCTCCCATCGCTCGAAACACTCAAGTTCGAGTCCGACCGCGGCGGCCCCGGCGGGGGCGCCGCCATCAGCGTCGACCTCAGCCACCGCAGCATCGACACCCTCGACCGAGCCGCCGAAAGACTCGGCGAGCTGCTCAACGAGTACGGCGCAGTCTCCGAAGTCGACGACGGCGTCGCCGCCGGCAAGCAACAGCTCGACTTCAAAATCAACGACTACGGGCGAAGCCTCGGCTTCACCGGCTCTGAGGTCGGCCGCCAGCTCCGCGACGCCTACCAAGGCGCCGAGTCCATCAAACAACAACGCGGACGCAGCGAAATCACCGTCCGCCTCCGCCTCCCCGAGTCCGAACGCACCCGCGAGTACGACCTCGAACAGTTCATCGTCCGCACCCAATCCGGCGCACAGGTCCCCCTCAAAGACATCGCCGACCTCTCCCGAGGCAACGCCTACACCGTCATCGAACGCACCGACGGGCGACGCACCGCCACCGTCTCCGCCGATGTCACACCTATCAGCCAGAGCGCCGGCATCAAAGCCAGCCTCGCCGCCACCGTTTTGCCCGAGCTCGTCGAGAGCTTCCCCGGGCTCACCTGGACCTGGGCCGGGCGACAAGCCGACATGAACGAATCCATGTCCGCACTGGGCAGCGGCTTGCTCATGGCGCTCTGCGTTATCTACTTCCTCCTCGCCATGGCATTCAGCAGCTACACCCAGCCAATCGTCGTCATGGCCGCCATCCCCTTCGGCGTCATCGGCGCGATCATCGGGCACTCCGTGATGGGCTACTCCATGTCCGCCATCAGCATGATGGGCGTCATCGCACTCTCGGGCGTGGTCGTCAACGACTCGCTCGTGCTCATCGTCGCCGCCAACAACATGCGCAAGGAACAAGACATCTCAGCCTTCGAAGCCATCCACCTCGCCGGCATCCGTCGCTTCCGACCCATCCTCCTCACCACACTCACCACCTTCGGCGGGCTCGCCCCGATGATCTTCGAGACATCCCGCCAAGCCCGCTTCATGATCCCGATGGCCATCTCCCTAGGGTTCGGCATCCTCTTCGCCACCGCCATCACCCTCTGCTTCGTCCCCGCGCTCTATGTCCTCGTCGACGACGCCGTCCGCCTCGTCAAAGGCAAACGCCCCAACCGCACGCCAAGCGAAGTATCAAACTGATGACCGCTCAAGAAAAGAATTTCAAACTTTCCGATTGACATCGCCCAAGCAAGCGATACGCTGTGTGCTTGCATCAAGAGTCCCGGGATGTCTCAAAAGGTCCCGGGCGGCAACCGAGCTGCTCAACCCAGCCACGGTGCCGAGACCAGCCCCGGCATGGGGAACGATGTGGACAAAGCCGCTTTTCGCGGGATTTGCCAAACACTGCAGCGATGTCGCTGCAACACCATGCCAACACTGGAAGCTTTCGATGCTGTGAGGAGTCACAGCATGAGCCGTATCCACAATAACGCATCCACCACCCAACCAATCCAGCCAAGCGAAGCATTCTCCGCCGACTCGATCTGCCTCGCCCGAGGACGCTCAACCAGCGACGGCGATCCCCTCGTCGGGCCCATCGCCCAGTCCACCACATTCTGCCGATCCGGTGTCGGCACCAACCCCGAGCACCAATACTCCCGCGTCTCAAACCCTTCCGTCGCCGCCCTTGAAGAACTCCTTGGCAATCTCGAAGACGCACTCCCAGCGGCATGCTTTGGGACGGGCCTCGCCGCCGAATCCGCACTGTTCCTGGCGCTGCTCAAGAGCGGCGACCATGTCGTCTGTGCCCGCGGCGTCTACGGCGGCACCACCCGCCTGCTCCAACAACTCCTCAACGAACTGGGAATCGAGACCACATTTGTCGACGCCACCAACACCGACGAAATCCGCGCCGCCGTCCAATCGAACACCAAGCTCCTCTTCATAGAAACCCCCGCCAACCCAACCCTGGGCATCACCGACATCGCCGCCTGCTCAACCATCGCCAAAGAAGCGGCGGCCCTGCTCGCCGTCGACAACACCTTCCTCACCCCCATCCTCCAACGCCCCCTCGACCACGGTGCGGACATCTCCGTCTACTCCACCACCAAGTTCATCGACGGCCACTCCGTCGCCCTCGGGGGCGCACTGGTCACCAACGACCAAACGATCCTCGATCGCATCCGCTTCATCCGCAAGTGCACCGGCGCGATCCAATCCCCCTTCAACGCCTGGCTCACCCTCAACGGGCTCAAGACCCTCCCCCTGCGAATCCGTGCCCAGTCAACAACCGCAACCACCATCGCCAACTGGCTGGCCGAAAACCAAGACATCCAATCCGTCTTCCACCCGGCGCTCGCCCAAGGCCAAGCCAAAGCCATCGCCGACCGCCAGCACATCGGGCTCCACGGCGCGGTCGTCTCCTTCGAGATCAAGGGCGACTACCAAGCCGCCTGCCGCTTCGTCGAAGCACTCAACCTCTGCACCCTTGTCGAGCATGTCGGCTCCGTCGAAACCCTCATCACCCACCCCGCCTCGATGACCCACGCCGATGTCCCCCGAGACCAACGCCAAGCCGTCGGCATCTCCGACACGCTCCTCCGACTCTCCGTCGGGCTCGAAACCACCGACGAGATCATCGCCGATATCCAGCAAGCCCTGCAAGCCGCCAACGCGCACACCGCCGAAGCAAGTGCAGAACCAACCGCAGAATCATGCCGGGAGGTGGCCAATGT
This sequence comes from uncultured bacterium, assembly GCA_963976625.1. Lineage (GTDB taxonomy): Bacteria > Planctomycetota > Phycisphaerae > Phycisphaerales > UBA1924 > UBA1924. Next base: position 20,203 of record CAXBLA010000027.1, read on the forward strand.
CTAACCCACGAGCGACCTCCGCATCACCACTCATCGTTCTCAAGTTCGGCGGCTCCGTCCTCCTCGACCAACAACGCCTCCGCATCGCTGTCCACGAAATCTACCGCTGGCGACGCGAAGGCTACCGCGTCATCGCCGTCGTCTCCGCCCTCGCCGGGCGCACCGAAGCCCTGATCGCCCAGGCCGATGAACTCTTCGCCGATGCCTCCGATCAAGCCAAGGCCGCCATCATCGCCGCCGGCGAGCTCGAGTCCGCATCCCTCCTGGGCATCCACCTCGACCGCGCCGGCATCCCCGCAACGGTGCTCACCCCCGGTGCAATCGCACTTATCGCCACGGGCGAACCGCTCGATGCAGATCCAAAGTCACTCGACCCATCCCCGATCCAAGCCGCCCTCGAATCCGACGGCGTCGTCGTCCTCCCCGGCTTCGTCGCCATCGACGACCAATCCCAAACCGTCACCCTCGGACGCGGCGGCTCAGACCTCACCGCCATCTTCCTCGCCCATCAACTCAACGCACAGCGCTGCCGACTCATCAAAGATGTCGACGGCCTCTACGACCGCGACCCAGCAAAGACAGACCCAAACTCACCACCCCCGCGCCGATACCAAGCCGTCAACTACCAACACGCCCTCGAAACCGACGGCTCCATCATCCAACACAAAGCCATCCGCTACGCCCAACACACCCAAACCCCTTTCGAGCTCGCCCGCTTAAACGCTGCCCGCCCAACACTCAAACCACCGTTTGCCCACGCGATCTCCCCAAACCGCGCACCGTCGCCATCTGCGGCCTAGGAACAGTGGGGGCCGGCGTCCTCGAACTCATCACCCAACTCCACGAACTCTTCAGAGTCACCGGTCTCTGTGCAAGCAACCCAGCCAAGCACCCAGACCACCCAATCCCGATCACCACCGACGCGACTGCACTGGCCGCATCGGGTGCCGACATCGTCCTCGAACTCATCGGCGGGATCGACCCGGCATTGGACATCGCCCGCAACGCCCTCACCAATGGCTCGCATTTGGTCACCGCCAACAAAGCCATCATCGCTGAGCACGGGCGAGAACTCAACGCCCTCGCGCGCCAATCCAACCGCCGCCTGCTCGCCTCCGCCAGCGTCGGCGGCGTCGTCCCCGTGCTCGAATCGCTCAATACAGATCGAGTCCGATCCGTCCGCTCTGTTCGAGGCGTCCTCAACGGCACCGGAAACTTCGTTCTGGGCGCACTCGAATCCGGGCAACCCCTCGAACAAGCCGTCACCCAAGCCCAAACCCTCGGATTCGCCGAGTCCGATCCCTCCCGAGACCTCGACGGCCGCGACGCCCTCGACAAACTCCTCGTCATCGCCCAACAACTCGACTGGTCCATCCCCGAAGCGTCCATCGCCCGCCAGTGCATCACCGAGTGGAAACCCACCAACTCCACACTGTCCACCGCCAAACAACACGCCGCCGTCTCCAAAGACCAAGCAACCGTCACCATCGAACAGCTCGACCGCACCAGCACACTCGGCTCTCTGACCAACGAGTGGAACGCCGCCATCATCGAATACGACGACGGCTCCACCCGCACCGTCCGAGGCAAAGGCGCCGGCCGATGGCCCACCAGCGAATCCGTCCTCGCCGACCTGCTCCAACTCAGCCGGGAGACATCCGATGCCTAACCAAAAACTTCCGCACCCACCAACGATCGCCATCGTCGGCCCCACCGGGCTCGTCGGCAATGAAGCCCTGCAAATCCTCGCCGAACGCAACCACCCATCCGCCCACATCCACTGCTACGGCTCCCCCCGATCCGTCGGCAAGCACATCGACTACCAACGCACCCAACTCCCCATCAAACCCCTCGACCAAATCACAACCGATGCGATCGCGTGTTCCATCGACTACGCCCTGCTCTGCGCCGATGGACCGACGGCTATCAAAGCCCGCGACCTGCTCGCCCACACCCAAACCGCCATCATCGACAACTCCTCGGCTTTCCGCATGGCCCCTGATGTTCCATTGGTCATCCCAGAGATCAACGCCCACCTGCTCTCACCCCGCCCCCGCATCGTCGCCAACCCCAACTGCTCAACCATCATGCTCCTCGCCGCCCTCGCCCCCATCCGTGAGGCCCTCACCATCAACAGCATCCAGCTCACCACCTACCAAGCCGTCTCGGGCGCCGGCAAAGCCGCCCTCGCCGAGCTCCGCGACCAGACCCAGGCTTACCTCGATGGCCAAGTGACACCACCGAGCGTCTTCCCAACCCCCTGCGCCTTCAATGTCTTCGAGCACGAATCCCCAATCGACCCCGCCACCGGATTCAACGGCGAAGAAACCAAAATCATCCAAGAATCCCGCCGAATCTGCAACGATCCAAACCTCCAGATCTTCCCAACCTGCGTCCGCGTCCCCGTCGAACGCGCCCACGCCCAGTCCATCGTCATCGAACTCGACGCCCCAACCACTGCCGACCAGCTCAGGTCCCTGCTCAACCGCCCCGGCATCAAGCTCAGCGATCCCGGCTCGCCCCTCACCCCAAGGGATGCCGCCAACCAGGACGACATCCACATCGGACGCATCCGCATCGACCCCTCAAGCAACCACCGCCGAGCCGCCCTCTGGATCAGCGCCGACCAAATCCGCAAAGGCGCCGCCCTCAACGCCATCCAGATCATGGACACACTGCACAGCGGCAACACCAGCCAATACCAAACTTCGCAAGCGATGGTCTGATAACCCCACAAAACCGATGATTTTCCTTGCCAACGCACCCAAACTCGATTATCTTTACGCGTCCAAACCGCCAGAGCGCGGCCGGTATGTAGAGAAATCAAGCAGTTGATTGCTTCGTCGCGAAACGATTCGCCAATCAATCGCTCAACAGAGAGAGACCACCATGTCCAACCAAACAATACCCGCTACTTCCAACGACACCACCCGCTGGATGGCCTACTCACTCGCAGCCGCAGCAGGCCTGGGCGCCACCGCCCTCGATGCCGACGCCGAGATCATCTACTCCGGCGTCCAAGACATCTCCGTCGATCAGTTCGCTTCAATCAACCTCAACCTCGACGGCGATGGCTACAACGATGTCCTCCTCAAGAACTATGTCTTCGGCGGCGGCAACTACCAAGGACTCAGCGTCAACTACGCACCAGGCAAAATCGTCGGCTTCAGCAACGGGCTCAACTACGCCTCCGCACTCGCAGCAGGCGACATGATCGACTCCGCAGCCACCTCCGCAGGACTCTTCTTCGGGTCCATGGCCTACGGCTCATCCAACCCAAGCGCCCAGTTCAATGATGTAGAGAACGCATTCCTCGGGCTCGAGTTCGTCGTCTCCACTCCATCGAGAGGCGATGTGCAAACCACCTCCTTCGCATGGATCCGTGTCTCAATCGATAACGACGCAGGCACCTTCATCGTCCACGACTGGGCCTACAACTCAATCCTCGGCGAAGGCATCCAGGCCGGACAGGTCCCCGCACCGAGCACCCTCGCGTTCCTCGCAGTCGGCGCAGCCGGTGTCCAAAACCTCCGCCGCCGCCGAAACGGTTGAGATCAACAACCGATCGAGCCGATACCACAACTCATGAGTCGACCAAATGATGACACGATCAACGCGCCATCGTTGAGGCAACCCTTCAATGGAGCACCCAAGCGGGTGCTGCTTGTCGGTTGGGACGCCGCCGATTGGCAGCTCATCAACCCACTCATCGAAAACGGCGAGATGCCCACCCTCGCCAACATGCTCGGCAACGGCGTCTGGGGCAACCTCGCCTCCATGCAACCCATGCTCTCGCCGATGCTCTGGAACTCCATCGCCACCGGCAAACGACCAGACCAGCACGGCATCCACGGCTTCACCGAACCCAGCCCAGATCCCGGCACCGGGGGCGTCCGACTCGTCTCAAGCACCAGCCGAACCTGCAAATCCATCTGGAACATCCTCACCCAGGCCCAGCTCCGATCCCTCGTTGTCGGCTGGTACGCCTCCCACCCCGCCGAGCCCATCTCCGGGGTCATGGTCTCCAACCTCTTCGAACAGTTCGCAGTCAACGAAGGCATCGCCACCCCGCCCCCCGCCAGCAGCGTCCACCCCGCAGAGTTCGCAGACCTCCTCGCCGAGTTTCGTGTGAGCCCCCAAGAGATCGATGTCTCCGCCATCCTCCCCTTCATCCCAAGCGCCGCCGAGCTCATCAAACAACCCAAGCACCGCATCGGCGCCCTCCAGCGTTTGGTCTCCCAGATCGCCACCGTCCACGCCACCGCCACCCACCTGCTCACGACCCAAGACTGGGACTTCTCCGCCGTCTACTACGAGGGCATCGACCGCTTCGGGCACGAGTTCATGGAGTTCCACCCACCCAAGATGGACCAAGTCTCCCAAGAAGACTTCCAAGCCTACCAGCACTGCATGGTGGGGGTGTACAAGTTCCACGACATGATGCTCCAGTCCCTCCTCCAAATCGCCGGCGACGATACCGCCGTCGTCCTCATCTCCGATCACGGCTACTACTCCGATCACCTCCGCCCCGATCCCCACGACGAGCACCTCTCCCCAGCCGCCTGGCACCGCCCCTTCGGGGTCTTCGCCGCCCAAGGCCCAGGCATCACCCAAGGCTCCCGCCTCTACGGCGCAAGCCTCCTCGACATCGCGCCCACACTCCTCCAGCTCATGGGCCTGCCCGCCAGCGCCGACATGCCCGGGCGCGTCCTCTCCGAGATCCTCACCGAGCCCAACCCCATCGACCGCATCATGTCCTGGGACGACCTCCCGGGCGAGAGCGGCATGCACGCCGCCGAGATCCGCACCGACCCCACCCAAGCCCGCGAATCCCTCCGCCAACTCGTCGACCTGGGCTACATCGAAGCCCCCAGCGATGACGAAGAAAAAGCCGCCCGCGACGCGACCTTCTGGAACACCCTCAACCTCGCCCAGTCCCTCTACCACGCCGCCCGCCTACCCAAGTGCATCGACGCCCTCGACACCCTCGACGAACACGCCCAAGCCACCCTGCCCGTCCGCCTGCTCAAAGCCGCCTGCCTCCTGGGCATGTCCGAGCACGCCGCCGCCCGCACCATGCTCGATGCCCTCGCCCAAGACGCTCCGGACCACCTCCGCGTCCGCTTCATGCTCGGCACCCTCGACCAAGCCGAGGGCAACAACGCCTCCGCCCTCGAACACCTCACCTTCGTCGAGCAAGCCTCGCCCCGCCTACCCGGGCTACACAACAAGCTCGGCACCATCCACCTCGCCGCAAAACGCCACGACCAAGCACGCGCCGCGTTCAACACCGCCCTGTCCATCGACGCCGACTCACCCAGCGCCCACCTCGGACTCGCCCGCACGCACCTCGCTCGCAGCCAACCGGATCAAGCCCTCAACCACGCCATGCACGCTGTCGAACTCACCCATCACCTCCCCGCCGGGCACTTCGTCATCGCCAAAGCCCTCATCCTCCTCGACCGACCTCAAGACGCGATCCAAGCCCTCCGCGTCTGCATCGCCCAAGCCCCCCAGATGCCCGGCGCCTACGAACTGCTCACCAAGCTCTACCGCAACCTCGGCATGACCCAAGAAGCCATCGACACCGCGATGCACAAAGCCAACGCGCAGATCCCCAAAGCCGCCAACGAGCAAAACTGAACAACCAGTCGAGCAACCAGCCATGACCGACCAACCCACCATCATCGTCAGCGGCCTCCCCCGCTCAGGCACCAGCATGATGATGCAGATGCTCGCCGCGACCAACATCGAACCCCTCACCGACCACCAGCGCACCCCCGACCCCGACAACCCCAAAGGCTACTACGAGCACGAAGCCATCAAGGCCCTCGCCCGCGATCCTAGCCCGCTATTGAACGCTTCGGGCAAAGCCGCCAAGGTCATCCACCGCCTGCTCGCCTACCTCCCCGATGGCCCAACCTACGCCATCGTCTTCCTCCACCGAGACATCAACCAAGTCCTCGCCTCCCAGAGCGCCATGCTCGAACGCCTCAACCGCACCGGCGCCAAGCTCGACACCGCCCGCCTCGCCGTGCTCTACCAAAACGAGGTCGCCGCCGCCCTGACCAACGCCGGCGCCCGCCCCAACACCCACCTCCTCGAACTCACCCACGCCGATGTCCTCGCCGACCCCACCAACGCCGCCACCCAACTCACCGAGTTCTTCGCAACCCTGCCCAACTGGCCCCGCCCTCTCGACCCCGCCGCCATGGCCAAGGCAGTAGACCCTGAACTCCACCGCCAACGATAACGCGGCGTCCTGAGCATCTCATCCAATCTGCGGTATACAAGGATTCGCACCACCCTAAATAGGTGTTCGTGTGCTGGCCTTGTAAGGACCATGTACGAGACACTATCCTCAACTTCAAACACGCGCCCGTGGCACTTCCAAACACAATTACACAAAGAACTGACTATTCATATTGAATCAAGACACAGGTTCCACTAAAATAGATGTCCTATGCCGGGTGATCTCAGAGGGAGTCATCACGAATCGGTATAGCAAATGGCCTTTACAGGCTATGCCTACAACTCAAAACCTATAAAACTGAGGGAAACCATGTCAAAGAAAACAGCAACACTCACCGCACTGCTCACATGTACAAGCGGAGCACTCGCAGCCGATGTCACCGTCGGCGACTACACCTTCGACCTCGATCAGTTCGCAGGCGCTGCAGTCAACTACCGCACCGACGCGGACGGCGGCGATGTAGATTTTGCCGGCAAACTCTGGGACAACGCCGCCGGCGTTGACGGATACACTATCGGCGAACTCGCGCATGTCCAAGCCGGCGGCGATCCAGGCGACCAGCTCTCGCTCAACAACCGATCAACCCCAGACTGGTTCACCATGACCTTCGCCGTCGACCTCACCATCGGCGGCCCCGCCAGCGACACCTTCGTCTTCTACGAAATTACCAGTGCAACATCGATTGATCTCCTCAACGCTTCCGGGATTGACGACGAAGGCACCAGCTGGGAGGTCAGTTTCAATGGCGGGCAGTTCTATAATGCAGGCCTCGGCGACACGAAGTTCCTCGATAGCACATCGCTCGGTGGTGGGGCTGAGAATGTCAACCAGATCGCATTCGATCTGACCAGCTTCGGGCTCAGCGTTGGTGAGAAGCTCACCACCGTCATGGTCCGCAACCTCGACTCCGGCTCTGGCACCTCCGACCCCGACTTCATCTTCGGCGGCCTCGAAGGCCCACTCGCCGTCGTCCCACTCCCACCCGCGGCATTCGCCGGCTTCGGGCTCCTCGCTGGCTGCGCCGGCGTGCGTCAACTCCGCCGTCGATAACCAATCAGATTACCCCATCGGGCAATCAAAGCGAAATCAATAACTCCACAGAAAAACCCGCCGATCGGCGGGTTTTTTATAATCAAACAGTCTCGGCCAGACGCTTATCGCCGACGACGAGCAGTCATCAACCCACCCATCCCCAGCAACGCAAGCGCACTCGGCGATGGCACAAAGTCAACATTGTCGATCGCCGAAGCATCGCCGCCATTGGTGTACTCGCCGCGGATGTAGAACCCGTCAAGATCCCCAAGCACCGCCTGGATATCTGCAACGGTCGCATCCGTCCCGGTGAGTGTAGCGCCAACGAACGAGTCAACAATCTGCCAGTCCGCAGTCTCATCGACCAGCGTCGAGACCGAAACCCACTGGCCATTTACCGGTTGCACCGCAAAGTTGATCCCGATCGATATCCCCGAGCCGGTGAGCACCACATCGGCCAATCCGCCGACATTTTGGTTCCCGGTGATTCCCAAGATATCGTAAGAAATCGAGTTCCCATACAACCCAGCAACATTTCCAAGGTCATCCGTAGGCGCGGAGAAATACCAGTAGTCCCCATTCCCCACATCCCGAGCACGGATCGCCCCGAGCCCATTGTTGCCGATCGTGTCGTCCCAAGTAAACCCGGTCGCGTCCGAAGCCGTCGTCCATCCCATCGCATCATCATCAAAGCTATACGCAACCCCAGCCATCGCCGGCATCGCCAATGCGCCAAGCCCAATCCCCCAAAGTACATACTTCATGTGGTGTTCCTCTCTCAAGTCAGTGTGTATGTGTAGACAGCTCAATTATAGACATTTTGACCCATTCCTCAACCACATTCACCAACTCTTCACACAGAATCCAGTACCCTCAAAGAACACAAATCGACGCCTCCTCCACCCGCACGCAATATTCGATGCCCGGAATCGGTTCCCTTGTCGTCCACTCGAAACGCACGACTCAATCCAACAAAGCAAGGACCCCGCCCATGAGCCCGATCGCCGCCCTGCTCTGGATCCTCGCACTCTACACACTCATCGGGCTCCCCGTCGCCCTCCGCTTTGTGCTCGCCACGGGCCCCAAGCTCGACCCCGCACTCAACAGCGCCCCCCTCCGCGTCCGCCTGATCTTCATCCCCGGCGCCGTCTGCCTCTGGCCAATCGTCCTCCGCCGTTCAGCAACCCTCCGTACCACCGGAGACTCCGCATGAACCACACCCTCCGCAAACGCCACGCCCGAACCTGGCTCATCCTCTGGCCAATCATCGCTCTGGCGATCCTCTTCTCCATCAAATGGTCCGCCCAAAACCGCGTGCCGAACACTGCGTCTACAAACCAGCCAACCACCGGAGCCACCCAATGACCCACAGCTACACCTGGGTCCAATGGAACCCCCACAAAAAAACCTACGACCTCGTCCTCGCCCTCCTCTGCGTCTTCTACCTCGCCGCCTTCGTCGCCGTCAGCACCCTCACCCACCAAGGCGAGCACCAACTCTCAATCATGCTCCTGCTGACCCGAGCCTTCTCCACCCTCGCCCTGATCCTCCTGCACATCATCCTCTGCATCGGGCCACTCTCCAGATTCACCACCCTCGTCGCGCCCCTCCTCTACAACCGCCGCCACCTCGGCGTCACCATGGCCCTCGCCGCCCTCGCCCACAGCGCGCTCGTCATCCTCTACTACGGCGGCTTCGGCGATCGCTTCCCACTCGCCGCGGCCGTCGATGGCTACCAATCCTTCACCTCCATCTCAGGATTCCCCTTCGAAGTCCTCGGACTACTCGCCCTGCTCATCATCGTCACCATGGCCGCCACCAGCCACGACTTCTGGCTCAGCTTCCTCACCCCGCGCACATGGAAGACGCTGCACATGCTCGTCTACATCGCCTACGCCCTCACCCTCGCCCATGTCTTCCTCGGGTTCCTCCAGTCCGAGCAATCACCCATCCTCAGCTCCCTGCTCATCGCCGGGGCCGCCCTCGTCACCACGCTCCACCTGCTCGCCGGGCTCTACGAACGCAAACGCGACACCACCGGCCTCGACCCCGCGACCGATTCAGCAGACCCAGACTCCAACGAGCCCACATGGATCGACATCGGCGCCATCAACGACTTCGAGCCCGATGTCGGGCGCGTCATCTGCCTCAAGCAACGCGAACGCGTTGCCGTCTTCCGCCACAACAACACCCTCTCGGCCATGTCCAATGTCTGCGCCCACCAAGGCGGCCCGCTGGGCGAAGGACAAATCGTCGACGGCTGCGTCACCTGCCCATGGCACGGCTACCAATACCTCCCCGAATCCGGACAGAGCCCGCCACCCTACCACGAAAAAATCCCCACCTACGAACTCCACATCCAAGGCACCCGCGTCATGCTCAACCCAACCCCAAACGCACCGGGCACCCCAGTCGATCCAGCAGCCATCCCCGTGTCAGTGGAGGACCAATCCAATGGATAACTCGACCGAACCCACCAAACCCGAGTTCTATGTCGGCTACCTCCCAACCCCACCAGCCCACCGCCGATTCATCCAACTCACCGTCGCCGCCCTCACCTTCCTCACCCTCGCCCTCGCTGTACTCATCGCCCGCGCCCAGCGCGACCCGGGGGCATCGCTTATCCCCAGCGCCACCATCCAATCCTGGACCGGCACCCTCTACACCCAGCCATACCCCATGCTCATCGAAGACGACGGCTCCATCCACCTCGTCATGGGCATGGGTAAGTTCGGCGTCGCCGACCGCGTCGCACCGTTCAAAGCAAAGCGCTGCATCGTCGAAGGCTGGGCCCTCGCCCGATCCGACCGCCAAGGCATCCAGCTCGCCCCAGAGTCCAACGCCATCCGACCAGACCCAAACTCAACATCCACCATCGCCCAACCAGCACTCTCCCCCCCAACCCCCGTCCGCCTTTTCGGCGAAATCGTCGACGGCAAATGCTTCATCGGCGCCATGAAACCCGGCGACGGCAAAGCCCACAAATCCTGCGCCATCCTCTGCATCGGCGGGGGACTCCCGCCCATGTTTGAATCGATCGACCCCACTGAGTTCGAATCCCTCCCCCTCATCCTCGTCAACGGCCAAGCCCACCTCCCCGACCAACTCCTCCAACTCGCCGGCGAACCCGTCATCATCACCGCCAACCTCCAATCCCTCGGCCCCCTCCCCATCCTCAACATCCACTTCGATCCATGGCAATCTGTCTACCCCGTTCAACGATGGACTCCCGCCCTTGCCCAAATAGCCCATGAACCCCAGAAGCAACACTGAACATTGAGAACCAAACCGCAGGAACAAACACCCGAGCGGCACGAGAAGCACTACAAATGATGTCCACTTATGCCCTGTGTTCTTCGAGTAATCGGAGCAGCACAGATTCCATCTGCCCCCCAATCACATCCCAACTATGCCGCTCAGCCTCTTCGCGCCCCGCCCGAGCCATCGCCCGCCAAGCACCATCGTCGAGCGACAACACCCGCTCAACCTCATCCGCGACCGCGCACACAATCCGATCAGGATCATCCTCGTCCACCAGCACCCCGCCCCCGCTCGAGAGCAATTCCCGAGCGGCCCCCGCCGGAGTCGCCACCACCGGCGTCCCGCTCGCCAGTGCCTCCACAATCGGCAGCCCATACCCCTCTTCATCACTGGTAAACAACCAGCAATCACAAGAGCGATAAATTTCGGAGATCCGGTCAGCCGACGGGGCCACTTCGAACGCCGACCCATCCGGCAGGTCTTCCTCCGAGAGATTCCCAGTCCCAAAGCCAACAAACCCGCAGTCCACCCCGCGCCGACGAAGCTCCTCAACAACCTCGCACGCAATCCAGAACCGCTTGCACGCCACCGTTGAAGACACCACCCCGATCATCGCCCGTGCATTCTTTGACCGCTCACCAAACGCGAACGCATCACAATCAATCCCATTGGGAACCAAAATCGATGAGTCATCCCCAAATCGGTCCAACGCGATCCCTCGGAGCCAGTCACTTACCACGATCTTCTGCATATCCATCCGCCAGACCGCCTCAATCGGCTCAGACGGATGATCCGGATGCACATCATACCCTTGGATAAAGCTGACCTTGATCCCTTTCGAAGCCGGCATCGCCTCCACCCAATGAGCAGTCTTCCACCAAGTCGCCACGATGATGTCCGCGTCCGGCACATCAGCCGCCGTGATATCGCGGCACTCATCAATCACGCGAACCTCAAACGCCACCTCATCAAGATGAGTCCCGATCCGGGGTTTCCCTTTGGGAAGCTGCCCACGAAGCAGTTGCTTTACGCGATCCTTCACACTCGGCTCCCTCCGCCGACCAGCAACCACGCACACCTCGTGACCACGCAGATGGAGCATCCGCGCATGATCCGCCACGATCCGAATACCACCGGATAGATTCACATTCGGGATGACGATGGTGATCTTCATACGAGCCTCATCCACTTAACTCTCAAAGAAATACGGCCCAGTAGAATACGACAGCCACCCAATCGCCAAGAACCCCGCAAACACCAACACATCAAACATCGGCATCCACAGCCCCTTCTTATGCAGACGCCAAGCCTCAAAAGGATAAATCAATCCCTGAGCCGCGATATCCGCGATCAGCATCCCCTCGATCCCATACATCGTGAACCCCAAATACACCGCCCCCATCCGAGCGATCGCACGAACAAACATAATCATGGCATGCCCGAACGAATCACCAGTCGCGATCAGCACCATCCCAAACGGAGTACGCTGAGAGCTAATCGATGCGCTCGTCGCCATGATGACCAAATACACCCCAGCGCTCAGATAACGATCATCATACATCAGCGTGATGAGATCACGCCCAAGCACAATCAGGACTAAAAAAATAGGCAGCGAGATCAGATACAGCTTCGTCCGCGATTCACGCAGCTTGTGCACCAACTCCTCTGGACGCTCCAGATGGATATGTGCAAGCGCCGGGAACAAGACCATCCCACCGATACGCACGATCAGCTGATTCGTCACCATCGCCAGCATCCCCGCGATCGAGATTATCCCCAGCGTATCCATCGGCACCATGTACCCCTGGATCAGCCGGAGCCCCTCGCCCCCGAAGTAGGTAAACGCCGTCGCAACAAAGATCCATTTCCCGAAGTGGAAAATCTCCGAAGCCGCACTCCGCTCAAAGCGGAAATGGTTCCCCGACGAAGGCAGCAACCGATGCCCAAGCACAACACGCACCGCCGATGCCAGCACCCCGCCGCCAACCAACGCCCAGACCGTAGGGTGATACGCCGCCCAGACCACCATAGTAAAGATCCCAGCCCCCTGAGAGATCAGATCAATCGTCGTCAGCTTCCCCAGCGACATCTTCCGGTTCGCTGTCGCCATCCCAATACTCTGAAAACCCGTCGTCAACGCAGTAAGCCCGATCAGCATCAGGATCGGAAACAGAAGAGGCTCATCGTAAATCAATGACACTGGATACGAAACGGCACACATCCCAAGGAACAACGCCAAGCCACGCAGAACCTGCAAGGTCCAAGCCGTCGCCAGGAAATCCGGATCATCACCGCGCTTATTCTGCACAATCGAAGGACCGACCCCGATATCGCTGAGCATGTTGAGACCGGTCAAAAACACCTGAGCCAACGCCATCAACCCAAACGCTTCAGGAAACAACAGCCGTGTCAGGATCAGATTCGACCCCAGCCGCAACACCTGCGACGCCCCGAACCCCGCAACCGTCCACCCAGACCCGCGTAGCGCCCGCGCCCGCAGACCATCGCCCTGCACCATCCGTGCATAGCGTGACCCGACCAACCGAGCACGCATACCCCTTCGCACTGTTTGATCATCGCGGACAGACTCGTGTTGTGATTCGTTCGACATCTCGCGATCGCCTCATCCGCCCAGTCGGGCCTATCGGAGGCGATCAAAACCCGCTCTCACAGTCAGATCATTATCGTCTAGAACACGGATTTACTTGATCGAAGCTCAGTATTCACCAACTACAAACCGAGCCCCGCAGAGCCAAGACTCAATCTTGACCATGCGGGGCTCAGCAATAAGCGATATCTTGTGCAATATCCAGAACTTACGGGCAGCCAGCGCCAAACACATCAAGGAACGCACTCACATCAAAGAAGTCCCATTCCCCATCGCCCGTCAAGTCCGCGGCCGCATCCTGGGCACCAAACAGGTCCAAGAACGCACTCACATCAAAGAAATCCAACTCGCCCATCGGCTCAGCGAAGTCCACCGGGCAACCGCCCTTTGAAACCACGCCCGAGACATCCAGGATCAACTCGTCGGCCGCCGCCAGGCTCCCAAAGAGCCCGCGATCGTTGTAGACCAAGAAGGTAAAGCTCGCACTGAACGCCCCCTCGTCGGCAGCGCTGATCGTCGCCTCAAACCCGGCGCTCTCGCCCGATTCGATCGAGTTGGTCGCCAGGAAGTCCGTGGTGATCACGCCGGTATCGCCCGAACTCGAGATCAACTCGACATCCATCGGCGCCCCAAACACACCGCCATCGGCGATGTTAAAGAACGAGAACGACTGCGAGAAATCGCCAGAGCCCAATGAGACCGTGCCCAGATCAAGGCTCAACTCGTTGGTGTCGGCCCCGCCCTCGAACGAACCGTTCGTCGGGTTGAACACATCGACATTCACGAACACCATGTCGTTGACATCGTTGGCCCCGTTGCCCGCGCCACCCTCGGTCGTCACATCAAGGTTGTCAATGGTCATGTCACCGCTGAACGCACCCGCGAAAAGGGTCACGCCGATATCCACATTGAGTGTGATCGATTGCGAGAGATTCACCGGGCTCATCGGGAAGGCGTTGTGCCGACCGGTGACCGATGGGCTCAGCCCGTCAGATGCCTGGACCTGGTAGTAGGTCCCGTCGTTCCCGCTCTTGTTGAGCGTGAACTGCATCGGCGAGATCGCGTGGCCCGTCAGCGCGTTGATGTTGATATCAATAGTCGATGCACCATCGCTGGGTTCGAGATCACCAAGCCACAGCGTGGTGTCGTTCTCCTGATCCATAAACACCGACCACGCATACTCCGGGCGATCAATATACGCGTTGCGGTTGCCCGCGCTAAACGAAGTGTTCGCATCATTGTGATAGATCACATGGTTCCGCCGACGCTCAAAGGTATCCGGAGCATCCGTGAAGTGCCAAGTAATAAGCGACGCAAGATCACCCATCTGGTTCCCGCTGGGAACCCCGTTGACCAGTGTCAAGCCCGACGAGCTATAGCGTGTCGCCGAGTAGAACAACGAGCGAGCAACATCACCCTTGTCCTCGTCACCGGGGAAGTAGAAAGTGCCCTGGCTGCCAAAGTTGCCCGTGGTCGTCACATTCCCGTAGGGCTTGTTCCCACGCGAGCTATTCACACCCGGGTTCATCGGCAGCAATGAATGCGGATCACCCATGTTGCCCCGTGTGCCATTCGACGCGCTCCCCGGCTGGCGACTCTGCGGCCAGATATGCTCACGGTTCCAGGTCGCGCCGCTGTCCCAGTTGTAGCTCACCGATGCCCGGCTGTACCCCAGCAAAATACGCGAAGCGTTGTTCGGGTCCATATCGTGGTAGCGTGCCGATGAACGGAAATCGCCGTAGGTCCGCTGCGTGTGACCAGCAGCCATCGCAACAGTCAGCTGTGTTTTCAAAGCAGCACCGGTACCCGTCGCCCCCGCGTAGTAGCTCGCCGGCGGCGAGTACTGATCGATTGCAAGCGCACCCGAGACCGAGCCCGCGAGCACCAAGAGGGAAACACCAAAACGCACTCGAGTAGAAAAATCTGCCATCTTCGCTCTCCAATCAACGGGCATCAACGCCCATGATTTCTATGTATAAACAGTGTAAAACAGTGCTCTGCGAACCCTGAGAATAGCCGTTCTCAGCATCAATTCCTAGCAAGAACACACCCAGAATCCCCAATTCATCGAGGATATGGCGTCTCGGAGCCTTTAAGAACAGGTTATGGGAACCCGGGAACCATTGTACGAATCCGGGGCGTTTCATGTACAATCGACCAGAGGAGAACCCATGGCCAAAGCACCAAGCACAAAGAAGAAAACACCAGCACCCAAAGGCGCCACAAAGAAAACCGCCGCGTCAAAGGGCACACAAAACAAAACCCAGCGCACCGAGCTCGATGTCCAGAGCTACCTCGATTCAGTCGTCCCCGAGAGACGCGACGACATCAAACAGCTCCACGAGATCATGAGCTCCATCACCAAAGACCAAGGCGCCATGTGGGGCACCGACATCGTCGGCTACGGGGCATACCACTACCGATACGCATCCGGGCGCGAGGGAGATTGGTTCCTGGTCGGTTTTTCGTCCAGAAAACAGACCATCTCGCTCTACCTCATGTCCGGCTTCACGAACCGTGAAGAACTCCTCGAAAAGCTCGGCAAGTACAAAGCCGCCAAGTCATGCCTCTACATCAAATCGCTCGACGATGTGCACCTCCCGACGCTCAAGAAACTCATCCGAGCCTGCATCAAAGCGCTCAAAGAGCAGCACGCCTAAGAAAAGAGCACCTTCCACCACCCAAATCGAGTGGTGGAAGATGCTCGATCGATGCAGTCAATCTCATGCACGGATGCGCCGGTAAGCACCCATCGCGCCCAAGAGCCCGAGCCCAGCGAAGGCCGCCGATGGCAGGGGGACGACGGCGATGCGATCGCCCGAGAGCATGATGTTGTCCACCGCGAGGTCCTCGTCACCCGAATCGAGCTGCCAAACCAAACGGAGCTGCATCGATAAGCCGGTCAGGCCGCTAAGATCAGCGCTGAAGGTCGAGAAGGTGCTGGTGATCGCGGTCCCATTGATCTGAGGCTCGGTGTTGAACTCGATGTTGTTGGTGTTGAGAGCGGTGAAGATCTCAACCCAGCCATTGCCGTCAACATTGTACTCGAAACGGACATAGTCAGAGTCGTCCCAATCCTGGTTCGAGCCATCGTCGTCTTCAGCGAGATCAATCGCAAACTGGAGGTTGTTGGTGTTCGAGATATCGATAGCGTTGGTGGTCAGGTGGAGCGGGAGGCCAGCGCCTTCGCCGTCAAGGTCCATGCCGGCGAAGTATTCGCCGTCGGCGCCGTTATAGACAACCGAGCCTGAGAACGAGATGTTGTCGGAGCGGCCGAAGAAATCGGTCCCGCCGTCGGTGAACTCTGGGGTGGATGTGGAATACCCGGTAGCTCCGTTCTCGAAGTCTTGCAGGTACAGGGTGTCGGCGGATGCGATCGCGGCGGTGCCGGCGATCAGCAGGGTGATTAGTGTGGTGTTCATGGGGTCTCTCCTCTTTGGGGTATATTGGGGATTTGGGGTGATCTCTCCAGATCAGGTACACATGGCCCATCGGCCGGTGAAAGTGTACGGGGGGCGCGAGGGATAGATACCCAGATTCGGTGGTTTTATCGAATCTGAACACGGATTGGAGGATTTGAGGGGCGATTAGTCGGCGGCGTAGCGGTCCACGAACACGCTGAGCATGTTGGCGACATAGTCGGCGTCGCTGGGGTTGGTCAGCATGTGGTCGGCGCCGTCGATGGCGATGAAGCTCTTGGGGTGCTTGGCCCAAGAGTAGATCTGGGCGGCGCTCTCGACGCCCACGATCTGATCGGTGGGGGAGTGGAAGATCAGCAAGGCCCGCTTGAGGGATTTGATTCTCGATTCGGGGTCCTGGGCGCGCAGGTCGTCGAGGAGTTGTTTGCCCACGGTGAACGGGCGGCCGCCGATCGAGACCTCGGCTTGGCCGTCGCGGTCGATGTCGGCGGCGGCGGAGCTGAAGAGGTGGGTCACATGCTCGGGGTCGGCAGGGGCACCGATGGTGGCGATGGCTTTGCACTCGGGGATCTGTGAAGCCGCCGCCAGCACCGCAGCGCCGCCCAACGAATGCCCGATGAGTACGCACGGTGCCTTGCGATTGGTCCGCATCCAGTCTGCACCGGCGACGAGGTCGGCGATGTTCGACGAAAAGGTCGTGTCGCTGAACTCGCCGTCGCTCTTTCCAAGCCCCGTAAAGTCGAAGCGGAAGGTCGCGATGTTGAGCGTGGCGAGGGCCCGCGAGATGCGGCTGGCGGCGATGACATCCTTCGAGCAGGTAAAGCAGTGGGCGAACATGGCGTATGCACACGGGGGGGGGGCGGGCGATTCGGGGGTGTAGGGCTCGTCGATGATCGCGGAGAGGGTGTGGTTGAGTGAGCCGGTGAAGGTGACTTTGGTGGAGGGCATGTGGGGCTTTCTCAGAGACTTTGAGGCGGGTGAGTAGGCCGAGTCGCCGGCCAATCGAACGATAGGCGTGGCTGGATTGTGGAGTTTGGACTTTGAGGGAAGTATGGATTCTGGTATGCTCGGGGGGTGTCTTTGGTTCTCCTGGAATAGGGCTTTGAGAAGGGGTTTTCTATGCTTCGGTCTGCTATTGGTTTGGGTGTTGCGGGGTTGGTCTTTGTGGGGTCAGTGATGCTGGCGTACACAGTGGGGGCCGGGGGGCATGGTGACGGGGCGTCTGCTGGGGCTGGGTTTATGCTGACCAACAGTGTGGTTCGGTTTGAGCCGATGGAGCGGGCGGAGGCAGGGGCGGAGTTGGCTGTTGCTGAGTTGGTTGGGGGCGAGGTGGCTCCGGCGGGGGTGCCGCTGAATCATTTTACTTATCAGGGGGTGCTGACGGATCTTGGTGGGCAGCCGGTGGAGGGGCCGGTGTCGTTGCGGTTTGAGTTGCTGGGGGATCCGATTGGGGGCGGGGCGCGGACGGTGCTTACAGGGACGACGGTTGCGGATTTGATGCCGGATGAAGGGGGGCGGTTTACCGTCGAGGTGGGGTTGCCGTTTGGTGATTCGATGAAGCACTTTGAGGACTTTGGGCTGCGGGTGATTGATCTGTCGGATTCATCGCCGATCGGGGATGAGATTGTGATCAACCCGACGCCGTACGCTTGGCTCAGTGAGTTTGCGCGGACGGCGGATCGGCTGGCGGAGGATCAGAGTCACACGATTGTGCTTTCGGATCAGTTCAGCCCGAGCCTCGGTGGTGGGCGGACGCCGTATGCCACGCGTGTGGGGAACATGGTGTATTTGTCTGGGGCGATGCGGAACGATTTTGCCAACCCGAGCGGGTCGGTTGTGGGGACGCTGCCTGTTGGGATGCGGCCGGCGAGCTCTGAGATTTTGGCCATTCATGTTGCTATTGCTACTGAGAGTGGGAACGCTGGGCTCATTGTCACTTCGAGTGGCCAGATGAGTCTGATCTCTCCGAGCTACAGCGAGGGGTTTACATTCTTCCTCAATGGGGCGTACTTCTCTGTGGAGTGAGTGGAGCGGCGGGTGCTTGCTTTGAAGCTCGCTCGGGGGGGGGTTCGGTGATTTTGGTTTGGTGTTGCGTTGGGGTGCGCGGTAGATTTTGGCCGCGGCTTTGCGGGCGGTCTCGGTGGACTGGGGGGTTGGGGTTGGTTGCTGGGCGACTCGGGTGAGGGTTTCGAGGGCGGCGGGTTTGGACTCGGACTCGATGAGCCCTACGCGGGCTTGGTTGATTTGGGTGATGGCGGCGGTGAGGGTTTGGAAGTCGGGGGATTGGATGAGGGCGAGGAGATTGGGGAGGGAGATGTTGTGGATGTCGCAGAGGTCGAGGGTGGTGAGGGAGCCGTCCAATAGGTCGCGCGTGAGTTGGGCGGTGAGTTGATGGGTTGGTGGAGTGGTTGTTTGGGTGCGCTCGGTTGTGTTTGTGTTCATCTGCATGGGGGAATTATGCGCGATGAAGATTGGCGGCTCAAGGGGGGAGTCGGGGAGCGCGGGGATTTTGCGCACGGGGGTGGTTGTTGGGGGTGTATTTTTGGTTGGGGGTGTTGAAGAACCTGCTTTACCCTTCGGGGTAAAGCAGGGCACCGGGCTCGGGGAAGATTTCGATGGATTCGATTTCGATATCGGCCTTGCGAAGCTTGGGCATGGGGCGGCTGTATTCGAGCATAAAAATGTGGCCGTTGACGATCCAGATTGAGCAGGTGGTGGCCTCTTCGTCTGGCGTTTGGCGGAAAAGCACCTTTGCGAGTTTGTATTCGATCGCGTTTGTATTGAGCTTGGCTAGAAAGTCGAGGTTGGCACCTTGCTTCTTTGAGAAATACATCGACATTTCAATGTTTTGGCAGATTCGTTGAGCTTTGCATACTTGCTCGAGTTGAGTTTGGATGGTCTCGCGTGTGTATTGGGGGACTTGGCGGAGCACTTCGTCCAGGATTTTCAGCTCTGCGTTCCAGAGGAGCTGGCGGCCTCGCTTTCGGCGAAAGATTCGTACAGCCATGGTGGTTGTCCCTTCGTCGGATCAAAGATCACTCATCAGTATACGGAAGACACGGGTTGCCGGGGACGGTCAACCCGTGGCACCCGGAGCTTGAAACTCTTTGAAGAACCTGCTTTACCCTTCGGGGTAAAGCAGGGCACCGGGGGGTGTTTTATTCGCAGTTCCAGCGATCGATGGGGAGGCCGTCTTCGATGAAGGTGGGGTCTCGGGGTTCGTAGTGATCGTGGGGGCTTTCTGAGTGTCGGCGTTTGCAGGGTGTGTCGTGGGGGCGGGGGATTTGTTTTCCCTTCCAGTTGATCCTTACTCGATCGGCATCGCAGCCTCTGGATACAGGGATGTCCCATTCGAGGGAGAGCGATCGCCAGTGCCAGCAGTATCTGCGTGGGCAGTCGCACGGGTCCATTTTGTCAACGCGTTGGAGGTCTTCCTCGGTTGGGAGGAGTTCGAGGGGGATCTCTTTCATGATTTGGCGCTCGGTGCGTTTGTGTTTGGTCATAGGGGATTGTATGAGTGGTTTGAAGACACGGGTTGCCGGGGACGGTCAACCCGTGGCACCCGGGGCTTTGAACTTGTTGAGGAACCTGCTTTACCCTTCGGGGTAATGCAGGGCACCGGGGGGCCCGGAGGGGTTGCCTAGGATGTACAGATTGGTTTTTGTCTTGTTTTTACCTGAGTGCGGGAGTGGTTTTATGAATGCGATTGATGTGCTTCGTTCTACTTATATGACGAGTCGGATGGTGTTGAAGAGTTATGCCGGGGATTTTTCGGATGGGGAGTTGATGCGGCGGGCGCATCCGGAGTGCAACCATCTGGCGTGGCAGCTTGGGCATTTGATTGCGGCCGAGTGTATGTTTGTGGAGCAGTTGTCGGCGGGGAATGCGTATGTGCTGCCGGAGGGGTTTGCGGCTCAGTATGATCGGTCCACGCAGGGCGATGACGATGCGTCGCACTTCTTGGGGACGGCGGGGTATATGGAGTTGTTAGACAAGGTGCAAGACGCGACCTTTGCGGCGCTTGAGCAGACGACGGAGGCGGAGCTTGATGAGGCGGCCCCGGCGATGTATCAGGCGATGTTCCCGACGAAGGGGGCGGTGTGGGTGCTTGTGGCGACGCACAATATGATGCACGCGGGGCAGTTTGTGGCGGTTCGGCGGGCTTGTGGGAAGGGTGTTGTGATTTAGGGGGAGTGGGTAGGTAGAGGAAAGATACGGGTAGCAGGCTGGAATGAAAAAGAAGATCGATCCAACTGAGACTCAGATCTGCGGCCATGTCGAGTTGCCCGACGGTCGCATGGAGTTCACCAAGCCTTCACGGCGAGTTCAATGGTTGAGGGATCACTATTTGCAGCTCGTTGCAGTTGGAGATTGGACCGCGCTCTACAGCGATCCCACAGATGGGCGATTATGGGTTGTTACTTATCCATTTGGTTATATGCATGGTGGCGGGCCGCCTTCGCTCCATTGTGTTTCGATTGAGGAGGCGGTTGAGCAGTTTTCCGAAGCATTTGGGTCTGAATGATCGGGCTGAATTGCGGCATGGTGCGGGAGGCATGCAGGTGCCCAAGACGCCACCGGCATGGCGTCTGGCTTTAACCTTGACTTTGTCAAGGCGTAAGTATGGTGCCAAGCAGCTGTACATCATATAATCGTTCTATGAAGAAGCAAAATTCAGCAAAAGCAGTTTCAGCCGGAGTCGCAATAATTTTTGGGATACTCGGAGGGGCCATATCTTTAGGCGCAAGCAGTCTTGATTTAGACGACATCTTTTTATTCGGGGAATTTTGGCCAGAAGACGGTGAGCTCGCTATATACTTTTTCGCAATCTTATCTGGT
Organism: uncultured bacterium; assembly: GCA_963976625.1. Classification (GTDB taxonomy): domain Bacteria; phylum Planctomycetota; class Phycisphaerae; order Phycisphaerales; family UBA1924; genus UBA1924. The sequence continues at coordinate 41,615 of CAXBLA010000027.1, forward strand.
GCTGCAGGGTGGTTTGTGTCCTATCCATTGCTGAAGAACAAGGTTTTTTTAGACGAAAAAACAGATGCTGAAGAATAATCCTTATTGCGTGAAAACATGCAGGTGCCGGAGAATCCGCCAGTATAGGGCCCGGCATCAACACTAACTATTTCGAAGCGGAGGCGTAGAGCCCCGTAAATTTGGAACTAAATATTCATAAGATTCGATGCCATCCGTCGCGCTATTTAGAACGAAAAAAAATGAAGTCATTTCGCTCCATGTGGGGCTAGAAAATGAATGAAGTATTGAGAGCGATTTTTCATTTATTGATTTTTTTGGCATTAGAATGCGTGGGTTGGTTGCAATTAACAAAAGACCTTCGTTTAGACATTTGCAGAATGATCCTGCAGCCAGATCCGGCAAACATAGTATGTCTTCGATAATTTTCGAATCATTATCCAAATTTGCATCGCCCAGCCAAAGATTGCCCATGTTGTGATGCAAATACATACTGCTTATAGATTTGAATACTTTGTAGAGAGCGGTTTTACGCTTTTTTGAGTTCAAAATTTCGTCATTGTCTGTAATCCAAGTAACTTCTGAGTCCTCAGGTAAAAGACCAGAAATCAGCAGCGATACAAAATGAACCGTCCTACTAGTTTGCTCAGCAGTTTTCGCGGGAAGGGAATTCCAAGCCTTTACCATGCCTTGGTCCATGCCTTCAGCAAATTCAATTTTAGTTCCGTTGGTCAGACGAATTAGCTTGTTGTCTACGGCGATGGTCACCAAGGTGCCAGACAAGTACAATTTAGCAAGTCGCAATATGTTCCTTGCGGCTATCATTCTTTTGTTGTCTCTCAAATTTTTATGACTGACTACCCTTCCGTCATTAATGTTGTCAAGCCGGTAAAGCCTTGCTTGATAATGGTATGTGTCAGCAATATTTCTATTTACAATCAAGAATGAATAAGTCTGATATCTTGAAGTTTTGTGCTGGCCGCTATAGTCGCTGAAAATTGTGTAACGATCAGATTTGAAGCTTGGAAGACGATTTGCGTCATCAGCTTGCTTCATCATCTGGCTTATATGATGTGTAGGACCCTGTATTTCATTGTGCATTTCACGCCACATAGAAGGATATTACCCCAACCAGTCCTTCGCTTTGAGTCTTGCGGGGACATATTCCTCGGTGACATAGGAGATGTCTTTGGTGATGAGGGATTCGACTTCCATTTTGAAGCCGTTGGAGAGCATTTTTTTGATCTCTCTTTGCCACTGCTTGTCTTTTTCGAACCAGGGGTAGGCGGCGATCTGTTTTGCTCTTTTGATGTCGCGGTCGTTGAGGTCGATTTTGACATCGTCGGAGAGGCCGCAGCGTTCGAAGTCGATGGATCGGATGCCGAGGTATTTGGCGTCTGGGATGGCGAGGCGTGAGGATTCGAATGCGAGGGAGATGGAGCCTTGCTTGATGACGGAGTAGATGTAGTGTCCCCAGGGGTCGCAGTCGAGGAGGCAGTAGACGGGGAGGTTGTGCTCTTTGTTGAGTCTGTGGAGCATTCGGCGGACGCCTCGGGTGGGTTGTCCGGAGCCTTCGGTGAGGATGCAGTTGTGCTTTTCCCAGAATCGGTCTTCGTTGAAGCGTTGCCAGACGGTGTCTTTTTCTACATGGAGGATGAACTTTGCTTTTACATCTTTGAACTGGATGACTTCTGGTTCGCAGATGGAGGGGATTGCGTAGCCGCCGGAGCCCATTTTTTTGCAGTTGATTTCGTCGCCGTTGTCGACGACGGTGATGTTGCCGACCATGGTTCCTCGTTTTTTGGCGAAGATGTGGAGTTCTTCACGGAGTGAGCCGAGGGAGACTTCGAGGTCTTCGAGGATGCCGTCGGATTCGGTCTGGTCGTCGAATGTTT
>CAXBLA010000028.1:0-41858 GCA_963976625.1 uncultured bacterium
CAAACTATGCCAGGCTCGAAGAAGATGCTGATTACGAGTATCCCCCTCTCCCCGGTATCGAACATTTCTTTATTCATGATGATCTCACGCCGGAGCATCCGGACTATGAGCAGACCCGGGCGTTGGTGATGAGCTTTGAGCCTCAGTTGGAGCGGGTCAGGCAGGCCGCGAGTCGTCCGGTGATCGGGATGCCTTACACCGACGGCATGGAATCGATAGAGATCGAGCCCGGGATCTGGGTGGAAATCATGCATCCGCCTGAGCACGACCCAAAGGATCAGGGGCTTGTGATGAAGGTCCTTCTACCCGACTTAGGCATGACGCGCCGGTTCGCAAAGCATCTGATGATCGATGCCGGCTGGGCATTCGAGGAGGGGGATACGGATCGTGCAATGCGGGACTACATCGCGCTTGCGGGTCTCGCGCGCCAGTGCATGCAAGGCAAGTACCTGATCAGCAATCTCGTGGGGTTCGCCAACCTCAACTCGGGCTATGAGAGCCTGAGCGGGAATTTGCGTGCGTTTCCCGGGGCGATGAGCAAGGAGCAGTTGGTGTCGATTGCGCACATCAACGCGATCGCGGGGCGTGAGATCGGGCTGGACCTGAGCGGCGAGCGCATGATGTTCGACGATCTGCTCCAGCGAACCTATACCGACGACGGGCATGGGAATGGTCGGATGACACCCGCGGGGGACAAAATCATTCGGGATTTGGTTGCTTTTAACAACCTCTCAGATGAGTTCCCCATCGAGGATGCGTGGCAAACGCTCGGCCAGCCATTGGGCTTTGTGGCGGGGAATCGGAAATCACAGCATGATCAGTACCACCGAGCCATCGATTTGATCGAGCAAGCCGCCCAAGAGGGCCCAGAATCGATCTATCTGGTTCAGGGTCTCGATGTTCAAACAGAAATGGATTACTACCGTCTCGATGGCTATTTCGTCTCGCCCGTTGGGGTCATGCTCCCAGCGATCTCGAACACAGTCAACACGCTCTTCCAGAAGCAGCTGATGCACGAGGGGTTTATGGCAATGCTCGCGATCGAGACCTATCGGGCGGAGCGCGGGCAGCTACCAGACTCGCTCTCGGAACTCGCGCCCAGCTATCTGCCCAAGGTGCCCGATGACCCGTTCAACCCGGGGTATCCGATGCAGTACAAGGTTGAAAGCGGCGGATATGTTCTGTATGTCGCCGGAGCGGACGGCGATCTAGATGGTGGCGACGAACCCGATCCCGAGGATCAATCTCGGCAAAGTTTTTTCAAAAGGTTCAGCGCCAAGCACGGCTCCATTGAGACTCCGCTGGGTCGGGTGGTTTTCCAGGTCCAACGAGATGAACACGGGCGTGTGCAGTTCCATGAGCCTCAAGGCCCGGATTCGGACTGGGTCCTGTTTGATATGCGGCCCAAGCCTAAGCCCGACTCTGAGTCCAAGGATTGATCGGCGGTGGGGGGGCGGGCGCAGTTGGTCTATCGTTGGGGATGGACCAGAGCGACTCTTTTGATTTTCGTGCGTTTCACGCTTCCCACCAGGTCGGCATCATCGTCGCGTGCTCCAAGAACGGGGTGATCGGGGTGGACGGGGATCTGCCTTGGCGGCTGCCGACGGATCTCCGTCATTTTATGCGCTCGACCAAGGGGTGCCCGGTGATCATGGGACGCAAGACCTACGAGTCGTTGGGCAAGCCCTTGCCCGATCGGCTCAATATCGTGCTCTCTCGCTCGGCGAATGAGGAAGCAGGCTCAGAAACGAGCCAGGAGCTCCGCTGGGCGTCCTCTATAGAGGAAGGCATCGAGATCGCGTCGGACGCCCAAAGCGAGACGGGGATGGATACCCCGATCTGGATCGCCGGCGGCGGGCACCTGTATAAACAGGCGATGGAGACCCCTGATCTGGTTGACCTAATCGTGTGTACACGCGTGGATGCCCACATTGAGGGGGATACGGTATTTCCAGAGATTGATGAGGGAGTCTGGCGATTAGCGCATGCCGAGGCATTCGGCCCCGATGAACGGCATTCGTTAGGGATGACGATCGAATGGTGGGTGCCATTTGTGGCCAACAAGGGCCCATAACAAAGACAGAATTGCGGAAAATCCAGTGAATGTCATGGATTTCGTGTAATATTTTACAGATTCTCGGACGCTGTGATCCGCTTTACTGGCTCAGAAATGGCGATTCGGGACAACTCAAGCGGGTTTTGATCGGTGAGCAGCTGCTCAGAGGCGAAAAAAGGGCGAGCCGAAGGGGGATTTGGGCTTGCATCGAGCGCATGGATTGATTATCATCGCTGTGGGTCAGGAACGAGTTTCGTTCTTACAATTAGACAGTCTTCAGCTATGTTGTTTGAAGACATCAATCACTGAGGAGATAGAGAAATGAAGAATACACTTGCTCTCGTAGCAATCGCAGGTTTCGCTGCTGCAGCAACCGCTGGCAATGAAACATTCAGCCTGAGCATCTCGGGTGCACCAGCAACCGTCGATGCAACCGGCGGCGCAACCATCACCGTTGATGTGATCGGCGACTCGAGCTTCGGTACTCACCTGCTCGGCGGCGAGTTCGGTCTCACCACCGGCAGCAACAGCATGGTTACTGACATCCGCTGGATGAACGCTGCTTGGTCAACCGCCAACGGCAACGACGGCTACGACGGTGCTGGCAACAACCTGCCAATCATCTTCGGCCAGCTCGTCGTCCTCACCGACCTCTTTGACTTCCTCCCAGGGGCAGGCTCAGAGCTCGGCGGCGTCATCGGTAGCTTCCAGATCGACATCGCTGCTGGTTCAGCCGGCATCCTCGATCTTGATTTCACCACCACCGACCGCTTCGCACTCAAGACCGTTGATGTTGACGAAGTCGCTCGCACCACCGCTTCGATGGACAGCAGCAATGGCGTGTTGAGCCTCAACGGCGCTTCGATCGAAGTGACCCCAGCTCCTTCGGCTCTGGCCCTTCTCGGCCTCGGCGGTATCGCAGCTGGTCGTCGTCGCCGCTAATCGCAGCGAGGACTCCAAGATCATGATCTGGTCTTCTTGAAGATCAGTCATTGAGATACAAAAAAGCCCCCCGGTTGGTTCGCCAATCGGGGGTTCTTTGTTTTTTGGCATCTCAGGCAGGATTCTGGATAGGTTGTGAGAAAGAGGCTCGTCTTTGTTATCGGTGCGTGGGCCCGGAAGTGCCGTTTTTGCGCTCGTTTGGCGGGTTTTCATTTGGATCCGATGAAAAAACCCCGTCCGAGGGGAAAATTGCAGAATGATTTTGTAAATCAACTGGCACCTTCCTCGAAGTGGGGTTATTTTTCGGTTGGGTCACGAACAAGTCGTTCGTCACAACAGGTCAACAGTAAAAAAACGATTCACTTAATCAAATCGAGGAGAACTTACAGATGAAGAATACAATCGCTCTTATCGCACTCGCAGGCATCGCATCCGCAGCAACCGCTGGTGGCGAAACATTCAGCCTCACCATGGACACCGTCGCATCAGTTGATGCAACCGAAGCAGTCACCATCACCGTTGATGTGATCGGCGACTCGAGCTTCGGCACCCACCTGCTCGGTGGCGAGTTCGGCATGTCATCCGGCAGCAACAGCATGATTACTGACATCCGCTGGACCAACGCTGCTTGGTCAACCGCCAACGGCAACGGTGGCTACGACGGCGCTGGCAACAACGGCACCATCGTCTTCGGTCAGCTCGTGGTCCTCACCGACCTCTTCGACTTCCTCCCAGGTGCTGGTTCAGAGCTCGGTGGCTCAATCGGTAGCTTCCAGATCGACATCGCTGCTGGCTCAGCCGGCACCCTCGATCTCAGCTTCCTCACCACCAACCGCTTCGCACTCAAGACCGTTGATGTTGACGAAGTCGCTCGCACCACCGCTTCGATGGACAGCAACTCAGGCACCCTGAGCCTCAACGGCGCTTCGATCGAAGTGACCCCAGCTCCTTCGGCTCTGGCCCTTCTCGGCCTCGGCGGTATCGCAGCTGGTCGTCGTCGCCGCTAATCGCAGCGAGGACTCCAAAATCATGATCTGATCTTCTCGAAGATCAATCAATGAGATACAAAAAAGCCCCCCGGTTGGTTCGCCAATCGGGGGTTCTTTGTTTTTGGTGATGGCGATTCGACAATACCCACCAAGATAAGACCCACCAAACAGTGGGTTGGAATTGGCGGGGGCTGTGGTATGCTCAGCGTGTCGAGGGAAGAGGTCTCGATCAGGAGCATCGCCCCATGGAACACCGAGTTGTACGAACAAGAGTCTGGACAGCGGGCGTCGCTTGGGCGCTATTCCTTGGGAGTGGGGGCTCGGCCATTGGGCAGGAGTACCTGCTTCGATTGGAAAGCTCCGTTGCAGCCGTGGACTTGTCATCGGGGCAGAGCACCATCAGGATCGATGTCATCGGGGACATGCTCCATCCCAGCGTCCACGAGTACATGCTCTGGGGCTCGTTTGCGCTCGAGTCTTCAGGTGCGGGCGTCGCCGATATCGGTTGGGAGCACGCGGCCTGGTCCGAATACAACTACAACTCGGGCTACACCAACGACGGGAACTTTGGGATGGTCGAGTTCGGGCAGTGGGGGTACGACGAGGACTGGACGCCCAATGCTGGGTCCGAGATCGGCAACCGGATCGGGAGCTTTACGATCACGCTCGAGCAGGGGGTGGTTGGTGGCGATCAGCTCAGTGTCCGCCTGGTTCATGCCGGGCGGTACGCGCTGAGCACGATCGATATTGATTCTGGGCAGTCCTATTACTCGACGCCCGAGTCGCTGCTGCTTGGCGCTGCCACGATCCAGATCGTGCCAGCGCCCGCGGGGATGATGTGTCTGCTCGGGCTCGGGGCATGGGGATCGGTTCGCCGTCGCTAGATTTTTTCAGAGAGGCTCAGATTGTGCCAGCGCCCCCAACGCACCCATGGATGCGTTGTAGAGTTCGTGCATCTGTGCTTGGGCGAGTTTCTGCCCGATGAGCGATGCCCAGTACAGCACGCCAGCGATTACGAGCAAGGCCGGGATCAGCACCAGCGTGCTCGCGGGCTTGTCCATCATCCATTGGGCGATCCCGAACATGGCGGCGAAGAAGATCAGCGTCGCCAGCGCGATGTACGAGAGCATGAATCCGGTCCAGACGCTCGGGTTGGGGCTGAAGCGTCCTTGGATCTTGCTCGATTCGCCGGGTGCCAGCTCGTGGATTTCGATATGGAGCCATGGCGACCAGAAGTGGCGACTATTCGGTGGGATGACCAGCATGAGGTGCGACCCGGCGATCCGCCCATCGACGGGGTAGTCGGCGTCATCAACGAGCGAGGACAGGCGATCGACGGCCTGCTCGGGCACGAGCGGGAAGTCGATCTCGAATGTGGGGCGCATGGGTGGGATTTGCATAGGTCATTCCGGGCGATTGCGAGCTGAAGGAGCGAGCATACCAGAACCGCCGAAGAATCACAGCAGAATTGGATGATGATTCGCACTTCGCCCGGGCGAGTTTCTGGGGGTGCGGAGCTATCATTTCATCCCCCTTCGGGGATGGCGGCGTCGAATCCCGCCAGCCCGTGAACACCATGTTTCGCAGCACCGTTTCTCAAGCACCGTTTATGAGGAATCGCCAATGACCATCATCCAATCGCAGAGATCACACGCCATGGACCAAGAACGCGCATCGTCGGATTCTTTGTATTCACCGATCACCCCGCGTGATCTCGAAGCCCATTCGATCTTCCCTACGCGCCATATCGGCCCACGCGATCACGACGGGCTGGCGATGCTCCAGTCGATCGGGCTCAACTCGATGGACGCGTTGATCGATGAGGTGGTGCCAAGCGATATTCGGCTCGATGGCACGCTTGATCTTCCCGAAGCAAGCACCGAGTACACCCTCTGGCACGAACTGCGCGAGACCGCCGAGAAGAACAAGGTTTATCGCTCGTGTATCGGCATGGGGTATGTCGGGACGATTACGCCGGGCGTAATTCTCCGCAATGTGATGGAGAACCCCGGTTGGTACACGCAGTACACGCCCTACCAGCCCGAGACTGCCCAAGGTCGGCTCGAAGCATTGCTCAACTTCCAGACCATGATCTCGGACCTGACCGGGCTGCCTCTGGCGAGTTCCTCGCTGCTCGATGAGGGCACGGCCGCGGGCGAAGCGGTCGCGATGATCGTCTCGATCGGTCGCGACAAGCGGAAGAAGTTTTATGTCGCTGAGGACTGCCACCCGCAGACGATCGCGGTCGTGCAGACTCGCGCCGAATCGATGGGCATCGAGATCGTCGTCGGCTCGGTCGATTCGTTCGATCTCGCAGACCCCAACGCGGCGGGAGTGCTCGTGCAGTACCCGACCACCGACGGGCGGGTCGAGTGCTATGAATCAATGGCGGCCCGCGCTCACGAGCACGGGATGATGGTCGTCGCGGCGGCCGATGTCATGGCGCTGACGCTCCTGCGTGCACCCGGCGAGTGGGGCGCTGACATCTGTGTCGGGTGCGCCCAACGCTTCGGCGTGCCCATGGGCTTTGGTGGGCCCCACGCAGGGTTCATGTCCACACGCGAAGAATATGTCCGCAAGATGCCCGGGCGATTGGTCGGGGTGTCGGTCGATGCGCAGGGCAACCCGGCGCTGCGCTTGGCGATCCAGACCCGCGAGCAGCACATCAAACGCGATCGGGCGACGAGCAATATCTGCACCGCCCAGGTGCTCTTGGCCGTGATGGCCTCCATGTACGGCGTGTACCACGGGCCAGACGGGCTCAAGAACATCGCCAAACGCATCCACGCCCAGACCAAGACCCTCCGGCTCGGGATCATCGAGCTCGGGCACGAGATCAGCGATGACTTGGTCTTCGACACCCTGCGTGTGAAGGTCACCGGCGACAGCGACGCGGTGCTGGGCGCGGCCCGCGCCCGAAGGATCAACCTGCGCGACTTTGGTGATGGCACCGTTGGCATCACCTTGGACGAGACCGCCGATCACGGTCTCTTGCACGATCTGCTCGAATCCTTCGGCGGCGACGGGCAAGAAGACCTGAGCGCTATGGCCGAGCGTGCGACACTTGATATTCCAGAAGCCTTCCAGCGCGACACCCCGTTCATGACGCACCCGGTGTTCAACTCGCATCGCTCAGAGACCGAGATGCTCCGCTACATCACCGAGCTCCAGTCCCGCGAGCTCTCGCTGGCGCACTCGATGATCCCGCTGGGCTCATGCACGATGAAACTCAACGCGACGAGCGAGATGCTGCCGGTTTCCTGGCCCGAGTTTGCCCACATGCATCCATTCGCTCCGCGCGAGCAGTGGGAGGGCTACGCGGTGCTCTTCGATCAGCTCGAAAGCTGGCTCGCCGAGATCACCGGGTTTAGCGCCGTGTCGCTGATGCCTAATGCGGGCAGCCAGGGCGAGTTCGCCGGGTTGCTCACGATCAAGGCGTACCACGATCACCACGGGCAGTCCCAACGCACCGTGTGCCTGATCCCCGAGAGCGCCCACGGCACCAACCCCGCGTCGGCGATCGTCGCCGGGCTCAAGGTCGTTGGCGTGAAGGTCAACGAGGCGGGCGCGATCGATATCGATGACCTGCGGGCCAAAGCCGAGAAGCACACCAACGAGCTGGCCGCGGCGATGATTACTTATCCATCGACCTGCGGCATCTTCGACGACAACATCCGCGACATGATCGACGCTGTCCACGAGTTCGGCGGCTTGGTCTACCTCGACGGGGCGAACATGAACGCCCAGGTCGGGATCTGTCGCCCGGGCGACTACGGTGCGGATGTCTGCCACCTGAACCTACACAAGACCTTCTGCATCCCCCACGGCGGCGGCGGCCCAGGCGTTGGACCGATCGGTGCCAACGACAAGCTCGCCCCGTTCTTGCCCGGTCATCCGGTGCGCAACCCCGCCAGCAGCGGCGAGCACGCCGTGGGACCGGTCAGCTCGGCCCCTGAGGGCTCGGCGAGCATCCTGACGATCTCGTGGACCTACATCGCCCTGATGGGCCCCCAAGGGCTCACCAAGGCCTCCCAGTACGCGATCCTCAACGCCAACTACATGGTCGAGCGCCTCAAGGACCACTACCCGGTGCTCTTCCGCGGGTCGAAGGGGCGCGTGGCTCATGAGTTCGTGATTGATTGCCGCCAGTTTAAGAAGAGCGCGGGCATCGAGATCGACGACATCGCCAAGCGCTTGATCGACTTCGGGTTCCACGCCCCGACCATGAGCTGGCCCGTCCCCGGCACGCTGATGATCGAGCCGACCGAGTCCGAGTCCAAGGCCGAGCTCGATCGCTTCTGCGACGCGTTGATTACGATCCGCGCCGAGATCGCCCAGATCGAATCCGGCGAGTATCCCAAGGACGACAACCCGCTCAAGGGCGCGCCCCATTCGATCGCAGCCGTCAGCGGCGACCAATGGACCCACCCATACTCCCGCGATGTCGCGGCCTACCCCGCCGAGCACCTGCGCCGGTTCAAGTTCTGGTCACCTGTCGGACGCGTGAACAACCCGTTTGGTGATCGCAACCTGCAGTGCTCGTGCCCGACGGTGGCGGAGATGTGTGAGGTTGAATAGCTTGACTTGCCGTCACACAAAGGCGGCTATTTCATCTAAGAGATTTGCAGAAAGTACTCTGATATCGCCAGGTAGAAGTCTTTTGCACCTCTTGTAGATGGAGCCGGACTGTAGCTCTTTTTCAGTGGGGAACAAGTCATCTGGGTTGCTTCCTAGGCTGCATATTTGTGATTGGCCAGAACCTCTTTGAAATGCAGAGTAGATCAATGTGTGGACCCAGTCTCGCAGAGTTACGGCTGTAATGCCATACAGTGAGGGGACTTGATATAAAATGTCCAATTCTGTCTGGCGAAGTAGGAGAGATGCTTGATCGGAAAGTTGTTCAAACTCTCGGAGTCCAGATCCTTCTTTGTGTTCAAACAATAAGTATGCGATAGACCTCGCAGGTATTCTCCCGTAGTTTCGAATGGTGTTTTCGTTTGCCATTGGAACCATGTCGCATGGGTACATTGATTCAGGAATTTGACGCACATCTATAATCTGTGCATCAGTAATCATTCCAATATGCCATTTGTTCGAAATGTGGTCAGGCCACGCTGTTGATGTGGCGGGATAAGAAATGTTAGAGATCATCTCGGTGTCTCCATACATCTCCACGAAAATGCTTCGGTGTTGAAAACTCTGCCGTCGGAAATCTCCCGCGTATAAAGCCGCCTGTTGTTGCAGAGCACTTGCCGGTGACGATTTTATCAGTTTGCTTAGTTCGTCAATACGGGCGTGTCTCGTCCCGTCTCCATCGCGGACTTTTACTACATGGCCTCCATGATGTTCATAATACAATGGGCCAGACACGGATTTTTGTATGCTGATGACGATAATTGTAGCGTTCTGAACAGTGTGCTTGTAAAAATGAACTACTGAAGCGGTCGGAAGTACATATTTTCTCGCCCAGTCACTTAATCGTTTTAGACTATTTTCTAACTCGTCCTCATCGATGCCAAGTGCAGTGTGTGGCGGGTCGGTGTTCTCTTTGACTCCGAGTAATATGAGACCGCCAGTTGTGTTTGCAAATGAGCAGACATCGCTCAGAAAATCGTCGCGCTTAGTCGTGGCATACGGGATTCGTTTAAAATCAGCCGTTTGTCCTTCTTTTCCGTTTTCGACAAGGCGATGTATTCGCAAGAATTCAGGTTCAGAATCTTTGGTGTTAAAAGCTCTTTGAGTGCCGTATCGAGCAAATGGGTTGGGTGATGGTCGTTCCACAGAATACTCCTATTGGTCAATTGCAATAGAGTATTGTATATGGTTTATGTTGATTGTGACTAGACACGGCTTGCCGGAAGCGGGCAATCCGTGTCACCCGGCCCCCAAAGTTGTTAGGATGGCTTTACAAATGTGCCGCGTTCGCGGTCTTTGGTGGGGCCGGGGAAGGCGAAGGCGTTGCCGTGGGCGACGACCCAGATGCCGGGCTTGAGTGAGCCGGTGGCGAAGATGGCCTCGTTGAGGTTCTGGAGCGCGTCGGAGCGTTTCATCTCGAATGGACGCATGGCGCCGGTCAAGATAATGGGGATGGCGGGGTTTTCGATTTCTTTATAGAGGAACTCGCCGGTGTCGCACAGGGTGTCGGTGCCGTGGAGGATGACGATGCCCGAGCAGTCGGTCGGGTCCTCGGGCGTGCCCGTGAGCAGGTCCACGGCTCCGGCGATGCGTCGGCGGTCGGCGTCGGTGAAGTCCAGCGAGTCCTTGGACATCAGCTGGAGCGTGTTGATGTGCGTGTCCTCGAGGCGCAGCAGGCGGAGCATCTCCTGGACGATGGTGGAGCGGTTGGAGAGGGTGCCGGCGTGCTCGTCGTAGGTTTTTTCGATGGTGCCGCCGGTTGAAATCAGTGTGATCTGTCGCATAGGTGTAAGCTTATCCCGTGTGTTGGCCGATCTGTTGAGCGATGGGCTCGAACTTCTCGCGCCCGCTCCGGAGACCCGCACGATGCCCCCCATGAGCCCCGAAGACGCATACAAGAGCGCCCGCGGATTCTATGAGCGCGGCGCGTATCGGGCGGCCTTGCTGGGGGCGGAAAAACTCTTTAAGCGGTTCCCGCACCACCCGCCCATCGTCGGGCTCTATGTCGCGGTATTGATCCGCCTGCAACGGAACGAAGAGGGTGTCCGGATCGCGACGCGGGCACTCCGCCATATCACCAACCGGGACCACCGGGATTTGATCCTGACGCAGCTGAGCGATGGGCTTGTGCGCTCGGGGCGTGTGGGCGGAGCGCTCGAACTGCTCAAGAAGGAACTCGATGCCCGCCCGGAGCATCCCGGCACCATCCGGGCGTATGCCGGGGTGCTGCTGACCAACGGGCAGCGCGACGAGGCCATCGCGTGCATTGATGCGGCAAGGACGAATGGGATATCAACGCTGGGGTTAGCGGCTGTGTTCGGGCAGGCGGCCCTGCGGACCGATCGGAAAGAAGAGGCGATCGAATGGCTGAATGCGGAACTGGGCGAGGTTGACTCAAACGATCAATCCACCATCGAGACGCGCTGTTCGGGGCAAAGCGCGATGGGGCACCTGCTCGATGCGTGCGGGCGCTACGACGAAGCGATGGCTGCGTTTGATGCGTGCAATGCCTTGTTGGATGCGCCGGATCACGGAGCGCGTCATGCGGAGCAGACGAAAACCATCGTCGAGCGGTGGACTGCAGATCGCTTTGTGGGTTTGGAGAGACCGGAGCCAAGTTCGGATGGGCCGCGCCCGGTGTTTATCGTCGGCATGCCCCGCTCGGGGACGACGCTGACGGAGCAGATCCTCGATTGCCACCCCAAGGCGTACGGGGCCGGGGAGCTCGGGCTGATCAACGAGCTGTTTACGGAGCTGGCTCAGGATTCGGAGAATCGGTACGCGACGACGCCCGATCAGTACGCGCCCGGGGCGCTGGCCAAAGCGGCTAAGCGGTATCGCGATGAGATCAAGTCGCTGGCGAATGATGACTCGATCGAGGTCGTGGTTGATAAGGCCCCGCTGAACTTTCATTTCCTGGGCATGATCGCGGCCGCCTTCCCCGATGCGCGGATTATCCACTGCACCCGCGATCCGCGCGATACATGTTTGTCGTGCTATTTTCAGCGGCTGAGCCCGGCGCACTGGTACAGCTTTGATCTGGCCAGCTGCGGGCACTACTACCGGCGGTACCGCACGATCGTGGGGCACTACCGGGATCTGCTCGCCAGCGACCCGATCCAGATGGCGATGATGGAGAACAACTACGAGCAGATGGTCCTCGATCAGGAGCAGCGCACCCGCGACCTGCTCGATTTCGTCGGGCTCGAGTTCGACCCGGCCTGCCTGAGGTTTCAGGACTCGGGGCGTGTGGCGACGACGCTGAGCAACGATCAGGTCCGCCAGCCGATGTATAGCTGCTCGACCAAGCGGCATGAACGGTACAAAGAGCACATCGAGCCGCTGATTGAGGCGCTCGGAGACCTTCTCTGAGATTGGCCACCAGATGGGCTCGATGAGTCCTGATCTCCGCGCTTTGGATGAATAGGATAGAGTTGGAAACCAGACCCTTTGTGATAGGTAAGAGCACCATGCAGCAGACGCCCGCCCAGCAGAACCAACCCAGCCCCGAGACCGTCTTCAATGAGGCGCACCATCTGTTCCGGATGGGCGATGTCTTCGAGGCGTCCAAGCGGGCGGGCAAGCTCCGCCACCATTTTCCTGAGGGCATCCCGTTCTTGGCGCTCCACGGCTTCGTGCTCGCCAAGATGGGCGTGCACCCCCAGGCGCTCAGCGATCTGATCAAGGCGGCTCAGTTGACCGAGCACGCACTCAGGCAAGACAGCGAAGCCGAGAACCCGGCCCGCCCGCGGATCGTGGATCAGCTGATCCGTCTGAGCGTGCAGATCTGCCGATCGTCGCTGGCGATCGACGAGGTGAAAGCCGCGGAGGAGGCCGTGGAGCTGGCGCTCAAGTGGGACCCAGACCGCGGCGACGCCGTGGCGGCCAAGGCCGAGCTCCAAGCGTACAAGGGCGAGCAGAAGGAAGCCCTCGCGACGATCGCACAGGGCATGAAGGACAAGCTCGACGAGCTGCCGCTGGTGATGACCAAGGCCAAGATTTTGCTTGATGCCCAGGAAGCCGACACGAAGGCCCTCAAAGAGCTCATCGGCGAGCTCGAAACACAATCAAACGCATCCGGATTGGGCGCGATGGATCTGGGCGACCTGCTCCGCGCGATCGGCGATGCCAACGATCGGATCGGAGAGCATGACGCGGCCTTCCATTCCTACCGCCGAGCCGCCAACCTGCGTCGCGGTCAGCACGACCCGCGCGCCCACACCATGATGACCACCAAACTGATCCATGATTGGACCAGCGAGACGATGGCCAAGATGACCAAGCCCGAGCAGTCGGGCGAGCGTTATGTGCTCGTGCTCGGTGCTCCGCACTCGGGGACGAAGGAACTGATCGAGATGCTCGGGCAGCTCGATGATGTGACGGTGATGGGCCCGCTCGAAACGCTGTCGTTCACATGCATCCAGCACCTTGGGGCTAAGCAAGGCGTGCTGCGTCCGGTGCCCTTCGAGCCATCGAAGATCCGGGGCGGCCAGCTCAAAGACGCATCGAATGCGTACACCACCCAGACCTCGCCCCTGCTCAGAGAAACCACCAAGCGTGGGCTCGACACGCACCCGCTCAACATCCCGCTCGCCGGGGCGGCCAGCGCGTTCTTGCCGGGCATCAACATTGTGATGTGCCGACGCGATCCGATGGAATCGACCGTCGCGACCTACTGCGATGCGATGGTGGGGAACCACCCGTACGCGGGCGATTTGCTCAACGCCGCGGGCTTTGTGGGCGATTGCAACCGCCTGATGGATCACTGGGCGGACACACTGGGCAGCGACGAGATCGGCGCGAACATCGTTTCGGTGGACTATACCGACCTGGTCGCCGATCCCAAGAAAGCCGCGGCCAAGGTCGCGCGAGAAATCGGGCTCGACGCCCGGGCGACGGCCATCAAGAAGGTGCCGACCTTCGATCGTGGGCCGGGGGCGCATCCTGATGCCTACGCAGCATTAACCAAGCCGATCGCAGGGTTCTTCGATCCGGCGAGCGTGTGAGTGTTGCGATTGCGCTGAAGTGAGCTCTTGAAGTATTACTTGTTCTGACAGCATCCACCCTGTGGAGCGCTGTCGCTTTGTTCAGCAGTGCTTTCACAGCCGCAGCCGCCCGAGTTGCCCCCGCCGCCGCAGCAGCCGGTGCTCTCGGGGATGGGGCCCAAGAGCTTTTCGATCTTGGCGTTGAGGATGTTGGCGTGGTGCTCAAGATGCCAGCAGTGGTAGTTGGCGATCTTGCGGGCGCTGATCGGGCCCGAGGTCGGGTGGAGCCCCTGGCGGTTCCATTGTGTTTCGGTCAGTTGCATAAGCATCGCGACAAGCCACGAGCGGGTGGTGTGGATCATGGCCAGGTCGCCGCCCATGGGGGGGAGGAGGTTGGAGTTTTCTGTGCAGCCGTAGAGTCCGCCGTCGATGAAGGCGTGCTCGTCCCAGAGGTTGAGTGTTGGGTTTTCTTCGGCGATGATTCGGCGGATGCGATGGGCCAAGACGAGCTCGGCATCGGCCAGATGCCCGATGAGCACGCGGATGGGCCAGGTGCCCACGCCGGCGTCTTGGAGCCATGCCTGCGAGACCTGCTCGTTATCGAGTTCGACGACGCGCGGGTCAAAGTGCTCGAGCCCGACGAGCATCCGCTTGCACAGCGTGTCGGCGTCGAGGTCGGTGATCTCACGCAGCGAGGGCTTGGGACAGAGGATGGGTTGGGTCGGCGGCGTCTGGCTTGTCTGGCTTGGGGTGGTGGTGCTCATGCCCAATGGTAGGGTGAGCATTGGCTTTTATCCGTGTTCGAACGGGGACAACCGTTCAACGGACGAACCAGAGCAGGCGGTAGTTGGTCTTCTCGAAGGACGCGTCGATCCCGGTCCAGCGGAGCGACTGGTTGTTGGCTCGCGAGATTTTGAGCCGAAACTCGTTGCGTCCGATGCCCTTGAGGAACACGCCGGGGGTGTACTCGCCCATGGGCATGAAGTAGAACAGGCGGAAGATATCGCGCTGGCGGGTGACGAGCTCGTCGAAGGCCATCCCCGGGTCGAGCCCGCGCTCGATGAACTCTTCCTTGGTTTTGGTCGAGAGGATCTGATCGACGAAGAGCTCGCGCTCGCCGTTCTGGATCGCGATGGTGATCTGGGTCATCAGCTGGCGCATGGACTTGGTGTAGAGGGTGATCGAGCCGTCGTCGTGCTCGACGCGGATGCCCTCGTCGGGGGTGCGGAGGAAATCAGGTACATTCCGCGTGTCATGCTTGGCCTTGCCCGCGAACTGCGCCCCTTCGACACCAATCAGCATGCCGGAGCGTGAGATCTCCCGCTCGTAGGTGCACCCGCCGAGGAGCCCAATCGAAGCGCACAACCACAGCGTCAACGCGGGCGCTCGCTTGACGATGGACGCGATCGGCTGGGATAGAGGGAGTCGGCGAAGGCTCATTCGTTGTTCGATACGCCTTGGGGCGGGTTCGGTTCGATGATCTTGGGCACTGGCTGCGAGATTGTCGAACCCCAGTCGGCCAGCTGCCCGACATGCGTCGGCTCGCTCGATCCACGCGACCAAACGCTGTGGGTGGGTTGTGCCCGTTTTTCGGTCAGCTCGTCGGCGGGCGAGTCGATCAGCGTGTGGGCGCCGATCGAGTGTGTCCGATCAAGGGCCGCCCGGGCGATCACCGCGCCGGTGGTGAGCATGTTCTGCACCTCCCAGCCCTCGGGGAGCTCGAAGATTTTGTCGAGCGTGTAGCGACCCCAGAAATCGAACATGTCGCACGCGTCGTCGAGCTTGGTGAGCGTCCGCTCGACCCCCGCGTTGAACCACATGGTCGATCGCAGCGACGAACGCACATCGTCGAGGTCCAGCTCGGCGTGGTTCGAGTGCTCGATGTGCGAGACGATCGAGCTGGGGGTGACCGGCGAAGTATCCGCCCGCTTGGCGGCTTCTTCGCCCGCGATCGCGCCCATGACCAAGCCCTCAAGCAGCGAGTTGGACGCGAGCCGATTGGCCCCGTGGAGCCCGGTGCACGAGACCTCGCCCACCGCCAGCAGGTTGGGCACGCTGGTGCGCCCGTGCAGATCGGTCCGCACGCCCCCGATGGCGTAGTGAGCCGCGGGGTGCACGGGGATCAGGTCCTTGGCGGGATCGAGCCCGAAGGAGCTGAGCGTGCGATGGATTCCCGGGAACCGCTGGGGGAAGTGCTCGATGTGTCGGCAGTCGAGCCAGACATGCTTGCCGCCCTGGAGGGCGAGCTGGCGGACGATCGCGCGGGCGACGACATCGCGCGGGGCCAGCTCGGCGAGCTCGTGAATCGCGGGCATGAACCGGTCGCCCGAGTGATCGAGTAGGTGGGCGCCCTCGCCGCGGACGGCTTCGGAGATCAGTGCGCGGGCCGCGCCCGGGAGATAGAGGGCCGTCGGGTGGAACTGGACGAACTCCATGTCCGCCAGCTGGGCCCCGGCGCGGTACGCCATCGCCACGCCGTCGGCGGTCGCGACGCGCGGGTTGCTCGTCTCGCGGAAGACCTGCCCCGTGCCGCCCATGGCGAGGATCGTCGTGCGCGACCAGATCACTTGCAAGCCGTACTTGGGGTGCCAGGTGATCGCCCCGAGCACCGGCGCCCCGGGTTCGTTGGACGGGGTGAGCAGGTCAATCACAAAGCAGTGGTCGAACATGCGGATGTTGTCGTGGGTGGCGGCTTTATCGATGAGCGTGCGTTGGAGCTCGATCCCGGTGGTGTCGCCCCCGGAGTGGTAGATGCGCGAGGCGCTGTGCCCGCCCTCGCGTCCGACTTCGAGCTGGCCTTGGGCGTTGCGATCGAAGTCCATGCCCCAATCGATGATCTCACGGATACGCCCGGGCCCTTGCTGGCAGATCAGCTCGACGGCTGGCAGGTCGCAGAGCCCCGCGCCGGCGGTGATGGTGTCTTGGATATGGGAATCGACGGAGTCGTTGGCTTCGAGCACGGCCGCGATCCCGCCCTGGGCCCACGCGGTGTTGGTCAGATCGAGCGATTCCTTGGCGCATACGATGACTTGCCCAGCGCTGGCCGCCCCGATGGCCGAGCGGAGCCCGGCGACGCCTGAGCCGATGATCAGGCTGTCGCAGAAGATCTGGGGGAGCAGCCCGGTCCTGAACGGGATCAGGTAGCGTCTTGTGTCGAAGATGGTGTTCAAGCGGGGCTCCGGGGTGTTCTCGGACGCGGATCTGGGTATCTATTTGGGTATCTGTATTCTACGCTTGGAATGTGTAGTGGGTATGTGTCGGGGGCGGAGTGTGCTCTTTGCGGCTCAAACCGTCTAGGATAGTCCAGAATGCCGCAGGATCGGCTAGTTTTCAACCGCTTTCGAGCGTGAGGGGGGCTGAGCCGATGATGGGGCAGAGCGTCTACAGACACCATACCATCGCGATCAGCGATGGACGATCACACGAGCACGGAGCGAGCAGGCATGGCCAAGGTGAATCGAGCAGGAGCAACCCCCGGACCCAACTACGGCGGGGGGATGGGCATGGGCGGCGGCATGGGCGGTGGCATCGTCACCGCGTACGACAAGGCGGTGCAGAACTCCAAGAACCTGATCGACGCCGGCGAGTTCATCCCCGCGGTGAACATGCTCAAGAAGCTGCTCAAGGAATCGCCCAAGGATGTGATCGTGCTGCGGATGATCGCTCACGCGCTGATGATGGTCGATTTCCGGGAAGAGGCGATCCGCCACTTTTCTTTCGCCAACAAGCTCGACCCGACGAATGTCGAGCTGCTCTGTGATTATTCGTCGGCCATGCGTCGTATGGACGAGATCCGCAAGTCTCACGAGCTGGCGGATAAGGCGATGAAGCTCTCGCCGCACCATCCGCGGGCGGTGATGTGCAAGGCTCGGCTCCTGCAGTCGCACGGGCAGTCCGAGCGAGCCTACGAGATCGTGCTCGCGGCCCTCAAGGTGGTGCCCGACGCGTCGCTGCTGGCGATCTACGGCAACCTGTGCCGAGAGCTCAAAAAACACAGCGAGGGCGTCGATGCGATGCGCAAGGGGCTCGAGACCCAGGGGCTCCCCCGGATTGCCCGCCAGGACCTGCTCTTTGTGCTCGGGCACCTGCTCGATTCACTCAAGGAGTACGACGAGGCCTTCGATTGCTTCAAGAAGGGCAACGCGATGGACAAGGAGGCCTCGCACCTCGAGGTCGAGAAGTACACCGAGCTCTGGGACCCCGAGAAGTTCGCGCAGATCCCCGAATCGGAGATCGATGGATCGCGCGCGGTGTTCATCGTCGGGATGCCCCGCTCGGGCACGACGCTGACCGAGCAGATTATTGCCTCGCACCCGAGTGCCAACGGCGTGGGCGAGAGCCAGCAGATGGGGCTGATGGCCCGCCAGCGACCGCTCGAATCATTCAACGAGGCGTATGTGAACAAGGCGGGGCAGGCGTATCTCGATATGCTCAGCTCCAAGTTCCCGGATCGCTCAACGATCCGTGTGTGCGACAAGATGCCCGAGAACTTCTACTACGCGGGGCTGATCAACAAGATCCTGCCCGGAGCCAAGATCATCCACTGCAAGCGCAACCCGATCGATACTTGCCTGTCGATCTTCTTCCAGCGCTTCGGGCCCAACATGCAGTACGCGCCGAGCATGGAGCACACCGCCAAGCAGTTCCTCGCGTACACCAAGGTGATCGAGCATGTCACCGACAAGCTCGGGGTCGTCATGCACGACGCGGTGTACGAGCAGACCACGGCGAACCCCGAAGAATCGATCCGCGCGATGCTCGATCATGTGGGGCTGCCATTCAATCAGGCGTCGATGGACTTCCACAAGAGCAAGAAGACGGTGCACACCGCGAGTGCGACGCAGATCCGCCAGCCGATCTATACCAGCTCGAAGGAACGCTGGAGAAACTACGAGAAGCATATTGGGCCGATGATTGAGATTTTGCAGCCGGTGATGGAAGGCTGATTTACTGATCTGATCGGAATCAATGCGCATAAAAACGCCTCGGGCTGATCCGAGGCGTTTTTTCTATCTGAACTTATCCGATGAGTCGGGCAATGAGCCGATTAGTCGCTCTGCTTGGCGGGCTCTTCGGTGAACTCGGTCACGGGCTCGGTCGTTGGCACGGCTTCTGGTGCTGGGGCAGCCTCGGCTCCGGTCTCGGGTGCTGGCTCAACGACCGGTTCGGGTGCCTTCTCGGGGTAGCCGAGCTTGATCCGGACGAGTTCGGTGATGTCCACGCTTGCTGGTGGGGTGACGAGCGGGCGGGCGAGGATTTCTTGGGTGATCCCGGTGATGTTGTCGGTCTGGATGAGCTCGCCATCGGCGCGGGTGGCGAAGACGAAGGTGAGCCCTTCCTGGGCCGCGATCTCGTTGGCCGCGGCGTAGATCGCGGTGTAGGCCTCGGCGATCTGGCGGGCGATCAGGACCTGATACTGGTCGCTTGCCTGGCGGGCCATGGTGTTGAGCTGCTCCTGGATCCCTTGGTACTGCTGGAAGACGGCCTGTGCGTTGGGGTCGGTCTGCTGCATGGACTGGAGCTGGGAAGTGATTTCGGCCAGCTGCCCTTCCAGCGAGGCCATCCGGGCGTTGGTCTCTACATCAAAGGTATCGCGGGCGGCGGTGGTTTCTTCGGTGAGCAGGGCCTTGTCGATCAGGTTGAACACATCCACGAACCCGATGTCATCGGAGGCGATCTTGGGGGCCTTGTAGGCGCCGGCGGGCGAGGCGATCATGGTGACAATGATCGCGACGAGGACCAGCGTGGTCGTGGTGAGGATCTGGGTCGTGCGTTTCATGGATATGGGCTCCGTTGAGATTCAAAAACTGGGTGATTTTGCCCCGGGGGGGTATAGTCTGGTCCCAACTGTACGGCTGTGATCGCTCGGTGTTTGCATTTGTATGCGCAGCGACCGAAGAAAAGCCGACTTCCAAATGATGATGCCCGATTGGAGCCGATGATGCGTGATCAACGCCTTGATAAACTCGCCGATGTGCTTGTGAGATACTCGACCAAGGTCAAGAAGGGGGATCTGGTCTCTATCGGTGCCGACCCCGTGGCCATGCCCATGATCGAAGCGGTCTTCGAGGCGGTCCTCAAGGCCGGCGGGCACCCCTTCTGGTCGATGCGCAGCAGCACCCTCAACGATACATTCCTCGAGCACGCCAGCGATGAGCAGCTCGATTATCTCAGCCCCATCGAGATGTTCGCCGTCGATACCATCGATGTGAGCATCGGGCTCTGGGCGGATGTGAACACCAAGTCGCTCTCGCGCGTCGATCCCAAGAAGGTCGCCCGCCAGCGATTGGCCCACGCCCCGCGGATGAACCGCACGCTCAACCGGGCCGCCAAGGGCGAGATGCGCTGGTGCGGGACCATGTACCCGACGATCTCATCGGCTCAGGACGCGGAGATGTCGCTGGCTCAATATGAAAAGTTCGTGTTCGAAGCCGGGCTCTTGCACCTGCCCGACCCGGTCGCGGCCTGGGAGCAGATCCACGCCCGCCAGCAGCTCGTGTGTGATTTCCTGCAGACCAAGGACGAGCTGCACTTCAAAGCGCCGCCTAGAGAGGGGCGCAACGGGCACGACGGCACCGATCTGCGCGTGAACATCGATCAGCAGAAGTCCATCTGGGTCAACTGCTCGGGCGGCGAGAACTTCCCCGATGGCGAGGTCTTCTGCGGCCCCCAGGGCGCCGACGGGCATGTGAACTACACCTTCCCCGCGGTGTACAACGGGCGCGAGGTCGAGGGCGTGCGCCTGGAGTTCAAGGACAACAAGGTCGTCAACGCCAGCGCGACCAAGAACGAAGAGTTCCTCTTCGCGATGCTCGATCAGGACGCGGGCGCACGCACCATGGGCGAGATCGCGATCGGGACGAACTATTCCATCAAGGAGTTCTCCAAGAACACACTCTTCGACGAAAAGATCGGCGGCACCTTCCACGCCGCCTGCGGCATGGGCTACCCGGAGTCGGGCTCGTTCAACGAATCGGCCCTGCACTGGGACATGGTCTGCGACCTGCGCCCGACCAAGGACGGACCGGGCGGCTCGATCGCCGCCGACGGCGAGGTCTTCCACAAGGACGGCCACTTCCTCAACGATGCCTGGCCTGGGAACGACTGATTGAATCGGCAGTACACGCCTACGCAATGTCCGGCAAATCCAGATCCGGCACATTGGCGAAGGGGATGCGCCGTGGGGCCGAGTCCGTGACGCCGTGCATGGAGCCGTAGTAGATCGAGGCGTGGCCCTGCTTGCGGTTGATCGTGTCCATGGTGTGCGCCAGGCGCGTGCGCTTTCGATCGAGCTCGAAGAGCGGCTCTTCGATGGTGCCGTCCTTGACCAACCCCCCGAGCGTCACGCCCACGCAGAAGATGAACTCGAAGGGCTGGCGATCCCAGAGCTGGGCGAGGTGCCAGAGCAGGCGCACGGTGTCTTGGCAGGGCTCGAGCTTGACATCCAAGTGCACCGAAGGGCGTTCGGGCGGCTTGAGATCGAGGGTGAGCTTGGTGCACCAATATTTCTCCCATCGCATCCGGGCCGCGGCTTTGTGCAGCAATCGGATCGCCACAGCCCGGGCTTGCTCCTTGTGGCGCAGATCGGGCGGCAGGATGTGCTGGTGCCCGCAGCTTTGTCGTCGGGTCTTGGGGATGGGGGTCTCGTCGCCGCGGAGCCAGTGCCACCAGGTCTCGCCGAGCACGCTGCCCCAGGCTTTGCGCAGGGTCGGGCGCGACGCCCGGCACAGCTGGGCGACGGTGCGGATGCCATAGCGATGCAGGCGCGCCTCGATCCCGTCGGCGATTCCCGGGAAGTCGGTCAGTTCGAGTCCGTGCAGACGCAGGGGCAGCTCGCACTGCTCAATGACCACCAGCCCGTCGGGCTTCATCATGTTCGACGCGGTCTTGGCCAGCACCCGGTTGGGCGCGATCCCGATCGAGCAGCGCAGGTACTGCCCGGCGATCTCGCGGATGGCACTTTTCATCTGCATCGCCAGCTCGCGGGCGTGGTCAATGTCCCGGTCAGGCCCGGTGAGCCGGAACGACATCTCGTCGATCGAGTACACCCCCTCCACAGGATAAATCGTGTCCACGGCTTCGAGGATCTTGTGGTGCATCTTGATGTACTCGTCGGGGCGCGACGCGACGAGGATGATCCCGGGGCACTTCTCGTGGGCCTCGCGCACGCCGCACCCGGTTTTGACCCCGAAGTGCTTAGCTTCATAGCTGGCGGCGATGCAACATGTTGAATCACAGTCGTTTGGGATAATCCCGATTGGGTGCCCACGCAGTTCGGGCACGAGCTGCTGCTCGACGGAGGCGAAGAAGGAGTTGAGATCAAGAAAGACGGTCGGCATACCGTATGTATACCTAACAAAACAAGATCAGTCAAGCAAAGAGCGCCCGCGAAACACGAGATTGCAGTCGAAGCTCCGGTATACTCTCGGTGCCCTGCTTGGGCCCGGCAGGGTGAAGCAGGAACGGGCATTTTGTGCATGGCGAAGACCTGCTTTGCCCTCCCGTTGGTCGGGTCAGAAGCAGGGCACCCGTCGAAGAGGGTCAAGCAGTGGCAACCGACCGATTCGGGTGAGAGGGAAGGGCAGTATGTGCGAGACCGATCCAACTTGGGTTTCTGCTGACATGCTCACGGCGTACTCGATCGAGTCTCAACTGGGCAAAGAGATCGGCGATGGGCATCCGCTTGATGGTGTCCCGTTTACCGTATTGGCGACCTGCTCCGCGTGCGACGATGCGCTGATTGAAATCACGAAGACCGGACAACGGATGGGGGTTCATCCGACATGGGGTGAGCTTCAAGAGCCGCCGTTTCCCGCGTCATGGATGGTCGGTGACCCGTGGTTAGCTTTAAAGGTGGATGACGCGATCATCCGCGTTGATGTTGATTCGACAAAGCTGGCTCATGACAAGCCTTTTCCTCACCCATACGCCGGCTGCAGCTGCGAGAACTGTGAGAACCTCGGGGCTCAGCAAGAGGTGTTTCCATCGAGTGATGTTCGCCGGTGGTTTCGGCTGCTAGGCATCAATCCGTCGCGGCCCAGCGAAGTGGTTCATCTTGGGCCAGAGCAGGGCGGGCATTTGTATTGGATGATCTACCACATGCGTGGAAGATTTGATGAAGATTCAGTTGCTCTTGATCTTTATGGGTTCTTTACAGTCACCTATCAGATCAATGATGATTCCATCACGATTACGAACAAGTCGGGGCCGCCTCCAGGTGCTGGCTTGGAATTCCACCCCATACTCAAGGTTGATTTGATGGTCATTGCTCCGTGGGTGCTTGATTGCCCTGAATCAACTTAATGGCGTTCGATCTCACAAGGGTTTTTGACCCAGTCCGCGCCCGATTCGCCCCTTGCCGTCGCGCATGGCTCGGCGGGCTTGGTGGCTGTCGAGGTTGTTCCCGCACTCGGGGCAGGTGGTGGGGCGGGCGAGGGTGGTGACATCGTACTGGCAGAAGTAGCAGTGCCCGTTGAGTGTCACGGCTCGGGGGTACTCGTCCAAGATCGCGTCCCAGATGCTGGCCAGCGAGTCTTGGGCGATCTTGAGCCGGATGGGGGTGGGGTCGTCGAGGACGATCAGGTAACGATCGGTATGGCGATCGGCAGATTCGAGCACATGGGCCCGCACGCCTCGGATCGAGAGCCCGTAGATGATCTGGGGGACATCGGACGCCGTGTTGGCGCTGGTGATGACGGTGCTCGTCGGGCCTTGGGCAGCAGTCTCCGGGCTGTCTGGCAGTTGGCCCGGCTGTCGGTCTGGCTGGTGAGGGGATTGGTTGTGGGCTGGATCGGGCACGGGTGAGGATAGGGAGATCGTGGCGGTCTATCCTCTGTCCATGACCCACGATCTGAACCACATCCCGGTGCTCCCCAGCGAGGTCGTCGAGCTGCTCGACCCGCAGGTCGGCGAGATTCTGGTGGATTGCACCGCCGGTTTGGGTGGGCACGCGGCGATGATCGCCCAGCGTCTGGGCCCGACGGGCACCGTGGTGCTCAACGATCTCGATCAGGGGAACCTCGATCGGGCCAAGGTCAATGTGGCCAAGGCTTTATGCTCCGATGATCCGGATTCTGCCAAGGTGCACGCGATCCGGGGGAACTTCGCGGATCTGCCCACCAAACTCAAAGAACTCGGGCTGCGTGCGGACATGGTGTTGGCGGATCTGGGGTTTGCCAGCACGCAGGTGGACGACCCGGAGCGTGGATTAAGTTTTCGATTTTCTGGGCCGCTCGATATGCGTTTGGACCAGTCGACCCCGATCACGGCCGGCGAACTGGTCAATACGCTCCCTGAGCGGGAGTTAGCCGACATCATCTGGCGATACGGTGAAGAAAAATCGGCCCGCCGGATCGCTTCAAAACTTGTTGAGGCTCGGGCGGTTGAACCGATCATGACTACTGATCGGCTCGCTGAGATTGTGCGTTCAGCGAGCCGCGGACCACGCGGTTCGATCAATCCCGCAACCAAGACCTTCCAGGCGTTGCGGATCGCGGTCAATGACGAGTTGGGCAGCCTTGAGGCTTTGCTCCGCGTCATGGGCATCGCGCTCCGCAAACAGCGCAAGGGCGAAGCAAGCTGGATCGGGTCGGACGCGAGGGTCGGGATCATCGCGTTTCATTCGCTCGAAGACCGCCCGGTGAAGCGGGCGTTCGGGGAGTGGACGAAAAGCGGGATGATCCGCACAATCACCAAGGGCGTGGTCACGGGCAGCGATGCCGAGATCAGGTCCAACCCGCGGGCCCGGTCGGCCAAGCTGCGGGTATGCCGTTCGATCCGTGGAGACGCGGGCGGATAGATTCAGACACTTGGGGGCGCGACGGGTCAAGGACTGACTCCTGAGCGTTGATTCCTATTGCCGGGGATTGATCTGTTGGCCCATTGACTCTTGACGCAAGGAAGCGATCGTGACCAGAGAAAGCAAGCTCGCGCTCATTATCGGATTCGTTCTCGTGCTCGTCGTCGGCGTGCTCGTGAGCGATCATTTCTCACAAGCCAACAACATGATCCTGGATGTGCAGCAGCCCGAAGCGACGACGACCAACGCGCCGATCACGCAGCTGGGCTCACGCGAGAAGCAGGGGATCAACTCAGCCATCGGCAACACGCCCGAGGGCAACGAGCAGATCGCGCATCGGCCTGTCGAGATCCCCAGCGACGGCACGGGCGGGCGATCGCTGATCGAGCAGGCGCTCGACGCCGCGCGGAATGTCGAGCTGCCCAAAGCCGCGGCTGAGGACAAAGACAAGACGCAACCAAAGATCGACGAGCCCATCCGCCCGCTGCCGACACCCAAGTACAGCGTGTACAAAGTGGTCTCGGGCGATTCGCTCATCAAGATCGCCCGCCGCCTGCTCAACGACGGCGAGCGGTGGAAAGAGATCCACACGCTCAATGCCGATGTGCTCGGGCCCGACGCGATCCTCAAGATCGGGATGGAGCTCAAGGTCCCGGCGGACGCTCGCGTAGCCAACCGAACGACCACCCGATCAGACCGATCAAACCGCTCGAACTCAAACAGCGCCTCGACCACGACCTATACCGTGGCTTCGGGTGATACGCTCGGGGAGATCTCGATGCGATTGCTGGGCACCTCGCGGAGAGCCGACGAGATCGCCGAGCTCAATGGGCTTGAGAGTGCGAACGATATTCGGATCGGTATGAAGCTCAAGATCCCGACGAAGTAAGTACGGCAAGGAAGAAGCAAACGACTGTTCTAGGCCAAGCCTTAGCGTGTGGAGTGAAGTGTGTTTATCAAGCTGGTGGTTCTGATTCTGGTCTGTGGGAGCAGCGGCGTGGGCTTGCTCTCGGTGCGTCAATCGCGCTTGCAGGCGGCTCACGAGATGGCCGAGGCTCGCCATCGCACCCAGCGATTGAGCGAACAGATCAGCGAGATCCGCGCGCAGATCGCCCAAGCGTGCACGCCCGATCATGTCAATGCGATGCTTTTGGCACAGCGTGAACAGATGCTGGCAGACCAACCGGGGTACGACCCGGCGATCCATCACCCGGCGCAGTTCGAGTACAGGACCCGATCGAGCAGTGAGCCGGAGTTGATCGCTGGCGATACACCAGCCGAGATTCAAAGCGAGACGGTCGTGACGATTGGTACGCGTCCGGTCGCGGTGCCTGCGCCAGAGCAGCCCGAGGAACCGGTCGAGGAATCGGCCGAAGAGCCGTGGGTGCTCGATGACGGCACGCGGGTCATCCTCATCGGGGACTGATACGGATTGATGGATTGGCTGCACGGACGATCAAGCAGCGAGAGGACGACCACGACGATGCTCGATGAACGAAACGAACGCGATGCGCTGATGCAAGCCGTGGAAACACGGTCGGCCAGCGACCGGCGGAGCACGCTGATCGCCAAGATGCTGCGGATCGGCACGCTGATCGGGCTGGCGATCGTGGTGGGGCGTGTGGTGCAGCTGCAGCTCGCGCCCAGCGATGAGCTGCAAGGGTTTATCGCGGCGCGCCAGACCTCGCAGACGCTCGAATCGGTGCGGGGCGATCTGCTGGATCGGCGCGGGCGGGTGCTGGCGACGACGCGGGTGGGCTATCGCGTGATTGTTGACCCGGTCGGGCTCCACACCGCGATGGAGCGTGATCCGTCGGCCATCGACAAGGTGATCGTGAACCTCAGCGGCATCATCGACCTGCCGACGGATCAGATCGCGGCCAGGCTCATCGGCAAGATGGTCCGCAACGAAGAGATCCGCACCGCGAGCAAGAACGATTCCGGTTCGTCGGCTGCTACCAAAGCCAACACGGGCATCGCGATGATGCAGGGCGACGCGGGATCGAGCACGCCCACGCTGATGCTCTCTCGGTATCTTCCGATGGGCTCGGTGCTTGATCAGGCGCAGACGCAGCGGATCCGTGAGCTCAAGAAGGCGGGCAAGCTGCCGAGCGTGTCGCTTGAGCACACGCCGATGCGGGTGCAGACGGGCGAGGAACTCGTCGGGCCGATCGTGGGCAAGTTCGGGTTCTCGAGTGATGGCTCGGGGCGGACGGGTGTGCTCGGTGCGGAGAAGCTCTTCAACGAGCGCCTCATCGGCGAGGACGGCTCGAAGACCTATGTCCGTGATGCCAAGGGCCAAGCGCTCTGGGTCCAGCGCGGGGCGTGGACCGAGAGCCGCAAGGGGCAGGATGTCCGCCTGAGTGTTGATCTTGAAATCCAACGGATGGTCTACGACCAGCTGGTGTGGGGCGTCGAGCAGGCGGACGCGTCGGGCGGGCGGGCGATCGTCATCAACCCGCATACGGGCGAGATCTTGGCGATGTGCGATGTGCTGCGTGAGGTCCCGGATCTACAAGCCGTCGAATGGTGGGACCCCGAGTCCGGGCTGGTGCGCCCGACGATGCCCGAGGTGGGCGATCAGCCACGCTACAAGGTGCTGCGCGATGATCCCAACCGGGCGATCGAGCCGGCGTTGGCGTACAACCGGTGCCTGCAGGATGTGTACGAGCCGGGCTCGACCTTCAAGCCTTTTGCGTGGACGCTCGCCAAGACCAAGGGGCTCTTGCCCGACGACGAAGTGCTCGACATCAAGAAGAAATCGATCCGGACGCACTATGGGCGGCTCATCACGGATGTGTACACCTACGACGATCTCGACCACTGGGACGCGGTGATCAAGTACTCGTCGAACATCGGGATGTACATGGCGACCGAGCGCCTGACGCATCAGCAACTCCGCGCGATGGTCAAGGGGCTGGGCTTTGGCGAGCAGACGGGCATCGGGCTCGGGGGCGAGTCGACCGGGATCGTGACCTCGGAGCAGGGGTGGACCAAGTACACGCAGACCTCGGTGGGCATGGGCTATGAGGTGGCCGTCACACCGATCCAGATGGTGCGGGCGTTCTCGGTGTTTGCTCGAAAGGGCGAGCGTGCGGGGACGCTGCCTCAGGTCCGGCTCACGGCGGCGGGCGAACAGAACAAGCCGGGGATGACGGGCGATGACATCTTCGTCGAGCGGGTGTTCTCTTCGGAGGCGGCCCACCGGACGATCGCGCCGATGAGCGAGGTGGCCAGCCGCATGGATAAGAACGCGGCTCGTCAGTATCCCGACATGCCCAAGCCCAAGTATTCGATGTTCGGCAAATCCGGCACCTCGCAAATCGCGATGGTCCCGCCGCCCGGGCTCAAGCGCCCCAAGGGCACCAAGGGCTACTACGAGAAGCAGCACCATTCGAGCTTCATCGTCGCGGCTCCGGCTCAGAACCCGGAGATCGTGGTGCTGGTGGTGCTCGATGACATCGGGCCCGAGCGGGTCGCCAAGCGCCATCATTATGGTTCGTGGGTCGCGGGGCCGGTGGTGCGAAGGATTGTCGAGCGGACGCTGCCGTACCTTGGGGTGCCGGCGGATCTGGAATCTGAACCGATCGCGCAAGGGCACTAAAAGCAACTCAAATTCAGTCGCGTGCGATCGGCGATTGCCCGAGCAGGATTTTGTTGCGCGCACCAACCCGCACAATCCGGGCGATGAACCGCTGGTACTCGTCGTCGAGCTGACGGAGTGTGGTGCCCTCGGGGAGGTAGTTGAGCAAGGTCGCGGGCCCGGTGCGCCGGGTATTGAACTGCTTGAGGTCGGCCCCGGTGAGCTTGGAACGCAGCTCGCCATGGGCGGCGTCTTGGAGCATCGCTTCGAGGGCGGAGCGGTATTGGCCGCCTCCGGATTCGTTGAGGAAGTGGATCAGCGCCCAGGCCTGCGCGTAGTAGTTGAGCGCGGTGGGGCGGGTGGTCGAGCGACCGGGGTTGTCGCCCATCAGGTCTTGTGGGCGCAGGGACAGCAGCGAATGGATCGGCATGAGCGTACCCGCGTTGTAGGCTTTGCGGAGTTGATCAAAGCGTTCCATGTTGGCCCAAGGCAGGAACCGTGGGTGATCGGGGAACTGCTCGTCCCAGCGGAAGCCCTCCATCATGCACGCGACGCCCTCGTCGAGCCACACCGGCATCGGGTCCTTGAAGGTCGAGTGGCTGTACTGGTGCCAGCCCTCGTGGGCGCAGATGACGAAGGAGTCCTTGGGCCCGATGTCGTAGAAGACGCCGATGTGTTTGGCGGAGTAGCCGCCGCGTTCGATCGAGAGGTAGACATCGGCCCGCTCGCCCATCAGCGAGCGGGTGAGCGTCTCCCATTGGTGGCGCGTCTGGAAGAAGTAGGTCTCGATGGGCTCGGCGGGTCTTGGCAGGCGGACCAGGTCGCTCTGATAGTGCAGGATCGAGAGCTCGACGAAGGGCGGCAGGCGATCGAGGATCTTGTGATCGGTCGAGGTGGTGCGGATGATCGAGTTGGGCGTGTAGTAGGCGCGCCCGCGATCGCCGCGGTAGGTCCAGGGCTGTTGGTCGGCGACGAAGCGTTGCAGACTCACGGCTTGCCCATCGCTGGGCGTGTGATCAAGCCGGGGCTCGATCGTCGGTGTCGAGCGACAAGCCGAGAGCGCAAGCACAACGATCGCGCCTGTAGAGATGCACAGCTTCGTTCGCAGTGGGCGCCTCATCCGAGCTTGTCCAGCGCGGACTTGGTCGCGTCGCGGTCCTTTTCGAGCCCGGCGAGTTGGTCGCGGGTCTGCTGGACCAGATGAGCCGGGGCCTTGTCGGTGTAGCCGGGGTTGGAGAGTCGCCCGTTGATGCCTCCGATGGATTTGTTGATCGCGGCCAGTTCTTTTTCGAGCCGTTCGCGCTCCGCGCCTTCGTCGAGGGCGTCGGCGAGGTTCGAGAGCTGGTACTCCGAACCCTCGAATGTGAACGATGCGGCTTGTCCGTCCGGTGATTCGCCCGAGACGGATTCGACGCCGGCGAGGGTCTCGATGAGCGGCGACCAGCGGGCGACATCGTCGGCCAGGGTGCCCGTCGCGTGAAGCACGATCTTGCGCTTGGGGGCGACGCTCGACTGGGCGCGGATCTCGCGGATGGTCGAGACGAGCGAACGCACCCGCTCGTAGGCATCCTCGGCCACCTCGTCACGCAGCTCGTCGTCGGGCTCGGGCCAGCCGGACTGGCAGAGGGTGTCGCTGGACTTGGTGGGCGTGAAGTTGAAGCCGGCGATCTCGCGCATCGGGATGTCGGCGAAGCGCTCGCTGAGGGTCTCGGTGATGAAGGGCATCACCGGGTGCATCAGGCGGAGGATGCTCTCGAACACCAGACGCAGCACGGCGGCTTGGCTGGCGTTGCCTTCGATCGTGGGCTTGATGGACTCCAGATACCAGTCGCAGAAGTCGCGCCAGAACAGGTCATAAATCGCGTCGGCGTAGTCCTTGAACAGGTAGCTGCGCTGGGCGGTGTTGATCTTGTTGGTCGCGTCGACCACGCGCGAGAGCATCCAGCGATCGATGAGGGTGAGCTCTTGGGGGTCGATGGGGAGCCCCGGCTCGATTGGTGTTTTCTCGAGCATCATCATCGCGAACTTGGCGGCGTTCCAGAGCTTGTTGCACAGGTTGCGGCCGAGGTCGAACTTGGGCGAGGTGTTCTTGCCGGTGGCTTGGTCGAGCTCGACGGGCATGCGGACATCTTGGGTCTGCGTGGTCATCTGGCAGAGCGTGAAGCGCATGGCGTCGGCGCCGTGGGAGTCGATGATGTCGAGCGGGTCGACGCCGTTGCCAAGGGACTTGGACATCTTTCGGCCTTCGCCGTCTTGGATCATCGCGTGGATGAAGACTTCTTTGAAGGGGGCTTTGCCGGGTTGTTCGTTTTCGCCGAGGAAGTAGCGGTTGAACATGGTCATCCGCGAGACCCACAGCGTGATGATCTCGCGTGCGGTGGTGAGGACGGCCGTCGGGTTGAAGGCGGAGAGCATGGACTCGAAGTCTTCGATGCCCGAGGCGTCCTTGGCGGCGTTGGCATCGGGCCAGCCCATCGTCGAGAGCGGCCAGAGGGCGGAGGAGAACCAGGTGTCGAGGACATCGGGGTCTTGGGTGAAGCCGGCATCGCTCAGAATTTTCAGTTCTCGTTTGCTTGGTTCATGCCGTAAGCAAATAAAGAGATCATCTAAATTTTGGCCAGTTCTGCGTAGTTCGATATCTACCTCATGATCCTCACGGCGATACACATCGACCGTTCCGTCGATTGTCCGATCGGTGAGCCAGTTTGCGAAGGCATCTTCTTCTCCAAATGAGGCAACTCCTGATCGTGACCACACTGGGATCCGATGCCCCCACCAGAGCTGGCGGCTGATGCACCAGTCGCGGAGGTTGTCGTGCCAGGTTTCGTAGGTTTTGGCGTAGCGGGCGGGGAAGAAGGACATGGAGCCGTCGGTTGAATCTTCGGCGACCATCTTGGGGCGTGATTCGGGCCAGTCCTTGATCGAGCCCTCGGTGCGCTGCTCGGGGGTGAGGGCGCGTTGGGCGTTGCCTCGGAGTTTGTCGTCGGAGACTTTGCAGTACCACTGGTCGCTCAAGTACGGCTCGATCGCGGCGTGTGAGCGGTAGGAGTGCCCGACGCTGTGGTTGTAGGGCTTCTTGGCTTCGAGCAGGTTCGCGTCGCGGAAGGCGTTCTCGATGGCGATGCGGGCGTCCTCGCGGGAGAGCCCGACGAACTGGGTCGCGTCGCCGATGTCTTCCCAGCCGTGGGCGTCGGAGATGGACGCATCGGGGGCCATGATGTTGATGACTTCCAGATCGTGGCGCTGCCCGATCATCCAGTCGTTGGGATCGTGGGCGGGCGTGACCTTGAGGTAGCCCGAGGCGAACTGGGCTTTGGTGTCGGAGCTGTTGGGGTCGGCCATAACGACATAGTCATCGCCGATGATCGGGATGATGCGCCCGACGAAGGGGAGCTTGACGCGCTTGCCGATGTGCTGGGCGTGGTTTGGGTCTTTGGGGTTGACGGCCACGCCCGTGTCGCCCAGGAAGGTCTCGGGGCGTGTGGTGGCGACGGTGACGAACTCGCCGGTGGGTTCGTCGTTGTCGTCGACGATCGGGTACTTCATGTACCAGAAGAAGCCCTCGATGTCTTCCATCTCGACTTCGTCGTCGGCGAGTGCTGTTTGGGTGACGGGGTCCCAGTTGACCAGGCGCTTGCCGCGATAGATGAGCCCGTCTTTGAAGAGTTGGAAGAAGGCTTCGCGGACGGCCCGGGCGCAGATGTCGTCCATGGTGAAACGCTGGCGGTCCCAGTCGCACGAGCAGCCCATCTTCATGAGCTGGTCGGTGATGCGGGTTTCGTACTCGTCTTTGAACTCGTGGACGAGCTTGAGGAACTGTTCCCGGCCCGGCTCGCCGTTGAGTTCCATCTTTTTGTAGTCGGCGATTCCGGGCTCGCCGGCTTCTTTGAGCTTGCGGTCGACCATGGTCTGGGTGGCGATGCCGGCGTGGTCGGTGCCGGGCATCCAGAGGGTCTCAAAGCCCTTCATGCGGTGGGCGCGGATGAGGATGTCCTGGATGGAGTTGTTGAGCGCGTGCCCGAGGTGCAGGGCGGCGGTGACATTCGGTGGGGGGATCAGGATGGTGTAGGGCTGGGCGTGGCCGGCGAGGACGCGGGCGGGATCGGCGTGGAAAGCGCCCGAGTCCATCCATTTCTGCCAGATGCGGGCTTCGTGGTCGCTGGGGGTGTAGGACTTGCTCATGGGTTCTTGGGGGGCGTTGGTGGGCATGGGGCGTCCTTGGTGCGGCCTGCGATCAACGGGGGGTCGGCTGGCGGGCATATATCGTGTGTTTCGTTGAGCAATAAGTGTACGCGTGGACGATATCGTGTGTGTATGGGAGAAGAATCAAAGATGGCAAACACGAAGAATCTCAGTCGGCATTACACAGTACGGGCGGGTAGCGGCAAGGCGGGGGGGGTGCTGCTAGGCATCGGTGCGCTGCTGGCGGCGGGTGTGGCGGGGTATGCGGTGTGGACGCTGAGTACCGGGTCAGTTGTGCCGGGCGATGGGCAGGAGGTTCCGGTTGAGCAGGGATCTGGTGGGCTTGGTACGGGTGGGCTCGATGGGATCGCGCCGACGGAGTCGATCGAGGAGATCTTGGGGGCGGTGCAGGTGTATGTGCGGAATCAGGAGTACGAGCAGGCGACGACCGTGCTTGAGCATGCGGCTCGACAGTTCCCGGGGGATCAGGAGATCCATCTGGCGCTCGGTGATCTGTACATGGTTCAGAAGAAAAACGAGCCGGCGTACGCCCAGTATGTCAGCGGGATCGAGATCGGGCCAAGCAGCAGCATGATGGAGTTCACGGCCGGTACACTGGCGCAGATGCTCGGGCGGACGGAGCTGGCGGAGATGCACTACATGTCGGCGATGAGGCTCGACCCGAAGAACCCGGACATGCCGATCTATCTGGCGGCCGTGCAGATGAAGGCGAATCGGTTGGTCGATGCGAAGATGAACCTGGCGATCGCGGGCAAGCTTGCTCCGGATCGCTCGACGATCTATGCGATGCGTTCGGACATTGCGCTGCGGGAGAACAAGCTGCATATCGCGCTCGAGCAGATCCAGAAGGCGATCGACCTGAGCCCGCGTGAGGCGGGCTTGATCTTGCAGCAGGCCAAGGTGCTCAAGCGGATGGGCAAGGGGGAGGAGGCGCTCAACCTGCTCGCGTCGCTGCCCGAGGAGCAGCTGGGTGAGCCGGACACAGCACGGCTGCTGGCGGAGTGTTATGGGCTGGTGGGTCGACCCGGGGATGCGGCCAGCCGCATGATGGATGTGGCGTCGCTGCATCCGCAGGACGGGCAGCTGGCGTTTGATGTCGCGTTGTGGCTTGAGCGTGCGGGCGAGCGCGAGCAGGCGATCGAGTGGGCGAATAAAGCGCAGCAACTCGGGCACGCGCGGGCCAAGGACTGGGTGGAGTCGCTGCCGTAAGGGTTTCGCTGATTTTTGTATGTGTGCTTATTCGTCGTCGCTGGGATCGATCTCGGTGATCGAGGGGTCGAAGCGTTTGCCGGATTCGGTCCATGCGTCGGTGTGGGTGGTGGGGCCGGGCTTGGGGGCGTTGGCTTTTCGGCGCTGGGCGCGTTTGGTCGTGATGACGAGCGCGAGCATGATCACGGCGAGGAGGCCGATGATGGCGACGAAGAGGGCGAGTGAGGAGATCTCGCGGTAGGCCTCGGGTGTGAGGGGGCTGTTGGTCGGCAGGGTGGCGGAGGTTTCGGGGCTCAACATTGGTGTATTGTACGGGCCAAGCGGGCGATCGGATGCTAGAGTACCGACCAATATCAGCCCGGCGGCGAGCGCCAGGGGCGTTGAGCGAGGACCAGACATGAACTTTGAAGCGCATCACAATGTGATCAGCGAGTTAGAGGCGCGGATTTTAACCATCCGTGAGTCTCTTTGACTATGAAAACAAACGAAGCCGACTCGGTGAACTCGAGGGGATGATGGGCGAGGGCGACTTCTGGAATGACCAGGAGCAGGCCAACACGGTCATCGCGGAGCTCAAGCTGATCAAGGCGCAGACCGACCCGATCAAGGCGGTCTATGAGGAGTTCGAGGACGCCAAGCTTGCCTATGAGATGAGCCGCGAGGAGGACGACAACGAGCTGTTGGTCGAGGCCGACGGGCAGTTGTTCAATCTGTCGAACCGGATGGGCAAGATCGAGACGCAGTCGTTGCTCTCGGGCAAGCACGATACCAAGGATTGCTTCTTCACGATCTCGGCCGGCGACGGCGGGACGGAGGCCAACGATTGGTGCGAGATGCTCTTCCGGATGTACCTGTACTACTTCGAGAACCAGGGCTGGAAGGTCGAGGAGGTCGAGAAGTCGTTTGGGTCGGAGGTCGGGCTCGATTCGGTGACGCTGCATGTCAAGGGCGCGTACGCGTTTGGGTATCTGGGGTGCGAGCGTGGGACGCATCGCTTGGCGCGGGTGTCGCCGTTCAATGCGCAGGGCAAGCGCCAGACGAGCTTTGCGACGGTGGATGTGATCCCCGAGCTCGAAGAGACCGAGCTGGATATCCCGGACGGCGATCTGGAGATCAGCTGCTTTGCACGGTCTTCGGGCCCGGGCGGTCAGAATGTGAACAAGGTCGCGTCGGCGGTCCGGCTGATCCATAAGCCGACGGGGATCATGATCCTTGCTTCAACGCACCGCGAGCAGCAGCAGAACCGCAGGCAAGCGATGGAGATCCTGACGGCCAAGCTCGAGCAGATTGCTGAAGATCAGCGGGCGGCGGATATTACGGAAGCGGCGGGCGGGAAGATCGAGCATCGCGGGTGGGGCGCGCAGATCCGCAGCTATGTGCTCTATGACAACCGCGTGAAGGATCACCGGACGAATGTGGAAGCCAACCCGACCAATGTGCTCGATCGCGGGGAGCTCGATGCGTTTATCGACGCGGAGCTCAAGCGCAAGCGGGCCGAGCGGGGGTAAGGCGTCTGCCTGTTTGCGGGGGAGACACGATGGAGCGCACGCCGGAGGATGAGATTGTTGCGGCGTATCGGGCGGCGAAGCCGGGCGTGTGCGTGGTGTGCAAGTATCCGCTCGATGGGGTGCCGATGTCGGATCATCGGGCGGTGACCTGCCCGGAGTGCGGTTTTGTGACGCAGTTCCGGGTGCGGGTGGAGATGGTGGCGTACCGGGACCCCAAGTCGCACGAGGAGCGGGTGCGGGTCAAGCGGGCGGCTCGGACGGACCGGACGCTGGCGGCGCTGGCGGTGGTTGTTTTTCTGGTGGTGGTGATCTGGATCATCCGGATACTGGTGGGTGTGTTGTAGTTTGTGTGTACTCGTTTGTGTGATATAGGGGAGGGTTGATATGGAAGCGGCGTTGCTCAAAGATGCGATTTTGATGAAGTGCGAGACGCGCTCGCAGCAGCTCACGCTGGTGATCGGGCTGGGGTTGTTTATTGTCGCGCTGGTGGGGCTGGGGCGGTGGATGCTGATGATCGGCGGGGGGATGTACGAGGCGGTCAAGGACCATGGGTCTGATGTGGGCGTCCGCGGTGGATCGAACATGGCCAGCTCGGCGCTGTTCTTCTATGGCGGGGCGGGGATCTGTGCGTTTTTGAGTGTGCTCTTTGGGCTGATGCTGATTGTGAATCTGGTGCGTCTGCTGACCAATACCGGGCTCAAGGAGCCGGATGTGTGGTGAAGCACTGGTTGGGCGTGAACTGCATTTGATAGCAGGAGCCGACGCTTAGTCTTTGGGCGGGTGGTTGCGCTTGCGGGGTGGGTCTCGGAACATCTGGAGGGGGCGGGGGCCGGCGCACATGCCGGTGGGGCAGCCGTCGGATTGGCAGGATTGGTCGTCGCTCTCGCTGTCGTTGTAGCGGTCGGCTTTGGCGTTGAGTTCGCGTTGTTCTTCGAGGGCGGTGAGGACCGCTCCGGCGAAGATGGCGACGAAGCTGAGGATGGGGATGACGGGGGAGAACTTGACGCCGAAGGTTGGGAGGACGATGTAGAAGACGACGCCGAGGACGGTGATCAGGATCATCGCGATGAAGAGTCGGCGGGCGAGCTTGACGGACTCTTTGTTCTGGGCGTCCTCGGAGTGGACGCGGTCGCGGGCCTCGTCGAGGAGTGTGGAGGGGTCCGATGGTTCTGGGTTGGACAGATGGGGACCGATCAAGAACTGCGGCTGGTTGTCAGATTCGTGATGGCCGGGGGGATTGGACATATCAGATGGTATGGATGCAAACATGGGACTGGCAGAACCAGTCCCATGGAAAGTTTATTCGGGTTGGGGGGTACGCCGTCGTTATGGGGCTTAGACGAGCAGGGAGGCGGGGGATTCGAGCAGGTCTTTGACGGTGTTCAGATACGCCGCGGCCATGGCGCCGTCGATGATGCGGTGGTCCGAGGACATGGTCATGGACATCTCGGAGCCGATGACGAGCTCGGGCTCGCCGGCTTCGTTTTCTTCGATGAACGGCTTGTCGATGGCGCGGCCCACGGCGAGGATCGCGGCGTTGGGTGGGTTGACGATGGCGGTGAAGTGGTCGACCCCGAACATGCCCAGGTTGGAGATGGTGAAGGTTGAGCCGCTGAGTTCGGCGGGGGCGAGCCCCTTGTCGCGGGCCTTGCGGGCGAGGCGTTTGGTCTCTGCGGAGATCTGGCGGAGCCCGGTTTGGTCGGCGTTGTTGATCGATGCGACGACGAGCCCGCCTCCGGATTCTTCGGGGAGGGAGACGGCGACCCCGATGTTGACATGGGCGTGGAGCTGGATGCTGGGGCCTTGGTCTACCCAAGAGGAGTTCACAAACGGGTGCTGGTGCATCGCGATGGCGCAGGCCCTGACGAGGAAGTCGTTGACGGAGAGCTTGACGCCTTGGGGGGCGAGCTGCTCGTTGAGTTCTGCTCGCAGGGCGTTGAGCGCGTCCATGCGGGCGCTGACGGTGACCTGGTAGTGGGGGATGGTGGTCTTTGATTCGACGAGGCGCTTGGCGATGACGGTGCGCATGGTGTTGAGGGGGACGGTCTTGGATTCGAGCGTCGCGCCGACTGCGGGCATGGGCATGGGGGATGGTGTCGGTGCGGATGTCTGGGCCTGGGCCGCTGGTTGGGCGGCGGGTGCTGCGGTCGCACCGCCAGTGTTCTGGTTGTTCATGGCACCCTCGACATCCTTCTTGGTGATGCGTCCTGAGGGGCCTGTGCCGGTGATGGTGGCGAGGTTGATGTTGTTCTCGTCGGCGATTTTGCGGGCGAGGGGGGAGACGAAGATGCGCTCGCCGGCGGCGTTGGTGTCTGTGTTGTTGGTGCTGTCGGTCGCGGGTGGTTCGGCAACGGCGGTGTTGCTCGACGAAGCAGCTGCTGAGTCTGACCCGC
This sequence comes from uncultured bacterium, assembly GCA_963976625.1. Taxonomy (GTDB): domain Bacteria; phylum Planctomycetota; class Phycisphaerae; order Phycisphaerales; family UBA1924; genus UBA1924. Next base: position 37,302 of record CAXBLA010000028.1, read on the forward strand.
CGTCTTGGGCGGTTGCTGATCCAGAAGCACCGGACGAAGCGCCGGCTGACGCGATGGCGTCTTCGGTGCTCTCGCCTTCCTCGGCGAGGACGACGATGGTCTCGCCGACATTGATGGGTTGGCCTTCTTGGATGGCGATGGAGGCGACGGTGCCGTCGTCGAAGGATTCGAGCTCCATGGTGGCTTTGTCGGTCTCGATGTCGGCGATGACATCGCCCGCGGCGACGGTGTCGCCGGCGTTGACATGCCATTTGACGACGGTGCCTTGTTCCATGGTGTCAGACAGGCGGGGCATGGTGATGTTGATGGCCATGGTCAGTTATCCTTTGTGAAGATCAAGTCTAGCAGTCCATAATAACGGATCTAAATGTGTAACAGTTTTATCCATTCGATTTCATAGGGTGAAAATCATTGAGCGGGAGATCAAAGACTGCGAGCCCATTGTCGTGGGCGATTGAAACGATTTTATCGATGACCGGTTGCTCCACGCTTAGCCGAAGTGTCACTTCTAGATGGCCATCCTCAGGTGAAATGTCGCCGGCCCATACTGAATCCTCTATTTCGGCTTCATTGAGTTCTGAAAATGGGGGGAAATGCTTCCATATTTCTTCGGCACAGTTTCGTAAAGCTTGTGTTGGTTTTCCGAATGGGTAAGCCTGTCCTCGATCCACCATCCGTTCATAGCCATCTTCGATGTAGCCGACTGTCATGTTCGGCACTGGCTCCAAGATGACGAGATCGTATGACATGGATTATCCTAAAACAGTTTCGCGGTGACAGCGTTGATGATCCGAACAGGGCTTATGCAGCGCCGGTGAGGTACACCGGGTGCCTGAGGGCTTCATTATAATCGCTTCGGCTTTTGAATGGCCAGATGCGGTCGTCGATAAGTTCGGGTCGCTCGCTTGGGGTCGCGGCATCCAGGGTGAGGCGGAACAAGGATCTGAATAGTGATCGTATCCAAGAACACTCTGAGCGAGGATTCACCCAGCATGATCTCGCGTTGCGGGGGTACTCGTACTCCAGGTCAGAACGAAGGAACAGCACGCACCGGGCGAACATCTGTCGCTGTACTTTGCTCAGGCGATGACGCCCACGGAGTTTGTGCTCGTAAAAATCGTCGTAGTAGAACCAGGTGAGGTCGTCTATCGCATCGATGGCACTATCGGAGGCGCTGAGCGTTGTGGTTCGGTTCTCGAGGTCATCGTTGGAGATGGTGCCCGAAGCGAACTGGCGCACGGCCTCGGCCAGCACGATTCGTGGTGGTCTTGGGTCGGGCTCGACGGGTTGGAACCAGCTCTTGAACTTCATCCGAGCATGCCTCGGACGGCATCTGCGATGCGTTCGGGGTTGGGGAGGTAATCGTATTCGAGGCCCTTGGCGTAGGGGGTCGGGACATCGGCGGTGTTGAGGCGGGCGGGGGCCATGTCGAGCCAGTCGAAGCAGCGTTCGCAGATCTGGGTGACGACCTCCGATGCAATCGACGCGAAGGGCCAGGATTGGTCGACCACGAGGACCTTGTTGGTCTTCTGGACGCTTTCGATAATCGATTCGATGTCGAGGGGGCGGATGGTGCGCATGTCGAGGATCTCGACTTCGATGCCTTCTTCGGCCAGCACTTTCGCAGCGTCGAGGCAGAAGTTGACGGGGCGACCGAAGCTCACCAGGGTGATGGCGTCGCCTTCGCGGGCGACGCGGGCACGCCCGAAGGGGATGTAGAGCTCGGCTTCGGTTTCTGGATCGGGGACATGGGCTTTGTCGCCGAGCATGCGTTCGGACTCCATGAAGAAGACCGGGTCGGGATCGTTGATGGCGGTTTTGAGGAGCCCTTTGGCGTCGTAGGGGTTCGAGGGGATGGCCATCTTGAGCCCGGGGACATTGGCGTAGAGGGCTTCGACGCACCAGGAGTGGGTGGAGGCGAGCTGCCCGCCCGCGCCGTCGTTGCCTCGGAAGACGATGGGGCAGCCGAACTGGCCGCCCGACATGTAGAGCATCTTGGGGGCGTTGTTGAGGATGGGGTCGGCGGCGACGAAGGAGAACGACCAGCTCATGAACTCGACGATCGGACGCAAGCCCGTCATGGCGGCGGCGATGGCCATGCCGGCGAAGCCGTTCTCGGAGATGGGGGTGTCGATGATGCGCTTGGGCCCGAACTCGTCGAGCATGCCCTGTGAGATTTTGTACGCGCCGTTGTATTCGGCGACCTCTTCGCCGAGCAGGAAGACGCGTTGGTCCTTGCGCATCTCTTCGCTCATCGCTTCGCGGAGGGCCTCGCGGAACTGGATGATGCGGGTGCCCTCGCGGGATGGGAGCTGGTCTTCGGGGAGGAAGACGGGGAGCTGGGGGTTATCCACGGCGGGGTGGATGTCGGTTTCGATCATGTTGTCGATTTGGTCTGAGGTGGGCATGGTGGTCATGGGTGATGTTCCAATATGGCGGCCAATATGGCGGATGGCTTTGTCTTTATTGTTTACGAAGCCCGGTACAGCGTATCAGTGCTTGCATGACTGGGAGTCCGAATCCGAGGAGCACGAAGAATCCAACGGCGAAGAAAAGCATGGCGAAAAGAAACGGGAGCGGTACGGACTCATCGGGCATGTCTGTCTTGGGTATGGTGAGTTGGGCGGGAATCTGGATGAGCAGCAGCGAGACGAACCACACAACGATGGCGATCCACCGCGACCGGGCCCACTGGGCGAGGGCTTCCCAATCGTTTACTTTCCAGATGGATGGTTTGTCTGACATTGAGCATTATTCGGTGTGGTTGTGGGGTTCGGTTGGGGTCTCAAAGAGCTTGCTTGGGATCACCGTGGGCTTGGGGCCTTTGGTGTGGGGTGTTCTGGTTGTTTCGCCTGATCGCAGGAGGATCAGGATGGCGACGCGGACGGCGAGGGTGAAGGCGAAGGCGACGGCGAGGAGGATGACGGGGCCGATGGAGTTGTTCATGGGTCGTCTTGGGTGTTACGGTCTTTCCAATCTGGTCGTTGTACTTTTTTGGTGAGCATGTACTTGGCGATGAGGACGACGGGTAGTGCTCCGAGGCAGATGGCACCTGCGAAGATGAGGACGAAGTTGGGGAGGTCGTAGCCGCCGTTCATGGGTGCAGCTTTCTATCAGGGTTTGTTTGGCTGTTTACCATCGCAGGCAGTTGCAGAGGCGGCAGCGGTTGTTTTCATGTTGTATGAGCAATCGACGGGCTCCCTCGATGATCGCGGCTCCGAGTGCGATGAGGTAGGCAAACCCAATCAACGCTGCGATGAACCAGATGCAGTACGCTCCGAAGTAGTTCATGATTCCGGCTCCTTTACATCAACGGGTTCTTGGCGGCGTGGATGTAGGTGGCGGTGGGGGACAGGTTCTTTTCGGGGTTGGCGTAGACATCGGCGTAGAGCTCGTGGGCTTCGGGGATGGGGGCGGTCTCGGCGTGATCCACGGCGGCGCGGACGGTCGTGCTGATGTCTTTGCGCATGGCTTTCCAGCCGTCCTCGTCGATGTGGCCCATGTTCATCAGGTCGGAGCAGAGCTTGGCGATCGAGTCGCGGTCTTTGTATTGGTCGACCTCGTCCTTGGTGCGGTACTTCTGGGGGTCGGACATCGAGTGCCCTTGGTAGCGGTAGGTCTTGAGGTCGATGAAGGCGGGGCGGGAGGTCTCGCGGCATTCGTCGACGATGGGCTTGAACTCGTTGTAGATGTTCATGATGTCGAGTCCGTCGATCTTGGCGGCTTTGATGCCGTAGCCCTTGGCGCGGTCGATGAGGTTCTCGTGGTTGGCGGTGTGGCGGTTGATGGCGGTGCCCATGGAGTAGCCGTTGTTTTCGAGGATGTAGATGACGGGCAGGTCCCAGAGGGAGGCGAGGTTCTGTGCCTCGTGGAAGCAGCCCTGGTCGAGTGCGCCGTCGCCCATGTAGCAGAGGGTGACTTTCTTCTTGCCGATGCCCATGACCTCGAGCTGGTATTTCTCGGAGAAGGCGAAGCCGGCGCCCATGGGGGTTTGTGCGGAGACGATGCCGTGGCCGCCGAAGAGCCAGTTGGGTCGATCGAACATGTGCATGGACCCGCCCTTGCCCTTGGCGCACCCGGTGGTCTTGCCGAACATCTCGGCCATGCATGCGTTGGGGGTCATGCCGCGAGCGAGGGCGTGCCCGTGGTCGCGGTAGGCGGTGATGACGGGGTCGTCTGAGTTGGTGCAGCCGATGGTGCCGACGGCGACGGCCTCTTGCCCGGTGTAGATGTGGCAGAACCCGCCGATCTTGGCTTGCTGGTAGGCCTGCATGGTTCGGTTCTCGAACTCACGGATGAGCTGCATGTCGTAGAGCCACTTGAGGAGGGTCTCTTTGGGGAGCTCGGCGGCGGTCTTGGCGGTGGGTGCGGGGGTGGTGGATTCGCTGATCATGACGCCCGGTGAGTTTGGATCGGTTTTGGTTTGGGTGGTGGGGGCGGTGGTCATGGGCGAGTGCTCGTTTCTTTGGGCGGTTGCCTGTGGCATGGGTCGTCCTTGGTCGTGAGTGGGTCTGTCGGGCTGGCTGTTGGGTGCCACGGCTTGTCGTCTTCGCAAGC
>CAXBLA010000029.1:0-39976 GCA_963976625.1 uncultured bacterium
GAGAGATGGAACTGGCCAAGGAAGAGTCCGATGACCTCTACAGAGCGGCCATGGATATGGAGACGCTGCGTGAGGATCGCGCGGACATCCAGGCGTCGATCGCCGAAGTCAGTCGTCGGCTCGATCAGATCAACACCGAGTCGCTTGTTGAGGATATAGGCTCGATCTCGGGGAAGATCAGCATCGTCGCCAACCCTGTGCGGGCTTCGCAGCCGACATCCGATCCCCGGATCAAGATGGCCGCCGCGGGCTTTGTTGGTGTCGGGGCGATCCCCGCGGTGGCGATTCTTGCATTCGGGTTCTTTAGCCATCGTGTGCAGTATTCTGACGATGGGATTCTTGCTGGGGCAGATTCGGGCATCATCGGGATGCTCCCGGATCTTGGGAGCTCGCTCTCAGACAATGAGCTCGCGGCGGCGTCGGCCTTCGCCGTCCACCAGATCCGATCGCAGCTCCAGATCAAGAACGAGGAAGGTGACTCTCGTGTATACGGCGTGACCAGCCCCGCCCCGCAGGATGGCAAGACCAGCTTGATCATCGCGCTCGGGCTGTCGTTCGCAGAGAGCGGCGACAAGACCCTGCTCGTCGATCTCGACTTCATCGGGCGCGGGCTGAGCCTGCACTTCGGCTACCCGGACTCGATGAGCCTGGCCGATGCCCTCGATTCTCCCGACCAGCTCGACGAGCTGGTCTGCGCCACCGAGTTCCCAGGGCTGAGCATCCTGCCCGCGGGGTATGGAGATGATGATCGGGTCAGCAAGCTCTCGCCGAGATCAATCACCGGGCTGCTCGCGCACATCCGCGAAGAGTATGACACGGTGCTGATCGATACCGGACCAATTTTGGGCAGCGTTGAGGCGGCCTTCGTCACCCCGCAAGCCGACGGCGTGATCCTCGTCGTTGGACGCGGGCAACATAAAGCGCTGGTGAAGAAGGCGATCGATCAGCTTGTCTCGATGGGCGGGAACATCGCTGCGACGATCTTTAACCGCGCGTTGATCCAGGAACTGCGTCAATCATCGAGCAGCATGTCGGTGCACTTCTCGCGCCAGATGTCTCGCCAGCAGGACGCGATGTCCAAGAATGTGCCCCAGTGGGGCGGGCCGGTTGCCGGGGCGTTGTTCAAATCAAAGGAAAACAAGCAGCAGGCGACCGCGGATACGGCCCGAGAGAAGAGCGTGAAGCCATGATCTCGTCAAAGGTCGATGCTGATGTCCACACGATCTGGGGATTGACTCCGGAGCAGATCCATGCGCGATACTGGAAATCGCGCGGGATCCAGGTCGTCCCGACCGGATCGCCCGGCATCCAGATCGATCCTCACGCTGAGCTCTACCTGCTTGTAGACCAAGCACATCTGGTGATTATGCCATTGGCCGAGCTGATCGAGATCATGTCTTGGATGAATCCGGATCTGTTGATGATTCGGCTCGCCGAGCGGAGCGGGCTCGAGTATCGCGAGATCGTTGATGCTCGCCCGGACGGGCATTTTCTCCGATTCAGAAGAGAGTACGACGCGGATAAGGGCCAGCGCCAATCACGCGTCGGGCTCACCACCAATCCGGATCTGGCGCTCGACTGGGCGAGTGTCGATCCCAGCGAGTCGCCGTGGATCAAGCTGCGGACCATCGTGCCCCGTGACCTGATCGCCGGCACCCGCGCCAAGGGGCGGGTGTACTCGAGCCGGTCCGACCTGCAGTGCGCAGGCTTTGTGCGCGATCTAGCTCAGGCATGGAAGCACCCGCTCTCGACGATCTCGCGTGTCAAGCGCATCGGGCGTGAAAGCTGGGGCGATATCGAGGCGATGGAAACCGATCCTCAATCACTCTCGGGCCCGATCTGGATCGGAGCCGGGCGAGCGATCCCGAGCGGCAAGTCCGCGGTGGGGCCGGCCGTGCTCTGGGACGACCCGAGCATGCGTCCTGATACCGAAGAGGTCGATTGGAAAGACATCGAGGCCGTCCAGGACCGCCCGGAGCGTCGGATTGAGGAAGCCGCGACCTATACATCGAGCTTCACCAAGCGGGCATTCGATATCGTCTTTGCGTTCATTGCGCTGGCGATCACGCTCCCTTTGTACCCGTTTATCATCATCGCGATCTGGATCGAGGACCGCTCGCCGATCACTTTTACGCACGATCGCGAATCAACCAACGGCAAGGTCTTTGGCTGTCTCAAGTTTCGCACGATGTATCGCAACGCCGAGGAGATGAAGGCGGAGCTGCAATCACAGAATATGGCCGACGGCCCGCAGTTTTTCATGGAGAAAGACCCGCGGATCACCAAGGTCGGGGGCGTGCTCCGCAAGCTTCAGCTCGATGAGCTCCCCCAGTTCTGGAATGTGCTCATGGGGCATATGTCCGTTGTGGGCCCGCGTCCGAGCCCGTTTTCTGAGAATCAGTACTGCCCCGGATGGCGAGAGGCTCGATTGAGCGTGCGTCCGGGCGTCACCGGGCTCTGGCAGATCCGCCGGACCCGCTCGGACGGTGCGGATTTTCAGGAATGGATCCGATATGACATTGAGTATGTCGAAAAGGCGACCATCTTCCTTGATGTCTATATTATCTGGAAGACCGTCGTCATGATTTTCTCCGCACTTACACGCCGCTGAGTCCACTCCCGAAAGGCCGACATGGCACTCAAACCACGCACATTCCGTCGAATGATTCTTCTTGGATCGTTCGTGAGCATCATCCTGATCCTGGCCTTCGGCTACTTCGTGGTCCGCCCGTGGCAGTCAAACCGGAAGATCGATTCCATGCTCAGCAAGGGGATCGCCGCGCTCGAGGAAGAAGATCATATCGGTGTGGTCGACAACCTCGGACGCTACCTGCGATCTGGGAATCCGGACCCAAAGTATTACCTGCCCTACGCCCGCTCGCATCTCCACTACCAGGCGAGCGACGGCGGGCATCTCCGCGTATCGATCGCGGGCTACCGCTCCTATCTCAAGGTCTTCCCCGAAGATCTCGAAGCATCCAAGGAGCTCTTGCCCCTGTTCAACACCGCGGGGATGTACATCGAGGCGGTCGCCCTGGGCGAACGCATCCGGACCAAGCTCAATGACTCATCGCTCGAAGTGCTCCGTGAAGAAATCTCCGCGCGTCGGGCCCTCGATGAACAGGACCCGGTGCTCGGGGAGCTCTTCCCGGCTTTGGTCGCCTTCGATGACGCGAGCTTCGGAGACCTTTTTAACTACACCCAGTGGCAGTTGAGCAACGAGCAGGGCCAGCAGGCCCTGGAGTTCCTGCGCACCCGGATCAGCGCTGGTGACGACGCTGTGTCAACCCGGCTTGTATATTTTTGGTTCGATGATTCCCGCCAAGGCGCCAGCGACGCCGAAGCGGCGCTCGAGCTTGCCTCGATCATCGGGCTCGATCCAGACACCGCCGAGTGGTCCGCCGAGCCTGATTTTCTTGCGCCCGATACGGTGCGATTCATCGATCTGGTCTTCAATCGGACACGCAGGGCGGATCTCTCGCTGGCGGTCCGTTTGGCGTCGGCGCGGCTCAACAAGGACCCGATCTCGATGACCTGGGCTGCCCGTCGGCTCTATTGGAAGGGCGACTACGAGCAGCTCGCCGATCTGGGCACGAGCGATGATGAGGGCTTCGAGGTTGGCGATGTGGTTGGGTACCAGCTGATGGCCCAACGCGAGCAAGGCAACAAGGAAGCAGCGGCACGGTTGCTCGCACATCTCGCAGACATCAAGCTTGATTTCCGGGCCTCGGCATGGATACAAGTCGCCGGTGCACTCGACTTGATTGACGAGGACAAGGTGGTCGAGGCACGGGCAGAGCTTAAAGAAGCCGTCAAGACCTACTCGGTCGATCCGACCTTTCATCTCTATATGGGGAAGGTGCACGCTCGCCAGGGGCGCTTGAACCTCGCCGTCGAGGAGTGGCTCAATGCCAGTGCGCTGGCGAATGGTTCGTTGGAGGACCGCGACAACCCATTGCGCAGCGTCAACTGGATCGAGCCATACACGGAGATCGTCAACGCCTATATCGAATCAGGACGCCTGCTTGAGGGGGTCAAGTATGTCGATGGGCTCGTCGCGATCAATCCCCGGAGCTCCATTGCCACGGCGCTCTGGCTGCGTTCGTACGCCTCGCTGGCTCGGAGCAACGCGATCGAGCGTGCCAAGATTCAGCAGGTGCTCACGATCTACCAGCAGATCTTCGGGGAGATGCCCAGCGAGACCCAGGCCCTTTTCGCGGCTCAGGTCGCGACGCTCTTTATGGCCATCGATCAGCCCGAGGATGCCAAGCGCACACTCGCCCAGGGCATGGCGATGAATCCGGAGCCGCAGATTATGCGTGAGATGCTCGAGGTCGATCAGCGCTACGCCCTCGGGGTTGCACAGGGGGCGGGTATCGACGCACGCTCGATGGCACTCTCCACACCCGAAGGCACGATGCAGTACGCGCTCAACGAATATGCCGGCACAGATGATGTCGAGCTGGGGCTCGCGATCATCGAAGAGGGCAATCAGCGGGCGGGCGATAGTGATCCTTATCTTTGGGGGCTCGCCCATGCCCGGTTCCTTGACATTGTCGAGGATGAGCGTGCGCGGGGCGCCTTCGAGGCCCTCCGAGCACAGCACCCAGAGAATATCGAGCTGCTCTACACCATTGCTGAGTCCAACGCGCTGCGTAAGGATCCAGAGGCGGTCGATGCGGTGATCGACGAGATCGTGGCCAAGACGATGACCGCCGAGCAAACGCTCCCGTCCCGTTTGCGTTTGGCGCAGGCCGAGTCGCTCGTCAACGCCGAGAAGCCAACGAAGGCCATGAGGCAGCGAGCGATCGATATCGTGCGTGGCGTCGCCGCCAGCGAGGTCAAGAATGTGCAGGCCCGCGTGCTCAATGCGCAGATCCTTGAGATGCGACCGGACCCGGGGCTTAGCGAGAGCGACAGGTTCGCCCCAGATATCCCGGGCGCGATCAAAGAATACATCGACTTATCACGATTGATCACGGGCTCTGGCGGGCAGCAGTACATGCTCAAGGCCATCGATCTGAGCTACTCGATCAACGAGGATGACCAGGCCCAGCGATACCTGGTCGAGTTTGCTGACCGATACGCCTACGACCACAGCGCGATGTTCGCGATCGCTCGTCGATTCGAGAGTATCAATGACTTTGATACCGCGGGATCGATCTACACCAGCATCTACCAAGGAGCCGATACGCAAACACAAGCCATCAACGCGGGGCTCGCGCTGGTCAATGTGTACATCACCCAGCGTGACGGGCGTCAGATCGAATCACTGCTTGCGGATCTCCGCGATCAAGACTCAATGAACGCCAACCAACTCGTGGCGCTCGCGTCGCTGCACACCAAGTCCGGGCTCAAGGACATCGGTGATCAGCTCGCCGGCAGCGGCGCCGACTACGGGCTCGACGAGGCCGAATCCAAGTTGGTCTACGCACAGTACGCGGCGCTCTATGTTTCACCCGAGGCCTTCGAGGCCGCGATCGCCCAGGCGCTCGAGCTTGATCCAAAGAACGAGGACGCGTGGGTCTTGCTGCTCCGCAGGCTTGTCTTCGAGAAACGATTTGAAGAGGCCCAAGATTTCGCGGCCAGAGCCCACGAGCAGCTCCCAGAGAGTGACGCGATTGATTCGCTCGTGCAGCTCGCGCAGGGCGAGATCGAATCCGCATCGGATCTGCTCGAGCGCGGTGTGATCGATACGAGCGACGAACTGATGGTCCGTGCGGTCCAGATCGTTGACGACTACAACAAGGCCAAAGCCGCCCAGACCCCGCCTGCACAGCTTGTCGATATGCTCGTGTCGATGCTCGATGAGTTCATGGGCTATGACCCTGTCCAGAAGTACGCGATCAGCGAGCTCTCGATCATGCCGATCCCGGCGGCGATGCTTGCCGAGCAGGCGGCGCGGGTCGTCCGCTATATGCCTGGGGACCCCTCGGTGATGCGTGTCGCGATCAATGCGAATGTGCAATCCAACAACCCGATCGAAGCGATCCGGCTCGCCAAGGTCTGGCGTGCCAATATCAACGGCTCGCCCATCGAGCCCGACTACATGCACGCCCAGGCACTGGTCCAGCTCAAGAAGTACGACGAAGCCATCGATACACTCAGCCCGTATCTCCGAGGCTCGATCGAGAAGCCGGACCTGTTGATCAGCCGCCAGGTCATCTTCCAGTATGCCCAGGCCGAGCTCCTTGATGGGCGCGACCCTGCACCGGTCGCCGCGCGGATCGAGCCCCTGCTCGCCGGCGACACGGATATGCAGCTTCAGGTCTGGCTGAATCTCGCCGCGAGCACGGTTCAATCGTACGATGAAGCCGCCCGATGGATTGATCTTGTGACGCCGATGATCGACGCAGAGCAGGGGCCCACCCTCGCCAACGCGTGGGTCTCGTTGATGGAACGCCTGGGCGAGTGGAATACAAGCTCGGCCCAGACAGCGATCGATCTGCTCAACACCGCGACTACTCAGGAGCCGGAGAATGTTTTCTATCTCGGGCTGCTCGCCCGAGCCAATGTCGTGATGGCGCGGAGCCTTGAACAGGACCCCGCACAGGCTTCGGCTGCGTACCTACGGGCGATGGCCAACGCGGATGCGTCCGCCAAAGTTGAGCCGGCGAACCTCTCGCATCTGGCGATGGGGGCCCGCTACGCAACCCTCGCCAGCGCGTACGATCAGGCCGAGATCCGGTATCGAACGCTGCTCGAAAGCGAGACCCAGCCCACGCCGTTCTTCGCATCCATCCGGAATAACCTGGCGATGGTCATCGAGGGCCAGGATTCGAGCGAGCAGCAGCTCAACGAGGCCTTGGCGTTTGTGACCCAAGCGACCGAGATAGTTGAGGTGCCCCAGTTCTGGGGCACGCGCGGATGGATTGAGCTGGCGTTGGACAATGCCCAAGCCGCCGAAACATCGTTCTTGAAGGTATTGAGTCTCGATGCTTCGAGCGCTGAGGGCCAGGTCGGGCTCGCGATCGCACTGTCGAAGCTCGGCGAGGACCGGGCTGAGGAGTCTCAGGCATCGTTCGCCCGTGTGCTCACGCTCTACCAAGCCGGCGCCCTCAGCGACGAGCTCGTCGATCGGCTCAAAGCCCAGGGCAATCCGGACTGGGCGGCCCAGCTCAACTGAACCTGAAACAAATCTTAATCAGTGAACGAATCAAGTACTCGCCCGAGTGCTTTTTTCCAATGGTCAGGCTCCCCGATCAGGGCCGACGAAGCGGAGATATCGAGCGTCGAGTACGCAGGGCGAGCCGCCGGTCTCGGGTACTGATCCGACGAGCACGGCTTGACCGTGCAATCGAGCCCGTCGTGTTCGACAATGGCCGACGCAAAGTCGAACCATGTGCACTCGCCGCCGTCAGTCATGTGCCAGACGCCGCGTGCGCCGTGGAGGTAGAGACTGAGCGAGGACTTGGCGAGCACCTGGGCGCTCGTCGGTCGCCCGCGCTGATCGTTGACCACACTGAGCTCGTCACGATTCTGGGCGAGCCCATGGATCGTGCGCACAAAGTTGGATCCCCACGGGGCGTACACCCAGCTCGTGCGGATCAGGATATGCTCACCATCGGAAGCAGCCAGCAACGATTCGCCCGCGGCTTTGGATCTGCCGTAGGCATTGATCGGATCGATCGGCGTATCAACCGGGTACGGCGAGTCCGCATCTCCGGAAAACACATAATCCGTCGAATAGGTCATCAGCGTCGCGCCGATGGCCTTGCACCGCTGGGCGATCTCATCGACCGCGTGGGCGTTGGCCCGCGTCGCACCCGCTTCGTCGGCTTCCGCCCCATCGACATCCGTCCATGCCGCGGCGTTGACGACCAGGTCATACTGATCGGAAATGTGCGCTTGGATGGTGTCAGGTTTCATCAGATCGAACTCTGGGCGCGACACGCCGACGCACGGAATGCTCTTTGTTTCGAGCAGTTCCATCCACGATCGCCCGACCATGCCCGTGCATCCCAGCACCAGCACCCGCTTGGGTGTGCTTCGCTGGTTCATTTGTGCTCAACCGCCCACGGGAACCCGGGGAACGCATCGTGCTCGGCCCGTTCTTCGTCGGGCTGCTGCGGGTTGTAGCTATGAGTCACATAGTACAGCAGCCCGGCCTGCGTCGGCCCGACCGTCGCGGCCCCGTGCCAGAGCGATGGGGGGATGATCACCGTGCCCGGACGCTTCTCGCCGATCACGATCGACCAGCCCTGATCGTTCTCCTGGTCATAGATCCCGACCTTGAGATGCCCGATCAGCCCCATCCAAAAATCAGTCTGCAGCGTATGGCGATGCCACGCCTTGATCACGCCCGGATACTGCACCGAAAAGTTCACCTGCCCCTGCGGCCCCATGATCCCCTGGAGCTGGTTCATCAGCGACCAACCGCGATCGTCCGTGAAATGACTCGTCGGCACAAAGATCGGGGTCCGCTGCGATTTGGCGGTCTCGAACGCTTCGTCGAGCGGGATGCTGAGCACTTGGGGGGCAAGGATTTTCATACGATGGCCTCAATGATTGAATCTCTGATGATCTGAATCGATACAGACCCAATGGTAGGGCCACACTCAGTATCGGCCAGCCGGCCCCGATGTGTTCGAGAACTTCGACGGATGCGGATCGGTTCCCTGATCAGGCCAAGATTTCGCAAGGATTGGCTCGCTGATTGTCCGCACAGAGACCGATATCCATATGGACGATACGATTGACGGCGATGCCCTCATCGCGGTTTGACCAACACCCCCGATCGGGTCGATACAGAGCCAAGAAGCCGCCAAAACCGCTCTTTTTTACGATACAGCCTTTGCCCATGACGCACGAACCCACAACCCGCTCAGCCCCGCTCCAACTCGCGGTGGTGGTGCTCAACTACAAGACGCCCGGCTTGGTGGTCGATTGTCTACGCTCACTCGACGGGCAGATCGACGCGGGCACGCAAGAGGTCGTCATCGTGGACAACTGCTCGGGCGACGACTCCCCGGACCAGATCGAACAAGCGATCGAATCCAACGGGTGGGGCGACTGGGCACGCCTGATCCGCTCACCGATCAACGGCGGGTTCGCCGCGGGCAACAATGTGGGCATCAAGGCGTCCAAGGCCGAACTCTACATCCTGCTCAACTCCGACACGCTTGTCCGCCCCGGCGCGATCCAGCACATGCTCGACACACTCGATGCCCATCCAGACATCGCGATGCTCGGGCCTCGCCTCGAATGGGCCGACGGCCAGCAACAAGTCTCGACCTTTCGCTACCGCACCCCATTCACCGAACTGCTCTATGCGTCGAACCTCGGATTGATCTGGAAGCTCTTCCCCAACAGCGTCGTCGCCCGCCCGATGGACGAGTTCGCCCAGGGGCTCGATTGGGTGTCCTACGCCTGCGTCGCGATCCGCAAAGAGGTCTTCGACCGCGCGGGGCTGCTCGACGAGTCGTACTTCATGTACTTCGAGGACATGGCACACTGCCGAGCCGCGACCAAGGCCGGGTTCAAGATCGCGTTCGATCCCGGTGCCCGCGTGGCTCATCTACAAGGCGGCAGCTCGACCGTCCCCGAGCAGACCAAGCAACGCAAACGCCGACCCGCGTACTACTACGCGGCCCGCGCCCACTACTTCCAAACCTTCTACGGCCTACCCGGTCGTTGGCTCGCAAACGCCTTCTGGATCCTCGGCTGGACCATCGGCAAGCTCCGCGGCAAGACCGGCGCGGTCGAGCACGAGTTCTCCGATATCTGGGCATCACCCGTCCACAAAGTGGAGGCCGCACGCAAGCAATGAGCAGCATGGATGCACAAGTTGGTCAGGTTGGCATGGTCGCCATCGGCCGCAACGAGGGCGAGCGCCTCAAGGTCTGCCTGCGCTCGCTCATCGCGCAATCTGATCGCGTGATTTATGTCGATTCAGGATCGAGCGATGACTCGGTCAGCTTTGCCCAGTCCATGGGCGTCGAAGTGGTGAACCTCGATACCGCCATCCAGTTCACCGCCGCCCGAGCACGCAACGAGGGCATCGCCCGCCTGATCGAACTCCACCCAGACACCACATTCGTGCAGGTTGTCGATGGCGATTGTGAACTCCAGCCCGGATGGATCGAGACCGCCCGCGCGTTCTTGGAAGCGAACCCATCGGCCGCCATCGCCTGCGGCCGCACCCGCGAGCGCCACCCTGAGCACTCGATCTACAACCAGCTCTGCGATCTCGAATGGGACACCCCGATCGGCGAAACCAAATCCTGCGGCGGCATCGCCATGATCCGCCTCAACATGTTCAACGAGGTCGGCGGGTACAACCCAGGGCTGATCGCCGGCGAAGAGCCCGAGCTGTGCGTTCGCCTGCGGGCCAAGGGGTATTCGATCTATCGCCTCGATCACGAGATGGTCCTCCACGATGCCGCCATGAGCACCCTGAGCCAATACTGGAAACGCGCCAAACGGGCCGGGCACGCTTACGCCCAGGGCGCTGATCTGCACGGCCACCCCCCCGAACGCTACGGCGTCAAACAAGTCCGCTCCGCCATCCTCTGGGGATTGGTATTCCCCATCATGGCAATCGTGCTCGCATGGTGGACATTCGGCTTCTCGGTGCTCGCCTACCTGCTGCTCGTCGGCGTGCAGTGCTGGCGTATTAGCAAGGGGCAACGCAAGCGCGGGCGATCCAGCGAGCACGCCTGGCTCATCGCCCGGTTCATCATGCTCGCCAAATATCCCCAAGCCACCGGAGTTATGCTCTACTGGTGGCGCAAGCTGCTCAAGAAGCAAGCCGTGCTTATCGAATATAAAGAACCCAGCGTCCAGCACACAACGAGCGAGGGGGCGGATGTCAACGCCTAATCCAAATCAAACCGAGCCCAAGATCCTCTACATCTCGGGTACCCTCCCCGTCCGCTCGGAGACCTTCGTCTACCGCGAGATCCTCGCGCTTCGTGCGCTCGGGCTCGATGTCGCCACGGCTTCCGTGCACCAATCCGCACTCGATCTCGACGATGGCGAACTCGCCGAGATGGCCCGGACCACCACCCAGCTCTACGCAACTGGGCCCATAGCGCTGGCCAAGGACGCAACGATCGAGTTCTTCACGCACCCGATCGAATCCGCGATGACCATCATGCACTGCAAGATCGATGCGCTGCTCTCGCCAGATGTGAAGATGAGCCGACGCCCCAAGGTCCTCTTCCAGGGGCTCGCAGCAATGGCCCTGGCCTGGCGCGTCCGCAAGCTCGGCATCACCCACATCCACGCCCACATGGCCCATGTCCCGACCACCATCGCCATGTACGCGGCCATGCAGCTCGACATCCCGTTCAGCTTCACCGGGCACGCCAATGACATCTTCCCCAACCGCACGCTGCTCAAAGAAAAACTCAAGCGTGCGTCCTTCGTCAACTGCATCAGCCACTGGCACCGCGCGTTCTACAACACCATCGCCAAGCGCCCCGAATCCGCATACCCCGTCGTCCGCTGCGGCGTCGACACCAACGCCTACCAAGCAACCCCAGCTCCACGCGGCGAACACCTCGAAGTCCTCTCCGTGGGTCGGCTCGTTGAGAAAAAGGGCTTCGATGTGCTGATCAAAGCCGTCGGAGAGATCGCCAAAGCCGACGGCCCAAAGATCCGCGTCACCATCGCCGGCGGCGGACCAGAAGAAGCCCAGCTCCAACAACTCGTCGCTGATCTCCCCAAAGGCGCAGAGGTCGTCCTGCTGGGCGATACCAACAACGATCGCGTGATGGAGCTGATGACGCAGGCCGACATCTTCGCCCTCCCGTGCCGGGTGGCCGAGTCCGGCGATCGAGACGGAATCCCCGTGGTACTCATGGAGGCTATGGCCCGCGGACGCTGCGTGATCTCGGGCGATCTCGAGACTATCCGGGAGCTTATCAAAGACAATGAGAGCGGCCTGATGATTCCCCCGGGCGACCAGCCGTCGCTCGAGGGCGTGCTCGTGGAATTGGCCAATGACCGCGACCGCGTCGATCGGCTCGGCAGAGCCGCCAGAATACGTATCGAAAACGAGTTCGATCTCACACTCAACGCGAAACGGATCGAAAACGCACTGCAATCGAGGGGGTTAGTATGACGGAATCAAAAACACACACGGAACTTTCAGGGCCAGGCCGACAGTATCTGTTGATTACGCCGTGCCGAAACGAAGAAGAGTTCCTCCAGATCACCATCGATTCGATCGGGGCGCAGACAGTACTTCCCGCGTGCTGGGTGATTGTTGATGATGGCTCGACGGATCGTACCCCCGAAATTTTGGCCGCGGCTTGCGAGCAGTATCCGTTTATCAAGGTCGTCCAGCGCGCCGATCGCGGCGAACGGGCCGTCGGTCCGGGCGTGATTCAGGCATTCAACGACGGGCTCGAATCCGTGGACATGAAGGACTTCGACTACCTCTGCAAGCTCGACGCGGACCTCGGGATCCCCGAAGTGTACTTCGAGACCCTGATGCGCGAGATGGAAGCCGATCCCAAGCTCGGGAATCTTTCGGGCAAAACCTACATCCATGTCTCGGGTGATCGGTGGGTCTCCGAGCGGATGGGTGATGAGAACGCGATCGGCCCGGCGAAGTTTTATCGCCGGGAGTGCTTTGAAGCCATCGGCGGCTTTGTCCCCCAGGTATGCTGGGACGGGATCGACGGGCACACCTGCCGACTCTTGGGGTGGAAGGCCGAATCACGCGATATTGAAGCGATCCGCATCCGTCACTATCGCCCGATGGGCAGCTCGCACATCAGCCTCTGGGTCGGGCGTCAGCGGTGGGGGCTCGGCAAGTATTTCATGGGCTCATCGCTGCTCTATGTCACCGGTGTTTCGGTCTACCGCATGGCCGAGCGCCCGTTCATCATCGGCGGCGTCGGGATCATGCTGGGCTATCTCAAGGCATGGAAGAACGGGCTCGAACGCTACGGCTCACCAGAGTACCGCCGATACCTTTTTCGATATGAGCTGGCCTCATTGCTGCTGGGCAAACGCCGCGCACTCCGCCGATTCAACAAACGGCTCGACGCTCAGGGGCAGGCTTGATGAGCAGTTCTTGTGATAAACCAACCCGGACCCAGCTGATGGGCATGTCGCTCGATTGCCTCAGCGAAGCCCAGACGGTCGAATTGCTCGCCAAGCGCATCGATGACGGCGTCGGCGCGTTCGTGGTGACGGCGAATCTCGATCACCTCCGCCGATGCAGAAAAGACACGGCTTATCGCCTACTCGTCAGCGAGGCCGATGTGGTTGTCGCCGACGGCATGCCGCTGATCTGGGCGTCGAGGCTCCAGGGCGGGAACCAACTCCCCGAACGCGTCGCCGGCTCGACAATGATGTTCAGCCTCTGCCAGCGAGCCGCCAACGATGGCCACTCAATCTTCCTGCTCGGGGGCTACCCAGAAGAGGTCGCTGAGCAAGCAGGCCAAGCACTCGAAGAAAAATACCCCGGGCTCCAAATCGCCGGCACCTTCTGCCCGCCCTTCGGTTTCGAGCACGACGAAACCCAGATGCAGCAGATCGAACAAATGCTCAAAGACGCGAGCCCCGACATCGTCTATGTCGCCCTCGGCTCGCCCAAGCAGGAGTACCTTAGCCAAACCCTGCGAGCAGTGCTCCCAAAGAGCATCTGGATCGGCATCGGGATCAGCCTGAGCTTCGCGACCGGCGATGTCCAGCGGGCTCCAGCGATCCTCCAGAAACTCGGGCTTGAGTGGGTTCATCGCCTCGTCCAAGAGCCCAAACGCCTCTTCCGACGATACATCATCGACGGTTTGCCCTTCGCGGCTATCCTGGGCACCAACGCCCTCTTAGCTCGGCTTTTCCGGAAAAGATCTCGGTTCGATCACTAAGAACTGAGTTTCACATGCTCGTTTCTTCTAATGTTCGCAAATCGCTCTTGGCTCGATCTTCATGAAGCTCTAGAATAGCTGATTCAACTACACGAACCCGAGACGATCGAAGCATGGCCGAAACACTGATGAACATCGCACAGGAACTCAAGGACAAGATCGAATCCAAGGCCGCCGTCGTCGGGATCGTGGGGCTCGGGTATGTCGGGCTCCCGCTGGCCGATGCGCTCCACGCCGGGGGCTTGCGCATCATCGGGTTCGATGTCGATGAGTCCAAGATCACCTCCCTCGATCAAGGCATCAACTATCTCAAGCACCTCGGCGCGGACATGACCGAGCGCCTGAGCGCGTCGGACAAGTTCGAAGCCACGGTAGATTTTGCTCGTCTTGATGAGGCGGACATCATCCTCGTCTGCGTGCCTACACCCGTCGGCACGCACCTCGAGCCCGATCTGAGCTATGTCATCGACACCGCCAAGGCCATCGGCGCCAAGCTCCGCCCCGGGCAGCTCGTCGTGCTCGAATCCACCACCTACCCCGGCACCACCACCGGCGAGTTCATCCCCGCGATGCTCAAAGCCGCCAACGAAAACGCCCGAGGCGACTTCACCCTCGGTGAAGACCTCTTCGTCGCCTTCTCGCCAGAACGCGAAGACCCGGGGCGCAAGTCGCACACCACCACCAGCATCCCCAAGCTCGTCGGAGGGGTCGATCCGGTTTCGACCCAGCTCGCCTGCGAGGCCTACGCCCACGGCGTGAGCGAGGTCGTCCCGGTGTCCTCCGCCGAGATCGCCGAAGCCGCCAAGATCGTCGAGAATGTTTTCCGTGCCGTCAACATTGCGCTGGTCAACGAACTCAAAACCGTGTTCGACGCGATGGACATTGATGTTTGGGAAGTCATCCGGGCCGCGTCGACCAAGCCATTCGGATACATGCCGTTCTACCCGGGCCCAGGGCTCGGCGGGCACTGCATTCCCATCGACCCGTTCTACCTCACATGGAAAGCCCGCGAGCACGGCTGCGTGACTCGGTTTATCGAACTCGCCGGCGAAATCAACCGAGGCATGCCCGAGTATGTCGTCGAGAAAACCGCCGAAGCGCTCAACGATGATTCCAAGTCCGTCAAGGACTCCAACATCCTCGTTGTTGGGCTCGCTTACAAGCCGGATGTCGACGACACCCGTGAAACCCCGGCGGCCGAGATCATCGAGCTGCTCACCGAACGCGGCGCGATCGTCAACTACCACGATCCCCATGTCGCCAAGTTCCCCAGCATGCGCAACCACTCGGTCGAGCTCAGCTCGGTCCCGCTCGATGCCAACACCCTCGGAGACTCAGACTGCGTGGTGATCGTCACCGACCACAGCGTGATCGATTGGACGAGCATCGCCCAGCACGCCGGGCTCGTGATCGATACCCGCAACGCCATGCACGGCATCGAGCCATCCAAGGCCCGCATCGTCAAGGCGTGAGCCTGCAACCGGGAGAACCCCGTTGGGTATGATTGTCCAAAGCGCATCAGTGGTGCGCCTCGATGATCCCCAAGGAGTTCTCTGTGCGTCACCCGATCGATTTCCGTTCCGACACCGTCACCAAACCCACCGAGCAAATGCGCCAATCGATGAGCAAGGCCCATGTCGGCGACGATGTCATGCGCACCGATCCCACGGTGATCGCCCTCGAAGAACGCACCGCGTCGATGTTCGGCAAGGAAGCCGCCCTGTTTGTTCCCTCGGGCACCATGGCCAACTTGTTGGCAATACTCGCCCACACCGTGCCCGGCGACGAGATCCTCACCCACGACCAGAGCCATGTCTACTACTACGAAGCCGGCGGCTACGCATCAGTCGCCGGCTGCAGCGTGCGCTTTGTCGATGACACCAACGCCCCCAAGCCCGGGATGATCACCGCCGAAGCCCTGGCCAAGGCCGTCCGTCCTGAGGACATCCATTATCCCAACCCCAAGCTGCTCACCCTCGAAAACACCCACAACCGCGCCGGCGGGGTCGTCTGGCCCGTAGACACCCTCGCCGAGACCTGCACCAAAGCCAAGTCACTCGGGCTCAAGGTCCACACCGACGGCGCTCGCATCTGGAACGCCTCGATCGCCCAAGGCGTCGATCTCGCAACCCTCGCCAAGGGCTCGGACACGGTCTCGGCCTGCCTGAGCAAGGGGCTCGGGTGCCCCGTGGGCTCACTGCTGATCGGCGACAAAGCCACCATCGAAACCGCCCGGGCCAAACGCAAAATGCTCGGCGGCGGCATGCGCCAAGCCGGCATCATCGCGGCCGCCGGGCTCTACGCCCTCGACCACCACCTCGACCGCCTCGCCGAGGACCACGCCAACGCCAAGGCCCTGGCCAAGGAACTCGCCCAACTCTCTATGTTCGATTTCGACCCATCAACGGTCGAGACGAACCTCGTCTACGCCAAGCTCGCCCAGAACGCCCTCGACGCTGGCAACGCATTCGCCTGGCAATCCAAGCTCGAGTCCGTCGGGATCCTCTGCTACGCCGAGAGCGAAACCACCCTGCGGTTTGTGACGCATCTGGATCTGAGCACCGACCAATTAAAAGAAGCCCCATCACGAATCAGTTCGCTCTGAGGCTTATCCAGCAGGAATCATTCAAGAAAAAGCGGGTGAACGGACTCGAACCGTCAACATTCAGCTTGGAAGGCTGACGCTCTACCATTGAGCTACACCCGCAGAGGCCGATTCTGAGTGCGGAACACAACAGAAATCAGGATCCAAAATCACATTCGGCCAAGTGGAGCCAAAAGCGATCCAGAACGCTTTGAGTATATCCGCAATCCACGCCGATGTCTCAGAGCAGAAATCACGAATTCAGATGCTTTGGTTGACCACATTGATTATGTAGACGCGTTCCCGAATGCTTCGACAAATCGAGTTTCGGCCTCCGCGCCCCCAGCCAGCACCAGCTCCTGCCCCGCTCGAAGCACAGTGGAAGCCGGCGGGGTGGCGATGAGCCCGGCTTCCGGGTCCCGGATCGCGATAATCGTGCAGCCGGTTTTGTTGCGTACCCCACACTCAATGAGCTTCAGGTTCTCGAGCGATGCGGGCACAGATCGCCGGAAGAGCTCGAGCCCCTCGGCCACGCTGGCGATCCGGTCGCCGGTGAGCTGGTTGAAGATACTCGTTGAGCCCATCGAGGCATAAGAATGCACAAAGTCAGCGCCCGCTTTGTGGAGGGTCTCGATGTTCTGCTTGAGCGTCGATCGGCTGATGAGCTGGGCGTCGGGCCTGACCGATCGGCAATAGATGGTCAGGTAAATATTCAGGCTGTCATCGTGCGTCGTGACGAGTACCGCCGGGGCGTCCATCAGCCCTGCTTGTTCAAGTACCGCAGGATCGGTCGCATCGCCAACAATGATCTGATCGCGGTACTCGCCCGCCCGCCGGACTCTGGCCGGATCGAGCTCGATCGCTTTCCAGTCCACACCACGCCGCGAGAGCGTTTCGCCGGCCGCCGCGCCGACACTGCCCCACCCGATGATCAGCACGGGCTTGTCCGAGACATGGTAGATAATGAACGCCTCGTCGTAGTTCGTCATCTGGGCCTTCGATCCCGCCAGCATCATGATCGTGTTTTCGGTGACCACTGAGTTTGGGGTCGCCGGCTGGAACACGCCGCGCTCCCAGAGCCCGATGACACTCACGCCCAGCTCGGAGATGCGGTTCTCCTGGATGGTTTTCCCAACCAGAGGCGTCCGATGGGCATTGGCCTCGGCGATCAACAGTTCATCAATGCTGCCGACCACATGCGTGATCGAGTCGCCCCCGACCATGCCCCGGGCCAGTGCCCGCCCCATCAGCTCCCCGAGCTGGAACACACGCGTTGCGCCGGCGTGCTTCAGGATGGTGGTGGTCGTCGGGTTTGTTGATGTCGCCACGATGGGTACATCGGGGGCGACCTGATGGGCCATAAACGCGACATTGGTATTGGTCACATCATCGCTGGTCGCCGCGATGAGCGCGGCTGATTCGGCGCGCGCCGACGAATAAGTGGAAATCTGATCCAACGGCCCAAACACCACCTGGACCCCCAGATCATGCAAGCGCGATGCCTCTTCGAAATCGGGCACGAGTACGACATAGCTCATCCCCGCGTTCTCGAGCTTGGCGATCAGGTCTTCAGAGACCACATCATGATTAATCAGGATCACATGGCCCGCGGTGGCATCGGGTACTTTCCGCGGGGTGCGGGCCGCTTCCATCGCGTCCACCCATGGCGCATAGAAGAACTGAATAATCGTGAACGGCAACAACACCAGCAAGAACACGATGCCGGTCGCGAGCACCAGCATCGTAAAGGCGCGTCCCAGGTCTTCCTCAAAGGTGATGTCGCCGAACCCGAGCGTGGACATGACCGTGAGCGTCCAGTAGAACCCCGTAAGCCAAGAGTGTTCCTGCCCTTCACTCACCATGATGGCATGGAACAAGACGCTGTAGACGACAATGAGCAGGACGACGAGCAGAACAAACTTGAAGAGCAAGCGCACATCGCGCTGGTTCCGCCGGTTCTGATAGAACACCATCATCTGTGAGGTAATAAACTTCATCAGCTCACTGTATACCCGAAAGCCCGTCCGCTTTCAGGGCGGGACCTCTGGGCGATCCGACTGCCAAGCCTTCAACAGGATAGGCTTGCGTCAGATCGTGCTGAGATACTGTGAACTGATGCACCTGGCGGCATTCCTCGCGGGCGTATTGATTTCGGTCGGTATCGCCCATAGGGTTCCATGGACGAATAATACTGTAATGCAGGATAAATTCCTGCAAGGAGAAAAACATGTTCCGCACACTCGCCACGCTCTCTGTCGCCTGTTCGCTCTCACTCTTCGCCGGTTGTGGCGGCAGCGATGCCGAGGCCACGACCAAAGCACCCGCAAACCCTGCCGCCAGCGCCGACACCTTTGCCAAAGCCAAGGGCAAGGTCGTCTACAACAAGACCTGCCTCCTCTGCCACGGCGAAGGCGGCGTCGGTATGGAAGGGCTCGGCAAGAACTGGGTCGAGAGCGAGTTCATCGACAACTCCACCGACCAAGAACTCCTCGCATTCATCCGGGCCGGACGCACCATCGACGATCCGATGAGCGCCGGTGTCTCGCCCATGCCACCGAGCGGCGGCGATCCAACACTCAGCGACGAAGACCTCAACAATGTGATCAAGTACATGCGCAGCCTGCAGGAATAGGCACGCGGCAGTACGAAGAGTCTACTAAAAAGACCGATCACCGGGCGTACCCGGTGATCGGTCTTTGTGATTTTGGAACTCTGCTTCGTCAGATGCTCACTCGGGCTTTCGGCAGCGGATCGCCATGAACAACGGGATCTCTCGACGCGCGTTGTTCTCAGCCGCGGCTCGTGGGCCCGGCTCGCTCGTCCGCTGGCTGGCCCATTCTTCGATCCCATCAACCACCATGCCGTTCTTGGTGCAGGCGTTGATGTACCCGCTCATCGGGCGATGGTGGGTGACCGTCGTGACGGCCGGTTTGCCCTTGGCGACCTCGCCCGGGTTCATCACGATCGAGCGCGACTGCTCGACCAAGTATTGATCCACCCGCCTGAACTGCACCTGCTGCCCGGTGCGTTCGTCCATCGTCCAGCCCCAGGCCGACCCGCCCGTGATGCGGAAGGCCGGGTGCGAGATCACGCACACGAATCGCCCGCCGGGCTTGAGCCGATCGTACACGCCCTTGAACATCGCATCGATGTTTTCGATGTTCATCAGCGCCATGATACAGGTCGCCGCGTCGACGGGCTCGTGATCCAAGTTCGAGAGATCGCACGCGTCCCAGACTTTGTATGAGGTCCGGTCGGTGGCGCGTTCGTTGGCGGCTTCAATGAGCGCATCGGAGATATCGGTGCCCAGCACCTCATCGACATCGGCGTGCGACGCGATGTACTCGCTCATCACACCCTGCCCGCACGCGACATCGAGCACGCGCTCGTTGGGCTGCAGATCGAGCATGTGCATCACGCCCGGGAGGATGATCTTCTCGTGGTGGTCCGAGCCGCGCTGGGCGATCAGGTTGTCGTACCAGCCGGCGACATGGTCCCAGCCCTTCTTGACATGCGACGGGTCCTGCTCGACCGACGCGTTGATCGCCGCGTCGGCCGGTGGCTCTACGCCCATCGCCATATAGAAGGACGCGGGCGCGGGGCACTTGTAGCGCATGGTCTTGTCTTCTTCGGGGTGCGTGATCCGGAGCCCGTTGGCGTGGAGCCCCAGGCGGTGGATATCGTCGCGGGTCGCGCCGTGCTTGTGATCGCCGACGATCGGGTGCCCGATCTTGGCCAAATGCTCGCGGATCTGCTCGGGCAAGTCTGGGCGTGCACGCACACGCACGAGGCTCAGCCCATTGCCGGATTCGATCACACGGATATGCGTGCTCGGGGTCGCGCCCAATCCCGAAGAGTGCGACACCGGCCCAGTCACCGATTCACCAACGCGGCTTGCCTCTTCCGAGAACACGCCCTCGACAAGGGCGAGGTAGCTGGTTTCTGGGTGGGTCTGCGTCCGTGGCGAGTCCACGCTGTCACGCATCGCCACAAAGAGCACAATGCCCGAGGCCTGCGTGTCAAGCTCGTGGGCGACGCGCATCATGCGCTTGCGGGCGCCGTTGAGCTCCTCGACCATATCGACCATGGTGGGGGATTCGCCCTTGCGCGTCGCGGTGCCCGCGGGCTTGTTGACCAAGAGCACGAAGTTGTCTTTCTCGATGATGTTGGGCTTGGGGTACCGGACGCGTTCGTCCACGGCTCCCTCATGGCGACGATCCATCCGTCCATCTGACCTGCCGTCGGGTCGTCCACCAAAGCCGCCTTGTTGATAACCGCCGCCGGATCGTCCGTCCGGACGCCCGCCGCGTGAGTCGTTGAAGTTGCCGCGTGGTGGGCCGCCTCCGTATCCACCGCCTTGGCCGCCGCCGCCGTATCCACCTCGACCGCCACCCTGCTGGTATCCGCCGCCGCCTTGTCGGCCGCCCTGACCACCGCCTTGGTATCCACCTTGGCCACCGCCGCCACCGCCATAGCCGCCGCGACCGCCCTGTTGACCACCTCGCTGTCCACCCTGATAGCCGCCACCGCTTGGTCGCCCGCCACCTTGTTGGTATCCGCCGCCGTAGCCGCCGCGACCACCCTGCTGACCGCCATGTTGGCCGCCCTGATGCCCACCTTGGTGACTGCGCTGGCCGCCGCCTTGGTATCCACCTTGTTGTCCGCCTTGGTTTGGGCGTGGCGAGTCGCTGCTGCGATTGCCCTGAGAGTGGTACCCGCCCTGATTGCCAGAATCGCCGGTGCCGTCAGAGCCGCCATCATTGTTCGGCTGGCCTGAGCCTTGATCGTTGTGGTCGTTAGAGTCGTTGTTCGGGTTCGTTTGGTCGTTTGATTCGTGCTCAGCCATGGGGATCGGTTTCCGTTGGGGTCTGGGTGCGTTGGTCCGTGATCGGCGTGATGGCTCCGATGAGCCAGGCCGCGAACTGTGCCTTGGTCGTATTCACTTGTGGGTGCCCATCGAGGAGAACGCCTCGCTTGGGGTTGCCTAGAAGTGTTGCCTCGATCGTGTCCGAGTCCATTGTTTCGAGTGGATTGGCGACGATCAGATCAATATTTTTCTTCGTGAGCTTCTTGGACGCTGATTCGAGCATCGTCGCCCGCGGTTCGAGCGCAAATCCGACCAGCAGCTGATCGCTCCGGGCATCCTTCGAGCACCCCGCGAGCAGGTCGGAGGTGGGCTCGAGTTCGATGGTGAGCCCGGCTTTTGAGCGTTTGGTCTTCGAGTCCAGATCGACGGTTCCTGACGCTGGCCTGAAATCCGCGACCGCGGCCGCCATGATCAGCACATCTGTCTGGACCATATGTGCTTGGAGCAGGGCTTGGAGATCCGCCGTCGATTGGAACCCGATGACCCGCACATCCGCATGGGATGGGTGCACGGTATTGGGCCCAAGCAGCAGCGTGACCCGCCAGCCCTGGCTCGCGGCTTCGTCCGCCAGCAGACACCCCACCCGCCCCGATGACCGATTCCCGATGAACCGGACCGCGTCGATCGGCTCATAGGTCGGCCCGGCGGTGATCAAGAGTCTGCGTGTCGTATCGCTTGGTTTCATTCAATACCTTCTTGTTTGCCGCATGATACAGAATGCCCGGGAACAGTCTGCGACATCCAATCGTAGAGTCATTTGCGCCCAACGAGCGCAAAATTGATGATTCAACCACCAGATCACACCCGCCCAAGCGTGCATGGCGGCGGTTGGAGACCCTATAGTGTCGTCTCGATCGAGAACGCTCCTGTTTATTGAAGAGGATTGAGCATACCTATGGCAAGAAGTCGCAAGAAACTCGGACAAATACTCGTTGCGCAGGGGGCGATCAACGCCGAGCAAGCAGATCAGGGACTCAAACACGGCAAAGAGACCGGCAAACGGCTCGGCGAAGCCCTCGTCGATCTGGGCGTGATCGAAGAGATGGTTGTCCTCAAAGCCCTCGCCGCCCAGTACGGCATGAAGTATGTCGATCTCTCCAACGAGAAGATCGCCAAGCTCATCGACGATGATTCGCTCGACAAGGGCGTGATGAAGAAGCACCTGGTGCTCCCCTTGGGCAAATCCGGGGGCAAGATGCGTCTGGCGATCCATGATCCGATGGATCTGGAGATGCTCGACAACATCCGCTTTCGGCTCAATATGGATGTCGAGCCCATGCTCGCCACCAAATCACAGATCCGCAACTACCTCGAGACGGGCAGCGCCACGGCGCAAGCCGACGGCGTGTCCAACGCCCCCTCGATGACCGACGGCGAGTCGCTCGTCACCGATTCGATCGACCGCTCGATCGACCGGTCTCTGGATCGCTCGATGGACCGCTCGATCGATGTGTCCTCCGAGGATTCGCCGGTCGTCAAACTCGTCAACCGCATCCTCGACGAAGCCGTCCGCAACCGCACCAGTGACATCCACATCGAGCCCATGGGCGATCGAGTGCGTCTGCGCTACCGCATCGACGGCGTGTGTATCGAGCGCGACAACCTGCCCAAGCGCATGCAGAACGCGGTGCTCTCGCGCCTCAAGCTGATGGCGGGGATGAACATCGCCGAGAAACGCGTGCCTCAGGACGGGCGTATCAAGATCTATGTTGATGAGGTAGGGATCGACTTCCGTGTGTCGGCTTGCCCGGCGTACCACGGCGAATCGGTCGTGCTGCGTATTCTTCGCCCGGACGCCGTGCGGATCGGTCTGGTGAATCTCGGGTTCGAGCCTGAGAACCTTGAGACCTTTAACAAGATCATCCGCCGCCCCAACGGCATCTTCTTGGTGACGGGTCCGACGGGTTCTGGTAAGACCACCACGCTGTACTCAGCGCTCGATGTGCTCAACCGCCCGGACAAGAAGATCATCACCGCCGAGGACCCCGTCGAATACAACTTCGACGGGATCAACCAGTGCCAGGTCCGCGAGAGCATCGGGTTCGGGTTCCCCGAGATCCTCCGATCCATGCTCCGCCAGGCACCCAATGTGATCCTCGTGGGTGAAATCCGAGACAAGGAAGTGGGGGAGATCGCGATCCAGGCGGCCCTGACGGGTCACTTGGTGTTCTCGACCTTGCATACAAATGACGCGCCCAGCGCGATGACCCGACTGATCGACATGGGCATCAAGCCCTTCCTCGTCGCCAGTTCGATCCAGGCGGTCATGGCCCAGCGTCTGGTGCGTGTGCTCTACAAGAGCAAGCGTTTAGCCAAAGAAGAAGAACTTGACCACAAGTTCCTCAAGCTGATCGATCTGAGCATGGAAGATGCCTTGGGCAAGGTCTATGCGCCGGTTTCGTGTGACGAAGCACCGGGCGGGTACAAGGGACGAAAAGCGATCTTCGAGATGATGATTATGAACTCGGAGATCCGCGAGCTCGCCTTCCAGCAGGCTCCGTCGTCGAAGATCCGCAAAGCCGCGATCACCTCGGGGATGAAGGAACTCGTCGAGGACGGGCGTCTCAAGGTGCTCAACGGCGTCACCACGCCCGAAGAGATCGCCCGCGTGAGCCAGTCCGAATAGAACACGACACACTCGCTAACCGAGCCCAGACGGGTTTGGTGAAGGCGTACTGATATGACAGGAGAACACAGCCATGTCCACCGTCCAGATTGACCGATTGCTCGACACGGTCGTAAAAACCGGGGGGTCTGACCTCCACCTCACGACCGGCCGCCAGCCGACCATCCGCCTCAACGGCGGGCTCCGCAACCTGCAGACCAAGGTGCTCGATTCCGACGACATGGTGTCGCTGATGAAGTCGATCACCCCCGAACGCAACCAGCAGGAGCTCCAAGAAGAGGGCGGGACCGACTTTGGTTTCGCCTATGGCGATGCCGCCCGTTTCCGTGTGTCGGTCTTCCGCCAGCGTGGCGACATCGCGATCGTGCTGCGTCAGATCCCCAACCGCCTATTGACCTTCGATCAGATCGGGCTGCCGGACATGTGTAAGGACCTGATCCGTCGCCCCCGAGGGCTGTTCTTGGTGACGGGCCCGACCGGCTCGGGCAAGACCACCTCGCTGGCGACGATGATCGACTATGTCAACCAGTACATGGATCGACACATTGTGACCATGGAAGACCCGATCGAGTACTACCACCAGCACAAGAAGTCGATTGTCAACCAGCGAGAAGTAGGCAACGATGTCCCTAGCTTTGCCGAAGCCCTCCGCCGAGCCCTGCGTCAGGACCCCGATGTCATCCTCGTGGGTGAAATGCGTGACCTTGAGACCATTGAGGCGGCGGTGCGAGCCGCAGAAACCGGTCACTTGGTGTTCGGGACCCTCCATACCACCGGTGCGGCCAAGACCATCGACCGTATGGTCGACGCCTTCCCGGTGACCCAGCAGAACCAGATCCGTGTCCAGCTCTCGACTGCTCTCGTCTGTGTGCTCTCTCAGGTGCTCCTGGGTCGGATCGACACCAAGGGCATGGTCGCGGCGTACGAGTTCCTCGTGGTGACCCCCGCGATCGCGAACCTGATCCGCGATAACAAGAGTTATCGGATCGACTCGGCGATCCAGACCGGGAAGAAGTACGGGATGCAGTTGCTCGACGATCACCTCTGGTCGCTCTACTCCCGCGGCATGATCTCAGCCGAGGAGATGGTGGACAAGTGTAAGAATCAGGGTGATCTCCGCAACAAGGTGCATCAGGCCGGCGGCGTGATTGGGCGTCCAGAACTCGACGATCCGGAGGCCTCGAAGGAAGTTCCAGAGTAGCTTGAACGATCCTTGCGGGCTGATTGAATCTCATTATCTAGGTGTCGCAACGAATAAAGGCTTGTTTTTCGGGGTGTTTTCCGAAACAAATGGTCTATTCTCTGCGAAAGTATTGATGTGTGGGCTCTGCCCGCGATGACTGGCGGCGTGGCCGCATTTGGAGTGTTGTATGGATTCTTCTGAACTCAAAGGCCGGAAACTCGGACGCGTGCTGACGAAGCTCAAGATCGTTACGCGTGAGCAGGTCCACGAAGCGCTCGGGGTCCAGAAGGGGCGGACCAATAAGGTGCGCATCGGGCAGGTGCTCAAGGAACTCGGATACTGCACGGATCTGGATATCGACCGGGCATTGGCCGGCCAGGCGGGGATGGACTATGTCGATCTCGCGGGCATCGAGCTCAGTGACGAGGTCATCGGAGCGATCCCGGCGGAGAACGCCAAGGCGTACAACTGTGTGCCCATCGAGTACAACCCGTCATCGCGCCAGCTCAAGATCGCGATCAAGAGCCCCGAAAACTTCCAGGCGGTGGACGACCTTCGTCTGCTGATGGGGGCCAAGGTCGAAGCGGTAGTGGCCTCGCCGACCGCGATCGACGCCCTGATCGAGAAGCACTACGCCAAGGGCGAGTCGATGGACGATGTCGTCAATGCTCTGGCATCGGATAAGAATCTTCAGGAGCTGGGTGCCCATTCGGACCAGTCGATCGATCTCGACGCGGTGATGGACGCCGCGGGCGATAATCAGGTCATCAAGCTGCTCAACCTCGTGCTGCTCCAGGCGATCCGCGATCGCGCGTCGGACATCCACTTCGAGCCCTTCGAGCACGAGTTTAAGATGCGTTACCGCATCGACGGCGTGCTCTACGAGATGGTGCCGCCGCCCAAGCACCTGGGCACCGCGATCACCAGTCGTGTGAAGGTGATGGCGAACTTGGATATTGCCGAGCGCCGCTTGCCTCAGGACGGGCGTATCGAGCTGACCGTTGGCGGCAACCCCGTCGACCTTCGTGTGGCGATCTTGCCGACGATTTATGGCGAGTCGTGCGTGATGCGTGTGCTCGATCGTGGGAATGTCGAGCTCTCGCTCGATCGCGTGGGCTTCCGCCCCGACGATCTCGAGCAGTTCCGCGGGTTGATCAAGAAGCCCAACGGCATCGTGATCGTGACCGGTCCTACGGGTTCTGGTAAGACGACCACGCTCTATGCGGCGCTCTCCGAACTCAACGATATCGAGACCAAGATTCTGACCGCCGAGGACCCCGTCGAATACGACATCGACGGCTTGTGCCAGGTGCAGGTCAACACCGAGGTCGGGCTGACCTTCGCCAAGGCGCTGCGTTCATTCCTGCGTCAGGACCCGGATGTGATCCTGGTGGGTGAAATCCGTGACCTTGAGACGGCCCAGATCGCGGTGCAGGCGTCGCTGACGGGTCACTTGGTGCTCTCGACCTTGCATACCAATGATGCCCCGAGTTCGATCATTCGATTGGTTGACCTTGGGATTGAGCCGTTCTTGTTGACCGCGACCCTTGAGGGGATTGTGGCCCAGCGTCTGGTCCGTACGCTTGATCCAAAGACCAAGGAAGTGTTTGTTCCCACCGAGCAGGAGCTCATGGAGCTTTCGCTGCGTCCTGACGATGTGCAGGGGCGTCAGTTCTGCCGCCCGGGCAGCGCCAAGGCGGTGGGGGGCGGCTACAAGGGGCGTATGGCGCTCTTTGAGATCATGACCTTCGACGACGAGATCCGTGACCTGATGATGAACGAGGCGAGCACTTCGATCTTGCGCAACGCATCGCGTAAGAAGGGGATGCGGTCGCTGCGTGAGAGCGGGCTCATGGCCCTCTATGAGGGGTTGACGACGATCGACGAGATCGTTCGCGAGACCATTGAAGACGAATAAGAAGTCGAGGACGAGTAAAAGAGCACCTTGCGGATCGGCTCGGGCGTGCCCGGCGAGACGAATGAAGATCGGGATTAGGGAGTAGCAGCAATGGCCACATACACATACCAAGCACTCAACGCGTCGGGCAAAACCCAGAAGGGGACCGTCGAGGCGACGAGCTCGGAAGAGGCGATCCAGCGGATCAAGTCGCAGGGGTACTTCCCGACCGCGGTCCAGGCTCAGAAGGAAAAGAAGTTCGCCAACAAGGGGGCCCAGGCCGAGAAGGCCAGCAAGCCCAAGTCCAAGAAGAAGGGCGGCGGCATCTCCATCGGCGGAGTCCGCCCCAAATACCTCGCGCTCTTCACCCGCCAGCTCTCCACGCTCCAGGACGCGGGCCTGCCGTTGCTCCGCTCGCTGCAGATCCTCGAAAGCCAGCAGAAGCCCGGCTTGTTCAAGAACATCCTGCTGGGTGTGTGCGAAGAGGTCGAGGGCGGTAGCTCATTGAGCGAGGCCATGGGCAAGTACCCCAAGGCGTTCGATCACTTGTTCGTCAAGATGGTCAACGCGGGTGAAATCGGTGGTGTGCTCGATGTGATCCTCCAGCGACTCTCCGAGTTCATGGAGAAGAGCGAACGGCTCAAACGCAAGATCAAGGGCGCGATGGTCTACCCGATCGTCGTGATGCTCGTCGCGACGGTGATCCTGACCGGTATTATGGTCTTCATTATCCCGAGCTTCGAGGAGATCTTTATGGACTTTGAGGTCGAGCTTCCTGGCTTGACCCTGGGGCTGATCGCAACGAGCCGATGGATCGCCGGGACGGGTTCGGTCAGCGGGCAGTGGCCGGGTTGGATATTCATTGTGGGCGGTGGTCCGGTGCTCTGGATCTCGTACAAGCTCATCAAAAAGACCCCTCCCGGGCGCGTGGTGTTCGATACCTTGGTCCTGTGGATCCCGGTGCTTGGTACATTGGTCAAGAAAACCGTGATCGCTCGTTTCACACGGACGCTGGGCACCTTGATCAGCGCTGGTGTGCCGATTCTCGAAGCGGTGATGATTACTTCGCAGACCTCGGGCAACTACAAGTTCGAGAAGGCGCTGCGCAATGTGCACGATTCGATCCGCGAGGGCGAGACCTTCGCGTCGCCTCTGCGTGAATCCAAGACTTGTGATGCGATCGTGGTCAACATGATCGATGTGGGCGAGGAGACGGGCGAGATGGACGCGATGCTCCTCAAGATCGCGGACAACTACGACGAGGAGGTCGATGTGGCGGTGGCGTCGCTGGTGTCGCTGCTCGAGCCGTTGATGGTGGTGGTGCTCGGTGTCATGGTCGGTACGATCGTGGTCGCGATGTTCCTGCCCATGATCGCGATGCTCGAATCGCTCGGCGGCTGATGCACGGCGATTGATGCATCGGCGGCTGATGCCCACCGATGATCGGGAAATGACTGATCGGGGAAATGACGGAACGAAACTTATTTGGCGGAACCTATTGGCGGAACCTATGACACACAGATCAACACAACACGAGCAAGCAACGGCGGGCGACGCCCGATCGCTGTCCCCGTGGGCCCGCGGCTTCACGCTCATCGAGCTGCTGGTGGTGATCGCGGTCATCGGGATCCTCGCGGGCTTGGTGCTCTCGGCGACCAACCGGGCGCTCAAGTCGTCCAAGCGGATCGCGGCTCAACGCTCGGCCGATGCACTTGTGCAGGCGATCGAGCAGTTCGAGAGCCAGTTCGGGTTCCTGCCCCCGCTCGTGCACGACGGGGTGGGCGTGAGCGCCAATGCGAATAAGTATCGCCCGCTGCTCTATGATGGATCGTTTGCAGAAGACGGCCCGATCCTGGAAGTGACCGGCGGCCCGACGACATTTTATACCGTCACTATCTGGTCCGAGGGGCTTGATTTCCACTTCTTCCGCCGCCGCACGGGTTCGGCGGGGAGCGATGATATCGATCTCTCCAGCGGCACCGGATGGGACGATGACGCCGGGTGGGATGATCGGCGCTATAGCAAGTATTCGCTGGCGTACTACCTCGCTGGCGTGCTCGATCGGGATATCGACGGCGTGCGTGGTGCGGGCTTCGCTCGCCCCAATATCGACGGCTCGTACCTGGGCGTGGGCTACCCGGTGGGTTCATCACGCGATCGGTACGATCCGATGATCGATGTGGACCGTCGCGGTGTTCGCGTGGCGATTGATTACATCGATCCCAACGAATACCCCGAGCACCTGCTCGATGGCTCGGACCCCAAGGACCGCGACGCGGCGTACAACGACTATGAGCCGTACCAACGCCGGGCGCTGGTGTCGCTTGTCGATTCGTTTGGCAACGCGTACCGCTACTACCGCTGGGAATCGGGGCGCTTTGAGAACGGACGCCTGGTCGTCGAGAACGAGCTGGATCTCAACATCCCGCCCGTGCTGATCGATCCGGTGCTGACCGCACGCGTCGAGAATAACCCTACGAATCTCGATGTGGCCAATATCGACGACGCGGATTTCACACAGGGCGACTCGAAGCTGCGCAATGGACGGTTCGCGGTGGTGAGCGCTGGGCCAGATGGATTGTTTGGGACGGAGAGTATTAAAACGATCGCGGACTACTTCCGGATCGATGTGCCGACGGATCTCGAAGAGATCGCCGAGCTGCGTCGTGATGTCTGGAAAGATAACGCGGTCGGGATCGGGAACTGATGAATGAAACCCAAGCACAATCAATGACCAACGGACAGGGGCGATGCCTCCGCGGGCGCGTGCGCTCTGCGTTCACGCTTGTCGAGATTCTGGTCGTGATCGTGATCGGTCTGGTGATCCTGAGCATCGCGGTGCCCGCGTTCCAGACGATGGCGTATTCATCGAACCAGTCCCTAGCGGTCAACGGCCTGCAGGCCGGGGCCCAGATGGCCCGCGATACCGCGGTGATCTCCGGGCAAGACGGCGCGGTGGTCTTTGTCTTTGAGCCTGATGTCGGGCGGATGCAGATCATCCCGGCTGTCAAGGTCGGGACCATCCGCGAGCGGACGCCGGCCAACACCGGGACCAGCGGGGCGTTGATCGAGTCGCCGTACTTCGATCGCGATGTGTTCGTGCCCTCTTCGATCGGGCAGACGATCGATATGCCTCGGTTCTGGAATGTCCGCGGGTTCGCCCCGTCGGGCTCGATGATCGATTATGATTCGATCGGCGGCGAGTACGCCGTGTGGTATACCTCCGTGGCCTACGGCGGGACCGACGAGAATGATCCGATCAAAGACATCGCCCACTGGCTCTTCCCCGAGTCGGGCTTCTTCCCCCACGATGCCCAGATCAGCGGCGGGCCAATCGACGGGAGCCTGTCGGCGGTCGATCGCACGCGTCCGACCGCGCGTCAGTCGTTTATGATCCGCTTCGAGGGACGCACCGGGATCCTGAGTCGAGACTCGGGCACGGCCCTCTTTGTGAGCCCACGCAACAGCCAGCAACGCCCTTACGGGAATCGTCCGGCGCTCGATGAGCTTCCCCAGCGGGTCGACCTGGCCGACAGTATCGCGGTGTGGGCGGCTCGCACGATCGAGACGGGTGATCTCGACGCCAACGGCTTCTCGTACGCGACCCCGGACGATGTGCTGCGTGAGCAGCTCATCGGCAACCAATCCAATGATACGATCCTCGTCAAGCCCGTCACGCGGCTGGCGCTCTATGACGAACGCAAGCTCGCCGTCGGGGCTCAGGCACGCGGGCTCAACCGCGAGACCAACACGCTGTATGAGCCCTTTGATCAGGAGAGCCCGAGCGACCAGATCGGGTTCGATAAAGCGCTCTTCGGCGGCGTGGGCGATGCCGCGATCGTTGAGCGGATCGATCAATGGATCAACGGCAACACGACCTTTGTGCGTGATGGCGACACGGATCTGAACTTTGAGGACGAACCCTTGGCGCGGATCTATCTGATCCAGCCGTACACCGGCGAGCTCCAGGAGGTGCTGCGATGAACACAGGTGATCGTCCAATCAATATGCAGAGAACCGCAGGCGGTTTCTCGCTCGTTGAGGTGCTCATTGCGATCTTGGTGCTCGCGATCGGGATGCTCGGTCTGGGTGCGATTTTTCCGGCGATCATCGCCGAGCAGCGCGACTCGTTCGAGGCCATCGAGGGCGAGCAGGTCGCCGAGGTGGCCGAGGCGCAGATCACATCGAACCGTGAGTTCATCGATTTCTCGCTGATCAGTTCGGTGTTTAACAAGAAGAACGCGAGCGCCAACGAGCGGTACGCCTACGAGTGGGTCGTGCCTCAGGATGGAGTTGGCTATTACGGGTGGAGCTCACCGATCCCCGGGTATCAGCGTGATGGCGGCTTTGGCACTGGTCTTTGGAGCTTTAATGGGAATGGTTCATCAATCAACCCCACACTTAACATCGCCAACACAAACCCAATGCTGACCCAGATCCCGGTGTCCGCGCGGGTGCACCCCGCGCCGTACTCAGGCAAGGACCCCAAGTATGTCTGGGACCTGGCGCTGCGTCGTGAGCCCGCGGGCGATCGGTTGCAGGCGGCCATCTTTGTCCGCCGGATCGATACACGCCTGCGGATCCCCAGCGGGTACTCTTTGAGCGATGCGATCACCGGCGGCAATGGCTATCCGGATAATGCGTTGCTCCCGGTGGCGATCAACGCGGGCAACGGTCGGATCACCGTCGATAATGGTGAAGCGACGAGTGTGTACGCAGCGATCCAGTTGCTCGAGACCGAAGTGCATGAAGCACACCTCGATTGGCTGGTCTTCACCGACGGGCGCAACCCGAATATCGATACCTCGGTGGGCTTCGCGGCCAAGGTCGGGCAGAAGCTCCTCGACAACACCGGCGTCGTGCGCACGGTCGTGGGGCTGCCCACCATCGATCCGGCTGATCCGCTCTCGGGCGAACGGGTGGTGCAGGTCGATCCGCCGTTCACGCTCCAGAACGCGGGCGGTGCGGACAGCGCGACGCGGGTCGCCGGGAACTCAGATCAAATCGATTGGGATGACGAGCGGGCCAGCTGGGTCCGCCAGGTTATCTTTACACCCCGTACGCCGGTGGGGATTCGGCTCGTCACTTTGGAGGAATCTCCATGAGCATGCAGAATCAGACCAATCATCACGCGGACCGCTCTACAAATCGCAAGGGCTTCACCATCGTCGAGATGATGGTGACCATCGGGATCCTCGTGCTCGTCACGGCTGGGGTCGCGACGATCTTTAACACGCTCGGCGATACCGTCGCCAAGGGGCGCAAGCTCTCGGAACTCAACCAGTTCGCCGCCAGGCTCGAACGCGTGATGCGCGAGGACTTCGAGGGCATGACCCGCGACGGGTTCTTGGTGATCGTCAACAAAAACGCCAATGAGGGCAACGATGTCCAGCTCTTCCGTGGCGAGAAGACGGACATCGACAACGCGCTCTTCGGGGGGTTCTCAAGCAACCCGGGGCGGATCCGCCGCAGCGACGAGATCATGTTCTTCCGCCACGGCGAGTTCGAGACCGCCCGCAAGGCGATCGCGCCCAACATGATCGCCCGCTCGCACGAAGCCGCGATCTACTATGGGCACGGGCAGAAGCGTCCGCCCGAGCTGGCCAATGCCAACGCCTCGACCAACCTGTTCTTCAATCCCCAGCCGTGGGACTCGAACTATACCAATCCAGCCGGGATCGATGCACGCGTCGGGGTCAACAACCCCGGGCAGATCAATCCCAACGAGTTCGCCAGTGACTGGGCGCTGCTGCGTCATGTGACGCTCTTGGTGAATCCGCGTGGGCCCGGGCAGTTTGTGCCCGCCGAGCTCTTCGGGCTCGATCGCAACAACTTTGGGGACTTGGATCAGCGTAGGCATCTTGAAGACTCGCCCCGCCAGTATGCGCTCCAGCCCGCGGCCCGGAGTATCTTTACCTCGCTCAGCGGATCGGACCCTACCGAGAGTCATCGCTGGCTGTACGATCTCTCGACGGACGGGGATCCAGACCAGGCGAGCTTCCGCACGAGCGGGCTCGTGGATATCGTGAGCGAGGACCTCGCCACGATCCGCAGCATGGTGCAGTCGCTGCCGGTGTCTACATCGCCCACGGCGTATTTCAACTACGCGCCTGGCTCAGCCACACCGATTACCCGAGATCGTGATGATTTCGAGCAGAATGTTTATTGGGGCAATGCTTCGCAGCCTAACCCCACCGATGCCAATGTGCTCGATCTGAGCCAGCCGTTGCAGCAGCAGCGGATCCGCCAGTGGATGATCGACGCGCTGCCGAGCCGATGGGACCTGAGTGCGAACCCGCCCGAGTTTGTCTCCGGCGTGCGCTACGAGGACATCCCGACGCGTCTGCTCTTTGAGGACGGCGACTTCGGGGCCAGCGATGCCGAGGACATCGCCAAGGCGTACGCCGAGGCGAACCAGGAGATGCTCGGGGCGTCGGTGTTTATCCCGCATTGCTCCGAGTTCATCGTCGAATGGTCCTACGGCTTTGTGGATCACTCGTTGCCCGTCACGGATCCGGATTTCAAAAAACTGATGTGGTACGGGCTCGATCGCTATGTCGATTCGGACAACGACGGCGTCCTCAACCCCGGCAACGATCTTCCCGCGGCTCAGCCGTACCAGCTACGGTCATTGACACAGGCGGGGGCTGATCCGAACGCTACGCCTCCGCTCGCTAGGCCGCAGGGGATGCCGACGCAGCTTGTGGTCGGGCGTGCCGGCCCGCCGACGACTCCGGATGCTGTCGAAATCGCGACCTTCGGCTTCCTGAATCCCAACGGCGAGGTGGACGACCCGACGAATACCCCGCTCACCGACGACGACGAGGTCTGGCAGTGGCCCAAGCTGATCCGGATCACGATGAGCCTTGCCGATCCGCAGGACAAGAGCATCGAGCAGACATACCAGGTGATCTTTGAGCTCCCCGAGCTTGAGTGAATCGCCGGACATTGCCCACGCGTGCGAGATGCACGCGTGGGGAGACAGAGCGTGGGGACGCTCGGCGACGGGGATCTGCACGCACGGAGCAGACAGACGCCGAGATCGAGACAGCGCGTGCGCATCGCCGGTATTGGCGAGGAGACAGCCATGAGAACACTTCACGAACCAAATGTACGCCAGCCGAGTCCTACTGCCCTGATGCGCAGCGCGGGCCAAGTGCCCGGTGCTCATGAACGGCGCGGGTCGGCGTTGTTGATTGTCATCGGCACGCTGGCGTTGATCTCGGTCTTCGCGGCGATCTATGTCTCGATCGGACGCACCGATCGGCGAGCCGCGACCTCGATCCGCACGCAGAAGGACCTGGTCGATACCTCCAACTCCTTCGGCGAATACCTCAGCGGGGTCGTCGGCAACGATCGGCTCGACGCGTATGTGCAGCTTGATGGGAACACGCCGCCACAGGCATTCGGGCGGCGCGAGCTCACCGATGCGCCCTATACCGACTGGACCAAGCGATCGGCCGTGCCCCCGGGCTTCGAGTACCAGCTCTTCACCCCAGAGGGCGGGCCCAGCTCGCTCAACGGCATCAACCTGCTCGACGACAACAGCGTCGCGTCGGACTCCTGGCTCGCATCGACAACGCCGGTGTATCTGGGCAACCCCGGTACGCAGGGCGCGGATCGACCGTTCTCGCAGTACGAGGGGTATGACCCGTTGTACCCAAACGCCAAGAACTTCCTCGACCACCGCGACTGGCTCCAGATCTCGAACTTCGCGCCCGACGGGCGCTTTGTGAACCTGTTCAACCTGCGTCCCAATGAAGCGTTGGTTCCCGGCACGATCGGGAGTTTCTTCGCCGAGCCCGGGCTCGGTACGGTGACGGATGCGGATGGTCGCGATGTCCGCCGGATGAGCGAACATCTTTCGTTGTGGGTGAAGGAGAACCCAGACGACCCCGAGTCGATGATTATGACCCATGTGCCTGAACCAGCGAATGGCAACAGCATCTGGGTGCCCGGACAGAAGTCGCCGCTAGCCATCGGGCTGACCGATCCGGGGAACATCCCCGCGGTGTGGACGATGTACCAGCGGTTTATGTACATGCCGATCAACCAGCCGTTCATCACGCTGAACCGAAACGGGGACGAATCGACCTGGGCCGATCCGGACTTCCCGGCGTACCAGTACGCCGATGCCGATGGCGACAAGTTTGCCGACTCGCGCTGGTTCGAGCTTAGCTCGGCGCGTGACTTTGGCGAGGACAATAACACCAGCGCCCGCGACGATGTCGAGGTGCTCTATAACAACAAGAACTACCGCTACTTTGTCGCCGCCCGCGCGGTGGACCTGTCGTCGATGGTCAATGTGAACACCGCGACGGATCTGCTCGTGCCACCGAGCAGCGAGTTCCCGATGGGGCTGACCCCGGCGGATATCGACCTGCGCCGGATCCTGACCATGCAGGACGCGGCGAGTGATTACACCGGTGACAACAACTTCGTGCCCCTCTCGTTCTCACAGATCCACCGCCCGTTCGCCCCGCCGAGCCCGGACGCCAATGGGCGCTGGGACACGCCACGCCCGGCGATCGCGTATGGGCGCGATCCGTTGGACTACCGTCTGTACGAGCATGCCTACGCCAACCCGTTCGGCCCGCCGGCCCCCGGGACGCGTGATGTGCGTGATCTCAACGACGAGGCGCCGTCGATGCTCATCGGGCGCTATGCCTACTCGGCTCTTCGCCGGGGGATTATCGATGGGGGCTCGTTGACCTCGCGCTATGTGGGCTCGACCAACGGCACGGCGATCGCGGGGATGGAGCCGCTCAAGCAGTATGAAACGATGCCGTTCGATCTGTCGTTTGCGCGCATCACCCCGGAAGAACGCTACGAGCAGTTCAACGATGTTGGTCGGCTCAACCCGTCCAACCGGGCCGCGGCTTGGGCGCGTCGCTCAGGCTCGGGCTCGGGGAGCCTCTACGGGCTCGACGACCTGACCGAGCTGCTCAGCTTCCGGATGTTCAATGACCCAGAGCACACCTCGCGCCTCGAGCGGGTGATGAGCGGGCGCTATCAGAGCGATAACAGCGATGAGCTGCAGACCCGGCGGATGAGCCCGCTGCTGAGCAACCGACCCCTCGAGCTCGATCGCGCTCAGCACGGGCTGGCGGTGACGGATCTCTTCACCATGAATCCGAGCGTCCGCCCGGGCATGGTCGGCGAGGTCAACCGCGACTATGAGAGCGGCCGGATCTCGTTTAACTCGATGGCCCACGGTGCGCTGAGCCCACGCAACTGGCTCACCACAATCAGCGGCTCGGTCGCGCTGACGGGCGGCGAGAAGCTGGGCAGCGCTGTGAATCCTGGGGCGTTGGGCTTCGAGAACTCAGCGCCCTACATCGGCAACACGCTGGCGAGCCCCTCGCTGCTCTTCGAGCTCTACTCCGAAGCGCTGGCCGGCGAGCTCGATGCCGATAACGACCCGACGATCTGGAACATGAACCTGACGGACCCGTTGCTCGAACTCAACCCACGCACGACCTTGTTCTATGGGCATCGCAGCCCAGAGCTGGCGCTGCGGATCGCGGCTCACACCTCGGTGAACATGAAGGACATGACCGACTCGGACGGCACGCCGACCGTCGCGACCTTGATCCTCAACGGAGCCGGCTACGGCGACACGGTGCGGAACTACTTCACCAATGTCCCCGGCGGTGGTGATCCGACCATCCAACCCGCTGACGATATGTACCATCGCTACCCCGGAGCGGCGAGCGGGAATCTCTTCGATCTCGACCCGCTGACCACGCCCCCGACACCGGCGGCCGACAAGCGTCTTGACAACGGTCAACTCACGGGCGAACGCCAGGTGGTCAATGTCTACGGCTTCGAAGCGATGCCGGTGATCACCGAGGTCAGCTCGGTGTATGTCTACACTGATGCAGATATAACCGAAGGCGGTGGTGTTGATGAAGGCGGAGATCAAGATTATGACCAATCACCGACAGTCGATTTTGTAAGCCGCCGTATCAACTACCCTCCTCGTGCCAACATCGGGGAGATCACAGTCAACGGCGATCTTGGGAACGATAACTCTGATTATCTAATCCATGTACTCGCGTTCCAACTTCATAATCCGTATGACGAGGCGATTAGTCTGGGCGGTAGAGATGCTCGGGGGGCTGCGTTGACCCGCAAGATGGTCTCCGGAACCACCGACACAATCGACCCGGCGGCCAACTATCGATTCGGATATTACCTTGAGTATGCCGGACGCTTCTACAAAGTCGCTGAGTACCTCGAGCATTACCCCGACAACACCATCGATCCGACCTATTACAACGCGGATAACAATGATAATATCACGGGGAATCCTTCTGAATCCGGCACGACCGGAGGGCCGATGCCGGCAGACGGTTCGGTCAGCGACTACATCACACGCAATGTGATCTTGGGCGCGGGCGAGACACGGGTGTTCTATGTCATTGCTGATAGGCGATTCGACACCACCGGGCGCGATGCACGATGGGAGTTGTTAGACGATAACGACGATGATGCTCATACCGGCAACGGCTTCGATGGTCTGCCCTGGACAGGTGCCGCAGAGGAATGGGTCCAGAATCAGTTTAGAGTCGGCACAAGTCGCCCGGTCATGATGATGGAGTTCGATCCGCGTGATGGCGGGCTGCTTGGGGAGCCATCCGCAGCGATCGCAACGGTCGAAAATCTCGCGACTCTTCCCGCGTCACCACTGCTCACATCCGCCCGGAATGATGTACTTGAAGCGAGGCTCTGGCGGAAGGTGCTCGGGCGCGGGGAAGAGTCCAACGATCCAGCGATCCCGGCCAGTGAGCGCACGCTGCGCAACCTGATGGACAACGATCTATTGGTTGACCGGTTGTCGATCGACGGGACGCTCGATGTTCAACTTGCTGCCGCTCAGAATACGATCCCAGATACAGTTTCATTTACTCCAGATATTATGGATGTTCTCAGTGTGCCCTCTGGTACGACGATTCGGAATGATAATATCGGGATCGTGCTCACCCGCTGGAAGACAAGCCGGCGCCGCGATTACGATAATGCGAGTCTCCGCGATCTGAATATCAAGCCCGAGCCCGGGCAGATCACGCCGTGGATGCTGCACTCGCGGCGTAGCCCGACGGATACCGAAGCCATCAACGAGGTGTACATCAGCGCGACTCCATCTGCGAGCGATATCTTTGACGACAATATGGGAGCGACCGATCTTTCAGACCCGCTCGTGAATCCCGCAATCAGAGAAGATTTCGAGAT
The DNA here is from genome assembly GCA_963976625.1 of uncultured bacterium. GTDB lineage: Bacteria > Planctomycetota > Phycisphaerae > Phycisphaerales > UBA1924 > UBA1924. The sequence goes on from CAXBLA010000029.1 coordinate 38,216, forward strand.
TGGGGAGACAATTAGTGACTTCATCAGGCGCGGAGCCATTGGCAATCGTGCGATCGTCCAGACCGCGGCATTGGATCCGTATCAAAAATTCAATCCAGCCGGTGTGGGCGACGAGGATGCGGAAAATGATACGGCAACGAAGTTTGTTCTTGAGCCGATCGCCAACTTCTCGGGCTCCGGGCTCGACCACCTGCTCAATGACGAGATGCCCGAGATCCTGATCAGCGGACGGAACATTGAAGAGAAGCCTCGGCTCGCGGATCTGCTGCTCGCCTGGGGCATCGGCCCGACCTACGCGCCCGATCCCGCACGGACAGCGGCCCAGGAGACGGACTACACCGCCAGCGAGTGGATGACCGGCCCCGAGGCCATGGCGATCGCGATGGGCATCGAGATCACGCCCTCCGTCTCGGATACTGACGCGGACAGCGTATGGGATGAGACCTATGTCCGGACAGCGGGCACGAAGAAGCCGCTGCTCGACGACGGGCACCTGGTGATCGATGACTTCGTGTCGTACCTGAATGTCACGCCCGAGACGCCCGCGGAGTTCATCCCCGGTGCGCCCGGGGTGGGCGATATCCTGCGTGGCACCGGCGTGCCGACGGCGCTGGGGGTGATCGATCAGGTGCGTGCGATCGCGGGGGTGACGCAGCTCAATGAGCCGCAACAGAACGACCCGCTGCTGACCGATCGGGACCGCCAGCGGATGGCGCTCTCGCTGGCGACCTTCGGCCAGGTCAACATCAACACCGCACCGATCGAGGTGCTCCGTGCCCTGCCCGGGCTGACCCCGAGCCGTGGGTCATATGACGGCACCAGCGGGGTGACGGATGAATGGTGGGGCAAAGACCCTGTGATCAACGCCGATCTCAACCTGCCCGATCTCAATACGCTGACCGGGTCGAGCTTCAGAGAGAACCCGGATGTAGCCGCGGCGATCGTGGCGTACCGTGACCGTCAGTACAGCGTGCCCAATACGGCTGCCTTCAATATCGCGTACGACCTCACCCCGTTGAACTTTGAGCCGACGGTCCCGACCTTGGTCTCCAAGAACATGCGTGGTGAAATCCCGTTGTCTGTCACGACGATCCCCGGCGGGAACTCGCCGGTTGATCGTGCGTCGATCACCGGGATCGACGGGTTGCGTTCGATGCCCGGGTTTGCCTCGCTCGGCGAGCTGCTCGCGGTGCGGATCGACCCGGCGTCGCCGACAAGCCGATGGGGAAACCACCGCCACCTCTCGATCCAGCAGTACGGGTTCGACGACAAGTACTCTGGCATGCACGATATCGGCGGCGACAACAACACGATCATGTCGCAACTCTTTGGCTACAAAGGTCAGACTGATCCGGGTGATCCCAGCGAGAACATGGACGACTACGCCGAGCGTCTGGCGATGGCCAACTCGGTGCTCAACACGATCAGTGTCCGCTCGGACTACTACGCGGTCTGGTTCCTTGTCCACGGCTATCAGGAGTCCGATGTGGCAAATCTCCGCCCCGAGGACCCATTGATCCCGTCGGTGGCCAAGCGGTACCTGATGATCGTGGACCGGACGAATGTGATCGAGCCGGGCGACAAGCCCAAGATCCTGGTCCTCAAGGAGGTCCCGCTCTAAAACAGAGTCCTGCCCGCGGGGGCAAGAGAGCGATATTTTGCTGATCTCGGGTGCGAGATCGGACGATAAGCGGGCTATAGTCATAGCCGCAACAGGGTGTAGCTCAGCTTGGTAGAGCGTCTGGTTTGGGACCAGAAGGT
>CAXBLA010000030.1:0-39391 GCA_963976625.1 uncultured bacterium
TAAATATTCTTTTGGGATGTGTTTATTATTTACTCGGATGGGTTCGAGGTGGCGTTCCCGAATGAAGGGGCGACGGGCGATGAGCGCAAGCGTCCGACGCTGACCTACATCAAAGAGCTGACCGAGGCCGGGTCGGGGATCGAGACCTTGGGCGATGCGATCGCGACGCTGGAGTCGCACCTGGATAACCAGAGCGGGTCGCTTCATCAGCCCGATGACATCACGGCGTTGTTTATGGCGAGCTCTGGGACGCTGAGTGGATCAGCCGAGGGTTGAGGCTGGGCTTGTATCTGTGCTTGGTTCGTACTCGAGCGCGTTGAGGATGGCGGTTTCGGTGCCGTAGACGGTGAGGAGGTCGTCGGCTTTAAACTCGGTGGTCGCGTGGGTAGCGCCGAGGTATTCGCCGGTGGCTCGTTTGATGCCGATGACGAGCACGCCGTCCTGGCTGAGTTTGGCTCCGGCGAGGGTGCGCCCGATGAGGGGGTGGCCTTTTTCGATTTCTACTTGCATGATCGCGTAGCCGTCGCTTGAGCGGAGGACGGTTTCGTAGTCGATGGTGCGGACATCTTGGAACTTTTCGAGGGATGCTTTGATGAGTGTTTCGAGGATTTTTTTGACGATGCCGATGCGGAAGACGACGGCGATGAAGAGGATGCCGACGAGGATGATGGCGAGTTTGTAGAAGAAGGCGTACTCGTTGGCGAGGGGGACGATCTCGTCGATCCAGTCTGGGTCTTGCTGGATGAAGGTGAGGATGACGGTGCCCAGCGCGCCGGTGAGCCCGATGTTGCCGCTGATAATGAGGTGGGCGGCGATGCGTCTTCGGGTGGGGTGTGAGACGATCATCTCGGATTCGCTGGTGGTGAAGCCGACGCCGAAGAAGCAGGATACGGCTTGGAACTCGGCGACATCGCGTGGGAGCCCGGTCATCATGAGTGCAGTCGCGCCGATGCGGACGACCACGAGGGCGACGGCGACGATGATGAGCAGCGCCAGTAGTGCCATGCGTGTGCGTCCCCTGGTTGGTCGTGTGTGTAGAGAATCCGCTTAGTCTTGAGCGGGGTTTTGTGTAGGGTCGGCGATCTGGATGGAGGCGATCGCGGTGAGCAGGTCTGCGGCGAAGGAGAAGACATTGTTGAGCCCGGTGATGACGAGGACACTCATGACCTCGTCGGTGACGCCGCAGAGGATGAGCTGACGGTCGTGGGCTTCGAGGTTTTTGCGGAGGCGCAGGAGCTGGGCGATGTTTGAGGAGTTGACATAGCTGACCTCGTGGAACTCGAGGACGGCGTGGGGGACGGGTTCGTTGTCCCCGGATTTTTCGATGCGTTCGCAGATCATGGAGAGCTCGTCGGAGAGCGCGGGCTCATCGGCGAGGTTGGCGATCACGATGTTGTCTGACCAGTCCAGTGCCATTACTTGTTCTCGCTTGTGCCCGAGCTTTGGTCGGTTGGGGTTGGTGTGTCTTGTGAGTCTGGTGTGTCGTCATCGGATTCGTCAATTCTTGCGGCGGCGATGACGGCGTCGTTGTCTTTGAGCCCGACGACGCGGACGCCCTGGGTGCCTCGGCTGTAGCTCGAGATCGAGCTGGCGGCCATGCGGACGAGCTGTCCCTTGCGTGAGATGACGACGACATCTTGATCGTCGCAGATGCCGATGGCGGCCACAGATGGCCCGTTGCGTTCGGTGGACTTGATGTCGGTCCGGCCTTTGCCGCCTCGGGATTGGCTGCGCATGGGGCCGTTTTCGGGGTTGACGCGGTAGTCGTCGACGGGGGTGCGCTTGCCGTAGCCGTTCTCGGTGATGGTGAGGAGGCAGAGGTTGCGATTCAGCATGTCGTCCGTGGTGTGGGTGACTTCTGGGTCGTCGGGGTCTTGGACCATGGGGACGCGCATGATGCCGACGACGGCGGCGTTTTCGCGGAGCTCGATGCCCTTGACGCCTGCTGCGGATCGGCCCATCTCGCGGACATCTTGCTCGGAGAAACGGATGGCCATGCCGCCGGAGGTGACGAGCATGAGGTCGTCGTGTCCCGAGGTCATGCGGACATCGAGGAGGTTGTCGTCGTCTTTGAGTCCGACGGCGATGAGTCCGGAGCGGTTGACATTGGAGTAGGCCTTGAGGGCGGTTCGTTTGACGATGCCGTTGCGGGAGACGAATGTCAGGTAGTTGGAGCCGGCTTCGAAGTCCTTGATGGCGAGGTAGGCGCAGGTGCGTTCGCCGGGCTTGAGGTCGATGTAGTTGATGATGGGTCGGCCCTTGGTGGTGCGGCTCATCTCGGGGAGTTCGTAGACCTTGATCTTGAAGACGCGCCCGGTGTCGGTGAAGCAGAGCAGATCGTCGTGGGTCGAGGCGGCGAAGAGGTGCTCGATGAAGTCGTCGTCTTTGGAGTCCGAGGCGCGGATGCCCTTGCCGCCGCGGGCTTGGGCTTGGTAGGTTTCGAGGGGGACGCGTTTGACATAGCCCGAGTGGGAGATGGTGACGGCCATCTCTTGTTCTTGGATGAGTGCGGCGATATCGATGTCGCCGGCGGCTTCTTCGATGGAGGTGAAGCGGTCGCGCCCGAATTTGAGCTTCATTTCTTCGCAGTCTTCGACGATGATGTCGAGGATCATGCGGTGGTTGGCGAGGATTTCTTCGTAGCCTTCGATCTCGAGGATGAGGGCGGCGTATTCCTTGACGAGGCGTTCGATCTCGAGCCCGACGAGTTGGATGAGGCGCATGGAGCCGATGGTTTCGGCCTGGATGCGGGTGAGGAGGACGCCGCCGTCGGCGTCGGAATCACGCATCGCCTTCATCAGTCGCTCGGGGATGGTGGCGGCTGCGGGGTGGGACGCGGGGATGGTGTAGCGGCGCTCCATCAGCTTGCCGATGGCTTCTTCGCGGGTTTGCGAGGACTTGATGAGCTGGATGATCTCGTCGATGTCGATGACGGCGTAGATCATGCCTTCGAGGATGTGGGCCTTCTTCTTGGCTTCGCGCAGCAGGTGCTGGGTGCGACGGCGGATGACATCGATGCGGTGATCGACATAGCACTCGATGATCTGCTTGAGCCCCATGGTGCGGGGCTGGCGGTTGACCAGGGCGATGTTGATGATGGAGAAGGTTTGCTGGAGCGGGGTGCACTGGTAGAGCTGGTTCTCGACGACGGCGGGGTCCGCGCCCTTTTTGAGCTCGATGACGATGCGGGACTGGGCGTTGCGGCCCGACTCGTTGCGGACATCGGAGATGTCTTTGATGCGTTCGTCCTTGACGGCTTCGACGATTTTTTCGACGAGGGTGTTCTGGACGAGCGAGTATGGGATCTCGTCGATGACGAGTTGCTGGCGGCCGGTGGTGCCCCGGTCTTCGACATGGACATTGCCGCGGACGGTGACGCGCCCGCGTCCGGTGGTGTAGGCATCGAGGATGCCCTTGCGCCCCAAGATGCGCCCGGCGGTCGGGAAGTCTGGGCCTTGGACGCCGCGGCGGATGGTGTTGCCGTCTTCGTCGACTTCGTCCTTCATCAGGTCGATGAGTTCGATGGTTGGATCGTTGACGACGCGGACGATGGCGTCAAATATTTCGGTCGGGTTGTGCGGGGGCAGGCTGGTGGCCATGCCCACGGCGATGCCCATGCCGCCGTTGATTAGGAGGTAGGGGAACTTGCCGGGGAGGACGGAGGGTTCGAGGAGTCGGTCGTCGTAGTTGGGCTGGAAGTCAACGGTGGAGTATTTGATGTCGGCCATCATATCGATGGCGGCGCTGGTCATGCGTGCTTCGGTGTATCGCATGGCGGCTGGGGGATCGCCGTCGATGGAGCCGAAGTTTCCTTGGGGGTCGACGACGGGTGTGTTCATCTTCCATTTTTGGGCCATGCCGACCATGGTTGGGTAGATGACGGATTCGCCGTGGGGGTGGTAGTTGCCCGAGGTGTCGCCGCAGATTTTGGCGCACTTGAGGTGCTTCTTGTTTGGGCGGAGGTTGAGGTCGTGCATGGCGACGAGAATGCGTCGCTGGGATGGTTTGAGCCCGTCGCGGACATCGGGGAGTGCCCGGTCCATGATGGTGCTCATGGCGTAGGTGAGGTAGGAGTCGGCGAGTTCGCGCTCGATGGAGAGGTCGATCGCTTGGGTGTGCGATTCGGTGCCGGGGAGTTCGCCAGAGACATTGATGTTCTGGTTTTCTGGTGGCTGATCGCCGGGGTTGTTGGCTTGATCATTTGTCTGATCATCGGGCGGCGTTTGGTCTGACATCGGGGATCTCCTGGGCGATCGCGTGTGGCGCGGGCTTGCGGTCAAGCGCTGGGCGCGGGGGCGTTCTCCCATGCGAATGGGTGCAGGATATCATAGGCGCAGCGTGGAAAAATGGTGTTGGTTTCGACCCAGAAAGACCCCGAAAAAACGGTGCTCAGGGCTTGGAATCGGGGGTTTGATCCGGTTTGGCGTTGGTGAGGATTTGATCGAAGGATCGGGTGGTTTCGGTGAGGACGAGCAGGGCCATCGCGCTGGTTTCGATGCCTTGGTCTTGGTCCCAGAGGGCTCTGCGGACGCCCCATTTAGCATCGTCTGGGCTTGCGTACATGTGGAGGATTTCGTCGGTGGCGCAGAGCTGGCGGAGGAAGCGGATGGCGCGGATCTGGTGGTTGATCTGGGTGGGGATTTCGCCGGAGGCGATGGTGCCGGTGGTGTAGGTCTGGTTGCCGAGCATGGTGGAGATGCAGGCGAGCGGGCGGAGCCCGAGCCAGCTTGGGAGCGGGGTCTTTGATGTGGTGAAGACGATGCCGCCAACGAGGTCGCGCTGGGACCAGTCGAGGTCTTTGCTGGTGAGTTGGTGGTCCCAGACGAGCTCGCGCATTTGCTGGAGCCCTGGGTGCTTTATGGAATTGTCGAGTTCGAGCTGTGCCCATCCCAGGAATGGCATCTGGGCGACGAGCCCGCCGGGGGGTGTGTCTTCGAAGGTTTGGGCGACGGCGGCGCTGGCGAGGGCGGTGCGATCGCGGGGGTCGAGTCGTTGACTGCGGACCAGGGCCATGGCGATGAGCCCCTTGGCGCTAGGGCTGACCTCATGAGCGAAGCCCGAGGGGGTGAAGAGGGTGTCGAGGACTTCGAGGCATTGTAGGCGGAGGGTGTTGAGGGATTCGTCGGCGAGGATGTCGATGAGCTGGAGTTGGGAGAGGGCGATGAGGGCCATGGAGGCGTTGATGGCTTGCTGCTCGCCGAGCCAGGGGGTGGTTTCGATCGATTCGACGATGGCGAGCTCGGCGAGGGCTTTGGTCCCGGCTTTGGCGGCTTGGCGTTGCTCGGCGTTGCTCGCGGGGGCGCCATAGCGGAGCAGGGCGTAGGCGGCGAGGGCTTGTTCGAATGGGGCGGCGGCTTTGGATTCGGACTCGGCGGTGATGGGATCGAGGGTGCCCATGAACCCGTAGTGCTCGCTGCCGGGCCAGGTGCGGGCGATGAGGTGGGTCGCGATGTTGGTGGACATGGTTTTGATGGGGCGCAACCCGATCTCGGACTCAGCAATCACTCGGCCTGCGCGGTGGGTGAAGACGGGCCCGAGCTTTGGATCGAGCTGGGTGAGGACGATGGGCTCGAAGCGATAGAAGCGGTAGCCGGAGTTGGCGAGGTCTTTGGGTTCACGGAGGACGGCGGAGGCGTCGTCGGTGATGGCGTTGGCCAGGGCCATGGCGCTCTGGACCATGTCGGTGTTGAGCCTGAGCATGGACTCGGGGCCCATGGATTGGAGGTTGTTGGCGCGGGCGACGCTGACCCCGAGGATGCCGGGGGTGTAGCCGAAGCCGGGGAGGGCGAGCTCGGAATCGGAGATGGGGACGAGTACATCGCTGAGTTCGAGGGTGATGAGGACTTGGTCGCTGATGTCGGCGATGAGGCCGGTGTAGAGCGGATCGGTGTTGAGAAGTTTGCGATCGAGGGAGGCGAGGGCTTGTCGGGTCGCGAAGTAGACGGTTTTGGGTGAGGGGTCTGGGGCAGTGTGGGAGCCTCGGGCGATGACTTTGCCGTTGAGTCGGAGGGTGACGATGGCGACGGCGGCGGGTGTGGACTCGATCTCTGGGTTCTCAGAACCTTCTGGAACCTGCCAGTCGCGGACCCACTGCTCGACGAGGGAGTAGGCGTTGATGCTGTCCTTGGGGCTGATGGTGGGCTGGGCGGCGGCTGATTGGGTGATCAGGGCGAGGAAGGCCAGCGCGAGCACGAGCAACCGGGGCGCGTTATCGGGCGTATATGCTGAAGAGATCGCGGGCTGGCTGGCGCGTGGCGTTTGAGAAATGTGTTGACTCATGGTGTGGTATCCGTGCATCATGTGGTGTGGATGCATCTCTGGGGTGCGTCCGAGAAGATTTTTGATCGGCCCTGGGGGCGTGTGAGGCTTGTTGGCGGGGTATGAAGGCCCTTGGGGATGGTATTGGCACGGGCGTTGCATCTCTTCAAGCAACAACTGAAAAAAGGAACTTCCCCATGGCCGACACAATGACCGAAATCTTCGTAATGACTGCGATCCGCAAGCGGGTCGCGATCTTGGCGTTGCTCAGCTTTGTTGCTCTTTGCTAGTCTCGACTGGCACGGTGAACCGAGCGAACATACTGCATATACCGGCTTATCAGGCGGGCTCATCCGGGCTCGTCTACTCATTCCCAGCGTGGCCCACACCGCTTGATCATTCGAATCGCGGTTGGTGTTGACCAAAGTTTGAATGCGCCCCTGGGACAAAAAAACGCCCCGGCCTGTGATAGGTCGGGGCGTTTGCGTTTTGGAGACTATTACTCAGCCCGTTGGATCAGGCTGATTGATATTCACGATCGGTTTTAGAGCTCGATCTTGTCGGTGCCCATGGCGCCGTGATCGTCCATGCCGCCCTTGGTTGGCATCTTGATGCCGCCCATGCCCGAGTTCGAAGAGCCGGAGCCGGCCTCATCGGAGCCTGAGTCGCCGCCGGTGGCGTCGCCCCACTGTGCACGCTTGAGCGAGAGTCCGATCTTGCGGTCGTCGATGTCGACGCGGAGGATCTTGACTTCGACTTCTTCGTCCACGGTGACGACATCCTGCGGGTTCTCGACCTTGTGGTCTGCGAGCTCTGAGATGTGGAGGAGTCCTTCGAGATCGTCTTCGAGTTCGACGAAGACGCCGAAGTTGGTGATCTTGGTGACTTTGCCTCGCACGACCATGCCTGGCTGGTAGGCGCCGGGGATGGCTTCGACCCATGGGTCTTCGGAGAGCTGCTTGATGCCCAGTGAGATGCGCTGCTTATCGCAGTCGACATCGAGGACCACACACTCGACCTCGTCGCTCTTCTTGTAGAGCTCGTTGGGGTGGGTGACTTTCTTGGTCCAGGACATGTCGGAGATGTGGAGGAGGCCGTCGATGCCGGGTTCGATTTCGACAAACGCGCCGTAGTTGGCGAGGTTGCGGATGGTGCCGGTGACGACGGTGCCGTTGGGGTACTTCTCGGAGACGAGTTCCCAGGGGTTGACCTCGGTCTGCTTCATGCCCAGCGAGATTTCCTGCTTGTTCTTGTCGATCTCGAGGACCACGACATCGATCTCTTCACCTGCGGTGACGATCTCGGATGGGTGGTTGACGCGGCGTGTCCATGACATCTCGGAGATGTGGACGAGGCCTTCGATGCCGTCTTCGAGGCGGATGAACGCGCCGTAGGACATGATGTTGACCACTTCGCCCTTGATGCGAGCGCCGACGGGGTACTTGCCCTCGATGGCTTCCCATGGTGAGGATTCGGTCTGCTTGAGCCCGAGGGCGACCTTTTCCTTCTCGCGGTCGATGTTGAGGACCTTGACTTCGACCTTGTCGTCGATCTTGAGGAGCTCGGATGGGTGGTTGATTCGGCCCCAGGACATGTCGGTGATGTGGAGGAGGCCGTCGATGCCGCCGAGGTCAACGAAGGCGCCGAAGTCGGCGATGTTCTTGACGGTGCCGGTGATGACCTGGCCCTCGGTGATGTTGGCCATGAGGTTCTGCTTGGCGGCTGAACGCTCGTGCTCGACGAGTTTGCGGCGTGAGATGACGATGTTGCGGCGCTCGGTGTCGATCTTGAGGATCTCGGCGCGGACTTTGCGGCCGATGAACTCGTCGAGGTTGTGCGGGCGGCGGACATCGACCTGCGATGCGGGGAGGAAGACGGGCACGCCGATATCGACGAGCAGGCCACCCTTGATCTTGCGCATGACGGTGCCTTCGACGATGTCTTCTTCTTTGGTGGTGTCGACGATGCGCTGCCATGCGATCTGGCGATCGGCTTTGCGCTTTGAGAGCTCGATGAGCCCGTCGTCGCCTTCGAGTGATTCGAGGAGTACATCGACCTCGTCACCGATCTTGAGCTCGGTCATGGCCGAGAACTCTTCTCGGGGGATGAGGCCTTCGCTCTTGAGTCCGACTTCGACGACGACATCGTCGCCTGCGAACCCGATGACCTTGCCCTTGATGAGCTTGCCTGGGGTGAGGTCGGTGTCGTTGTCGGAAAGGATCGTATCCATGCGTGTGTCGGAGTCGGCGGTGTCGCCGAAGGCTTCCCCGAGCAGGGCCATCGCTTCGTCGTCAGCGATACCCAGCGACGCGATGAGATTCTCGTCGATCATTGTGTAGTGTCCTTCCATACTCTTTCGAGTATTGCGGGGGCTCTTCCGCGGCTGAGAGGCCATCAGCGGCGTGTGTCCCTGCATCCGGCATTGTGTCACGGTTGAATCGTGAGCACCGGATTGCACCTGCTTGAGGTGCGGTTTGGGTCTTGTGAACTCTGCGTGTCCGGACCATCCGGGTGCAGAGGCTTGGCCTGTGACCGATCGGGCGGAGATCGCGCGGTCGGTCGGGAGAGAAGGATAGAACGCAATCCTCTGGCAGAACAGCAATTCCGGGCTTGATGGGATGGATTATTGTATCTTTTTTGCGGGACTGTTTGTGGGTCTGGTTGCGGGTCTGGTTGCGGGTCTGTTTGGATGGCTGTTTGTATGGGTGTGGGGTGGGGTTGGGGCTCGGCCATTTTCCGAACACAACTGGGTCGAAACTGGTGGATAAACTGGCGAAAAGAAGTCCGGGCAATATCCGCCGGGAAAGTGGCGAAACTTGGATTGAGCGGGTGTGTCGTGTATGATTGACGCTCTGTTGGCTTTATTGGGAAGTCAATTGCTCGGCCTACGCAGCGACCGGGTGACTCTTGAGCGGCGGCGTCACAATGACGCTCTGGCGAAGAGCAAATCCGCTGCGGGTGACACAAGGACCGGACTTGTGCATTGAGATTGGGTGCCAAAAATGACTCCATCTGCAACGACCGAACTTCCTCGTGGATCGGTCACCGAAGAACTCGGATTCCCGAACGATCCTGATAACCTCTATCTTCAGACGGTGAGCACGATGCTCGAGTCTGCGGAGCTGATGAACCTCAAGCATCGCACGCGGATCATCCTCGCTCAGCCCAAGAACGAGATCATGGTCCACTTCCCGGTGAAGATGGACGACGGGCATCATCGGCTGTTCAAGGGCTACCGGATCCAGCACAACAATGCGTGTGGCCCGTACAAGGGCGGCTTCCGGTTCCACCATGATGTGCACCTTGATGATGTGAAGTCGCTGGCGCTGCTGATGACGATGAAGTGTGCGGTTGTGCGTATCCCATTCGGCGGCGGCAAGGGCGGCGTGAATGTGAACCCGCGTGAGCTCTCGCACGGCGAGCTCCAGCGGCTGACCCGCCGCTACTGCAGCGCGATTATGGACCAGATCGGCCCGGATATTGATATCCCGGCACCGGATGTCGGGACGACCTCCGAGATCATGGCGTGGTTCGCGGATACCTACATGATGTCGTCGTCGCACCAGCACCACGATGCGCTGCGCGTCGTGACCGGTAAGCCGGTGGAGTACGGCGGCTCGGCTGGCCGCCTGAAGGCGACTGGCCAGGGTGTGGCTGACACGCTCGCCGAGATGCTCCCGGGGATGGGGATCTCGCTCGAGGGTATGCGGGTCTCGCTGCTGGGCTTTGGTAATGTGAACGGCTGGGGCGGTCAGATCCTTCAGGATATGGGCGCGAAGATCGTTGCAGTCATGGACCATACCGGTGCGATCCGCGATGATAACGGGATCGACTGTAAGGCTCTTTACGAGTATAACATGAAGCACGGCGGCGTTGGCGGCTATGAAGCTGCTGAAGCGATCGATGAAGAAACCTTCTACCGCACGCCGGTGGAAGTGTTTATCCCCGGTGCGCTTGAGCAGATGATCACGGAGAAGGAAGCCGGGTGGCTCGACTGTAAGGTTGTTGCCGAAGCGGCGAATGCGCCTTGTGATCCATCGGGCGAGCGGAAGCTCGACGAGAAGGGCATCGAGGTGATCCCGGCGATCCTGGCGAACGCCGGTGGTGTGACGGTTTCGTACTTCGAATGGGTGCAGAACAAGAACGCGGTGACTTGGTCGGCCGAGCAGGTTGACCGTGAGCTCAACCGCCACATGGTGGTCGCGGCTCAGCGGACACTGGCCCGTCGCAACGAACTCAAGTGTTCGATGCGTGCGGCGGCGTTTGCCTCGGCGCTCGATCACATCGGCGATGTGTACCGCGTGCGTGGGATCTTCCCGTAAAGCGGATAACAACTACGATCGAAGGGGCATCCGTTGGGTGCCTCTTTTTTTGTGCGCCCTTGCAACTAAAAACGCCCCCGCTTTGTTCGGCGGGGGCGTTTGGGTTGTTTGGTTGTCGTGCTGTTTACTTCTCGGTGCTGCTGGCATGGGCGTATCGGCGGAGGAGTTCGACGATGCGGGGTTGCTTGCGTTCGATCTGCAGGGAGGTCCGCATGGCTTCGACGGCTCGCTCGCGGGCGCCGGCGTCGGTCTTGGAGGACCAGAGGTATTGGTTGAGTTCGCAGACGGCGATGCCGTTGAATGCGGGGTAGTTTTGGTCGTCGAGCTCGGCGGAGCTGGTGAAGGCTTCGAGGCTTTCTTCGTAGCGTTTGAGGCGGAAGAGCCCGGAGCCCAGGCGCTCGTAGGCGATGGGGTCTGGGTCGATGCGGACGAGCTGGTCGAGGGCCCCCACCATTTCTGCGTAGCGTTCAAGGGCGTTGAGGGACTCGGCCATGTTGAGCAGGAGGTCGGCGGAGGGGGCGTCCATGAGTTCGCCGGCTTGTTGGTATTCGATGACGGCTTCTTCGTGTCGGGCGGTGGCGGCGTAGACATTGCCGAGGTGCAGGCGGGCGCGGCCGCTGGGTGGGTCGGAGCGGACGGCGCGTTGGGCGTAGGGCATGGCTTGTTCGATGCGTCCGAGTTCGAGGAGGACGATGGAGATGCCGAGGTTGGCGTCGTAGTCGCCCGGGCGGATGGAGAGTGCCCGGAGGTAGGCGCGGTTGGCTTCTTCGAGTCGGTTGAGGTGATGGAGGACCTGGCCGTGGCGGTATTGGGCCATGAAGCTGCGGGGCTCGGAGCGGACGGCCTTGGCGAACTGGCGTTCGGCGAGCTCGTACTCGGCCATCTCGAGGTAGATATCGCCGGACTCGATGAAGGCGATGGTAAACTGGGGGTTGAAGGCGATCGCGCGTTCGAGCTCTTGGAGGGCGGAGATCAGGTCGCCCGAGGCGTGGAGCTCGACGGCGTTGGCGTAGCTGACTTCTTCCTTTGATCGGCGGTCGATGATGGGGTTGTTGGTCTCGATGATGTCGATGGTTGGGTCATCGGAGAGGGTGTCGCTGGCGCCTGGCTCTTGGGCGGAGGGGCGATCGTCGACGATGGTCATGCCGGAGCCGTCGACTTTGGTGACCTGTGTGTAGGGCTGGTCTTGGGCAGAGTTGTTTGTCGCGGGTTTGTTGGCCTGCTGCTCTGATTGGACCTTGGCGAGGTGGGCGAGGCGTTGGCGTTCGAGCCACTGTGCCTGGGTTTCTTCTTGGTTGGCGTCGGCGTTGCCGTTGGGGAGCATGCGGGCTTGATCGGCCTTGGCGTCCTGCTTGGCTTGTCGTTCGGCGGCGCGCTGGGCGCGGCGCTCGCGGACGGCTTCGCAGCCGGCGGTTTGGAGGACGAGCATGGAGGAGAGCAGCATGGTCGGGATCAGGAATGACGAACGCGCGAGCGGTCGGCGGGGTGATGCGGACTGGCTGCTCTTGTGGCTGGTGGCTGGGCTGCAGATGGGGCGGTATGATTCTGTTCGTCTGTGCATATCTTTATGTTATCGTCCAAGACGGGGGCGTACAGTCAAAGAAACGATCAGGAGCACACAATGTCTATGCAAACATCACTTTCCGGGCGTGTCGCGGTGGTTACGGGGGCGAGCGCGGGGATCGGGGAGGCGGTGGCTTTGGATCTGGCGTCTCGGGGGGCGGGGGTTGTGCTCAACGCACGGCGGGGCGATCGGATCGAGGCGCTGGCGGCGAAGATTAATGATGAGTTCGGCGAGATCAGCGAGTTGGGCGGGAAGCCCCGGGCTCGGTGTGTTGCAGGGGATGCGGCGGATGAATCAACAATTGAGGCGATGCTTGATGCGTCAATGGAGCACTTTGGGGTCGAGTCGGATCTGATCGTGGCTAACGCGGGGCGGGGGCTTGATGGGTCGGTGATGACCTCGGACACAGCCCAGTGGGAATCGATGCTCAGGGTGAACATTCTGGGGGTTTCGCGGCTGATCCGGGCGGGGGGCGAGCGGATGCTGGCGCTGCAGAAGAGCAGAGCGTGGCTGGAACACCCGGCGGACTTTGTGGTGCTGGGGTCGACGGTTGGGCGGCATATCTCGCCGTTCTCTTCGATGTATGGGTGCACGAAGTTCGCGGTCAACTCGTTAGCTGAGGCGGCTCGGCGGGAGCTTGGGCCATCGGGGATCCGGGTGAGTCTGATTGAGCCGGGGATTGTGAAATCGGAGTTTCAGGACTCGGCGGGGTATGACCCGGAGGGGTTCGGGAAGGTGATGGAGCGGGTTGGGCCGGTGATTGTGCCCGAGGATATCGCGCGGACGATTGGGTTTATTGTGACGCAGCCGGCACATGTGCATGTGTCGGATGCGTTGATCCGCCCGACGCGGCAGGATTATCCGTGATCGTACGACCGAAGACAACCGACCCACGACTTGCTGAGGATGGTCACGCTTGGGGCCAGCTGCGCCAAGGGTTCGAGTACCGCGTCATCGGGATTGAGTATGGCGATTACCGGATTCAATCTGGTTCACACGACGATCACTGTCCAACGCTGTATTGCTCAAAGCTATTCGATGTGCTCGATGCACAGGTTGAGGCGGCGTGGATCGTGGATTTCGGAGATGACTTTGAAAACGAGCAACATCTCTACATTGGTTTTGAAGAGTTCCATGAGCCGGGATTTTGGGAAGATGTCCACGATGGCCAAAAGGTTGCACTGGATATTTTGAATCCCATTCTCGAGCGACTCAGCTTAAATCAGTGTTGAGCAACTCATGGCAGTCTATCAGCGCCCGAGGAAATGGGCGGGGACATCTCCGTGGTCGGCGCGGATGATCGAGCGGATGCCGCCGCGGCCTTTCCAGTTGGATTCGATCTGGAGCCAGACTGGATCGATGGCTTTTACGAGGTCTTGACGGATGGTGTTGGTGACGGCTTCGAAGAAGCTGCCTTCGTTGCGGAAGGAGTGGTAGTAGAGCTTGAGGCTTTTGAGCTCGATGCACTTGCCGCCGGTTTTTGCGGGCTTGGGCTCGTAGCGGAGTGTGATGACGCCGAAGTCTGGGTGCCCGGTGATCGGGCAGACGGAGGTGAACTCCTCGGCGATGTGCTCGATGACGAAGGGGGTATCGGATGGGGTTTCGAAGACTTCGAAGAGGTTGGTATCTGGCATCCCCGAGCGTAGGCGCGGGGGGCAAAAAATGGAACTGGGCCACGGCGTGTGTGCACGAAAAAGGGCACCCCGGATGGGATGCCCTTGTAAGGATTACTTTGATCAGATCAGAATCGGATCGGGCTTAATCGGGCTTAGCCCTCGGTGGTCTCAGCGGCTTCGGTGGAGCCTTCGCCGACGATGACATCGCGGATCTCGACCTTGGGTTTCTCGGACTCTGCGTCTGAGTCAGCTTCGGCTTCGAATGCATCGGCGTCGGTCTGGTCGTCGGCCTGGGCGTCGAGGTCTGACTCGGCGTCGAGCATCATGGCTTCTGCTTCGCCCTCTGCGTCGTCGTAGTACTCTTCGTCGAAGGCCATGTCTTCGAGCTCTTCTGGGGAGACGAGCGTCTTGACGCGGATGTCCTGGTACTTGCGGAAGCCGGTGCCTGCTGGGATCAGGTGACCCAGGAGGACATTCTCTTTGAGCCCGACGAGTTCGTCGGTGGCGCCGCGGAGTGAGGCTTCGGTGAGGACCTTGGTGGATTCCTGGAAGGACGCACCCGAGAGGAACGAATCGGAGGAGAGTGCCGCCTTGGTGATGCCCATGAGCAGGGTGCGGCCCGAGGCTGGGCGTGCACGCTTGGTCTTGGCGATCTCGCCGCCTTCGGCCTGGGCCTTGGCGTTGGCTTCCTTGACGACTTCCTTGTCGACCAGATCGTTTACCCGCAGTGTGGTCGAGCCGGCGTCGGTGACGCAGACCTTGTTGGCCACATTGAGGTTGGTCTGGCGGAAGTTGAACTTGTCCATGATCTCGTGTGGGAGCAGATCGGTGTCGCCCGGGTTGTCCACGCGGACCTTGCGGAGCATCTGCGAGAGGATCATCTCGATGTGCTTGTCGTTGACGGTTACGCCCTGTGCACGGTAGACATTCTGGACTTCGTCGAGCATGTACTGCCAGAGGGCTTCTTCGCCCTTGATCCGGAGGATGTCGTGGGGAACGAGCGGGCCTTCGGTGAGGGGGTCACCGGCCTGGACGAAGTCGCCGGCGTGGACGAGCAGGGCCTTGTCGTTGGGGACATGGTGGTCCTTCTCGATGCCCGAGTCGGAGACGATCTTGATGGTCATCTTGCCCTTGCGCTTGTCGGAGTGGATCTCGACGACGCCCGAAATCTCGGCCATGAAGGACGGGTCCTTGGGCTTGCGTGCTTCGAAGATCTCGGTCACGCGGGGGAGACCACCGACGATGTCCGCGGAGCCTGATGCGGCTCGCGGCTGACGGGCGACCATGTGGCCGGCTTCGATTTCTTCGCCGTCGACGACTTCCAGACGCGCCTTGGCGGGCAGGTAATGGAAGTCGAGGATGTTGCCGTCGTTGTCGACGATGTTGATCTGCGGGTGCAGATCGCCCTTGTGCTCGATAACGACGAGTGCCTTCTGGCCACGCCCGGCGTCTTCTTCGCGGACGGTCTCGCCGAGCTCGATGTCGACGAACTCGACGCGGCCTGATTTTTCGGCGAGGATCGGCGTACGGTGCGGGTCCCACTTGACGAGGACAGCGCCTCGTTTGGCGGTGTCGCCGGCCTTGGCGTAGATGAAGCCGCCGTAGGGGATCTTGGTCTTTTCGAGTTCCTTGCCGTCGTCGTCGAGGATGGCGAGCTCGCCGTTTCGCTTGAGCGAGACGGTGCAGTCGTTGCCTTCTTCGTCCTTGACGGCGACTTCGTTGCACTCGCGGAGTTCGATGGTGCCGGCGTTGAGTGCGCGGTACTCGGTATCGACGACATCACGCGTACCGATACCACCGGAGTGGAATGTACGCATGGTGAGCTGGGTGCCGGGCTCGCCGATGGACTGGGCACCGATGATGCCCACGGCCATGCCTTCTTCGACCAGTGAGCCGGTGGACATGTCCATGCCGTAGTCGAGCGCGGAACAGCCTGTTGGTGATTCTGAGGTCAGCGGCGAGCGGACGAGGACGGCGGAGATGCCGGCTTCTTCTACACGCTTGGCGGATTCTTCGGAGATCATCTCGTTGGCGTCGATGAGTTTCTCGCCCGAGATCGGGTCGAGGACGGCGTTGACTGAGACGCGGCCGAAGACCTGCTCGGAGAGTGTGACATCGATCTGCTCGCCCTTGTAGATGGCGCGCTTCATGATGCCTCGGCGTGAGCCGCAGTCGTGCTCGCCAACGATGACGGACTGAGCGACATCGCAGAGCTTACGCGTGAGGTAGCCCGAGTCGGCGGTCTTGAGCGCGGTATCGGCCAGGCCCTTACGGGCACCGTGGGTTGAGGAGAAGTACTCGAGGATGTGCAAACCTTCGCGGAAGTTCGCGCGGATGGGGGTCTCGATGATCTCGCCCGAGGGCTTGGCCATCAGACCACGCATACCAGCGAGCTGCTGCATCTGCGAGACATTACCACGAGCACCCGAGTCGCTCATGAGGTAGACGGGGTTGAGGAACTTGTTGCCTTCCTTCTCGGTGATGCTCGCGTATGAGCCGTCGTCGTGGCGGCGGTCATCGCGGAGCGTGTCGATCAGGACTCCCGTGAGTTCTTCGCGGCAGTGCGACCAGATATCGAGGAGCTGGTTGTAGCGTTCGCGTTCGGTGATGATACCGCGATCGAAGTTCTTCTCTACGCGGTTGACCTTTATCTGGGCCGCGTCGAGGAGCTCGACTTTTTCCTCTGGGATACGCAGGTCGGTGACACCGAACGAGAGCCCGGCGAGGGTCGCGTTCTTGAAGCCGAGGGTCTTGATATCGTCGAGGAGGTTGATGGTTGCGGCGCGTCCGCAGTACTCGTAGGTGTCTTCGATGACGCGTGCACAGCCCTTCTTGCCGATGGCGCAGTTGTAGAAGGGCATGCCGTCGCCGAGGATGTCGTGGAAGAGGACGCGGCCGACGGTGGTGATGAGTCGGCCGTGCTCTGGCATGGACTCGATTGGGCCGCGCTCTTTGTTGACGAGCTTGTCAACGCCTGAGAGGCGTACGGAAATCATGTCGTGGATACCGATTTTCTTCGCGTCGTAGGCGAGGATGGCCTCGCGTGGATCCTTGAAGCGTGGGATATCGTTTTCGTTGGTCTCGTCGATGACATTGAGGGTGGTCGTGATGAAGTAGATCCCCATGACGATGTCCTGGGATGCGTTGATCACGGGCTCGCCGTTGGATGGCGAGAAGACATTGTTGGTCGAAAGCATGAGGACATGCGCTTCGGCCTGTGCCTCGATGGACAACGGCAGGTGGACGGCCATCTGGTCGCCGTCGAAGTCGGCGTTGAAGCCGCCACAGACGAGCGGATGGAGCTTGATCGCGTTGCCTTCGACGAGGACGGGCTCGAAGGCTTGGATACCCATGCGGTGGAGCGTGGGTGCGCGGTTGAGCATGACGGGGTGCTGGTAGATGACCTCTTCGAGGATGTCCCAGACTTCCGAGTCTCGGCGTTCGAGCATCCGCTTGGCGCTCTTGATGGTGTCGGCGAGGCCGTGCTCTTTGAGCTTGCGGATGATGAATGGCTGGAAGAGCTCGAGGGCGATCTTCTTGGGAAGACCACACTGGTTGAGCTTGAGCTCTGGGCCCACGACGATGACGGATCGGCCGGAGTAGTCAACGCGCTTGCCGAGCAGGTTCTCGCGGAAGCGGCCCTGCTTGCCCTTGATCATGTCGGTGAGCGACTTGAGTGCACGCGAGGACGAACCGAGCACCGGGCGGCGGCAGCGGTTGTTATCGAACAGGGCGTCGACGGCCTGCTGGAGCATGCGCTTTTCGTTACGGATGATCACTTCTGGCGCGTTGAGGTCCATCAGCTTCTTGAGCCGGTTGTTGCGGTTGATGATTCGGCGGTAGAGATCATTGAGATCGCTGGTCGCGAAGTTGCCCGATTCGAGCAGAACCAGCGGGCGCAGATCGGGTGGGATCACGGGGATCACATCCATCACGAGCCACGCGGGGTCGTTGTCGGAGAAGCGGACTTGCTCGACGAGCTTGAGTCGCTTGGCCAAGTCCTTGGTCTTCTGCTTGGATCGGGTCGCGGCGAGCCCTTCGCGGATCTCGGCGGCGACGGCGTCGAGATCGAGCTGCTCGATGAGTTCGCGAACGGCGTCGGCGCCCATCATGGCGGTGAACTCGTTGCCGTAGGTGTCGAGAGCGGCGCGGTGCTCGTCCTCGGTGAGGACCTGCTTGTAGGTCAGCTCGGTGTCACCGGGCTTGGTGACGACATAGTCCTGGAAGTAGACGATCTTTTCGAGATCGGAGGTCTTCATGGCCAGGAGGGTGCCGAGGCGCGATGGGAGCGACTTGAAGAACCAGATGTGCACCGATGGCGCGGCGAGGTTGATGTGCCCCATGCGCTTGCGGCGGACGCGTGAGTGCGTCACCTTGACGCCACAGCGGTCACAGATGTAGCCCTTGTACTTGGTGCCGCGGTACTTGCCGCAGGAGCACTCGTAGTCTCGCTCAGGACCAAAGATCCTTTCGCAGAAGAGCCCGTCCTTTTCTGGACGGTATGTGCGGTAGTTGATCGTTTCGGGTTTTTTGACCTCGCCGTAGGACCAGGCACGGATGTCGTTTGGCGACGCCAGTGTGATCTTGACGGAGGAGAAGTCGTTCACGCGATCGTATACATTTTCAGCCATTATCATTTCTCCTGTGAAGGAGTCAAGTTCTTAGTTCGTTCCGCATTTGCAAGTGAGGTAGAAATCAGGTTGCCCGGGCACCTGACGGTGCCCGGGGCCTGTTGTTCGTTCGCTTACAGGAGGCTTCCGCCTTCGAGCTGCTTCTTTTCGAGGGTCAGGTTCATGCCCAGGCCCTTGAGTTCGTTGCAGAGGACATCAAACGCCACGGGCATCCCGGCTTCGAGCTTGTTGGTGCCCTTGACCATGGACTCGTAGATCTTGGTTCGACCCTCGACATCGTCGGACTTGACGGTGAGGAGTTCTTGCAAGATGTACGCGGCGCCGTAGGCTTCGAGTGCCCAGACTTCCATTTCACCAAAGCGCTGGCCGCCGGTTCTTGCTTTACCACCGAGCGGCTGCTGGGTGATGAGCGAGTATGGTCCGGTTGCACGGGCGTGGATCTTGTCGTCGACGAGGTGATGCAGCTTGAGCAGGTACATGAACCCGACGGTGGTCTTCTGGTTGAAGGCCTCGCCGGTGCGTCCGTCGTAGAGCTGGATCTTGCCGCCGGCGGGCATCTCTGCGAGCAGCTCGCGGGGATGCGGCCAGGTGCCTTCTTCGTCGCACTTGGCCCAGCGGTCGCGGCAGTGCTGGTTGGCTTCTGCAACGGCGGCGTGGATCTCGTCCTCCTTGGCACCGTCGAAGACCGGGGTGACGGCTTGGAAGCCGAGCACCTGGGCGGCCCACCCGAGGTGGGTTTCGAGGATCTGACCGACATTCATTCGTGAGGGCACACCCAGTGGGTTGAGCAGGACCTCGACGGCGGTGCCGTCGTCCATGAATGGCATGTCTTCTTCGGGGACGATGCGGGCGATGACACCCTTGTTGCCGTGGCGGCCGGCCATCTTGTCACCGGCGGCGAGTGTCCGCTTGGTGGCGATGTAGACCTTGACCATTTCGAGGACGCCGTTGGGCAGCTCGTCGCCGCGCTTCATGTGGGCGACCTTGCGCTGCTTCTCGGCCTCGACGGCTTCGATGCGTGGCCAGTACTGGCGGTAGATGGTTTCGGCACCTTCCTTGGCATCCTTCGAGCCCTTGATCCATTTGACATTGAATGTCTTGATCTGCTCGACGATGACCTCGGGGATGTCTGAGGCACCGACCTTCTGGCGGGTCATGGGGTCGACCATTTCGGTGCCGACGGCTTCGTTGATCGCGTCGGTCATCTCTTTGAAGAGCTTGATCGCTGCGGCGTCTTGCTCGGCTTCGAAGGCGGCCATCTCTTGCTTGAGGGCTTTCTTCTGGGCTTCGTTCATGTGGACCCGGCGTGAGAACTTGCGGGTGTTGATGACGATGCCGTTGGTGCCGGCGCTGACTTCGAGTGAGTCGTTCTTTACATCTTCGCCTGCGCGACCGAAGATCGCGTGGAGGAGTTTCTCTTCCGGGGTGAGCTCGGTCTTGCTCTTTGGCGAGACCTTGCCGACGAGGATGTCGCCGGGGCCCACGCGGGCACCGACACGGATGACCCCGCTCTCGTCGAGGTTGCGGAGCATCCTCTCGGAGACATTGGGGATGTCGCGGGTGAACTCTTCGCGTCCGAGCTTGGTTTCACGCACTTCGACATCGTATGAATCGATGTGGATGCTGGTGAAGGCGTCGTTCTTGACGAGTTTCTCGGAGATGACGATCGCGTCTTCGAAGTTGTAGCCGTCGAAGGTGTTGAACGCGACCATGGCGTTGCGCCCGATGGCGAGCTGGCCGTTGAGGGTGGATGCACCATCGGCGATGACCTGTCCTTCTTTGACCTTCTGGCCCTTCTTGACGATGGGCTTCTGGTTCTGGCAGGTGCGCTCGTTGAGCCCGACGAACTTGCGGAAGACATACTCGTCGGCGTTGTCAACGATGATGCGTTCTGCATCGACATAGGTGACGGTGCCGGCGCGTTTGGCCTTGATGAGCATGCCCGAGTAGTTCCCCACTTCTTGCTCCATGCCGGTGGCCACGCATGGTGGATCGACGCGGATCAGAGGCACGGCCTGGCGCTGCATGTTCGAACCCATCAGGGCCCGGTTCGCATCGTCGTGCTCGAGGAACGGGATGAGGGACGCGGAGATACCGATGAGCTGCTTGGGCGAGACATCGACATAGTCGATTTCTTTGGCCTTGAGCTCGGCGATCTCGCCGTCGGCTCGTGCGAGCACGAGGCCGGGCTTGAACTGCTCGTCGCCGTCGAGGACATCGGCGGGTGCGAGCACCGAGCGAATTTCTTCGTCGGCACGCAGGTTGACGACCTTCTTGGTGACTTCGCCGTCCTTGACCACGCGGTATGGGGTGCGGAGGAAGCCGTACTCGTCGACGGTGGCGTAGATGCCGAGCGAACAGATCAGACCGATGTTGGTGCCTTCGGGTGTTTCAATCGGGCACACACGGCCGTAATGGGAGGTGTGGACATCTCGGACCTCGAAGCCGGCACGCTTGCGGTTGAGCCCGCCAGGGCCGAGCGCAGAGAGTCGGCGTTCGTGGACGAGTGTTGAGAGCGGGTTGGTCTGGTCGACGACCTGCGAGAGCTCTGAGCGGCCAAAGAAGAAATCGATGGCCGACGAGATGGACTTGGAGTTGACCAGGTCGGCGATCTTGGCGACTTCTTCGGGGTCCTTGACGCTCATGCGTTCTTGGACGGTTCGGCGGAGCTTGAGGAGGCCCTTGCGGACTTCCTCGACTGCGAGCTCATCGAGCGTGCGCAGGCGACGGTTGCCCAGATGGTCGATGTCGTCGATGTAGGCGACCGGACGCTGGGTCTCTGGATCGAGCCTGTTTGAACGCAGGTCGAGCATGTACTGGACGACCTTGAGGAAGTCGAGCCCGAGGAGGAAGAGCTGGTCAGGAGCGATGTCGATCCCGGCTTTTTCGTACTCGAACTTGCGGCTGATGCGGAAGCGGCCGACCTTGCCCAGGCGGTAGCGGTTCTCGTCGAAGAACTTCTCGTGGAAGAGCTGCTTGGCCTTTTCGACCTGCGGCGGGTTGCCCGGACGCAGACGCGAGTAGACCTTGAGCATCGCGCGATCGTAATCGCTCTCGACATTGGGGACTTCGTCGAACTGCTCGAGCTTTTCTTCGGCGATGGTGTTGAGGATCAGCGAGTCCGACGGGTTCTGGACCACGCGGACGGTCTTGAGCCCCGAAGCCTTGATGGCCTCGGCGCCTTCTTCGCCGACCTGGCAGCCGACATGGACGAGCTCTTCACCAGTTTCGGTGTCGATGATCGATGCGGCGGCCCAGTCTTCTGGGTGGATGTCCTTGGACTTGATCTCGCTGACTTCGTAGAAGAGCCCGATGATCGCGTCGGTGGAGGCGACGGACTCGTCGAGACAGCGGAGGAAGGTGGTCGCGGTGAGCTTGGTCGACTGGTCGATGCGCATCGCGAGGACATCTTTTTTCGTGACCTCGAGCTCGATCCATGAGCCGCGCTCAGGAATGATGCGTGCGCTGTGCAGCGGGCGGTCACCCTCGTCGGAGGCGATGGAGAAATCTACACCGGGTGAGCGGTGGAGCTGGGAGACGATCACGCGCTCGGCGCCGTTGACGATGTACTCGCCGCCGCCCATGAGCACGGGGAACTCGCCGAGGTAGATGTCTTCTTCGGGGAGGTCGCCATGGGTCTCGCGCTTGAGGCGCAGACGCAGGCGGAAGGGGTGGCCGTAGGTCAGGCGGAGCTCGCGGCACTCGTCTGAGGTATAGCGTGGCTGCTCGAGCGAGTAGCTGACATACTCAAGAGACATGGTCTCGTCGTATGACTCGATGGGGAAGATCTCACGGAGGAGCGCTTCGAGACCCATGTCGGTGTCGCGCTCGTCTGGGTTCTTCGTATTTTGTAGGAATCGCTCGTAGGCGACTTCCTGGACTTGCCAGAGATCGGGGACTTTGGTCGCGTCGCCTCGTTTGGCGAAGTTACGGACATTTTGAACACGCTCTAATTGACGCACTTTGGTCGCTGCCATCCAAGCACCTCGTGATGGTTATGAATCCGTTTCCTTTGCGTTTGTTGGTGTTGTGTGAAGAACACCCGCGTGCAAAGGATTGGATTGCATCGTGAAAATTTTTGGGAAGATAATGTGTATCTCAATCGCTCAAGAAAGTCGCCCGCAATGCCGATACCTGATCTACTCTTTATCTACATACAGGGGCTGTACATAGATTGAATATCCTAGGCTTCGACGCGCAAAGAGACCACCCGGCACCAGATTTGCTCTAGTCGCCAGGGCCGCTCAAACTTGATCATATGGAACTGCTCTGCCCCATCGATCTCCAAAGAAACACGATCACCCAAACTTCAGTTCGTTTCAACCGTTTACCACCGCCTGATCCAGCACTCGCTTTCGCTTGTAACTTTTGATCTGACGGACATTTACGCTCGACTTCATCATCCCAGAACAAGCACCGCACTTGTCCAAGGCCAAATGGTTGCCCTGTGTTTCCACAGAGCAACCATATTTTGTACGACGGCCGCTTTATGCGGCGACCGTTTGGATTCTATTAGGCGAGTTCGATTTCGGCGCCAACATCTTCGAGCTTGGTCTTGATGTCGTCTGCTTCTTCCTTGCTTGCGCCTTCCTTGACCTTGCCGCCGGCTTCTTCTGCCAGCGCCTTGGCTTCCTTGAGGCCCAGGCCGGTGATCTCGCGGATCGCCTTGATGACCTGGATCTTGTTGCCGCCGGCGCTCTTGATGATGACATCAAACGCGGTCTGCTCAGCAGCGCCGCCAGCGTCATCGCCACCGGCTGCAGCCATAACGACACCGCCGCCTGCTGCGGCTTCGATGCCGTAGGTTTCCTTCATGTAATCGCCAAGGTCAACGGCTTCCTTGAGGGTGAGCCCTGAGAGCTCGTCGCCGAGTTTGCTGATCTTTGCGTCAAATGTCTTGGTTGCTTCGTCGGACATGGTCCAACTCCTTCGTTATCAATGCACGGTGTGTGCGTATTCGTTTATCTGAGAGGGGCCGAACGCTCGACTCTTTAACCCGCTCGCTGATGGATCTGGTGAGATTTGTTCTCGTGATCTTCTCGGCTTGCAATCAAGGGCCAGTCAGATAAGTACGGATGTCTCTTGTTTGTACTCTTAGACTTACTCTTAGACTTTGGCGATTGTTTCGCCGTCTTCGAGCTTGGTTTCGATGGCTTTGAGGATCCCAGCGAGGTTGGAGCCGGGGCCCTTGACCGCACCGACAAGCTTTGAACCAGGGCCGAGGATGAGTGCAACATCCTTGGCGATTGCTTCGTCGCGTGTTGGGTACTTGCTGAGTTCTTTGACCCCTGCTTCGCCCTCGAAGAGGACGCCGCCGAGGACGGCCCCCTTGAGTTCGACATCGGGGAACTTCTTGACAATGTCGACGATTTCGCGGGCGACTTCGACCACTGATTCAGCGCCGTAGGCCAGCGCGTTGGCGCCGACGAGGACTTCTGAGAGTGGTGCGAGGCCGGTGTCGCCGAAGGCTTTACCAAAGAGCTTGTTGCGGACAACAGTGACCTTGATTTCCTTCTTGGCGAGACCCGAGCGGATCGCGTTGTTGTCGTTTGATGCGAGTCCACGCATACCGATCACGAGGGCGTCTTCATGATCGCCCAAGAGATCCTGGTACTCACGGATCATCATTTCCTTTACAGGCTTACTCATTCGATGACCCTCCTTATTCGGCAGCCGCGGCTGCGGTTGCGATTTGTACACCAGGGGTCATGGTCCCGCTGATGGTGATGCGTCGGACATATTCGCCCTTGACCGCTGCGGGCCGGGCTTTTTCGATGGTTTCTACAAAGTGGTTGTAGTTCTCGAGCAGGTCGCCTTCGGCGAAGCTCATGCGGCCGATGACGGCGTGGACATTGCCACCCTTGTCGGCACGGAACTCGACTTTACCTGCGGCGAACTCGCCGACGGCCTGGGCGACCTTGGGGGTCACGGTGCCGTTCTTGGGTGATGGCATGAGCCCCTTTGGCCCGAGCACACGCCCGAGCTTGGAGATCACACGCATCATGTCTGGCGAGGCGATGGCGACATCGAAGTCAAACCAGCCGCCGTTGACCTTGGTCATCAGTTCTTCGCCGCCGGCTTCGACGGCGCCTGCTGCGAGACAGTCCTTGACCTGATCCGAGGAACAGAACGCGATGACGCGCTTGGCCTTGCCGATCCCCTTGGGGAGCGAGACCGAGCCGCGGACCATCTGGTCTGCGTGCTTGACATCGACGCCGAGGAGCATGCAGATCTCGACGGCTTGGTCAAACTTGGTTGGGACGAACTTTTTCAGTGCTGAGAAAGCTTCGTTTGCTTCGAGCGGAGCCGAAGGGACGAGCTTTGCATTTTCTTTTGCGCGTTTGCTCATAGCCATCGATTAACCCTCCACCACGACGCCCATCGAACGGGCTGTGCCCGCGATGATCCGTCCAGCTGCTTCGATATCGAGTGTGTTGAGGTCTTCGCCTTTTTCTTCGGCGATCTTCTTGCACTGCTCGAATGTGATTTTTCCGACCTTGTTCGTGTTGGGCTCGCCGGAGCCTTTTTCGATCCCGGCGGCTTCCATGATCAGGACACTCGCGGGCGAGGACTTGATCTCAAACTCGAATGAGCGGTCGTTGTACACGGTGACGACACAGCCAACGACCTTGCCGTTGAGTGCGCCCGTCGCGGCGTTGAACTGTTGGATGAACTGCCCAGGGTTGACACCCTTGGCACCGAGCACAGGACCCAGCGGCGGAGCAGGCGTTGCCTGTCCCCCCGGAGCCATGAGCTTAAAAACTTCGGTGACTTCTCTAGCGGCCATAATATCTCCACCTCCCACATCTGGTCCTCAACCTTTATAGACCCTATAGATAGGGGCTCGTTGGCTTTGGTGATCGTTGTTTCAGGCCTGAAACAACCCATCTGTGGTTCGTACGGTTAATCCCTCCTGATGACACGCGCCAAAAGGTGGGCCTCGACTCTAGACCGTCCGAATCTGGGCGTCCACAGAATGCTTACCAAGATTGACACAATTCCGTTGCCCCACTGCATTTCTGAGAATTCCCGTCTGCCTAGTATCGGCTGATCCGTGTGCAGACCCGGGATCGACTTTGCCCGATGACGAGTAGCTGCCCAGCGGGGAGAATACCCCTGCTTGGATGGGAATTTCGTTGCGTAGGGTGCGTTATCGGACTATTTTGCGGACTGTATGGTCTGCTGGATATGGGCAATCCACAAAAGACATGGAATCTGCCCGGTCTGTAAGGCGATAATTAGCCGACAGCCCAGATTTTCAACCGCCGACCGTCCTGCCCGTGCGTAGTGATTGTGTCGTTTCGATGTATCGAGGAATACTCAATGAACTATCCAACGATCGACCCAGCGACTGCCCCATCGACCGCCCCATCGGCCGCCCTATCGACTCTTGGGCTCCCGAGCCGGGGCTCGATCCTCCGTCGGCTCTCAATGGGCGCGTTGAGCTGCTCTTGCATCCTGGCGCTGGCCCCGGCGTTGATGACCTCGCAGGCTTTGGCCGAGGACGAGGGTGATTCGTTCTGGACCGAGTTTATCCCGAGTACGGATACGCGGCTGATCTTTGTGTCTTCTTCGGAGGGACGGGATTCGAACACGGGGCTGACTGCGGATTCGCCGGTGAAGTCGCTGGAGAAGGGGTACGCGCTGCTGCGTGATGGTTCGCCGGACTGGATGCTGCTCAAGCGTGGGGATACTTGGAACGAGCCGCTGCCAGTTTGGAACAAGAGCGGGCGGTCTGAATCAGAAATCATGATCGTCGGTGCTTACGGCGACGAGACCGTCCGCCCTCAGATCCGCCCAGACAGCATTTCTGGCATTCGGATCTTTGGGAACATCGCTATTGAGCATGTCGCGTTTGTTGGGATGCATATCGAGCCAATGGACCGACAGCCAGACGAAACGCTATCTGCGATTGTCCTGCTCAAAAGTGTAGATAATATTTTGTTTGAAGATCTGTACGTAGGCGACTGGGGCGGCGGATTCAATCTCCAGGCATACAATGGCGCTGTAGGGACAGATGTCCGGGTCAATGGGTGTGTGGTTGTTGATTCATGGTCGGCTACAAGTCATGCTGGCGGTATATATGCACAGAACATCGATGGGCTCACCATCGAGAACTGCGTGCTCGAACACAATGGGTTTAATGAAGAGCAGGGCGCGGATCCGACAATTTACAACCATAACATGTATATCAACAACGGGACGAAAAATGTGATTGTCCGCAATAATATTGTCGCCAATGCGTCATCGCACGGTATTCAGCTCCGCCCGGGCGGAGTGGTTGAAAATAATCTCTTCTTGAACAATCCGATCGCAGTGCTCATCGGTGGCGGTACACACCCAGATGAAGGTGGCGTGACTGGACGCGTTACGAACAACTTGATCATGTATGGACGAGGCATATCCGAGAATCAACCCCGAAGCTGGGGGATCGATATTACCAATATTCGATCCGCTGAGGTCTCCGGGAACATACTCTATTCTGCTCTTCTCTCAGCCAATAGTCTTGGGATAAACATGCGTGATCACCGGAGCGATAGCTTTGGGCTCATGGATCTGCATGTGCACAACAATACAGTGGTGGACTGGCCTGGCGGTTTGACCATCGGCGAGCCGGGATCCCAATCCCATTATGAAAACATCCTCGTTGAGAACAACTCATTGTATCTGAATACCGAAGCAGATAACAAAACGATGATGAATGCATTTGACTCATCCGACAGCTCGCTCACCATACGGGGCAACCACTACACCAACATCGGTTCTGATGATCGAGCGTTCAATGATGCAGGGCGGTACCTAGACTCTGCTGCATGGTCTTCACAAGTTGACAGGCAAGGCGTGTTCAATACGGGCGCCAGCATGCCAGGTGGGCTTGGGATTGATCGGTACATGGCCGACAATGGGATCAGCGGAGGCTTGGACGAGTTCATTGAACTGGCTCGGACGATGTCTCGACAGCACTTCAACCCTGTTATCCAGCCTGCCTCGGTATACGAATGGCATGCAGAGCGTTTGCCTGACTAAGGCCTGCTTAATGTACTGATAAATGAAGACCCGAGAGCAGTGACACATGCCCACGAAACCCAGAGTTTTATTGATCGCTGAGTCAGCGAATCCGGAGTTTACCAGTGTGCCTCTGGTAGGGTGGTCAATGGCCGAGGCACTGCTCCGACATACGGATGCGCATTTGGTCACACAGATTCGTAACGCCGAGGCAATCTCACGCTCGGGACTCCTCACACCAGACCAGTACACCGTAATCGACTCTGAGCCTGTTGCGAAAAAAGTGTACGCTGTGAACAAGGTACTCCGAAAAATCGGTCTCGGCTGGACTGCCACGACCGCATTGGCTTCAGTCTCGTATATCGCATTCGAGCGTCTTGCATGGAAGAAGTTTTCGAGGGCCTTACGCGATGGCGAGTATGATATTGTTCATCGCATTACGCCCTTGAGCCCCACGGTTGCGAGCCCCTACTTCGCCAAAAAATGCGCTGCTCTCGGTATTCCGTTTGTGCTCGGCCCCCTAAACGGCGGTGTTCCTTGGCCCAAAGGCTACGATTCGGTCCGACGCAAAGAAGGCGAATGGCTCTCGTACATCCGTGGAAGCTACAAGCTGATGCCTGGGTATCGAGCGACGCGTCAGTGTGCCTCTGCGATTATCACCGGGTCTTGGGCGACGCGTTCACAGATGCCTAAGCGGGTTGAGCCCAAGTGTGTGTACATCGTTGAGAACGCGATTGATCCGAAGAGGTTTCGTGCACGGGCCGCGAGGGCAGTGTCCAAGCCGATCCGGGCGGCGTTCATCGGTCGGCTTGTGCCGTACAAGGGCGCGGATATCGTGATCGAAGCGGGCGCCGAGTTGATGCGTCGGGGCGAGCTGACCCTTGATGTCTTTGGAGACGGGCCTGAAATGGAGGCTCTGCGGGCCCAGTGTGGATTGCTGGGTGTTTCGCAGTGCGTGCGGCTGCATGGGTGGATCAACCATACCGAGTTGCATGCTCAGCTGGGCGAGTGTGATGTGCTCTCGTTCCCGAGTATCCGAGAGTTTGGCGGCGGGGTGGTGCTCGAAGCGATGGCGATGGGTCTTGTCCCGATCGTGGCGGACTATGCTGGGCCCGGTGAGTTGGTGAGTGACACCACAGGCTTCCGCCTGCCGATTCGCCCACGCGACGGGCTTGTTGAGAGCCTTCACGGGGTGCTCGAATCGATCACGCAGGACCCCGAACAGCTCGTGGCGATGCGTCGGGCGGGGCTTGAGCTTGTTGATCGGCATTTCACATGGGATGCCAAGGCGCAGAAAGTTCTTGATGTGTATCGGTGGGTGCTGGGCGAAACGGAGAATAACCCCGAACTGAACGAAGGTTTTTTATCTTCTCAGCGTGCAACGCCGACAAAGTGAAGGGGTTGCGTCGTCTGCTGAATCCCCTGCTCGATCAACACGCCCTGGGCCCACCCCCGGATGACACCCAACTCACTCGCTACCCTCGTGCTCTTTGCCTGGCCTTTGGCCATGGGGTGTCTCACGCTGTTCGTGCCTGTGCGCCGTATTGTGCTGATCTCGATCGTGGGGGGGAACTTGTTCTTGCCTCAGATGGCTGTGGTGCTTCCTGGTTTTCCCAACTATTCCAAGCCGTTGTCTGCTGGGCTCGGGGCGTTGATTGCAGCGTTGATCCTTGCGGCTCCTCAGCTGTTTAACTGGAAGCCGAAGCTGATTGATCTGTTTATCGTGGCGTTTATCATCTCGCCGGGGACCAGTTCGTTGCTCAATGGTCTTGGCGCTTGGGATGCGACATCGCTGACCATCAACCGTTTTCTGGAATGGGGTGTTGCGTATTGGGTCGGGCGATCGTTGTTCCAAGAGCAGCACGAGATCCGGGATCTGGCGATTGGGTTCGTGGTCGGGGGGATGGCGTATGCACCGTTGTGCATCTGGGAATCGGTGATGAGCCCGCAGCTCAATCAGCAGCTGTATGGATTCTCGACTTCTCCATTTCTTATGAACTACCGCCTTGGCGGATGGCGGCCGGTGGTGTTTATGCAGCACGGGCTTGCGGTCGGCGCGTGGATGGCGGGCTCTACGATCGTGGCTTGGATTCTCTGGCGATCAAAATCGATTCCGCGGATCTTGGGGATCCCGATGAGTTGGATCGCTATCGGGCTTGTGTTGACGACACTCAACCTGCGATCTACTGGGGCGATTCTCCTGCTTGCTCTGCTGATTTGTGCCGGGGAGTTTGTTCAGCTTACTCGTCTGCGGCTGGCACTACTGGTTTTGATCCTGTTGCCGACGGGGTACATCGGGGTGCGGACGATGGGGTGGGAAGGCCAGCAGCTGGTAGAAGGCGCACGCGTTTTCGGCGAGGATCGAGCGGGCTCGCTTGAGATGCGGCTTGTCAATGACACCTTGATCGTGAACCGAGCGATGCAGCGACCGGTGTTTGGCTGGGGGGGCTGGGGGCGTTGGCGGGTCAAGGACCAGTATGGCCGGGACATCACGATCTCCGACAGTTGGTGGGGCATTTTGGTCGGGACCTCTGGTATCTTCGGGCTTGTGGCGGCGTATGGGAGCTTTGTGGCCCCGATGTTTCTTTTGATCCGTCGAAAATCACAGCGGAAGATCTTTGAAGGGGCCAACGGCGCGGCTTGGGCGATCGGCTTTGCGATCCTGCTGTTTGTCTATGACACACTGGCCAACGCGATGCCCAACTCTTCGTTCATGCTCGCGGCGGGCGTTTTGGCATCGTTTGTGATGAGCCGTAATATGCGACCGAAGCGTCCACCTGTCCAACAGGCTGACGACCCCGGGGACGCCCCCCCACCACAACCAGCACGCAAGCGGCCTGTTGATCTTCGTTGACAGTATCACCGGTGCGTGAGCACTGAGATCATGTGATCGCGGATGTCGGGGTCGAGGCCGTATTCGGTGGCGCGGTCGATCATGCGGAGGGCTTGGTCGTCGCGGCCTTCGGTCTGCATGATGACGGCGGTGGTGAGCCAGACGCTGGCCGATGGGTTGCGATGGCCCCAGCCGACGACATCAATGACGGCGTCGCGCTGCAGGCGGGCGGAGTCCTCGAAGAGGCTTGTCGGGACGGGGTCGTAGGCGAGTTGTGGGTCCATCGAGTAGGCGTAGCTGACGAGGGCGATGCCGTCGCCGCGATCGCCTGAGCGGATTTTGGCGATGCCCATCTCGCGCACGGCGGCCCAGTCATCCGGGTAGGCGCTGATGTGGGCCTGGTAGGCATCGAGGGCGAGGGCGGGCTCGCCGATGGACATCTCGAGTCGGGCGACTTCCAGCGCCGAGAGGGGCATGGCGTCGGGGAGGGTTTCGTACTCGATGGGTTGTTGGCTGTAGCTGGGTTGTGATTGGAGCTCGGCGTCGATGCCGTAGACCGGCCCTTGGTATCGTTCCGGGACCGAGTGCCACCACCATGCGTAGGAGCCGACATAATGGCTCGATCCATACCAGCCGTACCAGGGGGATGCGTTCCAGTAGGGTCCGGTCCATCCGAACCAGTAGACGGAGTAGGAGCCGTTGGTGCAGACATAGTCGGTGTAGCCGTCGTTGTTGTAGTCGCCGTAGACGTACCACCACCCGCTGGGGCATGAGTCGCTGGAATAGAAATCGATGTCGATATGGATGTCGATGTCTCGGTCGCGATGTCCGCGTCGGCCGCGATCACCGTGACGATCATGGCCATCATGTCCGTCGTGGCGATCGCCATGAGCGTCGTCGTGATGCGGGTCTGGGTGCTCGCGATATTCGCTGGTGTGCTTTTCTGTTCGGAGATTGAGGGTGAGTTGGTCGTCTACAGAGTTTGAACCTGCCCCTTGTTCGGTTCCTACAGGCTGGGTCTGCGCGCGGGTCTTCTCGATGTAGGCTTGCTTGACGCGGGTGATGTCGAAGCCGGCGGGGGCTTGTTCGTAGAGCACGCCGGTGTCGGATGGTCGTGCACCGGATCGACCGTCGGCTCGTTCGCTTGCTGTTACTACGGTTCGCTTGACGCCCTTGGGCACGGAGCCGTTGGCATCGAGCTTGGTGACGAGCTGCTTGGGCGCGCGGGCTTTGGTGCGGGCGGCGGTGTTCTTGCGAGACTCGACCGCTGGCTTGGCCGGGGTGCTTCGGGGCGCGTTGATGAGCTCGCGGGTGGTCTTTGGGGTGGGCTTGGTTGTGTTTGTTGGGCGGGGGGTGAGGGTTGTCCGGGTGGTTGGACGCTGCGGGGTCACCTTGGTGGATGGGCGCGGGGTTGGTTTGACGGCTGGTTTGGGTGTCGGCTTGGTTGTCGGTTTGGTTGATGGGCGAGCAGCCGGCTTCGTTGATGGGCGCGGTGCGGGCTTGGCGGCTGGCTTTTTGGGCGGACGCGGAGCCGGTTTCGCTGCAGGGCGCGGGGCGGGCTTGGGTTTCGCCTGGGGCTTGGGTTGTGGTTTGGGCTTGGCTTTGGGTTGCGGCTTGGGCTGGGCACGGACGGGCTTGGCGGTTCGCTTGACTGGTTGAGGAGCTGGCTTGGCCTTGGGTTTGGGCTGTGGCTTGGCTTGGGGCTTGGCTTGGAGTTTCTTTTGTGGTTGGGCGAGAGGCTTCTTTTCGGGGGCTTCGATGTTGATGAGGGCCGCGCGGGCGCCGGTGGTTTCTGGGCGGAGTTCGACCGCGGAGATGGCCGAGCCGCTGATGGTGACGAGGGCGAGGGCGGTGCATGCAACGGATCGGATGAGCCGGGACTTGGCGCTGCGAGCTGTATGCTCGGATGTCTCGTACGCGGCGCCCGTGATCTGTGATTGTGGTTGGATGTGTTGCATGTCGTGCTCCTCTGGGTCTTTTCGTATTTTGGAGGCAATGGTTCCATGGAGAGCACAGGGGATGGGTAGGTGGACCCGGTGTTTGGGCATCAAGTCGCCCTGAGCCCCCACAAGGGCATGTTTTCCCGCTATGCTCGTTCCATGAAGATCACCCACCAAACGCACGCGTTGCTGACACTGATTGTTGCTTTTTCCATCATTCCGCTCCTGGGCGGGTGCAATGCCATCCGTGGTGGCGGCGGGTCTGGGGGGTCATCGACGATCGTCTCGGACGCGAACAACAAGGAGTTCAAGGCGTCGTTCGATATCAAGGCGTACACGCACTTCGATGAAAACACGGCCGAGGTGTATCTGACGGACCTGAGCGACGAGCAGCTTGTCGCGTTCTTCGCCCCAGAAAACGACTGGTCCTCGATCTCGGGGACACTGGTGCAGGTGCACCTGTTCCTGGATCCCAAGCCGGGCAAGACACCGATTGAGCACACCGCCGCGACGGCGACGGTCCGCTACGCGATCATCACCGATGGTGAGGTTGGGCTCTACGACGGCGCCGGGTTCATGCTCCCGGGGCAGAAGCCGGGCAAGGGCTCGATCAGCGGCACGATCCGCTCGGCCCCGCTGCGGATCACACGCGCGACATCGGGGTTCAGCGATGTGTTCGACGCGGCGAAGCTCGAGCTTGAGTTTGATGCCAAGCTCAACGATGCGATCGCCGCCGAGCTCCGGGCTCGGCTCGATGCGATGGCGGCCAAGGCCCGGCCGGTGCAATAAACCAAGCCTGCTCAATCAACCTCGGCCCAACTCCGCTTACGGGCAGCCGGCGCCGAAGGCGTCGAGGAATGCGGACACATCGAAGAAGTCGTAGACCCCGTCATCGGTGAGATCGGCGATTGAATCTTGTGCGCCGAATGCATCGAGGAAAGCGGAGACATCAAAGAAGTCGAGGATGCCGTCGTCGGTAATGTCTGCGGGGCAGGCGGCTTGGCAGAGTTCGCGGACGATGCGGAAGCCGTCGATCGCGCCTTCGACCAAGGTGTCCTCACCGCCGTCTTCGACGGTGACGCGGACACGGATGAGTCCGTTATCGTTGACATGATCCCCGAGCACATACTGCTTGGAGCGCCAGCCCTCGGTGTTGGTCAGGCGGTCGAGCTCGATCCATGAGATGCCGCCGTTGTCGGAAACGGAGATGGTCATGGCGTCGGCTTCTTCTTGACCGAACATCCAGACATCGAGTTCGAGGACGGGCTCGTCGATTTCGCTGAGGTTGAAGAAGACCGAGCGGAGCTCGACGCCATCGCCGTCCACATCGTTGGTGTCGCCCGAGCCGGTGACATAGCAGCGCCCAGAGCCGTCGGCGTCGCTGCTGGGCACGATGGTGCCATCGCCGGTGGGCAGCAGGCGAATCCATCGGCCTTCGGAGTTCGAGCCGAGCGTGGAGCGTGTCCAGCCGGTGTCGGTCTCGAAGTTGTCCTCGCTGGCGACGGTGAGCCCGTCGAGTGCGACGGTGGTGAACGGGTTGTCTTCGCCCTGGTCTGGGACGACGGTGAGGGTGCCCTCAACATCACGAACCTCGAAATAGTACGCGACCCCGGAGCCGCACTCGACGGCTGGGAAAGTCGCGGTGAACGCGCCGTCGATGCCGCCCTCTCCTTCGCTCATGGATTGTGCGACGAAGCCATTGCCCGAATCGATGTACATGGTTGGGACGCCGTCGATGGTCTGGCCGTGGAGGTTGTCGATGGTGAGCGTGGCGATGTCGCCGCCGTCGGGCGAGATGTGTGTGGGCTCGAAGAGCAGCGAGGCTTGGATAATCCGGGGGATGCAGATCCCGAGCGGGTTGTTGAGTGCGTTCTGGAGCCCGCTGTTGAAGAGGCTCATGCCGTTGTTGGCCCCGCCGGTGCTCCCGCACCCGGCGTTGGTGTGGATGCCGATGGCGAGGTTGGTGGTGTCGTCGAGGATGACCGAGCCCGAGTTGCCCCCGGTGGTGTCAGTGGTGTAGCGGACGGTGTTGCCCGAGAAGGTGACCAGTGGGCCGACATGGGTTTTCTGCACGCCGTTCCATGTGCGGGACACGGGCGAGGAAGTTGAGCCGTAGCCCGTGATGCGGATCGGACGCCCGTCGGCCGGTGGCGGCGAGGTGGCGAGTGTGTGGCTCTCGCCCTGGGCCTGGAGGGGGGTGAGCCCGGTGTTGGCGTTATCGAAGACGCCGAAGAAGGTCCAGTCGTTGCCGATGAAGATGTTTGATGCGCTCTGGATGGAGTCGGCGTCGACGAAGTATTGGTCCTGAGGCGACGGGCTGCGCAGCGCGCCGCCGCTGCTTGAGAGCGGGACATTGAACTGCATGACATTGCCGTTGCTGGTGCCGCAGTGGGCGGCGGTGAGGAAGCAGCTGCCGTGCTCGCCGATCAGCCAGGCGCTGCACGCCTGAGGCATCAATCGTCCGTCGCGTGGGTCGTTGGAGAGCTGGCGATCGTCGGTGGTGAAACAGATCGAGCGATCGCTGGGCTGTGTGGGCTCCGAGGCTTGGACACCCGAGACCTTGATGCGGTTGATCTGTGCGTTGGCGTTGGGCGAGGCCATGAGTTCGACGCGTACGGCGTTGCCGTTGAAGTAGGCGCTGGTGTTGCCCCACTCGGCGAGTGTCTTTGTATCGAGGTACTGCTCGTAGCCGTCTTCGAGCGAGCTGATGCGGATGTAGCTCTCGCGGACCTGCTCGGTGGACTTGGCGAGGACGACATCCTCGAAGCGCAGGCGGACCCAGCCGGCGTCGTCGATGCGCACGACCTGCGACCAGACGGGGACCTGCACGGGGCGTGCCTGATCGGATTGAATGCTCGGATCGATGCGGATGATGCCCGAGTCGTAGTTCTTGATAAACTCACGGATCGCGGGTTCGATGATCGGAGTGGTGATCTGCGTTGGGTCTGGTTGGACGACCCAGCCATCGAGCGCACTCTTGTCTGCGCCGAGCTGGCTTTGGGCTTGGGCATTGGTCACTGAACAGAGCCCGCCGACGCATGTCAGCACGATAGCAATAGTGTGAACACTCTTCATCATCAGTCCTTACTGGGCGGTCCAAGGGGAACACCCGCTTTTTTCTGTCGTTGTATGGCGTCGCATTGGGCTCGTGGACCAAGATCGACGGGGCGTGGTTGCACGCCCGTATACATGCTGCACATCAAGCACCGGCGGGCTGAGAGTTCAGTGACCGCCGACGATACCTGTGTAAGGTACCCGATCTGGGATGGATTACAAGCCGATTTCGTGCTGTTGGTGGCAGATATGGGGTGAATTAGGCCCAGGGGTTGTCGCCGGCGTACCAGCGATCGAGGGTCTGGGTGACGGCTCCGCGGTAGAGCATGGTGAGCCGATCGGTGCTTAGGGCGTGGCCGTGGAGCTTGGGGGCGCTGAGTTCGTTGTAGTTGTCGGGATCGACCATCATCAGGTCCGGGTCGGCGATGTTGGACTCGCCCCGATAACCCGTCTCGTACATGGTCCGCAGGGCCCAGTAGCGCGAGGCGTAGAGCTCGAAGGCTTCGTGGTCTGAACTCGCGAGCTGATCGCCGAAGCCCGGGTTCTCGGATTCGGTGGCTTGCATGTGGTCGTCGCTGGTGACGATGTCGGACCCGAAGAGGATGCGTCCTTGGTAGCGATCGAGGAAGGCGGTGAACTCGTCGGTGGGTTGCTTGCTGAGTTCGCGGATCATCCATTTGGTGGCGCTGGTGTCGAGGATGAGCTTGGGGTGGCGATCGAGCAGGCCGCTCAAGAATGGGAGGTTTTCTGGCCAGCCGCCCATGTGGGCCGCGAGGCAGGGCATATCAGTCGTCGTGAGCAGGCGTTCGAGCGATTCGTACTGGGCGGCTTTGGAGCCGTAGACCGAGGAGTCCTTGTACATGGTCTGGAACCAGGTGTCCGGATCGGCGCAGTGCACCATCAGCATCATGCCCAGCGATTTGCCCTTCTCGGCGATCTTGAGTTTCCAGTCGCAATCGAACGGGACCATTTCCTCGGGCGAGAGCCCCATCGAGCCCACATAGTCGCGCAGACGCGGCGCGCCCCAGAACTTGAGCATCCGGGCGCCCAGCGTGTGCCATTGATCGAGGTTCTCGAGGAAGCCCTCGGTGTGGGCCCACTGGCGGTCTTGGTGCATGTACTCGGGGATGGCGACGAAGGCGATGCGATCGCCGAGGATGTCTTTGACGGCTGCTGCTTGGGCGAGCTGTGTTTGGGAGTAGACGCGCTCGATGCCATATAAGTCGCAGACCCGCTGGTATACTTGGGCGGCGTGCTGGCCGTTGATGTGGGCGTGGGCGTCGACGATGGGGCAGACGGGTGCTCCGAGGTCTTGGCTGGCGAGCTCATAATCGAGCCCGAGCCGATTGGCGGCGGTCATTTTGATCTCGGGCCGATTGGTTTCGGTATTGCTTGCTTTGGTCAATGCTCTTGCTCCATATCTCATCCGTAGCCGCTCATCCACATGATAGACCCAACCGACCAATCTACCCCAAAGCCTGCGATGAAGATCGCGCTGGCCCACGACTGGTTGGTGGCTCGTCGCGGGGGTGAGCTGGTGCTTGATGCGATCGCGCGGACTCTGCGGGAGGATGAACACTCGATCTCGAAGATTTATGCCATGTTTGACTCGGGGGCGTCAATTACAGCGGTGATTGATGTGTTGCCTAAGGTCGTTTCTCCACTCAACAAACTGCCCCAGTCGCTGCGCCGGTGGCAGTTGTTCCGATATCCGGGGGCGGTGAGGTTTTTAAGCGAGCAGTTGGCCGAAGATTATCGAGCCGAGCCCGTGGATATGCTGATCTCGACGCATTCGGCGGCGATCAAAGCGATCCTTCCGCCCGAGTTGGTGGACAATGCTGGGTCAATCCCCCACTTGTGCTATTGCCACACGCCGGCGCGGTATCTTTGGTCTCAGCAGGGTGCGTATGGATCGGGCGGGCTCAAGGGTCGGCTGCGATCGTTGGGGCTTGGTGTTTGCACGCCGCGTTTGCGCCGGTGGGATCGGGATACGGCCAAAACCGTGACGCAGTTCATCGCCAACTCGTCGCACACCGCGGCCCAGATCAAAGAACACTACGATCGGGATTCGATCGTGATCCATCCGCCGGTGAGGACGGATGTGTTTACGCTGCCAGAGGAGGACAACGCTCCCCAACGCACCGATACCCTGTTGCTGGTCAGTGCGCTCGAGCCCTACAAGCGGGTGGACCTGGCGATCGATGCGGCGGTGCTCGCCGGGCGTGAGCTGCTGATCGTGGGCACCGGGTCGCATGATCATCCGCTCCGCAAGCATGCGATGCGTGCGCGCAAGCGGGCGGGATCGAGCACGCCGATTCGGTTCTTGGGGTATCAGACGGACGAGCAGTTGGTGAGGTTGTACCAATCTGCAGGGGCGTTCTTGTTCCCACAGATCGAGGACTTTGGGATCACGGCTGTCGAGGCCCAGGCGTGCGGGTGCCCCGTGGTCGCGCGCGATGCGGGCGGGTCGCTTGATACGGTGATTGCTGAGAAGAAGAACGCGACCGGTGCGTTTTTCAGCGAGCCAAACGCCGAGGCGATCCGGGATGCGATCGAGCGGGTTCCGAGCGATGGAGATACTGCCCAGCGGTGCCGGGACAATGCGCTGCGGTTTAGCGAAGCGGAGTTCGCAGAGAAGCTGCGAACGCAGATCAGTCGTTGGCGTCGGTCTTGATGCTGCGTGGGATTTTGACGGCCTGGCCATCGCAAGACACCCCGAGCACGAGCCCGACGAAGAGTTCGGTGTCGGATTCGAGATCGATCCGGCGGAGGACCTCGCAATCAAACCAGATCGGGCAGCGTGGCAGCGTGGGCGCGCCGGTGACGAGCTTGGCGGTGGGCATCGCGTCGAACGGATCGTCGTCCTCTTCGGATTGGTGCTCGTTGGGCCAGATGCTAGCTTTGCCGAAGCGTCGCTGGATGAGCTTGTCGTCGGGTTCGATGACGCCGAGGGCGAAGGCGTGGGAATCGCGGATGAGCGGATCGATCGCGTGGCCCTTCTTGGCCGACACGCAGATGAGCATGGGGTCATCGCAGCATCGGCTCACCCATTGGACGAGCATGCCCGAGCGGGTGCCGTCGTGGGCGGCGGTGAGCAGGTAGCTCCCCCCGGGCATCGAGGCGAAGGCTTGCTCAACAACATGGTCCGACGGGTTGGTCATCAGCGGTCGTAGTCCTGGAAGTCTTTGGAGGCTGCACACGCCCATCATGATCGCTAAGACGATCTTGTGGGGCTCTTCGCTCTTGATATCGACGATATTTTTCCCCCACTTGCCCAGCCATCTCAATCTGAACAATAACGGCGCATGGTTTGCGCAGTTGAGTCATAAGTTGTTGCTTTCAAATCATCTATCGACCCGATAGCCACGGTACGGATGATCCACACGCGTTCAACCTATCAACAGCCTGTCCCCAATCTGGCAAAAAATGGGTGCTGCGGGTTGCGTTGTGGGGCAAAGTGGGCGATAATCCCACCAATGAATACCATTGGGGATACAAGCCGTGCCATTTACCGGACAAGCAGAAGCGACGATCGACGCCAAACAGCGTCTGGCCGTACCTGCGAAGTTTCGGAATCGGACCGATCCAGATACGGACGGGACGACTTGGTTCTGCATCCCTTGGCCTCAGACTGGCTCGCTTCGGCTCTACACCGAGAAGATGCACAACGAGCTGTTCACGGCTGGTCGGCGGGACCCGAGCTTGACGCCCGATGCGGATCAGGCGGAGCTCGATGTGATTCTCCACTCCGTCACGGAGCAGGTGGACATCGACGCGAACAATCGGATCCGGTTGCCCAAGTGGCAGGTCGAATCGCTGGGCTTGCCCAAGGAAGTGATCGTGCTGGGCGCGGGCGATCGGCTCGAGATCAGATGCCGGGACGCGTGGCAGAGCGAGTTCAACGACCGACTCTCGAAGATGTCCGATCTCGCTTCCATGCTCGCCAAGAGGAGCCCGAAGTAGAGCAGACGACTGCACAGAACATGTGTTTCTTGTGTATCCCGGGCAGGGATGCACAAGGACGCACCAAGCAAGCCGAGCACGAGACCCACGGCTGGGAATCCGATCGACTGGCATTCGCCCGATGAGCCACCACCCATCGACGCGAGACAACTCGAACTGAGTCCACGCTGGTGAGGGGTGATTATGCCCCCTTGAACCACCAAG
>CAXBLA010000031.1:0-35974 GCA_963976625.1 uncultured bacterium
CGGCCCGACCAGCGACGGGCGACGAAAGCCAGAACTCTTCGCCCCCGGCTGCGACATCGAGTCCGCCCGCTCACTCACCGAATGCAGCACGATCGGATTCACCGGCACCTCCATGGCCGCCCCAGCGATCGCCGGCACCGCGGCCCTCGCCCGCCAGTACTTCGAAGAAGGCTTCTACCCATCCGGGCTCGCCGAGTCCGAAGACGGCTTTGTCCCCTCGGGCACGCTGCTCAAAGCGACCCTGCTCAACTCAGCCGTGGACATGACCGGGATCGCCGGCTTCCCATCCGAGCAAGAAGGCTGGGGACGCGTCCTGCTCGACAACGGGCTCTACCTCGATGGTGATTCACGCAAGCTCGTCATCCGCGATGTCCGCAACGCCAGCGACGACGCGCTGAGCACCGAAGACATGTTCGACATGCGATTCACTGTGGACTCCAACAGCGAGCCGCTCAAGGTCACGCTCGTCTGGCACGACGCGCCCGCGGCACCCAACGCCGCATTCGCGCCCGTCAACAACCTCGACCTCGAGGTCATTAACCCAGCCGGCGGCATCCTCGTGGGCAACAGCATCACCAACGGCGTCTCGCAGTTCGGCGGCTCGCCCGACTCGATCAACAATGTCGAGATGGTCATGCTCCCCACCCCGGTAACGGGCGAGTACACCATCCGTGTCAAGGGCACCGCCGTCAATGCCGGTCAGCAGGGCTACGCGATCGTCATGACGGGCGACATCACCGAGCTGCCCCCGGGCGGGTGCAACGGCGCGGACATGGCCGAGCCCTTCGGCACATTCGATTTCTTCGATGTCTCGGCCTTCCTCGACGCGTTCGGCGCTCAGAACCCAGCCGCCGATATCGATGGCAACGAGCTCTTTGACTTCTTCGATGTCTCCGCCTTCCTCGACCTCTTCGCCAACGGCTGCCCCGGCGGCAAGGGCTCGTCCTGAACGAGCATGATGGTGCATGATCGCGCCTGATCAAAACCCACCCCCGACGCCCCGCCTACGCTTGTCGTTGTGGAACCCGTGATCGAAACCCCATCCCGCTCGGTGTCGTTCTTTGGACGCGTGCTCATCGCGATGGGTGATATCAAACTCGCCCACTCCGTCTTCGCGCTCCCCTTCGCGGTGCTCGGCGCGTTCTTGGTCATCCCCCGCCATGGCGGCGGGCGATCAGCGCCCAGAACCGTCATCTGGGAAAACTTCTCGCTCATGCTGGTGCTGATCGTGATCTGCATGGTCTTTGCGCGCAGCTGGGCGATGCTCGTCAACCGGATCGCCGACGCGAAGATTGACGCGAATAACCCCCGCACCGCCCGCCGAGCTTTCGCCAGCGGACGGCTCAGCCTCCGCGACGGATACCTGATGCTCGCGCTCAACGCGCTGGGCTTCATCGGCTCGTGCGCACTCTTCATCGTCGTCGCCCAGAACTGGTACCCGCTGATCCTCAGCGTGCCCGTGCTGCTGTGGATCGGGTTCTACTCGTTCACCAAACGCTTCACCTGGCTGTGTCATGTGTTCTTGGGCGGTGCGCTCGCCGCCTCGCCCATCGCCGCGGCCATCGCGGTCAACCCCGACGCGCTCTTCGGGCTCGACAGCCCCGGAGTCTTCTGGATCGCGGGCATGGTCGCGTGCTGGGTCGCGGGCTTCGACATCATCTATGCATTGCAAGACCTCGACTACGACCAAGAGGTCGGGCTCAGCTCGATCCCGTCGCGCTTCGGCTGGAAAACAGCCGCGTGGCTCAGCCGACTCCTCCATGTGCTGGCTCTGGGCTGCCTGCTCATGGCCTGGCACAGCGAGCCCAAGCTCGGAATCCTCTTCGCGGGAGCGATCTTCATCGTCGCCGGGCTGCTGTTCCACGAGCACCGCATCCTCGCCAAGCGGGGCAAAGCCGGGATCCCGATGGCGTTCTTCACGCTCAACGGGATCGTGTCGGTGGTGCTCGGGATCGTGGGCTGTATCGACCTGCTGGTCTAAGCCGCTGGATTCGACGCTAGCGAGCCGGTTTTTCTATTTTCAGATTTTCTTGAAATCTCCTAGACTTCCCCCGCCCGATCGCGCATACTTTTGGTATGAAACGCAAGCCCGCACCTGTCAGTTCCCCCGCGATCAAGGCCCAGCTCCTCGAAGCCCAGGACCGCTTTATCGCGTCGTGGGGTCGCATGGGCTCGGTCTGGGGGATCTCGCGGACGATGGCCGAGGTGCACGCATTGCTCTATATCACCGGCACGCCCATGTGTACCGATGAGATCATGGACCGCCTGCGCGTCTCGCGCGGCAATGTCTCCATGTCGGTGCGCTCGCTGCTCGAATGGGCCGTGATCGAAAAGGTCCGCCTGCCCGAGGACCGCAAGGAGTACTACCAAGCCGAGCAGGATGTCTGGTCGATGCTCCGCGCGATCGCCCGCGAACGGATCAAACGCGAGGTGGACCCGCTGCTCGATGCGCTCGATGAAATCGGCGACCTGAGCCCGCAGATCGCGACCAACTCGCCCGAGGATGTCCACGCCCTGCACCACCGCCTCGACGAGGTCCGTGATGGGTTCGAGCTGATCACCACACTCACCCACAAGTTCGCCGGCCCGCGCGGCGCCGGGCTCCAGACAGCCGCCAAGCTGCTCTCCAAAGCCCCCGTCGGACGCAGCACCAAGCACGCCCCCAAACGCGCCCCCCGCCCCCCCCGCCCCCCCACCAACGAGGCCCGCCCATGAGCCTCCATCCCATCACCAACCCCACGCGAACATGCAAGCCCCTCGTCGCCATCGAGCTCGACCAGGATGCCCGCCGAGCACAGTCAGTAAAGACCATCCGGATCAGTTGGAAGGTCTCGCGCAGCGCCTTGGGTGAGCACGCCCCCGAAGGACGATCGCCGTTCGTCACCCTTGAGCTGGCGATCAATCCGTGCAGTTCAGACCAGGCTATGTCCTGCTCCGTGATTGATCCCAAGCACACCACTCGCCGAGCCATTGAGCTCGCTGGGTCAATCCCAACAATCTGTGTGGCTGATTCAGCAATGGGCATCGTGATTGAATCCGATGATCCAACGAATCTCGTCTGCCACCTCCGATCCCCCAAGCACGGTGACCGCTACGAACTGGTCTACATCCGCAGCTCGATCTTCGAGCAGCTCCAAGTCCCCGGCGGTCGCTACGAGCCCATCGGGGCCCGGGGCGAATCCGACTGAGCCAGACCAAACCAAATCAAACTAGATCAGCGCATGAAAAAGCCGCCCAATTGGACGGCTTTCGTTGTTCTAAACACTGTTCGAGCCTCAGCTCTTGCGGAGCATCAGCCATCCAACGATCGCGAAGATC
This sequence comes from uncultured bacterium, assembly GCA_963976625.1. Taxonomy (GTDB): domain Bacteria; phylum Planctomycetota; class Phycisphaerae; order Phycisphaerales; family UBA1924; genus UBA1924. The sequence goes on from CAXBLA010000031.1 coordinate 3,319, forward strand.
AGCACGGCTGCAGCGCCGCCGCCGGCGATCATGTAGAGCATGTTGGTATCAACCTTGCCCAGGATCATCTGTGAGCCCCCGGTCATGCCCAGCACCATCACGGCCATCGCGACCATGAGCATCAGCACGATGCCCAGCGCGGCTCCGCCGAACATACCAGATGCCGCGCCGTCGTACGCCTCGGCCGATGCCATCGGCATCATCGCCGGTGCGGCCGGTGTGAAGTCTGAGCCTTCGGAATCGGTGCCTTCAAACAATGCACCCGCGACCGAGCCACCAAAGGCGGTATCGCCGATCGCGCTGCCGCCAACCGATGCGCCCGCTGCCGAGTCGGCCGCGAGATCGTCGAGCAGGTTGCCGCCCAGTGATGTATCGTCCGGCTCAAACGCCAGCTGCGCAAGCCCGGAGCCCGAAGCGCCGGCGTCCATGTTGAAACCCGAGCCGCCCAGTGCGCCACCCGAAACAAGCGTGTCGGCGTTGGCATCGATTTCTTCGCCTTCATCAACATCGAAGATCGAAACGCCCGTGCCCTCGTTGGAGGTATCGAATGCCATCGCGCTGGCGCTGCCTGTTGAGCTCAGCGAGATCGCTTCGACGCCACCAGCCGTGTCGGCCAGGGTAATGTCTTCATCGCCGTCATCGTCGCCGGCGAGCAGATCAACCTGCTCAACCTTGAACATCAGCTTATCGCGATCGCGAAACTCCTGGAGCTGTCCGGACTCGGCGAGCGATTGAACATCCGCCTCATCCATGCCGAGCTTGGCGGCTGCTTCGTCGAGCGTGTAAAACATCTTGGCCATGGTGTGGTCTCCGCGTGATCGGATCACGCCAGCGATCAATCACGCCGGCGTGTTGTTGGTTTGAATCATCGTCCCTGCGCTCCGCTTGGGAATCGCATCGCCCGGGCACAGAACAGCCCGAGAGAGAAGGATAGCACACCTAGCCCCCTTTGGGTACCGGCATGCCCTGACCCTGTACGCAGGCCGAACAGGCGTGGTTTCATCAATTGGTGCACACAACTGGTGTTCTCAATGCCCATATCCGGGCTTGTCGGCTCATCCGATCGAGCGCGTGACCGACACCCCGGCATACAACCCCGCCACGGCTTCTCGCGGCACCGTCATCGGCGGATAGCTGTTATTGATCGGCTGGATCCGGATCAGCTCGCCCCCCGACTCATCCTTCTGAAAATACACCCGTTTAAAAGTACTCTCGTCGTCACGCTCGAGACGCACAAAGCAGTCCATCCCGTCTTGGATCTCACGGGCCGGCGAGAACACGACAATGTCGCCCTCGCGGTAGTTGGGCTCCATCGAGTCCCCCACCACCCGGGCCGCGAAGGCATCGGGGTCGTTGAGATCCGGGGCGCGGACATATTCGTCGGCGATCCGGGCGGGATAGCCCATATCGGTAAAATCCGCCGGATACCCAGCCGTCACCTTGTTAATCAACGGCACCTCCATCGGCAGCATCCCCAACGCTCTGGGCGGCTGTTCATCGGCTTGTTCATGGGCTTGTTCATGGCCCTGCTTGTTTTCTGAGTCATCTGATGGCTGGGCATGATCCGGATCGATCTGGTCGATCAGCCGACGGAGTTCGCCCGATTCGTAGAGCCCGTCGAGCGAATGCTTGGACTTGGTGCCCATCGCCAGGCAACGCGCGAGCCGAGCGACGGACTCCTCGCGCTCGCGCAGCTGCTCGAGGCTCTCGCGGATCGGCTTGGGCGTCTGATCCCACTGCGCACACTCGAAGAGCTCGCCCGACTGGAACGAGAGCGCCTGCTCGAGCTTCTCGATCAACGCGTCGGCCGGCGGCCCCTTGTGCCCGTTCTCAATAGATGAAAGGTACGACTTGGCGCACCCGACGCGATCTGCGAGCGTCGCCAGCGACAGCCCGTTCTGCACGCGGTGCTGCCGCAGCATTGAGGCAAACGAGCCCACGCGAGCGGTGCCGGGTTGAAGAGGTTGATCAGTCATCTGTTTTCGAGAGGGTCTTGAGATGGAACGCGAAATGTTGATATCTCGATACATTTGAGCATAGTGACAAGATCTGTGCGCTGATTCGTTGATATGCCTAACAATACCCTTGCAAATCGTTCTCTTCCTTGTGTATACTGAAAAATCGTTCACATTATTGTGAACAAATCAGAGCACATGTCAAGAAACAAACAGAATTTGACCGGGATAGATAGGCAAGGAGACCAAAATGGGGCGTACCACCAATACAGCGGACTGGCTCGACGGCATCAGCGAGGACATGGACCTACGAAAGCGGCGCGAGGACTCGCTGACGGACCAGATCGTTCGCCGGGCCCATTGGCTCGAGCCCCGCGATTGCGAGCTGGTGCTCTTGATGTTCCGCGACGGACGATCGGCCCGGTCCATCGCTCTGCTCAACAACGACTGCCCGCGCCAGATCCGCCGAAGAATCAAGCGCCTCGTCCATCGGCTCCAAGACCCTCGCGTCGCGTATGTCGTCGCCCACCACGAATCATGGAGCAAGTCACGCAAGTCCATCGCCCGAGCGCTCTTCATCCAGGGGCGATCGATCCGCGAGACCACCGAAGAACTCGGGCTGAGCTTCTACTCCGTCCGCAAGCACCGCGAAGCCATCGACGCGATGTGCGCCGCCGAGATCGACACCCCGTCGCCGAGCACGCTCCGCGCGTGGCGATAACAAACAGGCACACACAGAGAGGTTGACCATGGGATGGAACCGATCCAAAGCAATCCACACGCCGACGAAGGTCGTCACGCCAGCTGCTCCCAGTGAGTCGGCCGTGCGCGCCTGCGCCGGGTTCGGATTACTGGTCGAGACCCAAGCATCCGACGCCCCGAAGCACACACGCCCAACCCCCGACATGCTCCGCGCGATCGAGCAAGCCCAAACGGTTCTCCTCACCGGCCCATCAGGCTCAGGAAAATCCTGCCTGCTCCGCGGGCTTCAAAACACACTTGGCAAACAACACGGCATCGGATCTGTCCACAGAGTAAATAACACCTCATTGCCCGGTCGCTCACTCATCGACCTGCTCGGTGGCTCGCTCAACGAGAAACTCTCGATCCTATCGCACGCCGGGCTCGCCGAGCCCCGGCTCTGGGCGCTCTCGCCGGCCTGCCTCTCAGAAGGCGAACGCGCCCGGTTCAGCCTGGCGATCGCGATGAGCCGAGCCAAGCCCGGCGATGTGCTCATCGTCGATGAACTCTGCACCGCGCTCGATCGCACCAGCGCGTACGCGTTGTCAAGAACCATCCGACGCTGGGCGAACCGTTCTGGCATCACACTCATCGGCGCATCAGCCCACGAAGACATGGAGTCCATGCTCGACCCGGACCTTGTGATTGATCTGCACTCGAACGCCCTTCGCCCATCGACGGGCTTGATCGAACAACCGATCCACATCGAACCCGGCACCATCGACGATTACCGACAGCTCGCCCATCTGCACTACCTCGCCGACGAACCCGCGACGCGCACGCTGGTGCTCAGGGCAACCCGCACGACACCAACGCAAGGCCAACTCCTCGCGGGGGTGCTGGTGGTCTCGATGCCCACGCTCAATGCGTCGTGGAGAAGCCGGGCGTGGCCGGGTGTCTTCAACACAGACAGCAAAGCGATCAACGCCCGTCGACTCAACGCACACCTGCGGACCATTTCGCGGGTGATTGTCGAGCCGCGATCGCGTGGGCTCGGGGTGGCGAGCGCGTTGGTCCGGGCGTACCTGCACAACCCACAAACGATCGCGACCGAATCAATCGCCGCGATGGGATCGGCCTGTCCATTTTTTGAGCGCGCCGGGATGACCCCCTACCCGCTGCTCCCCTCCCCGACCGACCTGAGGCTCATCGACGCCATCGAGCATGAACACTGCACGCTGTGCGATCTGACAAAGCACGAAACCATCGACAACCCGCTCATCGCCCGCGAGCTGATCACCTGGAGCAAGAGCCGAAAGCTTGTCGGCCCAGGGACCCACGATCGACACACCGCCCAGCAACTCGCCCCCATCGCCGCCTGTCGGCTCCTCGCCCAACCCCGCGCGTACGCCCATGTACATCAAGAACACGAAGACGCAGAGGGAAGCAATCGGGATGGAACACACTGAAAAAACCGAACCAAACGAGCAACCAAAACAACCCAAGATCGAACGCAAACCGGATCGCCTGCCGAGCGCCGTGGTGTTTTATATGAGTTGGTCGCAGCGCCGAGCGTTGCTCAATGCGATCAAGCCGATGGGCGAGAACCGCTCGCGGGCGTTGCTCATCGCGCTGGGCTTGCACGAAATCGCTTGAGCACACAAGAACAAACCGGACAAACAAGAGAGAAGAGAGACCGAAACATGCACGAAGAATACGACGGAACCAGCGAACAAGAACACCCCTCGCCAATCGACCACTGCCCCACAAGCCCCGACGAGCTCCATCACTGGATCCTCGATCATCTGGGCATCCGCGTAGTCCGCGAAGCGCTCACCGAAGGGCACCACGCGCCGTTCGAGTATCTATGCCATGCGTTCTTTGAGGACTCGCTGCCGAGGGATTGCGTGGTCTGGGCGAACCGTGGAGGCGGCAAAACCTTCTACGCCGCGCTGGCGACGCTGCTCGATCTGGTGTTTAAGCCCGGCATCGAGATCCGCATCCTGGGCGGCTCGCTCGAACAATCCAAACGCATGCACGCCCACCTGCGCGAGCTCTTGACCATCGAGCCCTTCGACGAGCTGATCGAGGGCAAGATCACCGATCGACGCATCCGCCTGACCAACGGCTCGAGCGTCGAGCTCTTGGCCCAGTCACAGACCTCCGTCCGCGGGACGCGCGTCCAGAAACTCCGATGCGACGAGGTTGAGCTGTTCGATCGTGATGTGTGGGAAGCCGCCCAGCTCGTCACCCGCGAGAAACGCTGCGGCGACCTCCGAGTCAAAGGCTCAATCGAGTGCCTCTCGACGCTCCATGTCCCCTTCGGGCTTATGCACGATCTGGTCTCGCAGAGCATCGAGGACGACGGCGCGTCGCGCAAGGTCTTCCGCTGGGGGGTCGTCGATGTGCTCGACGAATGCGACGACCAAAGGCACCAGTGCCTGGGCAGCGACGACAACAACAACCAACCATGCCCACTGGCAAGCGAGTGCGCGGGCAAAGCCAAAGGACGCGATCGGCGGGGTCAGGTCCCCGGGCACATCACCATCGACGACGCCATCGCCCTCAAGCAGCGCGTCGGCACCGAGACCTGGAACGCCGAGATGCTCTGCCTGCGCCCCAAGCGCACCGACTGCGTGCTCCCCGAGTTTAATCCGGACATCCATGTGGTCGATAAGCTCCCCGATCACCCGCACGGCACGCTCTGGATCGGGGGCATGGACTTCGGGATCCGCTCGCCCACAGTGGTGCTCTTCGCGGGCGTGGATCACGACGGCGTCGTCTGGGTCGCCGGCGAGTATGTCAAAGCCGACGCGGCCCTCGATGTGCATATCGAGCACATCGAGTCGTTCCGCCACCGCCCCAAGTGGATCGGCGTGGACCCGGCCGGTCGCCAGCGCGGGTTCCAGACCGGGATCTCGGAAGTACAAGCGATGAGAAAAGCCGGGCTGACGGTGCACGATCGTCGCCTGGGCCTGCACGAGGGGCTCGGGCTCATCCGCGCCCGGCTCAAGCCCGCCGCCGGTCGGATCGGTTTGTATATCCATCGCTCGTGCGAGCAGCTGATCGAATCGCTCACCAAGTACCACTACCCGGCGGATCAACCGATGTGCTCATCACCCGAAAAGGACGGCTCGGACCACTGCGTCGATGCGCTGCGATACATGATCCAGAACCTGGACAAGGCGTACACATCGCGCTGTGAATCGTACCTGAGCAACTAGGGCATGGGCGCCAGCATCGGCAGCAGCGCCCCGATCACGATCGTGAAGGCGATCGCCAAGAGCCCCAGCCCCCCGAGCACCTGGATCGTAAAGATCACCACCTCGCGGGGATACTTCTTGAGATCCGAGCAGCGGACGGCCTTGTACCCGATCGCCAAAAAGATCGACATCGGGATAATCAACAGGTACCAGATCGAGTGCACAGCGAGGGCATCAACAAACGGCGTATAAGCGAGCGTGTTCATCATGCCCCCCCCTTCGCGGAGTCATCGGCTTGATGCCCGTTCCAACCCGGCATGTGCTTGGGGTTGGGCACCAGCGCGTCGATGATGACAATCAGGTTGAGCATCCCGGCGAGGACGATCGAGAGCATCGCGATCTCGTTGAGCCGACCGAGCCCTGGCAGGTTCGGCGGGCCCATCCCTGATGCGATCTGCGCCTGGGTCAACGGCTGCCAGATGGCCCGGGTGCCGTCCTCGACGCGGTGCTCGCCCGGGTACCCGTTGCGGAGCGCGCCGGTTCGCAGGTCGTAGGCCTTGAAGTGTTTCTGGTGGATCTGGTCGACCACGATGGTGGACGGGCCCACGAGCATCTGCCCGTAGAACCAGACCCGGTTCTCTTTGGAGTCGATCGCGTCGATCCCGCCGATGAGCAAGCCGAAGAAGAACAGCCCCATCACCCCGACCATCGCCAGCAGCCCCCGCTTGCGCTGCCCGAGCACGAGGTGACCCGCCCCCGGGAAAACGCACGCCACGAGCCCGGCCAGCGGGTTCAACTCGGTTGTCGATGAGCTTTGCATAGGTGTAAAGTGTACGCCCGGGAACCGCTCCGGCTGGGGTGAGTATAAAACCTTGTTGAGCGGGACAGATTCGTCCTCAATTCCCTATTGACACCGCGATTGGCGCGGGTACCCTACGCAAATCGCCGATCACGCTTTTTCCGGCTCGCGACGACCGAACCTTGGACGCACATCAACAAGCAGGCACACAAATTGACGAGGTAGAACAATGTTGATTCAATCAGAAACACAGACAGGAATCAGAAACCCCGTGGCTGGTGTGCTGGCCGCCGCCGGCGCGGGCGTGGGCACGCCCGATAGCACGCTCGGGCTTTCAAGCCCCTGGACCGACACCGATTTGGGCTCTGCGTCCGATTATTCGCAGGCCCTCTTCGCCAACACCCCCTGGTGCGCCAAGGGTGATGATCTCGATGATGACGAGGCCTATTTCCTCGACGATGACGATGATGACGACGATGACTTGGACGACGATTACGACGATGAAGACGACGACGATTTCGATGATGACGAAGACGATGCGGATTCGCTCGACGATGAGGACGATGAAGAGCTGTGAACGCTGAGTCCATCCTCGGCCCCGGCGTTCCAGAAGAAGGAGCAGCTCATGGGCAGCGAAGGACCGGATCGTCGAACAAAGAACAGTGATCGCCGAAAGAGCGGCTCGGGCAAGCCCCCGCCGGGAACGGTCATCGACCGTCGGCTCGGGCTCGACCAGCGCGTCGAGAACGACCCGCGGGCCAAGGGCTCAAAGCCCACCACCAAAGCTGATGCCAAAGCCAAGCCCGCGCCAGCCGCGAGCACAGGCGACAAGGCCACCGGGCTTGAGCGCAAGCGTGGACGCGGTCGTCGGCTCTCGGAGTTCACCAAAGCCGCAGAAGAAGGCGAAATGACCACCGAGCAGTTCCTCTTCCTGATGGCGATCGACGCCTTCAAGAAGGGCAACGACCGGATGTTCCCCACCTGGACCGATGTGCTCGAGGTGATCCGCCTGCTCGGGTACCGCAAGACCATGCCGACCGAACTCAACTTGCCCTCAGCCGAGGACTGGCTCGAGCGCTCCGACGCGCCCGCCAATGTCCGCCCGGACCGCTGGGCCGAGCGGTTCACCGACGATCAGCTCGGGATCGAGATGGGCAACGAATCCGCGATCTCGACGCCTAAGAAGACCCGGACCAAGACCGAGTCCGAGCTCACCGACGAGGCTCTTGATGCCTTCGAGGCCGCCTTCGGCGACGACGACGAGCACTTCGAAGCCGACGAGTTCTTGGGCGAGGACTTCGACGACGGGATGGACGACGGGTACTCCGAAGCCGCGTGATGAAGCCTGGATGCAACTCCCTCGCTTCCAATCGGGTATGACCCGGTATGTACGCCGCACTCTTTATCTCAGCACTGCACATGATCAACCCCGAGCGGGTTGATCATTTTTCAATTCCAATCGCTACTGCCTCGGGCGAAGTCACCGTCTATCCGGGCGTGATCGAGTTCCCAGAAAAGCCCAGCAACCGGGCAGCCATGCTCTTCTCGGGCGGGCTCGTCGCGGACATCGACTGGTCGGTGCCCGGCTCGATCGAGCACCAGGGCAACACCATCGAGCTGACAATCTCCGGTGAACCCACCCGCGACGGCAAGGCCATCGCCGATGCGTTGCTCGACGCAGGGTTCATTGTGGTTCGCTACAGCTCGGTGCCCGAGGGCCAGATGCTCACCAATACGACGCCCATCGCGTTCCCCGCGACGGTTGAGCTCGCACAACTCGCATGGGATCAAGCCGTCGAGCGGACCAGGCTCGATCCATCGCGGATTGGGGTCGTCGGGCACAGCATGGGGGCGACGCGCGGGGTGCTGACCAGCAACGGCCAAGCGGGCGGGTATGTACTCATGGCTGGGGCATACATCACGCCGACGATGGAATCACCGCGAGCGTTGGCCGAGCAAGCGCTGAGCAATGAGAACACCAAAGACTCTACAGACTACGACGGCTCGGGCGAGGTCTCCGGCTGGGAGATAGCCGCGAGCAACGCGATCGCGTCATCGACGGTGCGGGGCAGCGATCGACTGACCAACAACGGGCACGAGTATCCGTGGCCGAGTGATCTGCTCATCGAGCATAACGCCAAAATCTGCGGCATCTGGGGTGGGCTCGACAACATTTCGTACCACGCCCCGGTGCTCGAACACCTGTACGAAGCCGCACATAAAGACCACCTAAACGAACATCTAGAGACATTGTACTTCCCCAAGCTGGGGCATCAGCTCTGCGAAGAAGCCGATCGGCTCATCGGTCCGATCGACGCGGCGGTGCTGCAACAGGTTGTCCGATGGCTTGAGCAAACGATTCCAGAAGACAACTAGATCAGGCGAGAACTGGCTTGATCATTTCTCGTAGTAATCGATATTGATCTGCACGAACCTCGACCACTCGGCCGGCAGGTCTTCGTCCTGGAAGATCGCCTGGACGGGGCATTCGTCGACGCACAACCCACAGTCGATGCAGGTATCCGCGTCGATGTAGAGCTGGTCGGCACTCTCAAAGTCGGGCTCGTCCTTGGTCGGATGGATGCAGTCGACGGGGCATGAATCCACACAAGCGGTGTCCTTGGTCTTGATGCAGGGCTCGGCGATGATGTGTGTCATGGAAATATCCTTTTCTCGGTCAGTTGCTCGGCTGTCCAAATCAGAACGCCGGCTCGGGTATGGTCGAACGATTCGCCCGGGCACTTGAGCCCCGGGCATCGGCCAGCCCCGTATCTTTTATCCCCGCGCGGGTTGTACGAACAAACGGGCGCAGGGAGCTCTTGGAGTATGTCGTGCATTTTAGACGGATGCAAGCCCCAAAGCCGAAGAGACTGATTCTCATCAAAACCCGGCTCGAAAAACAGCTGGATATCGGTCGCACACGCAAAGCATGCTCACCCCTGCGTACGATCGGACCATGAGCACCCCCACCTCCAAACAAGCCGCCACAAACAAATCCAGCGACCCCATCACCCACACCGTCACCCAAGCCAACCGAGATGCCCACACGCAGTGGCTCCTGGAGATCACCCAGCTGCCCACGGGCACCGGCAAAGAAGGCCGCGTCACGGCATGGATCGATCGCTGGCTCAAAGATCGCCCGCAGATCACCAAGCACAACGACCCCCACGGCAACTTCGAGCTCCGGCTCAAAGCCAGCGACGAATCCGAGCACCCGATCTACTTCACGGCCCACCTCGATCACCCTGGGTTCGCGCTCGATGAGATCCGCTCGGACACCGAACTCGTGGTCTCATTCCGCGGCGGCGTGATGAGCGACTACTTCCCGGGGGCGAAGATCCGGATTCACAGCAATGATGGCGATGGCTTTGCGATGGCCACCATCGGCGACGAGATCAAAGCGAAGAACGACGAGGGCACCGAAGAATCCATCAAGCCCTTCAAGCAGTACACCTGCACGCTCGATCAAACACCCGGCTTCGATCTGAAGGTCGGGATGCTGGGCACTTGGGATCTGCCCGATGCACGAATCGTCGACGACGAGTTCGGCGGCGTGATCCACACCAACGCGTGCGATGACCTCGCGGCTGTGGCCGCGGCACTAGGTGCACTCGATGAGCTCGCCAGCCTGCAAGCCGCCGGCACCCTGATCGGGGATATCCGTGTGCTCTTTACACTGGCCGAGGAAGTCGGGTTCATCGGCGCGATCGGGGCGAGCCGCGACGGGTTCATGCCCAAGGGCTCGCGGATCATCGCGTTGGAAAACTCCCGTGCCTTCACCGACTCGCCCATCCACGGCGGCCCCATCGTCCGCGTTGGCGATCGCATCAGCATCTTCTCACCAGAGCTCACCGGAGCCGTCGCCAAGGTCGCCGAGCGGATCGCGGGCGGGCCAGCGACCCCAACCGCGTCGCAGAAGAACAGCTCACAACCGAGCTGGAAGTGGCAACGCAAGCTGATGGCCGGCGGGGCGTGCGAGGCCAGCGTGTACTGTGCGTACGGCTACACCTCGACCTGCGTGTGCCTCCCACTGGGCAACTACCACAACATGGCCGGGCTCAGCGAGGCCCAGGCCGGCACGCACGAAAAAGACTTCGGCGGCCCGCCCCGCGTGGGCTGCGAGTATGTCGGGCTCGACGACTACGCCGGCATGATCGACCTGCTCATCGGGTGCGGCATCGACCTGCCCAGCTCGCCGGGCTTTGTCGAACGGATCGAGAAGCTGTGGACAGACACCAACTTCGTTCTCGAATCCGGGAAGTAATCAAGATTCAGTTGGCGCTTTGCGGATTCGCTTGCCGTTGAGCAGGGTGCCGATCGGGGTGTAGCGGACCAAGAACTGATACGATACAAAAAGCACCACGCTCGATCCGACCATCACCACCAGCATTTTGATCTCGGGCGGTGCGCCCATTTTGTGCGCCAGCACCGACCCCACCACCACCAGCGGCAGGTGCACCAGATACACCCAGTAGGAGCTGTCCGATCCATACCGGATCACCCGCGCGAGCCTCGGGCCCGGCGTGCTGAGCAGCTGCACAAACAACCCCGTGAGCCCGAGCCCGAAGCCGGTCGTCATCAGCGCGTGCCCGGCTTTGATCCGTGCAATCAATGCGCCGCTGGCCACCTCGCCCTGGAGGGCATCGAGCCCGTCGAGCTTGGTGACGCCCGAGAGATACAGCGGAACCGCGATCGCCAGCCCGATGGTCATCGCCACCCACCACCGCTTGGCGAGCCGATCGATCACGCTCCGGTGCGGGTACAGCAGCCAGCCCGCAGCAAATGGGAGCGCGAAGTACGCGAAGACCTCCCACTGAGGCTTGAGCGAAGTGAGCGCGCTTGGAGAATAGATCGGCTGCGTATACAGCAGCCCGAACACTGGGATCGCCAGCAAGAACACCCCGAACCACGAGCCCACGCACCACGCGATACACGCCCCAAGCCGATCGACCGCGCGGGCGTACACGCGCCCGCCGAATCGCCCGATCACATGGACCAACAATCCGCCAGCGACGAAGTAACAGAGCACATAGAGGAACCAGAAGTGCCAGAGCATACCGAACTGGCCGTTGTCGCCGAAGGTGTCTGTCCCCCATGCGGTCTTGATCATGTTGGTGATGCTCTCCTGCATCGGCCAGCCCCACTGCGACGAGTAGCCAAAGCCCCAGGCCGCGGCGCACAAGGGCTGGAGGATCAGCATCGCGAGTATGAATGGGATCAGCAGGCGCTTGGCCCGGTGCACCAGCGTGGGCATCGCCCCCCGACGCAGCACCAGCATCGCGGTGAAGAAGCCCGAGAGCAGGAAGAACACCTCCATACGCCAAGAGTGGATGAACATCACCGAGAGCGAGATCGCTTCGCTCTTTTCGGGATCGCTCACCGCCCAGTAGAAGGGAGGAATCCCCTCAACGAACGGGATCGCGGCGTGGATCCACACGCCGAGCATCATGGCGATGGCCCGCAGCGCATCGAGCGCGTGCAGGCGCTCGTGCTTGGTCGATTCTTCGATGGTCATGGATATCCCCTGAGCTGACGAGAAGCTCATCAGTGCGACAATCATAGCGTATCAGCCGCCGACCCTGTTCTTGGAATTCCCAACGGGTGATTTCAATACTCATCAAGAAAACCCCGTGGCTTGCGGGGCTCTCGAATCGAGGTCAGGATCAGGTTATGGCTGGGATCACGGCTCGCAGAAGCACGACGAGCTCACTTCTACATCGCACTTGGAGAAGGCGACTGCGAGGCGTGGCTCGATGGCCTTGGCTTCTTTGGTTTTCCCTTGCTCGAGCAGGGCGTTGCGGAGCCCGGTGAGGGCCCAGCCGTTCTCGCGGTTCTGTGCCAAATCCTCGCGATAGAGACGCTCGGCCTCGGCGTATTGACCGTCGCTCATGAGTAGTGCACCCAATGCGTGACGCACCGGGAGCATCCAGGCCGGGGGTTCGTCATAGATCAATGCGTCCTCATGTTTGATGCCCTCGCGCAGAATCGCAAAGGCTTCTTCTCGCCGACCCTCGCGGAAGAGCAGCTCTCCCTGCATCATGGCGCGGGCGATGGGGAGCACATCATGGACCTGATTATTGAACACATACCATTCGCTGGGCACGAGCTCTACGCGCCGCTCGAACTCTTCCATTTCTTGGCGGGCCTGCTCGGTGCGGCCGAGCGCTGAGTTCGCGATGGATCGGGCGTACGAATAGGTCGCACGGGACATCAGCCTCCACTCGGGGTAGTCTGATTGTTCAAGGATCTGCTCCCACTTTCCAAAGCGGATGAGCACATGCAGATTCGTCGCCATGATGCCCTCGATGATCCCGGCGAGCTCGCGCAGGTTCTCCTCGGGGATCTCGGCTTCGAGCTGCTCGGCGGCCGCGATCGCGGTGGCGAAGTCGCCACTCATCATGCTGGCGAACGCAAGGAAATGAATATTGTGGGCGTAGTAGATCGAGTAGAACCCCGGAGCGGGGGCTTTGGCGAAGTACGCCTGATCCGCCAAGATCGCGGCTTTGTTGCTGTCGACCGCATCAGGGTATCGCCCGACGCGGATAAAGATATGCGAGGGCATGTGCACCAGGTGCCCGGAGCCCGGGACAATACTGGTCAGGCGCTCGGCGGCTGGAATCGCGCGATCAGGATCAGCCGACGCTTCGACCGCGTGAATATAGAAATGGTTCGCCCCCGGGTGCTGGGGGTACGCCTCCATCACAGCCTCGATCACACTCACCACCTCACTGATGCTTCCCTTGGGCGAGCCGTCCACATCCCAGTAGTCCCACGCCTGCAGGTTCATCAGCGATTCGGCGTAGAGCGTGGCGACATCGGGGTCATCCGAAAAACGGTTGTACACGCCCTGCATCGCATCGGCGTAGGCCTGGTCGAGCCCTGTCCGATCCTCCGGAGCCGGATACTCATAGCGCGCGGTCAGAGCACGGATCAAACCTTGCTCGACGGGCGATTCATTGTCGATGCGTTCGATGGCCGACTCGATCGCCTCGCTGGCCCGCTTGGATCGCTGCTCGCTCATGGCAGGATCGTTGATATTGATCCCCTGGCAGTACGCGATCCCCCACCACGGCATCGCGGCATCAGGATCGGCCTTGGCCGCCATCTCAAACGAGCGCACGGCTTCGTCGTGGTTGAAGCCGTACATGAGCTGCATGCCCTGGTTGAACCATCGCTGGGCATCGGACGATGAGGTCGTGATGGCGCGGGTGTAGTTGCCGAAGCCCTCGTACATCTGTGCACCGCGAGCGGCTTCTGTCGTCTGCGAGGACGAAGCGCAGCCCGGAGCCATCCCGAAGATCAAGATCAGCAATGTGGTGAGGGCGAGATGGCTCAGGCATCGCGTCGCGAACCCGGTCATAAGAGAGTTGAAAGCGCAGTTCATGGCGTAATCTCCGTGATTTTTGGCGGTCTACAGCACACCGACGAGAGCGCTCGGCATGCACCATCAGTATGCGTGATCTGCGTACATCGCAGGACACCGGTTTGGACAAAATTCACTGAGTTGATGCAAAATCGTGCCCAGGAGTCGAGAAATCAATATCAACGCGCTCCCAATAAGCAGGTACAGGCTGTTAAGATCCATCTGTATCCCCGGAACGATTCGGGAGTCGGGGATCGTACATAGGGAGCACTCCATTGGGAATCGGCATTATCTTGGGTATCGTGGGCGCGGGCGTGGTTGTCATCTTGGCGCTGATCATGTTCGTGGCGGGCATCTACAACAAGCTGGTGGTCCTAGCCAACCGGTACAAGAATGCCTTTGCGCAGATCGAGGTGCAGCTCAAGCGTCGCCATGATCTGATCCCCGCCCTCGTCGAGACGGTCAAGGGCTACATGACCCATGAGCGCGAGACGCTCGAAGCGGTGATCAATGCAAGGAATGTCGCCGCGAGCATGCTCAAGGACGCGGCCAAGGACGCGAGCAACCCGGACTCGATGCGTTCGCTCGCCAATGCCGAGGGCGCACTGGGCGGCGCAGTCGGCGGGCTCTTCGCGGTGATGGAGTCCTACCCGGATCTCAAGGCCGATCGCAACATGCTGGCCCTGCAAGAAGAGCTGACCTCGACCGAGAACAAGATCGCGTTTAGCCGCCAGGCATACAACGATTCGGTCACCAAGTACAACACCAAGCGCCAGTCGTTCCCCACGATCGTCATCGCGCCGATGGTCGGGCACGCGAGCGATGCATCCATGCTCGAGTTCGAGGACTCGGCCCAGATCCAATCCGCCCCCGAGATCAACATCCACGACTGAGCCCAGCAACCAAGCAACCCAAAGCAACCATGAGCAAGATCAACAAGGAATACCCGACCAGCACCGATGTTAGAACGGAAACCAGCACCGGCTCGGCGATGGACTTCTTCGAGCACCAGGACAAGGCCAAAGCCAGCACGCGCAAGTTCTTGATCCTCTACGCCATTACTGTGGGGCTGATCTGTATCTCGGTGGGGCTGCTGGTCGCGGGGATCGTCTGGGGCAATACCTCGTCGGATCTACCCAGCGGGCGAGCCGTCCCGATGGACACCGTCATTATCGGCGGCGTGGTCGGCATGCTCGCCACCGCCTTGCTCATCGGGCTCAGCACAGTGTACCGGGTGTCCGAACTCCGCGGCGGCGGAATGGCCGTGGCCCATGCCCTCGGGGGCACGATCATCAACCCATCGACCCAAGACCCCGACGAACGCCGGGTGCTCAATGTCGTCGAGGAGATGGCGATCGCGTCGGGCGTGCCGGTGCCGCCCGTGTTCATGATGAGCAAAGAAAACGGGATCAACGCCTTCGCCGCCGGCTACTCGCCCGGCGACGCGGTGATCGGCGTCACCAAGGGCTGCGTGCAGGGGCTCACCCGCGACGAGCTCCAGGGCGTGATGGCCCACGAGTTCAGCCACATCCTCAACGGCGACATGCGCCTCAACATCCGCATGATGGGCTTCCTCAGCGGGATCACGATCCTCTCACTCATCGGGATCACGATCGTCCGCACCATGCCCTACACGACCCGGAGAAAATCCGACTCCAACGGCGGCATGGCCCTGATCATCGCCGGGTTCGTGCTGATGATCCTGGGCTGGGTGGGCACGATGTGCGCCCAGCTCTTGCAGGCCTCGGTCAGCCGACAGCGCGAGTTCCTCGCCGATGCCTCGGCCGTGCAGTTCACCCGCAACCCCGACGGGATCGCCAACGCCCTGCGCCGAATCGGGGGCGGCGCGACCCGGGCCAAGATCAAGCACCCACGCGCCCAAGAAACCGGGCACATGTTCTTTGGAAACTCAACCGGGTCGGTGTCGATGGCCAGCTCGCCATTGGCCACGCACCCGCCGCTCAAGGAGCGGATCAAGCGGATCGATCCGCAATGGGATGGCACCATGCTCGTGCCGCTGCTCGGGCAGGCTGCACCGAAACCCAAGAAACGACCAACGCCCAGAGAACGCATCGATGCGATGGGCATCCCGGGCACTCAGGGCATTCCGGGCATCCCCGGCACTCAAGGCGTCGGCGCGATCCTGCCGTTGCTCGCCCTCTCGGGCATGATGACCCCCGCGCACATCGACCACGCCCAGAAGCTCATTGTTGAGATCCCTGAGCCGCTCCGCGAAGCCGCCCACGATCCGTTCAGCGGCCGAGCCGTCGTCTACGCCCTGCTGCTCGATCGCAAAGACGCCGCGGTC
Organism: uncultured bacterium; assembly: GCA_963976625.1. Classification (GTDB taxonomy): domain Bacteria; phylum Planctomycetota; class Phycisphaerae; order Phycisphaerales; family UBA1924; genus UBA1924. Next base: position 19,628 of record CAXBLA010000031.1, read on the forward strand.
CGCCAAGAGCAGCTCAAATCCATCGCCGGCTCGGGCGACGGCGCGATTGCTCGGCTCGTCGAGCAGCTCGCCCCCGACGCGACCAAGATGGGCGCGCATCTGCGATTACCACTGCTCGACATGACGCTGGGCGCGTTGGCCCAGATGTCCGAACGCCAGCACAGCACTTTCCGTAAGCAGGTCGATGTGCTGATCAAGATGGATAAGTCCGTCGAGCTCTTCGAGTGGATGACCATGGGCATCCTCACCCGCCACCTCGACGAACGCTTCGGCATCGCCAAGCGCAAGCACGTGCAGTATTACTCGCTGGGCAAGCTCGAACGCGAAGTGAGTGTGCTGCTCAGCGCCCTGGCCCACGCGGGCGTGGTGGATAAGAAAGACCGCCAAGCCGCGAATACCGCCTTTGAGCTCGGTGCCCAGACCATCCACGGCATCCGTTTAGATTTTCTGCCCAACGACCAAGCCGGGCTCGCCCAGGTCCACGAATCGCTCCACAAGCTGAGCATGTGCTCGAACAAGCTCAAGCGCGAACTACTCAAAGCCGCCGCCCTTGTGTGTGGCAGCGACCAACAGATCACCACCGACGAAGCCGAGCTCCTGCGAGCCGTGGCCGATGCGCTCGGCGTGCCGACGCCGCCGTTGATGCCCGGCCAGAAGCTGGTCTGATCTGTAGCCTGAACCATTGATGACAAGCCCAATAAAAAACCCCGCTCGATGAACGGGGCTTTGGTGATCTATTGCTTGATCGAACTCTTTAGCTGTCTCGCCTAGCTGTCTTCGGCCTTGGAGATCTGCCACTCTTCGAGATCGACCGGAGCCTGGCGACCAAAGATCGAGACCAACACCCGCACGATGCCCTTCTCGGGGAAGAGCTCGTCGACGGTGCCCTCGTAGTTCTCGAAGGCGCCCTCGCGGATCATCACCGCTTCGCCGGGCTCGAAGGAGAGCTTGATGGTCGGCTCATCCTCTGGCTTGCGCGAGTCGAGGAGCATCTTCTCGGCTTCGTGCATCTCCATCGGGGTCGGGCGGCCGGCGGTGCCGATGAAATCGCCCACGCCGGTGGTTTCCTTGATCAGGAAGAAGATGTCCTGAGGAATACGCCCGTCTTCTTCCAGACGCATCTCGACGAAGACATACCCGGCGTAGAGCTTCTCTTCCTTGATCTTGGCCTTGCCGCCCTTGATCGTTTTGATCTTCTCGGTGGGCACCAAGATGCGCCCGACCAGATGGGTCATGCCCTCGATCTGGATCTTGCGGAGCAGGGTGTTCTGGACCGAGTTCTCTTTGTTCGACGCCACGCGGAGCACGAACCAGAGCATCCCGTCCTGAACGAGGGGCTCGTCGTGACCGATCATGCCTTCAATCACCGAGTCGGGTGTTGCCTGTTCTTCGGCTTGGGCTTCCTGCTCGGCGACCTGCGCGTTGGGCTCGCTGATCGGCGTGTCGTCTGTGTGTGTTGTGTGTTCGTCCATGTGAGTGTCGCTCCTTGCAAGCGTGCTCTGACTGATTGTGTGTTGATGGCCAAGGAGCCATAGTGCAGGTGGGGTGCGCGAGCGGCTTAGTTCTCGAGGACGCCGACCGCCTGGAATATCTGTGAGAAGCCCGAATCGACGATGAACAAGAAGCCCGCGATCAGAAAGGTCGCCACAATCACCACAATCGTTGAGCCCTTGACCTCGCGGTAGGTGGTCCAGTTGACTTTTTTCATCTCGCCGTCGGTCGCGATCAGGAACTCCACGGCTTGCTTCTTCATGCCCACAAAGACATAGAGCAGCAACGCCCCAAGGAGCATCACACCCCCAGCCGCAGCGGACTGGAGATACAGGACCGGAAAAATCGGGGTCGCGGCCGCGTTGCGGACGGTTGCTTTGAGCTTGGGCGCTTCGCTGGTGCCCGCAAGCACCTGCGCCGTGTCGACCCCTTGATCACGGACTTCGTCGCTCGAAAACGAGCCAACGGTGAGTGTCGCGGTCGAGTTTTTGCCCGCTTTGTAGTCTTCGACGAGTGCGGTACCAAAGGGCACCGGGACATCGTCGAGCGATCCGGTCTCGTACTTGAGCAGCTCGACGGTGTCGCCGACGCTGACCTCGCCCTCGACGCTGTTGATCGCCAGCGTCCATGTGCGGGCCGGCAGACGGACGATCCCGGCTTGCCCCCACGCCCAAGCGGCCGCCGAGATGATCAACACCCCCACGAACGCCGCGGTCATCACGCGCACCCAGTAGCCCTGCCCTTGTTTATAGATACCAAATGCCATAATGAGCAACAACCTCTCGGCTTAGAGCCCGTCCGCCGACCACCAAGCGTGTGCTGGGATCATGCGACGGGCTCGTTTGCGATCCGATCGGTTATTCAGTTGGAATAGACCGAGCGGGGAATAAACACGGCAGGAAGGATTCGAACCTACGACCGTTGGATTTGGAATCCAATGCTCTACCAGGCTGAGCTACTGCCGTATCGAGCACCCTGTTTGAGGATGCCCGGTGTCTGTGTTTACTTACGCTTGATCTTGTGCAGCGTGTGCTTGCGAAGGCGGGGGCAGTACTTGTTGAAGCCCTCCTTGATCCGGTCTTCGATGCCGCCCTTGATGTTGATCGAGGTACGGTAGTTCAGGTCACCGGATTCGGTGCACTGGAGCCAGACATATTCGCGTGCGACTGATTTCTTTGCCATAATGAAGCCTCCTCGGGCTTGGTACTCTCTGAATCAGCACGCCCACCAGCCTGCTGTTCAGTGATCTTTGTTCCGAAAATCGGCCTGACGATTTTCATCACCAGGCCGAAAGTTTGTATCTGGGATCGGATGATCAGTTTCGATCACCGGATTTGATCCCAGCCATAAATCAAGTATCGATTACTCGATGATCTCGGTGACGGTACCCGAGCCGATGGTGCGACCACCTTCACGGACCGCGAAGCGGAGACCGTTTTCCATCGCCACTGGCTTATCGCCAAGGTCGATTTCCATGGTCACGTTGTCACCGGGCATGCACATTTCTGCCTTCGCGCCGCCGTCGCCGAACAGGTTGAGCACCTGGCCGGTCACATCAGTCGTACGGAAGTAGAACTGAGGCTTGTAGCCCGCGAAGAATGGGGTGTGACGCCCGCCTTCGTCCTTGTTGAGGACATAGACCTGTCCCTTGAACTTGGTGTGCGGCTTGATCGAGCCTGGCTTACAGATGACCTGGCCACGGGTGATCATGTTCTTGTCGATGCCGCGGAGGAGTACACCACAGTTATCGCCCGCACGACCTTCGTCGAGGGTCTTCTGGAACATTTCAACACCGGTGACGGTGGTGGCCTGGTTTTCCTTCTGGAGACCAACGATCTCGGCTGCGTCGCCGACGCGGACAACGCCACGCTCGACACGGCCGGTCGCCACGGTACCACGACCCTTGATCGAGAACACGTCTTCGACGGAGATCAGGAATGGCTTGTCATCCTCACGAGCTGGCTCGGGGATGTAGCTATCGATCGTGTTGAAGAGCTCGTCGATCGGCGCACAGATGGCGTCGTCGCTTGGGTTCTCGAGTGCGGCCTTGGACTGCCCACGGATGATCGGGGTGTCGTCGCCGGGGAACTCGTACTTGTCGAGCAGCTCCCTGATTTCCATCTCGACGAGGTCGAGCAGCTCGTCATCGTCAACAAGGTCAACCTTGTTCATGAAGACGACGATGTAAGGCACGCCCACCTGGCGAGCGAGCAGCACATGCTCACGGGTCTGAGGCATCGGGCCCGAGTCGGCAGCAACCACGAGGATCGCGCCGTCCATCTGAGCAGCACCGGTAATCATGTTCTTCACGAAGTCCGCGTGACCCGGGCAGTCCACATGAGCGTAGTGACGGCCTTCTGTTTCGTACTCAACATGTGCCGAGTGAATCGTCACAGTCTTGTTGGCGTCACGCACAGTACCACCCTTGGTGATTTCTGCGTATGACTTGGCGCCCTGAACAAGACCCTTTGAGTCTGCGCGGGCCACCATAGCGGCGGTCAGGGTGGATTTACCGTGGTCAATGTGACCGATGGTGCCGACATTCACATGCGGCTTGGTCCGTTCAAAGTTTGCTTTGGCCATTGTTCTTACCTCTTGGAGTTCGACTCTTGGGTCTCGACCAGGACTCGGCTCGAAAGCACCGCCCGGCAACACCCTGTTGTTCTTCGCTTCTCGCAATCAATGCGATCCGCTCTGTGACTTCAGTCATACTGCAGCTTCAATACTCATGAAGCCCCAACAAACTGTTCTGCCGAGCTGTCCACAGTCGGCGACGATTCGTTTCAACCCGTCAGCAAAGGCCCGTCAAAGACGAGCCATTGATATTCGGAAAGCCGCTGGTGAGATTTGAACTCACGACCTCACCCTTACCAAGGGTGCGCTCTACCACTGAGCTACAGTGGCGACATTCCCGTCCAGAGCATGAATCAGAGCCTGCTCTCACAGACCCAAACCACACGCCCCGGCGTAAAAACCGCCCGGCTGATCACCGAGCGGGAAAGAATAATACCCCCATGTCCCAGCCGGTCAACCAATTGCCCCAACTGGGTTTGAGAACATTGCAATTCTCGCCCCGGCCTCCCAATCTCGCCCACCAGATCAACCCGGATGGCGGAATCCACAGGCCGAGGGTTCGATCCCGGCTCAGCCGCCCCCGGAACTCCAATATCAAGCCGATATCAAGGCTTTGATCGGGTTGTTCTGCGGCTTTTTGGGCTCATTGGCCGACACACCATATGATACGCCGCCCGAACTCACCCGAGAGGAACATCAAATGGACACGAAGCGAATCATATTGAGCGCATGCGCGGTTGGTCTCTGTGCCGGTGCTGCCATTGCCGGAGGCGAGCCTCAGGATGTTGTCCATATCTATGGGCTCGACTTCGCACTCATAGGCGATCCCGGAAACCGTGCCCCGAGACCAGAAGAGGTACGAGGGATAACGACAGATTTTGGATCAGTCGATTACGAGTTTTGGCTCTCAACAACTGAGCTTTCCGTCGAGCAGTATGTCGAGTTTGTCGAGGCTTATCTTCCGTTTTATGTGAAACGGGTTGGGCGTGTCACTCATACACACTTTGTCGGGGACACAATGGACGCATCATTCGGAGAGGTCGTCCTTTGGCCTGAGTATTCGCTCGGCGATCCGGTGAACATGGGCTGGGAGTACGCCGCCCGGTATGTCAACTGGCTTCATCACGGGAAGGTCATCGAGGAATGGGCCTTCGAGACTGGTGTCTACGACACTTCGACCTTTATACAAGACGATGACGAGGTTTGGCAGCACCAAGCCTCGCGAAGTCCGGGCGCACGGTTCTTCATGCCAACCTTTGGCGAGTGGAACAAAGCGGGCTATTGGGATCCACACAAGAACAACGGCGAGGGAGGCTACTGGACTTTTCCCAACAGTTCAGACACTGAGCCTCGCCCTGGCCTGCCCGAGGACGGCGGCGAACGCAACGCGGGAGAGCGAATTGTCTTTCCGCTCGATGTCGGGTCTTACCCAGAGGAGACAAGCCCTTGGGGCATGCTCGACATGGCGGGGGGGCAGTCTGAGGTTACGGAGACACCAACTCGCCCTGATCGGCTTTTTCGTCGAGTAATCGGTGGTTCTTACTATGGTGATGAAGATGTTGGGGATCCGCTGTCACATGATCAGGTTGTCTTTGGTAGCACAACCAGTGCGTTTCGAGGCACATTTGGTCTGCGTCTTGGTGTTCCAAGCGGTTTCCACCCAGCCGATCTCGACGAAGATGATCGTGTCGATTTCTTCGACATCTCGCTCTTTGTCCAACGATTTATCTCTGGCGATGAACGCGTCGATTTTCGCCAAGACGGCGTGCTCGATGCGGATGATGTCTGGGTGTTTCTGGGGCTGATGGGGCTTGAATACAGCAATTGAAACCCTGCTCTCCCAATACCTTCGCTCGCGCGCTAAACTCTCTACACACCCAGAACACACAGGAGCATCCTCATGAAAACCGCTATCAAAATCATCGCCGTCCTTTTGGTCTTACTCATCGCCCTGATCATCGGGGGCGTCGTCATCGGGCTCGGGCAGATCGACAAGATCGCCAAGCGGGCCGTGGAGTACGGCGGGACCTACGCCATGAGCGTCGACACCACCGTCGAGACCATGGATGTCGCCATCACCAAGGGCACCGTCGAGATGGGCGGGCTCAACATCGCCAACCCCGACGGCTTCACCACCGAGCACTTCTTCGCACTCACCAACGCCAACGCGGCCCTCGATCTCACATCGGTCAACTCCGACACCATCGTCGTCCCGACGATCAAGCTCAGCGGGATCGATGTGATCCTCGACAAGGGCAACAACCCGTCGAACTACAACCAGATCCTCGAAAACCTCTCGCGCTTTGAATCCGGCGAAAAAGCACCGGCCGACGAAACCAAGGCCGGCAAGAATGTGGTCATCAAATCGCTGATCCTCGAAGACATCAACATCCGCGTCGCCAACATGCCCGGCGTGTCGCTGCTCGCCGGCGATGTGGCCGTCAAGATCCCGTCGATCGAGCTCCAGAACATCGGCGAAGCCGAGAGCATGAAGGCCGGCGATATTTTTAACCTCGTCATCAAGACCGTGCTGGCCGCAGCCGTCGAAGCCGGCGGCGGGATCATCCCGGGCGATGTGCTCGGCGAACTCGGCAACGGGCTCGCGGGGCTCTCGTCACTGAGCGATATGGGCATCGAAGCGATCAGCGATCTGAACCTCGATAGCGTGCTCGGCGATGTCGCCGGGCAGGTCGGAGAAGCCGCCGACAAGATCGGCGAAGACGCCCAGAAGGCCGTCGACGGCGCGGTGGATGATCTCGAAGACGCCGTGGACGACGCCAAGGACCAGCTCAAGGGCATCTTCGGCAACAAGAAAGAAGACAAGCCGTAAGCCGATCCCAAGCACCCAACCCAATCAAACCCTCACCAAAGCCCGGCCATGCCGGGCTTTTTCGTGCCCTCTGAGCGTATGAATTCACCGCCAGAACCCGTTGAAACTGCAACACTTCGCCCAGAATCTGCGTACCGTACCGTGGATCGGGCGTTGTTCACCGGTCTGCCCGCGTCTTCTTCGTTGGGTTTGAGCATGAATAATCCATTCACGCACCGGTTATTGATCTATTTCGATGATGTTGAATCGTTGAGTTTCGGTTCTTTGACTTGAGTTTTCGGACGCAATCAGCCCGCCCAATCCGCGTTGTACGGATCGGAATGCGCTGAGTCAACGAATCACACGCCGAGCCCCAACTCAACCCGTCCTTTTGCCGATCTGACGGTACATCTCCCGGCCACACCCGCCACCGAGCACCAAGCATGAGCACCCTGCCAAACCGCCGATGCACCATCTGCACCATCCCGATCGCCGCCCTTGTGTTCGCCCTCGCGGGATCGGTCGTTAGCGCGCAGCCATCGATCAACGCTCGCCCTGCCAAAGTCTCGGCCAGCGCTCAACTGCTCACCCCTGTTGCGTACCGCTCGATCGCCCAAACCTACGCCTGGCTCGATCGCGACGCGCCGCTGCTCCGCTCGCGGATCACGCCGTCGGTCGTGTTCACCCCGACCCCGGGCGTGATGGAACGCTCGGGCTATCTCAATGTGCAGATCAAGAACCGCACGCAGATGCTCGCGCAGATGGCCCACGACGATCTGGTCCCAGCGCTCTCCGATGAAGCCCTCGAAGAGTTCGAGACCGTCGGCGCCAGCACGACTACCCAAAGCGCCCAGCGCGATCTTGATCTCCGCTACGCACAGGCTCAGGCCCGCATGGACCAAGCACGCGCCCGGGTCGAGCCGGCGATGCGATCGGCCGACGACGACATCCGCATGCTCTCGATCCGCATCCCCGACGGCGTGAGCGCCGAGGTAGCCGCGGAACTGCTGATGCAGACCGGCGACTACACCTTCGTGTCGATGGACTGGACCTGCTTCCCCCTCGACACCACCCCCAACGACCCGCAGTTCACCAACCAGTGGTACCACCGCGCCGATCGGATCGACTCCGTGGGCGCGTGGGACATCACGCAGGGTTCATCGAGTACGATCATCGCGATCTGCGATTCGGGCATCGACGAAGATCATCCGGACCTCCAAGCCGCGATTGTTTCGGGCTACAACGCCGCCGACCAGCTGGCGCAGGCCGATGGCGGCGCGGTCAACGACATCAACGGGCACGGCTCGCTCGTCGCCGGCTGCGCAGCCGCGATCGGCAATAACGCAACGGGCGTTTCGGGCGTGGGCTGGAACTTCGGGATCATGCCCATCCGTGTGACCAATGACTCGGGCGGCAACGCCACCCTCTCGGACATCCTTCGCGGGGCGCGGTGGGCATCGGACAACGGCGCGTACGCGATCAACATCTCCTTCGGCGGCGCCAGCGACCCGGCCGTGGGCGCCAACGGGACCCACATCCGCAACGAAGGACACCTGCTCGTCTACGCCGCGGGCAATAGCGGGCTCGCCGATCAGGTCAACGACTGGCAAGATGTCACCATCGTCGGCGCGTCCACCCCCGGCGACAACTGGGCGACCTGGTCGCACACCGGCATCGGGATCGACTGCATCGCCCCGGGCGAGAACATCCGATCGACCAACCGCAACGGCACCTACACCACCACCATGGGCACGAGCATGGCCGCACCGATCACCGCGGGCGCACTGGCGCTCGTGCACGACGCGAACCCATCGCTCTCCGCCGACGAGGTCGAACTGACACTGCTCAACGCCTGCGACGATTTCCAAGCCCCGGGCCAGGACGACCAGACCGGCTGGGGACGCATCAATGTCGGGCGCGCGGCCCAAGACGCGGTCGCGGGGCCATCGCTCATTGATCTCCCATTCATCGATCTGTTTTCAACCGACACACTCGCCAACCACTGGCGCAACCCGATGGGCAATGTTGACCTCTCAACAGCCGCGACCAACATCCCCACCGGCTCCTTCGCCCTGCACCTCGATAGCACATCCTCGATCGAGACCATCGCCATGCGCGCCGGCGAGATCCCCAGCGGCGTTGGCGAGATCGTGTTTTTTGTCGAGCACTTCGGGGTCGAATCCTTCGAGAACCTCACGCTCGAGTACCTCAACGATTCGACCGCATGGGCACCGCTCAAGGTCATCCCATCCGTCGGCACCAACCAGACCGAGTTCACCCGCCACCGTATGGCGATCCCCAGCGACGGGCTTCACAACGGGTTCAAGATCCGATTCGCAACCGACGGCTCCGACGCCGGCGACAACTGGTACATCGACGACCTCACCATCACCGAGTTCATCAATAACACCCTCCCATGGGAGGACAGCTTCGAGGACGGCATCGTGCTCGGGCTCGAATGGGCAACCAGCGATGCAACCGCCACCAGCGACGCGAGCAACGAGCCTGACGGCTCGATGAGCGCCCGCCTGACCAACACCCAATCCATGACCAGCGCCGATGTGGATGTCAGCCCTTCGACCTCGGCCCTGTTCTACCGCTTCTACGCTCAGCACGCTGGCGTCGAGACCGGCGAGTCGTTGCTCGTCGAATACAAGACCGCCGCGGGCGCATGGAGCACACTCGACACCATCGAATCAACTGGTAGCGACCAGTCCGAGTTCTCGCTCTACCAGATCCCGTTCCCCTTCAACGCCATCGGCAACACCACCGCCCTGCGCTTCACCGCCCAAGGCAACGAGACCAACGACACCTGGTACATCGACGGCGTCGCGATCACCAACGACCTGATCGTGGTCGAAACCTGCCCCGCTGATCTCACCGGTGACGGCATCCTCGATTTCTTCGATGTCTCCGACTTCCTCGACGCCTTCGGAGCACAGGACCCGATCGCCGACTTCACCGATGACGGCGTCTTCGATTTCTTCGATGTGTCCGATTTCCTCGACGCCTTTGGCGACGGCTGCCCATAAACCGATCGCCCGTCCAATCACATGACCAAACACCAGACCGATCACTTCCCCAGACACCCGCTCATTTGAAACCCAAATGTTCCTTACCAGAAAGTACCCCGCATGAACCGCAACCAGCGAACACTCTCCGCCGCCCTGAGCCTGTCGATCCTCGTCCTGGCGACCGGATCGACGCTCTCGATCGCCAACAGCCAGCAGAACAATCAACTGGGCAATCAGGCCGACCCCAAGCCGTCGGCGACCCAGAACGATCAGCCACGCAGCGTTGTGCTCTCGCGGGCCGCCGCCCGCTCGCTCGATCTCCAGCCCGGCGATCAAGAACTCTTCGCCAAGCCCGTCACCCCGATGGTCTTCGTCGAAGTTGCCAACGAGGGCACCTTCACCGGCCAGCTCATCGTCCACCCCAAGCAATCACAGGGGCTCAGCGCCTCGCGCCGGATCGCGCCGATCGTCAGCAAGAAGAGCAAGTTCGTCGAGGAGTATGTCGTTGATGTCCCCGCGGGCATGAGCGAAGGCGAGATGGCCGCGCTGCTCATGGCCACCGGCGAGTACGAGTTCGTCGAACCCAACTGGCTCCGCTACCCCACCGTCACCCCCAACGATTCGCAGTTCAGCTCGAGCTGGCAGCACACACGCCTGCAATCGACATCCGCGTGGGACCTCAACACCGGCAGCTCCGAGATCATCGTCGCGGTGTGCGATTCGGGCGTCGACCTCGACCACCCGGACCTGGCCGCCTCGCTCGTCTCCGGCTACAACTCCGCGACCGACACCGCCCAGGCCGACGGCGGCGCGGTCAACGATATCAACGGACACGGCACATTCGTCGCTGGGTGCGCCGCCGCCCGAGGCAACAACAACCGTGGCGTCGTGGGTGTCGGCTGGAACTTCTCGATCATGCCCATCCGCGTCACCAATAACAACGACGGCACCGCCGGCGCGTTCGATATCAGCGAGGGCGCCCGCTGGGCAGCCGCCAACGGCGCCCATGTCGTCAACGCGAGCTTCACGGGCGGCGCTGAAGCCTCGGCACAGTTCGCCGGACGCAACATCAAGACCAACGGCGGGCTCCTCTTCTGGGCCGCGGGCAACAGCAACGCCGAGATCGGGCCAAACCGCCCAGACCTCGTCCTCGTCAGCTCCACCACCTCCACAGACCGCAAGTCCGGCTTTAGCAACTTCGGCCCAGGGGTCGATGTCGCCGCGCCGGGCTCGAGCGTCCGCTCGACCCGCAACGGTGGAAGCTACGGCAACAGCTCGGGTACCAGCTACGCCAGCCCGATCGCCGCCGGCGTGGGCGCGATGATCTACGCCGTGAACCCCGAGTTCAACGGCGATGATGTCCAGGCGATCCTCTACTCGAGCGTCGATGACCTGGGCGCATCAGGGCGCGACGACACCTTCGGGCGCGGACGCGTCAACACACGCAAGGCCATCGAGAACGCGATGACCTATATCCGCCCGTCAGCCATCCCCTTCCAAGAAAACTTCGAATCCAACGAATGGCAGAGCGCCTTCGTCGCAACCTCGGGCTCGATCGAGACCTCCGACCCATCGGGCAACCCCGGCGATTCGATCGCCCTGCGCCTCAACCAGATGGACATCGCCGAGACCGCCCCGCTCCAGGGCCGAAACCTAGGCGAAATCCTCAACCTCCACTTCGATCTCAAATCCCAGAGCCTCGAAGCCGGCGACACGCTGCTCGTGCAGTACCTCCCCGACACCGATGCCACCAGCACCACATGGACCACGCTGCACACCATCGGCGCCCAGGGGCTCGCCCAAACCGAGTTTGTCCCCTTCGACATCCAGCTCCCCACCGAGTTTAAATGGCACGGCGCCAAGATCCGGTTCGTCGCCCTGGGCTCGGACAGCACGGACACCTGGCTCGTCGATAACTTCTCGATCGACGCGATCCAGGATGCCCCATCCCCATTCAGCGAAAACTTCGAGTCCGAGCTCTTCTCGACAACCCGCTGGAGAGGCTCCGAGAATGCGAGCATCGCCCTCGGAGACAACAGCTACCACGCCGAGATGCCCAACGGGGCGGTGATCGAGTCCGACAACATCCGGGCCGATCAGCTCGATCCGGGGCTCGTGTTCATCTACCTCGACGCCTGGATCGACGAGAATGTCTCGCCATCCGACGAGCTGCTCGTCGAGGCCTACACCATCGGCAACCGCTTCGATGTCGCCGGCACCATCTTGGCCAGTGAGCTCTCGGGCACGCCGACCACGCTCAAGGTCCAAGCACCGTTCACCGTGATCGGGATCGACGACATGCGTCTCAAGCTCACCTCCACAACCACGGGGGTGATCAAGGTCGACAATATCTTCGTAGGCAACGAGATCGTGGACCTTGGCTGCGGCGACGCAGACTTCGCCGAGCCACTGGGCACGCTCGACTTCTTCGATATCTCCGCGTTCCTGAGCCTCTTCGGCGAGCAAAGCCCACAGGCTGATCTCAACAACGATGGCAAGCTCGACTTCTTTGATGTCTCAGACTTCCTCGACGCGTACGCGATCGGCTGCCCGTAAGCCCGCCCGCACAAGCCCGTCCGTACAGGGACACTTGTGTAGAGAAAACACAGCCATCTCAACCAACAAAAACCCCCGGCCGATCGGCCGGGGGTTTTTAAATGCATGCGATCCATTCACGCTTGGATCAGATCCAAGATCAAGGACATCCCTTGCCAAAGGCATCGAGGAAGTCCGAAACATCAAAGAAATCAAACTCGCCGTCCCCCGTAAAGTCCGCGATCGGATCCTGGGCACCAAAGGCATCCAAGAACTCAGACACATCGAAGAAGTCGAGCTCCCCGTCACCGGTCAGATCCGCCAGGCACAGGGCCGGCCCTTCATCGATCACCAGCGTCACCGCGTCCCAGGTCCCCTGCGCCTCGATCGGGCCCAGGTCCGTCGCATCGCCCGTCGCCGGGTCAATCGTGTAGAGATGGCTCGAGATCTCGATGAACTCATCGGGCGAGAGCTGATCGAAGCCCTGGATCACCGCGTAGAGCGTGCCGTCGCTGGCGAAGTCGAGCCCGGTCTCGAACTGCGGGCTAAACCCGATGCCGCCCACGAAGGGCTGCGAGACCACCGAGTTGGTGTCCAGATCAATATGAGCCAACCGGACCCCGCCGCCGCTCGTCAAGGTCAGCCCATAGAGCTCCCCGGCGGTCAGCGTCGGGTGCCCATCGGGGACCACCGCCAGCGAGGTGATGGTCAAACCAAGGATGTTGTGCACCCCGAGCACCTTGCCCGTGTCCGCATCAGCCTCGACGATCCGGGCGAACCCGCCAACGGTCGTCGCGGCATACACCACCGAGCCATCGTTGGAGAACGACATCGCCGCGACGCCCGCGTCCATGTATCCGATCGAGTCGATCAGCGTGTTGCCGCCGTTGACGAGATCAAAGATCCGCAGTGCGTTGGTGGTGTTCTCGAACCCGACGAGCTCGCCGGTGCCCGGACGCAGGTCCGCGCCCCCGAACCGCAAGTCGTCGGCCGCCCGCGCGATCACCTCGACCTGGCTCGGATCCGACAGATCCACCCGCCCGACATGCGCCAGCTCGATCCCCGGCGCACCAAAGTACCCCGAGCCCTCGACGATGTACGCGTACGGCCCGTCGCCACCCGAAGCCAGCGTGCCAGCCCCAGCGACCAAAGCGCCGGCGGCTCTCATCTTCCAAGCCGATCGCTTGTGTGTGTGCGTGCTGTTCATCGTGCCACCTCCGTGCTGCGCTGTGCGTTGATCCCGCGTTCGTCGGCGATGATCTCAACCTTCGATCGCTGATCAGCTACTGGCTTTTCAATCTGTGCATTGATGGATACAGTGCGAGTTTCTGTTAACCCCGGCTCGTCACCAACCGTGAGCAGACCGGCCGGCGGCGTAAACCGCGTGATGTACCGGAAGCCATCGCCCGAAGCAATCGTCCGCACGAACACGCCCGCCCGTGTCACCTCGAACACGCCCGTGGTGGTCGTCACCATCAGGTTGCCGCTGTCGAGCTCGCACACGCCGCGGAAGAGCTCGAGCCCCGCCTGGAACTGCCCGACGAGCGCACCTGTTGAGTCAAACTCCAAGATGTACCCCGTCGAGAACGCGCAGACCAGCAGGTTGCCGTCCGCTGTGGCCGCCATCTGCTGAGGGAAGTCGAGCAGAGGCACCGCCAACGCGCTGGTGAAGCGCTCGTTGAACTTGCCGTCCATCGTGTAGCGCACGATCTTGTCTTGCCCCTCATCAGCGACGAGCACCTCGCCGTTGTATTCGATCACATCAAATGGTCCGCGGATCCCGCCGTAGCGGTTGAAGGCGAAGTCTTCCTTCTCCGCCCCGTCGCCCGGATTCAGCCGCTTGACATTCTTCTGCGACACCGCCAGGTCATTAAACGCCCCCGAGTTGGTCACCAGCACATCGCCGGCCCCGCTGCCCGAAGTCAGCACATGCCCGCCTCGGATATTGTTCATGATGTCGCCATCGCGCACGCCACCGAGCGAGAACACCCCGACGAACGAACCATCGCTGCCAAACTCGGACACCACATCGGCGAACTGATCGCAGACATACAGCTGCCCCGCCGTCCCAACGAGCACCTCAAGCGGGCGATCGAACACATCGACCCCGTCGTCTGATCCGGGGTCCACAATAAACGAGTCATCGACGAGCGAGCCATCGCTGGCCGAGAACGCCCAGACCCGGTCTGAGGTCGAATCCGGGACCAGCAACACATCCTGCCCCATCGCGGGCAAACACGCCCCTGATAGCATTAGTAACGGTAAATATCGGACCATTGTTCATCTCTCCATGATTCTGATTGTTCTGATTGATCTGTCGAACGCCGAGCACCCCATCGGCTGCCCCGCCAAGCGTCCCCGATCGTACCACACCCAACCAAGCACACAAGAAAAATCCCGCACGAAGACGGGATGCTGATCGCTTCCACGATGGATCAACCCATCATTCATGGGCAGCCCGCCCCGAACGCATCGAGGAATGCGGACACATCGAAGAAGTCGAAAATGCCGTCGTCGGTGAAGTCCGCGACCGAATCCTGCGAAGCAAACGCATCAAGGAACGCCGACACATCAAAGAAATCCAGGAGCCCATCGTCCGTCAGATCCCCCGCACACTCCGGGATCGGCGGCGCAAGGCACGCAGGGATATCCAGCCCCGGGCTCAGCAGATACTCAACGATCGATCCCAGCGAACAACTGCTCAACCCCGTCGCCGGATTCGATACGCTTGGTGCCGACATAATAAACCCGCTGTCCGCGCAGCCATTGCCCCCGATCGCCCCGTCATGGACAGCCCCGGCGATATGCCCGAGCTGATGGCTCGCACTCGAGGCGACGAAGTCCGTTGTAGAAACACCCGCCTCCAGAACCCCGACACCGTTGCGTCGGCACAGCTGGCCCACAAAGCCCGCCCCGAAAGTGCTCAGGTCAACGCCGCTCAACAACAACACCGCGTCGCGCCCGTCGGGCTGGATCGGGAACTCTGACTCCACAAAGTCCTGAACCACATTGACCAGAGCAATCGAGCTCGTCTCCTCTGCCCAAGGATCGCCGTCCTCGAAGACCGTCAACTCACTGAGCATCACCCCCGTACCGATCCCCCCCTGCGCGAACGGCTGCGACCAGATCGCATCCATCTTGGTCACGACCTCTTCGACATACGCCCGCACGCCGTCACCGAGCTGCAAGAACAGGGCTTGATCAACCATGATGTGCAGCTCGATCACGCAGTCGTCACAGAGCCCGCCGCCCCGCTGGCTGCCGCTCGGGAGCCCATCAGCAGACGCAACACCAACAACACCCGCACAACACAGCCCCGCCAAACACATTGTTTGCAACATACAACACACCCCTCGACCTTCAAGATCAACTGTTCTTTCCTTTGTATCCGAGCCCGACTCTACCAGCCCAAACCCTCAACACAAGAAAAAACCGCCCAAAGGCGGCTTGAATACACAACTCTTGAGCCATGACTACTAAGCAAGGACTACGAGTTAATCACGCGCCCTTCGCTCGCCAGCGCTGCCTCGTGCACCGCTTCGTGCATCGTCGGGTGGGCGTGCACGGTCGCAATAATCTCTTCGGTGGTTGCTTCGAGCCTTCTCGCCAGCGTCATCTCGGCGATCAGCTCGGTCGCCTGATCACCCAGGATGTGCGTGCCCAGGATCTCGCCGCGGGGCAGCCCGCGGATGATCTTGACAAAGCCGTGGGTGTGCATGGTCGCGATGGCCTTGCCCAATGCCTGGTTCTGGAAGACGCCGACCTCGTAATCTTCGCCCTTCTTCAAGCCCTGGGCCTTGAGCGCCTGCTCGGTGTAGCCCACGCTGCCGACCTGCGGGTGACAATAAGTACAGCCCGGGATCACGGTGTAGTCCATCGGGATCGGGTCGTGCTTGGCCTTGCCGTCCTTGAACGCGAACCGCT
>CAXBLA010000032.1:0-31997 GCA_963976625.1 uncultured bacterium
CGGGTTTGTGCCCCTCGCCAAGATCAACCCGCCGAGCAGCGAACTCGACCCGATCGCCGACAAAATGACCGCGTTCGTGGTTGATCTGATCGACGCCCGCCCGCAGCTCTCAATTGTTGGCCCGGAGATCAAGCAGCTCGCCGACGGGCTCTACGAGGTCCGCGTCTCGATCGTCAACGAGGGCGCGATGCCCACCACCACCGCCTACTCCCAGTCCAAACGCACCATCCGCCCGATCGTGCTTCGGCTCTCAACGCCGGTCGATCAGATCATCCAAGGCCAACGCGTATCACGCATCTGGGGCATCGCCCCCGACGGCGGGCGCTCGGACCACCACTGGATCTTCCGCACGAGCAGCGATGAGGACATCACCGATATCACGATCGAAATCAACGACCCGCGTTTGGGCAACCACAGTATCAAGCTCAGCCAGCCATCGGCGGAGGATCAATCATGAGAAACCCAATCAGAGATATCCAATCCACATTGTGCACCGCCGGGCTCCTGAGCCTGATGGCCCTCAGTGCCCCGATCGCCCACGCTCAGCAGCAGCTGCCGTCCAAGGTGGATGTCAGCTGGAACCGCTACTACGACAGCGATGAGATGACCACCATCATCCGCGATCTGGTCGAGGCGTATCCAAAGCTGCTCACGCTCGAATCCATCGGCAAGAGCGAGCAGGGACGCGATATGTGGCTCATCACGCTCAACAATCCTGAGACGGGCGACGCATCCACCAAGCCCGCGATGTACATCGACGGCAATGTCCACGGCAACGAGATCCAAGCCTCCGAAACCGTCCTCTACTCCATCTGGTACCTCACCAAGAGCCATGGGAAGGTCGAACAGCTCACCGATCTGATCGATCGCGTTGCGTTCTACTTCCTGCCCTCGCAGAACCCCGACGGGCGGGCCGAATGGTTCGCCAACCCCAACACCCCCCACTCGGCCCGCACCGGGCAACGCCCCACCGACAACGACTTCGACGGGCTCCTCGACGAAGACCCACCAGAAGACCTCGACGGCGACGGGCACATTACATCGATGTGGAAGATCGATCCCAACGGACGCTACCGACGCAATGAGCTCGACCCGCGCATCATCGAACGCGCCCCAGAGGGCGTGCAGGGCAACCTGACGCGATTGGGCTCCGAGGGCATCGACAACGACGGCGACGGACGCATCAACGAGGACGGCCCGGGCGGCTACGACATGAACCGCAACTGGGCCAGCGACTGGCAGCCCAACTACATCCAGTACGGCGCGGGCGAGTTCCCGTTTGACCGGGCGGAGACCAAAGCGGTCGCGGGCTTTATCCTTGAGCATCCCAATATTGCTGCGGGGCAGAGCTACCACAACGCCGGAGGCATGATCCTGCGTGGGCCGGGGGCCAAATACCTCGACAGCCTGTATCCGCGATCCGATCGGGCCGTGTACGACCAGATCGGCAACGCCGGCGAGGACCTGCTCCCCTACTACGACTACATGGTGATCCACGCGGATCTCTACACCGTCCACGGCGGGTTCGTCAACTGGCTCAGCGAAGGGCTCGGGATCGTGAGCTTCACCAACGAGCTCTGGACCGACTCACGCATCATGCCCGATCCATCGCGTGAGTTCTCCGCCACTGAGCGCATGCACTGGCAGGACCGGATGCTCTTCGGGCAGACCTTCACCGACTACACCGAGCACACCCACCCGACCCACGGCCAGGTGCTCATCGGCGGCGGGACCAAGTACTCGTCGCGCGTCACGCCGCCGTTTATGCTCGAAGAGGCGTGCCATCGCAACTTCGCCTTCACGATGTTCCACGCGGGCAATATGCCCGAGCTCGCGTTCAAATGGATCGGCGTCGAGCAGCTGGATTCTGGCTTGTGGGAGGTCACCGTGGAGATCGAGAACTCCAAGATCATCCCGACCCGGCTCGCCCTGGCCCAGCGCAACAAGATCGGCCTGCCCGACCTGCTCACGCTCGACGGCCCGCACACCGTGCTCTCCGGACGCATCCGCGATCGCCATGCCAACTCGATCAATGCCGTGACGGATCGCCCCGGGCGGTTGCTGATTGATTCGGGCATTGGGGGGCAGTCGGTGAGCACCTACCGCTTCTTGGTCGAGGGCGACGAGCACGACACCGTCACCCTGAGCTACGCCGCCGAGAAGGCCCGCGATATCGAGATGGAGTTCACGCTTAAAGCGGGCGAGATCGAGCCTGGAACATAGTCAGCCAGCTGATCGACTCAAGCATCTAAAAAAAGCCCGCGTCCTCGAAAGAGACGCGGGCTTTTCTTGTGGTTTTCTTGTGATTCTCTGCTGGTGATGATCGGGTCAGTCTTTGGGCTTGTTGAAACGCGAAAAGGGGTTAACTCGCCTGACGAAACCCGGCGTTCGTCTCCCGCAGAGCGTTGGCTCTGGCGTTTGCTCGGTCTGCTGCACGGGCCGCTTTGCGTGCCTTGCGTCGGCTCGGGCGGACCATGCCACCGACCACTGTGCCGGGGACTTGGGCGAGCATCGAAGCCGCGCACACCGCACACAGCGCGACCCAGCGCGGCTGGCCCTGCTGGTATTCTTTGACCCGCACGCGCATCACTCGTGTGGCGCCCTGGCCGCAGCATGGGCAGGCGTAGCGTCCTTTGCTCGAGCGGGGTGTTGCATACCCAGCTCCGAGGTCCTGATCAACGACGGAGAGGCGCTGGACCTCTGCCGGTAACTGGGTATCGGTTGTGTCTTCTTCGGTTTCTGCTCGAGCTTCATCATCGACCAGTGTGATCTGATCGGCTTCATCGGCGAACGGGATAATCTCCGGCTCAGCGCTCTCGACGGCATCGCTGTGTGTGTTTTCTCTATTCCCGTAGGTCTCATTCATCGTCGTCCCCAGTCGTTCGTCTCATATCTCTGATTTGCTATAGACCCACTTCGGTATAGGGATTCGATCGCCTGCAGTTTCATCGGCCATGTTCACCCAACACATAAACAGACGCATTCTCGGACCATTCCTGTCAACAATCCATCCACATGCACGCGAATTTCCCCATGCAACGGGCCAAATCATAATTGCGCGTATCTATAAAAAAACCCGTCACCAAAGGGCAACGGGCTTCACGAGTCGTTATTGCGTACAGATCAATCTTCAGCTTCGGCCAGCCCGAGCTCTTCGACCTTGGCGCTGTCAAGCTTGACCACCGTCTTGATGACGACTGGCTCGACGGGCACATCGCCCATGCCGCGCTTGGTGCCGGTCTTGACCACGCGGATCTTGTCGACCACATCCATGCCCTTAACGACGCGTCCAAAGACCGCGTAGCCCGAGCCATCGCGTGGCTGATCCAAGAACCCGTTCTCGGCGACATTGATAAAGAACTGCGAGGTGCCCGAGTTGGCCTGCCCGCCGAGGCGTGCCATCGCGATGCTCCCGCGGACATTGCTCAGCCCGTTGGTCCATTCGTTCTCGATGCCGGGCTTGGTGTCCTTCTTGTTCATGTCCTCGTCGAACCCGCCGCCCTGGATCATGAAGTTCTCGATCACGCGATGGAAGATCGTGCCGTTGTAGTACTCTTCCTCGACATAGCTGAGGAAGTTCTTGGTCGAGATGGGAGCGAGCTCATTGTTGAGCTCAAGGTAGATCTCGCCGTGCGAGGTGGTCATCTGGAAATACACGAGCTTCTCCTCTTCCTGCGCCGTCTCGGCTGCATCGCCCTTCTGGGCCTGATCGACGCCCTTGGCGGGCTCAACGGGTTTGGTCTCGGGCTGGACCGCAAACGCGGCGATCACAAGGCCCATGAGTACGACAACACCAGCAATCACTGATTTCATTCTTTGTTCTCCTCGAAGGCCGCATGTTTTTGGGCGGCCGGTCTCAACTCTAGCGCACCAACACGCCCGAGCCTATGGGTCTATGTATGTATCTACAGGGCTATTCGCGAGCAATCCCGCTCAGATCCATCTGTTTATCTACTGGTTTATTCGTTCGATTCAGCTTCTTGAGCGATCAATGCTATGGCCTGCTCACCCAAGCTCCCGGGCACGAGCACCTTGACCTTGCCCGGGGTCTCGGCTCGGAAACCCGCGGTCATCGCCCCCACCATCTGGGCGGGGATGCCGGCTTCGCCCAGCATGTTCTTGACCAGGGCCGCCTCGAACTCGGTGTCGTAAATACCGACCACGACTGGGTCTGCGTGTGGGTCGGCATGTGGGTCGTTGGTGTCACTCATGGCGTATTCTAGGGAAACCGACCCTGGTTTTCCCATCGGGTATACTCGCCCCATGCACATACGCCAAGGCTACTCATCAAGCAACGCCCGGTTCCCCTCCAAGGCCCTCACGGCCTTCGTCCTGCTCTACATGCTCGTCTTCTCATTCTTCGCCCTCCAGCAGGGCAACACCGAGTTCCTGATGTACTCGCTGGTGATGGTGATCTTCATTGTGGGCACCGTCGGCATCCATCTGCGAGTCCGATTCTCATCGACCGCCCTGTGGCTGCTGGCGATCTGGGGGTTCATGCACATGGCCGGGGGGACGATCGGGATCGATCCATCACTGACCGACGCCTTCCGCGCAGCCGCCAGTGAGGCTGATCGCCCGGAATCCGCGGTGCTTTACTCGCTTCGCTACCTGCCCAACCTCCCCCGCTACGACCAGATCGTGCACACCTTCGGGTTCTTCTCGGCGGCCGTCGCGTGCTACGAAGCCTTGCGGGTGCTCCTCGACGCCCGCGCCACCTTCGCGGCCGCCTGCGCAGCGGTGCTCATGAGCATCGGGCTCGGGGCCATCAACGAGATCGTGGAGTTTGTCGCGGTCCTCACCATCCCCGACACCAATGTCGGCGGCTACACCAACACCGCGTGGGACCTGGTCTGCAATACCATCGGCGCATCGACGGCCGGGCTCTGGATGTGGGCCCGTCGAGATCCGTGACACGCGATCCCTCATACGCGACCAAAAGCCACTCGTTTGTTTACATGCCGTAGGCGGGCTTGACGCGACGCTCGAGATGACGCATCAACGGCTCGGACTCGAGCGCCTTGCCCGTCGCCCGCTCGCAGAGCTGGGCCGCGGAGTATCGACGCCCGTGCTGGTGGATGTTCTCGCGCAGCCAGGTGAGCAACGCACTAAACTCACCCTTGGCCATCTGCTCTTCGAGATCCGGGATCTGCTCGATGATCGTCTCCCACAACTGGGCGGCGTACAGGTTGCCCAAGGTGTAGGTCGGGAAGTAGCCGACCAACCCGAACGACCAGTGCACATCCTGCAGGCAGCCCTTGTCGTCGCTTGGGACATCGAGCCCGAGGAAGTTCTTGAACTTCTCGTTCCACGCGCCGGGGAGGTCCTTGATTGAGAGGTCGCCGCGGATCATGGCGCGTTCGAGCTCGAAGCGGATCATGACATGCAGGTTGTAGGTGCTCTCGTCGGACTCGACGCGGATGAAGCTGGGCGTGCAGGTGTTCATCGCCTTGACAAAGGTATCGAGCTCGATATCAGCGAACGCGTTATCAAAGTGCTTGTTGGCCACGGGCAGGGCCCAGTTCCAGAAGTGCTTGCCGCGCCCGACCATGTTCTCCCACATGCGTGACTGGGACTCATGGATCCCCAGCGAGACCGCGCTGGCCATGGGTGTGCCGAAGTACTCGCCGTCCTTGAGCAGCCCCTGCTCGTAGAGCCCGTGCCCGCACTCGTGCATCGTCGAGCCCACGGCATCGGGGAAGTTGGTCGGCTCATACCGCGTTGTCATCCGCGTATCGCCGGGCCCGAAGCCCGAGCAGAACGGATGGGTCGTCACATCCAAGCGTCCCTTGTCGTAGTCAAACCCGAGCTGGGCGGTGATCGCCTGCCCGAAGGCGTGCTGCTGCTCGACCGGGATCGAGCGGTGCAGGAAATCGACCTGCGGCGCGGTGCCGCCGTCGGTGACCTCAGCAATGAATGCGCTCAACCGATCACGCAACGGCGTGAACACACGCTCAATTTCCACGGCTGTCGTATCGGGCTCGAACTCGTTGATCAACGCGTCGTAGACCTCGCCGCCCTCTGCGTAGCCGTAGCACTCGCCCTTCTGGCGGGTGAGATCGAGCACCTGGGTCAACGCCGGGACAAACGACGCGAAATCGTTGTCGGCCCGCGCCCGCTTCCAGGTGTCCTGCGCCTCGGACTGGGCCTGGGCCAACGCCTTGACCAGATCGGTCGGCAGCTTGGTCGCCAGATCGTAATCCCGGCGCATCTCACGCAGGTTCGCCGATTCGATCGAGCCGTCCTGGTTGAGATCGCCATCGGCTTCGCACTGGGCGATCAGCTCGCCGAGCCGCTCGCTGGTGTTGCGTTCGTGAACGATACCGGCGAGAAGCGAAGACTGCTCGGCCCGCGCCTTGGCCCCGCCCTTGGGCATGTAGGTCTCTTGGTCCCACCCGACCAACGCACCGATCGAGCCCAGCGTGCCCGACTCTCTGCAGAGCTTGATGAGTTCGGTATAGTGCACGGGGAGGGTCGCGGTGGGCATGGATATCGTCCTTTGTGTGGGTCCGGATCGGTCAAGAGAACCAGGGAGCCGGACGCTTTGAACAAGCGGTGATTGAAAGCTCAATCTTAGTTGGCGGCGTGCCCAATAGCAATCAGCGCATAGGCCGCGATCAGCACATCGTTCTCCTCCATCCAACGCTTGTTGAGCACCTTAAACGCCCCGTTGGGGAACTGGAGTTCGTAGATCTTGTCGATCATCTCTTCGCGCCAGTTGTGCCCGTTGATCTCGTCGACGCCGAAGGCATCGAGCGCCCGGGCCATGGTGCACAGGTAGTAGTAGTACCCCTGCTCCCCGAGCCCGGGGTTTTCTTCGAGGGTGTAGTTCTCCTCGATCCATTTCCAGGCGCTGACCATGCGTGGGTCTTCAGGATCGATATCCGCGTAGACCAACGACTTAAACCCGGCGTAGGTCATCGAGCCGTAGGACTGGAGCCGGGTGAGCTCCTCGCCGTCTTCGGTGGTCTCAACGATCGTGCCCGCCTGTGACTGCCCGGCTTTGCCATCGACGGATTCGAGATCGGGGACCGTCGCGTAGATAAACCCGCCCTGCTCCGAGCCGTCGGCGTAGTCCATCTCGTTGACCTCGTCGACCATCTGCACGCGTGAGAGGAAGACCTGCGCCCGTTGATAGGCCGCGTCGTTGGTCGAGACCCCGGTGTCGTGGAGCGCATCGACGAAGAAGCTCAGGTTTGAGAGATCCGGTCGTCCGTGCTTGCCATAGCCCACGCCGCCGTAGTACGGATGGGTGATATCGATCGGGCCCTCGATGCCCTCGACGCTGGTGGTGTTGAGATTCGAATACTGCAGCGTGCGGAGGAACTTCATCCCGTTGATGCTCGCGGCCATCGCTTTGGTGTCCTGGATCATCGAGAGCGCTGAAATACTGATCGCGGTGTTGTAGCTCGGCAAGATCCCGTCGTGGATGCTCCCGTCCTCGTTGACCTGCTCGAGCAGATACCGCGTGCCCAAGATCACGGCCCCGGTCTTCTCGTCGACGGTCGGATCGAGGAGCATCCCCTGGAGCACCAATGCAGTAAACGCGGGCATGTGCGGCTCATCCGGAAAATCATCCCAGCCGCCCGTCACATAGTGCTGTCGCGAAGTGAGGTAGTCGATCGCACGGGAGCTGACCGTCTGCGCCCGCTGCTTGTGCTCGCTGTCGATCACGCCGCCGGCAAACAAAGGAGAACAGAGCACGCATAAGACCAACATCGCTGCAGTTTTCATTCTTACTTCCTTCTTGAATCACAATCCAAGTTCAATCTCAACATCATTGTTCGTTTTCTGACCCGCTCGCCCTCGACAGAACAATAGCCGATGCCGAACACGCCGCGGCTTCGATCCGGAGCACGAATAAACCAAACCGGCACACCCGTACGCCGGTTGCACCGATCACCCCCCGCTCATCGTCCGACCACCCGCCCTCCGGCCCGATCAAAATCACGACGCGCTCGGGGTTCACACTAGCGATATCGGCTTCGCCCGATGCATCCGCGACGATCGCGTCCGGGTCCTTGATCGCGTCTTCGAACCCGATCGGATCGCCGATCTCCATCAGCCACGGGCGATGGCACTGTTTGGCGGCTTCGATCGCGATCCGCTCGAGCTTCTCGATATTCACGGTTTCGGGCTTGCGCTGCGATCGCTCGCAGAGCAGCGGACGGTAGCTCTGGACCCCAAGCTGGCTGAGCTGATCGATCATCCGATCGAGCCGATCGCCCTTGGGCAGGGCCGAGTAGACCTCTAAACGGGGCTTTGAGGGCTCGAAAGATTCAATCCCAAGCAGCTCGATGGTCATGGTTGGCTTGGACTTTGGGCCCTTGATCGCTTGGACGGTGCCCGAGCCAATCCGCCCGCACCCGTCGAGCAAGCCGACCCGATGCCCGGTTCCTACGCGTTTGACGCGGATTGCGTGATGGGCTTCGGGGCCGCCAATTTCAAACACCTGCCCGGGCTTGATGGCTCCAAGGTCCGAGAACATGAGGTGATGCTGGATATGGTGGCGGCTCGACATCACCAGAGGGTAGGGAGGATGGGATCAAAAAGTAATCCCGAGATTACGGCCGATATCCCTTGAGTTCGCGCCCCAAAACCCCGATTATCGCGTTGTATTGGATCAGAAAGAACCCAATCCCGACCCTCAGCAGGCGCTGAGCGAATCGATCGACGAGCTCATGGACGAGCTCGATGTTTCGCATGCGCCAAACGATCAAGCAAGCGACCAGAGTAAAGATCAAACCCCCGATGCATCACCCGATGCATCAACTGCATCGAACGAATCTGATTCGGCAACCGACGCGAGCACCAGCGAGGCCCTCGAAGCACTCGACGCGGTTTCGGAAAACACCGAAGCCCTGATCGACGACGCGATCGGCGAGCTGCTCAATGAGCCGGGCCCGACGAACCTCGATGCCCAGTCAGACGAGCCGACAACCGAGCCAGAAGCGGAGATCCAAGAGCCAATCTCTGACATCGACACTGATCCGCTGGGCGCGGTGGCGGATGACTTGATCAACGGCGATGCGCCGATGACGGAGACACCTGCGACTGAAACCCCGGCATCGGAATCGACACCGGCCGACACCGCCACCGATGTTCCAACCGACGAAGACCTGATTGACGAAGTACTCGAAGCGGTCAACGAAGAGCTGATCGAAGAGATCGCCGCTGAACCAGAATCGCGACCCGAGGCCTTGTCCGAAACAGATGCGGTCACGGAAACAGCCACTGCACCGATTGCTGAATCAGCGGCCGAGCCTGATCCAGAACCCGCCGTCGCAGAAGTCGAAACAACAGCCGAGACCATCAGCGAAGCGAACGAATCGGACGAATCGGCCAAAGAACCGACCGACCAAGCCGAGGATCAGGATCAGGATCAGGATCAGGATCAGGCCCAAGAAACGGAATCCGTTACAAAATCGGTCACGGAGCCAGACGCAGATACGGATGCAGATACGGACACAGCCCCCTCGACACCCAGCGAGCCCGATAGGGGGCTGGGCGATCTTGATGATGCGCTCGCCGGATTGGGCGATGACTTGTTGATGGGCGACTTCGCGACGCCCGAGGGCGAACTCGTCGAATCCGCCGCCAACGAGGACGACCAGGCCCACTCGCTGCTGCTCGAATCGCTCGCCCTCGAGAGCACACCGGTCGAATCGGTTGATGCTGTGGACGCAGTTGAAGCCTCAGCTGCGAATCCGCCGACTGCGCCTGAGCCGAGTGCAGACACAGAAGTAGACTCACAAACGAATCCAACATCTGCCCCAGCGATTCCCGAGAAAACCGAGCCCGCAGCCGAGCCAGAGATCCAGCCCGCTGCTGTAGCCGATACGACCGTGCCCGCGATCGGGTCGCCGGGCGCCACCGTCGCGGCCAAGACAGGCCCCGCAGCACCAGCCGCCAAAGCACCGACTCATTCGCCCGATCTCTCCGGTGCCCACGCTGACGAACTCGAAGAAGACGATGAGATCCGCTCGATCTGGCAGACCGCTTTCCTGATCGGCCAAACCAAGTCCAAGCAGTACGGCCACCTGATCGTCACCCGTGGCGGCCCAGTGCTCGCCAAGGGCATTCTGCAGCTTTCGCGTCCGCTCGCGTCCAAGTCACCCGAGGTCCGTAACTCGGTCGGGTACATCGCGATCTGGACGCTGTTTCTTGCCACCATCCTATGGGGCTACACGATGTTCTTCCGCACGCCGCCCACTCCAACGCCGACCAAAGCGCCGACGCGTGTGGTGACTTCAAGCGATGATCTGGCACCGATCGAGAACCAGATGCCCGGCGAATCGCCGTAAGCATTGCCCGGTTACTCTCCGGTTCTCACTCTATCGAAATTCAATCCATCAACGACTGATACCACTGCGCATCGAGCTCTTCGAAGCTCAGCCCCAGCGTCCGCATCGATGCCTGATCGAGCGTGGCCCCGGTGCCCAGCTCGCTGAACCACGCATTGCGCTGGTCCTTGCCGAAGGTGCGATCGATGTAGTCGATCATCGACCAGCCCTGGAGATACACATGCATCGCGTGGTCGGTGGCCTCGCCCTTGAAATCCGCGAGTTGCTCCCACTCGCGCAGGTTGTCCTTCTTGGCCATGATCGTGATGCGTCGGTTCTTAGATTCCCAAGAGTCACGGAACAACCCGGCCGCCACCTCGGCGATCCCCTCGAGCGTCCACCACGGGGCCTTGTTGATCTCGGGACCGAACTCGAAGCTCACCGCGTGCCCGATCTCGTGGGCGAGCAGCGGATCGAGCGATGCCTTGGACACTCGTGTTCGCCCGAGGATCTTGATCGACTCGCCCGGCTCGTTCCAGCCCGCGAGCGGGTCGGTGTACGCCGGCGAGATCGACGCCTGCAGGCTCTTCATTTTCTTGTACACCTTGATCACCAGCTCGGTGCTCAGGTCCTTGCCGAAGTCTTCTTCGACCATGGTGAGGATCTCGGGGGCGCGCTCAAGGGCGAGTTGGGCGTTCGCTTCGTGGTTCTCTGTCGCGAGCACGCGCACATCGGTTGCCTCGTCGTAGAGATCAAAGTGCCAGTGAGGCCCTGCGAACACCCAGCCCCCTTCCACAGAACCCAATGGAACAAACCGAGCCATGTACACCATGTTCCATGGCTCATCGCCTTGCAATGGCCCGTCACCATTGAGGCTCCAGCGGATCCCGATGCTCGCAACCAGCTCATCATTCGCACGCTCGGCAACTCCTGGCTCTTCGAGAAACGCATACTCGATCACCTGCACGCCTTCTAGGATCGAATCGGTGATCCACGCCCGCTGCTCGGTCAAGAACACGGTGTGCGACGGATCAATGCGGCTCATGTACGCGCCGACATCGCCCGCTTCGATCGCGTCGTTCATCGCAGCGATGACCTCGCGCACACGGGCGTTGGCGAGCAGGGTTTCCTCGGAGACCGCTTCGGCTTCAACCGATTCGATCTGTGGCTCTGCGACCAGAGGCTCATCGCCTATGGCCGGCGAACAGAGAAGAAACCCGAATACCCCGACGGCGAAGAGCGTGCGAAACTGCATTAGAACTCCGCCTGTTTGGCGGCACGCGGGAACGGGATCACATCGCGGATGTTCTGCATCCCGGTGCAGAACTGCACCAGACGCTCGAACCCGAGCCCGTAGCCCGCGTGAGGCACCGTGCCGTACTTGCGCAGGTCGCGGTACCACCAGTAGTCATCGATGTCGAGCCCCATCTCGTTGATGCGTCCGTCGAGCACGCTCAGGCGTTCTTCGCGCTGCGAGCCGCCGATGAGTTCGCCCACGCCGGGGACCAAGATATCAACCGCGGCCACCGTCTGCCCGGGCGCCCCATCGGTGCCCTCGTCGTTGAGCCGCATGTAGAACGCCTTGATGTCCTTGGGATAGTTGATCACCGCGACGGGCTGCTTGAAGTGCTGCTCGCTGAGGTAGCGTTCGTGCTCGGTCTGCATATCGATGCCCCATTTGACTTGGTGCTCGAATTTTTGGCCGCAGGTCTCGAGGATATTGATCGCTTCGGTATAGGTAATGGTCCTGACGGGCGATTCGACGAGCATCTTGAGCCGATCGATGATGCCTTTTTCGATCCGCAGGTTGAAGAACTCGAGATCATCCATCCGCTTATCAAGCAGATCCGAAGCGCACGCGCGGAGCATGCCCGAGGCCAGCTCGATGTTGTCGTGCAGGTCCGCGAACGCGAGCTCGGGCTCGATCATCCAGAACTCCGCCAGGTGGCGCGTGGTGTTCGAGTTCTCCGCCCGGAAGGTCGGCCCGAAGGTGTACACCCGGCTGAGTGAACTGCAGTAGGTCTCGACATTGAGCTGGCCCGACACCGTCAAATGCGATTCTTTGCCGAAGAAATCCTTGGAAAAATCGACCTGTCCATCTTCGCCCTTGGGCATGTTCATAAAATCGAGCGTCGAGACGCGGAACATCTCGCCGGCCCCTTCGCAATCCGAGCCCGTAATGATCGGCGTGTGCACCCAATAGAAATCCTGCTCGTCCATGAACCGATGCACGGACTGGGCCAACGCGTGGCGCACGCGGGCAACCGCCCCGAAGGTGTTGGTCCGCGTCCGCAGGTGTGCGACATCGCGGAGGTACTCGAACGAATGGCGTTTGTTCGATGCCGGGTAGGTCTCGGGGTCCTCGACCCACCCGATCACACGCACGGCCGTCGCCTGGATCTCGACGCTCTGTCCCTTGCCCTGTGACTCGACGAGCACGCCGTCGACCTCGACGCTGCACCCGGTACCCAGCTTGGCGACCTCTTCGTAGTTGCTCAGGTCATGGCGGGCGACGACCTGGATCGGATCGAAGCAAGTCCCGTCGTGCACCGCGACAAACGAGAGCCCGCCGTCGGCTTTGGAATCCCGCTTGGTGCGGACCCAGCCCTTGATGGTCAACTCAACTCCGGGGTCGGCCGCGAACGCGTCCTTGATCTTCATCCATGCCATCGGGGCACCTCGCTTGTCTGCTTTAACCCGCGCATTGAATCGCAGGCGATTGGTCATTGTGAAAAGCTCCGAACCCATAAAACAAGCTCGGCCCTTCATCGTAGCTCACTCAATGGGCCCTGTTAACATGCCAGCAGAGCTCAAGATCGCCAAGGCGTACGAAAAACCCGCCGATCGACGGATCGAATGGCGGGTTTGAATCAATGGCTACCCGGGCATCAGTGCGGGTCCAAGAATGGAGATGGATCAGGGGCAGCCCGCGCCGAACTCGTCTAAGAAGGATGAGACATCGAAGAAGTCGTACTCGCCGTCACCCGTAAAGTCCGCGGCTGGGTCCTGAGCACCAAACGCGTCAAGGAACGCGGAAACATCAAAGAAATCCAGCTCCCCATCATCCGTCAAGTCCGCCAGACACGGCTCGATCTTGACCACCTGCATCCCGTTGAGCACCGAGCGGATGAACCCACCATTGAGCCCTGAGTGCAGGTCCAGACGCCCGTCCTCCCCAACCGTGGCGTGCTGAGCCATGTAAGTCACCCCGTACTCGTGGGAGCCAGACCATGCGCCGCCAACGAACTCGGGCTCCTCGGCGTTCTGATCGATCCGCAGGCGATTAAGCAGCGTCGAGTCGTCGGGGGCGATGCCATAGAGGATAACTCTGTACTCGCCGGGTTCGAGGAACCGCATAAAGATGCACCCGTCGACCGGATCGTTGAACGCGGTAAAGCAATCGTCGAGCAGGGCCTCGTCGTCGCCGCCTGTGTTCGGAATATCAGCGGATTCGATCACATCGAACCCGATATTCATAATGTCCGCTTTGATGGGCGATCCATCGAGCCCAACCAACGCCAGACGCTGGAAGTTGGGCATCGCATCAAAGGTGTTCCACACACCGGGCAACCCCTGAGCACCGTATGACGAAGACGGCGACGAATCGAGCGATCCCCAATCGACATTGAACGACTGAGCATGGGCACAGAGCGCTGACAGCGAGAGGGCCGCGATGGCCAGTGTTGATTGTTTCATCCGAGTGTGTCCTTTCCGTTAATCGGCATGAGATTTGGGATGCTCCGAGCCGGGGCTAGACGCATCTACTCATTTTAAACGAAAAAACTGAAAAACACAAGCAAGAAATCGCCCACGATGTGTCGCCTATCCAGGATTTTTCGTAGCTCCCTTGGAGGATGCTACTTTTCGACCAGCATCCATTCCATCACGCTCGACATCGGGAGCTCTTTGGCCCCGAGCTGACGGAGCATGTTGAGGCACTGGGCCCGGTGGTGCATCGAATGGGTCGTGACATGGGTCAGGATACCCCCGACGGTGAAGGTATAGGCCTGCCCGTCCCGCTCACGGTTGATCACCGTCTCGAACGGCCGAGCCAGGGCGGCCCGCTCGAAGTCCTTGGTGATCTCTGCGTGGAGCTTTTCGATCTCATCGAGCGTGTAGGGCTGGCCCTCGATCCGTTCTTCGAGCCTTGGGCGCGACGGGGTCTCGTCGAGCACATCGGTCCAGCCGCGCATCGCGCCCAGGTTGTGGACGAGGTTGTTGTGGATCGAGCCGGTGCCCATCTCGAAGGATCGGACAAACTGCTCGTCGCTGAGCGCTCGGCACGCCGCGTAGAGCTGGGCGTTGGCCCAGCGATCATGAGCGATGAGCACGGCGGACGGATTCGTTGGTTGATCGGTTGGCTGATTCGCAGATGACATGTTCAGTCTCCTCGGTTGTGAGAAGTATAGTCAAATTGTGTCAGATCTGATCAAATCTGGTCATAGGCCAACACCCGATTCGTCCGGCGTTTGATTTCGTTGGCGTACCGCTTGCCCAGCGTGTGCTTGTGCTCCTCGATGTATGCAGAGAGCTTGACCGTGCCCGTGGCGGCTTGGTCAGAATCAAGCAGCCCGCGCATGAGCCCATCGATCTCCTCGCGCGTAATCACCACATCCTGCACCATCACATTGACGAGCTTGGAGACCCAATACCCCACGATGGGCGGCACAGAGACTATCGGCTTGGAGATCCCCACGATCGAACCGATGAGCTCGACGAACTCCTTATAGGTATACGACTCGGGCCCGACGGCATCGACCGTCGCCGAACCCTCGGCGAGCCCTTGGGCGATCATCAAACTCGCCATGTCCTCGACATGGATCGGGCGCATGCGGTACGAGCCGTCGCCGAAGGTGCCGAAGATGGGCATGCGCCGGAGGGTCCAGGCGATGTTGTTGATCAGGATGTCGTTGCGCCCGAACATCGCGCCCGGACGGACGAGCGCGTAGGGCACGCCGAGGTCCTTGATCGCGTCTTCGAGCTCGTGCTTGCCCTTGTAGTACCCCAGATCATCCGCCTCGTCGGCGTGCAGAATCGACACATGCACGATCTTCTCCACCCCCGCCTCTTTGGCGGCTGCGAAGAGCCTCTTCGAGTTCTCGATCCCCTGCTCGAAGTTAAATCCCTTGTGGTTAAACCGCACCCAGTAGGTGTTGTAGAACACCGACACGCCGGCGAAGGCATCGACGAGCGCTTGGTGGTCATCGAATTCCATCCGCCGGATATCGAGCTGATCGCCGAAGGGGTTCTGACGATCGGGCGAGTTGGTCATCGTGCGGACGCGGATTGAGCGTTCAAGCAGCTGCTCGGTGATGGCTTTGCCTGTGTATCCCAGAGCGCCGGTGACGAGATGGAGGGGTTGTGATTCCATAGTCAGAGTATACGATGTTGTTTTTGTATTTTCAATGATTCTTGAAAGTATTGACCACCCGTGCCTATTGGCCCAGAATCGCTGATTCTCCATCTCGCTTTGGGCTCGACCGCCCGCGTACACCCCATCCCCAACGGGCATCCCCGGTTCTGGTATACACTCTTGGAAGAAACTGGTGCTTGTCTCCGTTCACGAGTGTCACCAACACCCGCCTATTCACCTATAGCAGGAGACATGCATGACGACCGCCGCCGATGTTCTTGACCTGAGCTCACAGATCGACGCCCTCAACCCCGGGCCGCTCTTCCGATCCGCGATCGACGAAGTCGCCGAGTCGATCGTCCCCGTCCTCGAATCCAATCCGCAGTATCAGAAAGCCCGCGTCTTCGAGCGTCTGCTCATCCCTGATCGCGTGATCCGCTTCCGCGTCGAATGGGTCAACGACCAAGGCAAGGTCGAACTGAATCT
The DNA here is from genome assembly GCA_963976625.1 of uncultured bacterium. GTDB lineage: Bacteria > Planctomycetota > Phycisphaerae > Phycisphaerales > UBA1924 > UBA1924. The sequence continues at coordinate 16,123 of CAXBLA010000032.1, forward strand.
GGGCTGGCGCATCGAGCATTCCAATGTCATGGGCCCCTACAAGGGCGGGCTCCGCTTCCACCCCACCGTCACCGAGGACACCCTCCACTTCCTCGCCTACGAGCAGTGCTTCAAGAACGCGCTCACCGGCCAGCCCATCGGCGGGGGCAAGGGCGGATCGAACTTCAACCCCAAGGGACGCAGCGACAACGAGGTCATGCGCTTCTGCCAGGCGTTCATGCGCGAGCTCCACCGACACATCGGCCCGAGCGTCGATGTGCCGGCCGGCGATATCGGCGTGGGCGGGCGAGAGCTCGGGTACCTCTACGGGCAGTACATGAAGATCACCAAGCAACGCGACGGCGTGCTCACCGGCAAGCCCCTCGGGCTCGGCGGGCTCCTCGGACGCACCGAAGCGACTGGTTATGGCGTGGTCACCTTCGCCAAATCCATGCTCGAGCACATGGATGACTCGCTCGATGGAAAACGCGTCATGATCTCGGGCAGCGGCAATGTTGCGCTCTACGCCGCCGAGCTGGCGATCGAACACGGCGCCAAAGTAGTCACCATGTCCGACTCAGGCGGCTCGATCACCTTCGACAAGGGCATGACCAGCGAACAACTCGAAGAACTCATCGACTACAAAGAAGTCCAACGCGAACAGCTCAAAGACTGGTCAAGCGACGGCGTCACCTACCACCCCGAGGCCCGCCCGTGGTCGCTCGTCGATGCCGATGTCGCCCTGCCCTGTGCCACCCAGCACGAAATTGAGAAGGACGACGCCAACGCCCTGGCCGATCGCGGGATCAAGGTCGTCGCCGAGGGCGCGAACATGCCCTGCACCCACGAGGCACGGAGTGTGTTCCACAGCAAGGGCATCGTGTTCGGGCCCGGCAAAGCCGCCAACGCGGGCGGCGTGGCGACCTCGTGCTTCGAGATGTCCCAGAACGCATCGCACAGCACCTGGACCAAGCAACAAGCCCTCGACAAGCTCACCGGCGTGATGACCGACATCCACGAACAATGCGTCGAAAACGCCCCCAAGGTCAACGGGGTCGTCGATTATGGCGCCGGCGCCGACCGCGGCGGCTTCATCAAGCTCGCCGATGCGATTGTGGCGATGGGTGTGTAGCGGATGCCTCTGTAGGTGGACACCGGTGTGAATTGCTATACAGCGGGCGGGCGGGCCTTGATGATCTTTTTGAGATCAATCCGGATAGATTCGATCATGTCCAAGTAGAGCGCAAGGACGATGAGCGGGAAAATGGGAACAAAGCACAAGAGCATCGCGCCAAGAATCGCAACGGTTGGTCCTGTCCAAACAAAGTGCTTCGCTCTTTTCTGTATTCTTTGGTTCCGCACGAGCCGAGCAAACCATCCAATATAGAGCACATTCGCGACGAAGAGCACAATCGCTGAACTCCCCAGGAGCACAAAGAGCACCCCATTGGCGATACCGCGCACGGTGAGCGAACCACCCTCTGATAGCGGAGCCCACGCGACCAGCCCGTTGATCAACGACAAGATGGCCACCCCAATAAAAACCCACAGCATCACCCGCACCAACGACCGTATGCCGGGCTTATCGATCTTCCGCGGGAGCCCGGTGAGTGGCTGCGAGAGCTTGAACCAACCAAAGATGGTGCCCAGCACGACGCCGATGCAGATTACAAGCGCAGTGATGCCGATTAAACTGCCCGTAGCCCTGAAGTTCATGAACATCGTCGCAATGAGGAGCACGATGAAAATGATGAAGAACAGAAGGAGATAAGTCACGAGCCGAAAACCGGCATGCACCGATTGAAGTTGCTCGGTGGACACGCCACCCAACGCACTACTGCCGATGGAGCAGTGAACAGGTACGCCGCACTCTGGGCACACACCATTGGGCTCGGTGTCCGAGAGGTCATACGCACACCAGACGCACCCGTCGATGATGGGCGTGCCGCACTCGGGGCATGCGCCCGAGGGATCGATTCCATCGAGGCTGTATTTACATTTGAGGCATGCGTGGCTCGTTTGCATCGCACGGTCGATATGTTCTTGCGTTTCTTCGTTGATCACTGCAATCAGTCTATGCACAGCCATATGAGAAAAGCCCCAGCAGGCGGCCGGGGCTTGGAGTGTGATTTCCACTTAGATACTTTCTTACGCCGGATCGGGCAGCGAATCCCCCGGCAGATCCGGCTCGGCGTCCGGCTTGGACTCGGGCTTGGTGTCCGTCTTCTTGTCCGGCTTGGGGCCCGATGGCCCAGCACCGAGCAGGTCGGCTACGGTCGAACGCTCGAGTGTTTCGCCGCGCATCAGCTTGTGGACTTCATCCGCGTTGAGTATTTCGTACTTGAGCAGCGCCTGGGCGACGGCTTCGACCTTGTCCCAGTTCTCCATGAGCATCCGCTCGGCGTCCTTGTACGCCTCGTCAACGATCCGGCGGGTCTCCTCGTCGATCACGCGGGCGGTGTCGTCGGAGTAGTCCTTATCGGGGATAAACGAATCGCGGGTGTCCTCGCCGGCGTAGTTGATGAACCCGAGCTTGGAGCTCATGCCCCATTCGAGGATCATCGCCCGCGCCAGGCCTGTCACCTGACGGATATCCGAAGATGCGCCCGATGACACATCGTCCATCGCCTTGGCCTCGGCGATGCGCCCGCCGCAGATCACGCGCATGGTGGCGTAGAGCCACTTGAGCCCGTAGCCCATGCGGTCCTTTTCGGGCAGCGAGAAGGTCGCCCCGCCCGAAGACCCGCGTGGGATAATCGTCACCTTGTGCAGCGGATCCGAATCCGTCAGCATCGCCTGGAGCACCGCGTGCCCGGCTTCGTGGTACGCAACGAGCTTGTTCTCGTCCTTCTCACGCACACGCGACTTGTTGGAGCGACCGAACTTGACCTTGTCGCGGGCCTCTTCGAGGTCCTCGTGCTCGATGAACTCTTTGTCGAGCATGGTCGCCGAGATCGCGGCTTCGTTGATGATGGCCGCCAGATCGGCGCCCGAGAACATTGGGGTGCCGCGGGCGATCTTCTGCATATCGACATTGGGGCCGAGCTTGACCTTCTTGGAATGCACCTTGAGGATCTCGAGCCGACCGCCCACATCGGGCAAGGGCACCGCGATCTGGCGATCGAACCGCCCCGGGCGGATCAGCGCCGGATCAAGCACATCGGGTCGGTTGGTCGCGGCGATCACGATCACGCCGTCGCCCGATCCAAACCCGTCCATCTCGACCAAGATCGCGTTGAGTGTCTGCTCGCGTTCGTCGTTGCCGCCGCCCGAGAATCCGCCGCCGCGACGACGCCCGATGGCGTCGATCTCATCGAGGAAGATAATACAGGGCGAGGAATCTTTAGCCTGCTTGAACAGATCACGCACGCGCGAAGCGCCCACGCCGACGAACATTTCGACGAAGTCGGAGCCCGAGATGCTAAAGAACGGGACATCGGCTTCGCCCGCGATTGCTTTGGCGAGCAGGGTCTTGCCGCAACCGGGCTGGCCGCTGAGCAGCACGCCGCGAGGTATACGACCACCCAAACGCGTAAACCGCTTGGGGTTCTTAAGAAACTCAATAATCTCGGTGACCTCGGACTTGGCTTCTTCGATCCCGGCGACATCCTTGAAGGTGATGCCGGTCATCTCTTTGGTCATGGTCTTGTGGCGTGATTTGCCGAACGACCCGATCATGCCCCCACCGCCGCCGGCGGCTCGCATGGATCGACCAATAAAGAACCAGATCAGCACCATGATCAGGATCAGGGGCGCAAAGGTCAATAGCGGCCCCACCCACGCGGACTGAGGCTTGTCCTTGAAGTTGCCGTCGGTGAGCTCATAAAGCCGGCGGGCGATCTCTTCGCGGGTGACCATCGTGATGGGCACACGGATGATCCCGCTCTTGTTCTTGTCCACATCCGGCTGCGTGAGCTCGGCGGTGATCCCCGACATGCGCACGACCACACTGTCGGGCTTGACATCGCCCGATTCGTATTGGCGCTCGAACTGCTGGAAGGTGATCTCTTCGCCGGTCTTGGAGCTGGCCATGAAGGTGACGAGCACCAGCAGGAGCATCATGATGATCATGAACCCGAAGATCCCCTTGGACTGCTTGCCCGGCGGGGTCCCTGGCTTGTTGGGATCCTGCTTGAGCTTGGGGTCCTGTGGATCACGGGGGCCGGTGGGCTTGTCGGAAGGTTTTTTATTGTGTTCTGGCATATTTGGGCTTCGGCTGTGGCGAAGAAATGAGTGGTTTCGTGGTTCGTGCGCTGCTCGGGCAGACCTGTGTATATCGGCCCAAACAGTGCAAATATTTCGTGCGAGCCTGTTCCCGGTCGGGAATTCAGGCCCGCGGCTTGCATGGAGCGGATGATAGGTCCGCCAAGATCAATACGCATTCGAAGCCCATAAGGATCGGACGCATTCGATCCCATCGAAAAAAGCCCGATTCTCACGCGTGCACGCGCCATCAGCATCGCTAAATGGGTGAAACTTCGGTGGGCCGCCGGTTTTTACCAACCAGAGCGCATCTCGGAGATGATGTCGTAGGCGAGCTCTTCGATGACGGCTCGCTGCCCGGTCTCGATCCGATCGCCGATCTTGATATTGGGCGAGAAAATCGCCGACGCCGAGTAGTTGTCCCGCGCGACCAAGATCTCGCCCGTGCGGTTATCCCGCCACTCAAACCGCATTGTGATCTGCACGGCTTGCTCTTGGACCAGCCCGCTGCCGCGTGCGTTCGACGACGCCCGGAGCCCGGTCGCGGTGATCACGCCCACGAGCGTGGTATCGGCCTGGTCGGTCGGCGCGATATGCCACGGGGTTCGTTTCTGGACTTCCTTGATCAGCGATTCGGTCAGCTGCACCTCAAGCCCACGCGAGGTGGTCTCATTACGCAAAATCGGGATCGCGACGGAGTTGATCGATTCATCGAACACCGTCGAGAACGCGTAGCCCTGCGATGGGTCCGAAGCACACCCGGTCAAGGCTGCGAAACCACCCAGACAACCAAGCAACGAGATCAAACAAGCACGCGTGTTCACGATGAGACTTCCTCTGTTGACTGGTTCTCTGTAGACTGGGCCTCAGGATCGGATTCAGCGTCCGCAGTGTCTTCATTGTCAAAGACCAGCCAGCCCTGCTCGATCATAATCCCCATCGCCTCGTCCGCAGCGTCCGTCGCTGGGTGGCGTCGGATCAATCGGGCGAGGTAAAACTTGGCCGAGGTGTCGTCTTTGACCTTGAGATACCAGCGGGCGGTATCGAGCACTTGCTGAGCCGCGGATTCGTCGATCCACGCATCTAAGCCTTCGGTAATCCCGGATCGGATGGATTCGCCGGGGAACTGTTGCTGGTAGCGTTCGATGAGCAGCTTGGCATCCAGGAGCCCCGAGCCGTCGTAGCGTGGGCCCTTGAACCTCGCAATATTCGCTTCGATCTCGCGGAGCATCGCCCGGCGGATCATCGACGATTCCGGGAAGTTCTCTTGGAAGATCGAGTACATCTGGGCGGCGAGCTTGAGCTCGCGCCGGCGGTAGTAGTGGTCCGCCAGTTCCATGGCCGCGGTCTCGGCAAGCTGCGAGCCCGGCACGCGTTCTTGGGTGCGGATCAGCAGCTCTTCACCCGTTGAGCGGGCCCCCTCGCTGCGGAACCACAGGAACCGACGCTTGAGCCCGTGGATATACCGCGAGCCAATGCTGTATTCCTGCTCTACGGCTTTCAAGAAGAACTCCGACGATGGAAAATCCTTGATGATCACCTCAAAGTCGAACAACGCCTTGTACTCGCGCCCGCGATCCACCTGGGCGACGCCGCGGAGGTAGTACGCCTGGGGGATGTAGTCGTTGCGGGAACGCTTGTGCTCGTCGAGCCACTTGTCGAGCAGCTTGTACGCCCGATCCGGCTTGTCCTCGGCCAGCAGCCGAATCGCGTCGGCCATCACCGCCCCGTCCGAGCCCGGCTCGGGGGCCTGCGTCTGGTCCCAATCGCCCGAGTCGTCGAGGGTGAACTCGGAAGACTGCGCCATCGCTGGCAGGGTACACCACAGTGCAATGGTCATGACGGCGAGTAGAAATGGCTTTGCTTGCATCGAAAATACCCCTTTGAGGTGCTTCACAAAGGATAGCGTCTCGAACCGGACCATGTGCGGGGGGATGCCCACAAAGCGGAGTCGAATCTGCGGCCCACTCCATGCGGCTGAGGACTCAATCCACCCGATACAGCGAGACGGTGATCGTCGAATCAATCGGCACGCCCGTGATCGGATCGTGCGTCACCAACGCGCCCGAGGTCAGCACCGGCTCCCGATTGGGATCGATCTGTGTGGGTTGGATCAGCCAGGCGTGCGCTTCAGTCGGCTCGATCTCGCCCGCCTGGAACCGCCCCATCAGCGACGCGATCGGCAGGTCGCCCATCTGCGAGAAGACCACGGCTTCGGTGCCCACTCTCTGGGTCGCCGTGTGCGCAAAGTCCTTGAGATGCTCACCCGTGCCGGTGCGTGCCCCCCGCGATCGGGTCGCCTCGCGTCCGGCGATCATCGTAGACGACACGATCACCAGCCCTGCCATCACCACAATCGCCGGCTTGATCCGCTTCGCCCGCGCCTTGGCGACGAGCCGGAAGACCACATACACCGCCAGCAGCGCGGCCGGCGGATACGCGGGCATGATGTACGACCCGGCACTGAGCGAACTCAGCGTTGTCAACACGAGCACCAACAGAATCCACAGGCTCGCGGGCGCGAGCGGGTGCGTGCGGATCTTGGCCGAGGGCCTGAAGATGATCCCCATCGCGGCCGGCAGTGACCAGGGCAGGAACCGCTCAAAGAAATACCCCGGATTGTGCATCGCCGCATTGAGAATCCCCGCGATGCCGTTGTTGCCCACGCGCCCGCCGAGTTCTTGCCCAAACAACGCCGTGCGCACATGCTCAGAATCAGCCTGATACGCACCCCACAACCACAGCCCCGGGATCATCACCATGATTGGGATCCCCCACCACCAGCCGGTGGCTTTGATGGCGGATCGACGCTGCCCCTTGGGCACGATGACCACAATATGCGCCAAGAGATACATCGGCACCAGCACCGCCATCGGGCCTTTGGTCAGGATCGCGCACGCACCGAGGAACCAGATGAGCATCGCGAGCAGCGGGCGTTTGCGCTCTGGGCTGCTCAGCAGCACCACGCTGGCGAACCATGCGCTGCAGAGCAAGGCCGCGAAGAGGATGTCGGGGCGCAAAAAGTAGATGTGCTTGATGGCCGAGGGCGAAGAGAGCCACACCGCGCTCGCCAGGAACCCCATCGCCGGAGCGTTGGCCGCGAGCCAGTGGTCGGCGTCATCGCTGCCATATTGATCCAGACGCCGATAGAAGAACCGCCCGGCGAAGCACACCAAGACCGCGATCCCTAATCCCGAGAGCACGGCCGGGAGCTTGAGGGCCAGCTCCGAATGCCAGCCCAACGCCACGAACGGCGCCCCCACCCAGTTGACCATCGGCGGCTTGCGCGACAACCGCCCGAGCGAATCCCTCGGCAGCACCCATTCGCCGTTGTGCACCATATTGAGCGTAAACGCGATGGTTTTTGACTGATCGAGGTTCTGCCCCAGATCCGAAGGCCCCAAAATCCGCACCCCGAGCACGATCAACAGCGTCAGGCACCACAGCGCAAGGGCGAGCTTGAACACACGGGATGGCTTCGGCGTGGGCGACATGGATCCACGAAGGATATCCCATCGGCACCGGTCATGCCGCAGATCGCATGATCGACCACGCTTATACTCTATCAACAATCAATCGGTTTCATCTATGAATATGCAAGGAGCACACCATGGAACTCCGCACGATGGCCCAGATGGTCGCGATCGCGTCGCACGGGCACATGACCCGAGCCGCCCAAGAACTCGGCGTCTCGCAGCCCGCACTCTCGGCGGCTCTTCGCAAACTCGAAGCCGAGATGGGCGTCGAGCTCTTCCACCGCACCGGGCACGGGGTCGAGCTCACCGAACCCGGGCGTGTGTTCGTCGAGCACGCCCAAATCACGCTACGCGCGGCGGACCAAACCAGCGAAGCCGTACGCTCGCTCGTGGGGCTCGAGTCCGGATCGATCCGCGTGGGCGCTGGCGCGACGGCCACCGGCTACCTGCTCCCCAGCGCAATCCACGCGGTGCGCGACGAATACCCGGGGCTGCGATTTTCGATTCGCGAAGCCGGGAGCAGCGCGGTGGCTCAGGGCGTGATCTCGGGCGAGCTGGACCTGGGAATTGTGACGCTGCCGATGAACCACGCCCAGGGCGACGAGCTGATGGTCGTCCACGAGATCCTCGACGAGCTCCGGCTCATCGTCCCGCCGGGCCATCGGCTCGACGGCAAGCGCACCTTCGCGTGGAAAGACCTGCAGCACCAGTCGGTGGTCGCCTTCGAAGCGGGCTCGGCGGTCCGCACGCTCATCGACGCGGCCGCCAGCGATGCGGGGGTCTCGCTCGAGGTCGTCATGGAACTCCGCTCGATCGAATCGATCGTGCAGATGGTCAACGCCGACATCGGCGTCGGGTTCGTGAGCAAGTTCGGGCTCCCCGACAAAGCTGGGCTCGGCGCACGGGGCGGGAACCTGACCCGGCGTTTGGGTGTGATCCGCAGGAGCGATCGATTCCCAAGCCCAGCTGTGGGTGCATTCGAGCGGGCGATTATGGATGGATCGTGATCCGATCAAAATCTGCAAAATAGATTACGCTTTTCGAATCGTGCCAATAAATGCGACACCACCTCTCCATTGAGTCGTGTCAAACCATTGAGCAGACATCGCTGATTCTTGAGTAATCGGCTGCATAGCGAAGGCGACTGATCGCTTTCCCCAGATATCACCAACACTCGACCCTGCATGACGCGGAAAACAGACGAAGTATTCGCACTCTGTTTCTTTATAAACAAATGGTGTTTCGAGCTGCACAAGCACACAATCAACCATGCAGTTGTAGTGTTGATTGATATACGAAGCCCGTTTCCCCGCATACCCGAAACCTGAAAACTCGCCAGCTTCCCACGGCTCAGAGATGCCCACTTCCACGCGCCCTGTCTTGTATCTACATCTGAGCCGGCTTCTCTTCGCCTTGGCCGACATCGTCCCAGCTGGCCATCCTGCCATCCAATCCCATTCACGCTTGGATTGCTTGGCAAGTTCGACCACTCTGTGATAATCCACCTGAGCCATATCGACTGTACTTACCAGCCCATCAATTTTCCCGTAAGACAATCGGATAGCAGCTCGCTGTACGCTCCTTCGCTCGCGTGGCCTACAGGACTTGTTTCTCAAACTCAAATCGAGCAGCTTGAGCAAGCTGCTCGCCCTGGCTCGATCGTCAATCTCGAAGCAGAGATCTATTTGCTGTTCAACACTCTTCCACATATTGGATTTTAGACCATTTTACGCTTACCACGCGTGTTCCTTGGTGCTCACTAGGACAAATCCTCGAACAAGCTCTGACTCGCTCAATGGAATCAGTGAGTAGTTGAAACCCAGAATCATGGCATAATCTGTATCTATTTATCTTGTAAACACGATTGATTTGATTCATGCACATTCGACGCCGATACTGATCTATCACAGACGGAAAACCGTGCATAGCAGACAAGCTCAGGAGAACACCCATGACCAGCGATCCATTTAGCGCCAAAGAAACCCTCGAAGTCAATGGCGAGTCCTACTCGTTCATCCGCCTGGCCGCCCTCCAAGAAGCCGGGCTCGGGGAGATCAGCAACCTGCCCTACTCCATCCGCGTGCTCCTCGAAGCGATGGTCCGCAACCACGACGAGTTCATCGTCACCCAGGACGACATCAAAGGACTCGCGGCGTACAACGCCAAGAAGGTCAACTCGGTCGAGATGCCCTTCATGCCCGGGCGCGTCGTCCTCCAAGACTTCACCGGCGTGCCCTGCGTGGTGGACCTGGCGGCGATGCGTGACGCGATGCGCAACCTCGGTGGCGATCCATCCGCGATCAACCCGGCCGTGGCGTGTGACCTGGTCATCGACCACTCGGTGCAGGTCGACGACTTCGCGACCTTCGTGGCACTGACCGTCAACGCCGAGAAAGAGTTCTCCCGCAACAACGAACGCTACACCTTCCTCAAATGGGGCCAGGAGAGCCTGGACAACTTCCGGGCCGTGCCCCCGGCGACCGGGATTGTGCACCAGGTGAACCTCGAATACTTGGCCCGCGGGTGCTTGGTGAAGAACGAAGAAGGCACACGCTGGGTCTATCCTGACTCGCTCGTCGGGACGGACAGCCACACCACGATGATCAACGGCATCGGTGTCCTCGGCTGGGGCGTCGGCGGGATCGAAGCCGAAGCGGTCATGTGCGGCCAGCCCGTGTACATGCTGACTCCAGAAGTCGTCGGGTTCAAGCTCAAGGGCAAGCTCCCCGAAGGCGCGACCGCGACCGACCTGGTGCTGACCGTCACCCAGATGCTCCGCGCCCACGGCGTGGTCGAGAAGTTCGTCGAGTTCTTCGGCGAGGGCATGGCCGAGCTCACCGTCCCCGATCGCGCGACCATCGCCAACATGGCCCCCGAGTACGGCGCGACCTGCGGCTTCTTCCCGATCGACCACAAAACCATTGAGTTCTTCAGGCTCACCGCCAAGAATGAGGAAGAACTCGCACTGACCGAGGCATGGGCCAAAGCATCGGGGTTCTTCTGGACGCCCGATTCCCCGGTGCCCGAGTTCTCGAGCACGCTCGAGCTGGACCTCTCGACTGTTGTCCCATCGCTCGCCGGGCCCAAGCGCCCGCAGGATCGGATCTCGCTGACCTCGATGCGCAGCCAGTTCCACAAGGACCTCGTCGATGTCTTTGGCAAGAAGGAACCGAGCGAAGCCGTCGATCTCGGGGGCTTTGCCAGCGAGGGTGGGCAGACCTCCGAGAGTGCCGTCAACCCGCCCGAGGAAGCACACACCAAGGCGTGCAAGGACTCGGGCTACTCGAACATCACGCTCACCGAAGCCTCGCACCCTAAGGAGGTGGGCCAGCAAGTGACCCTCAAGCACGGCTCGGTCGTCATCGCGGCGATCACCAGCTGCACCAATACCTCGAACCCCGATGTGATGATCGCCGCGGGGCTCGTGGCACGCAAGGCCCGGGCCCTCGGGCTGACCCGCAAGCCATGGGTCAAGACCTCGCTGGCGCCGGGATCAAAGGTCGTCACCGAATACTTCGACAAGGCCGACCTGTCCGAGGATCTTGAAGCATTGGGGTTCTACACCGTTGGGTACGGCTGCACGACCTGCATCGGCAACTCCGGGCCGCTGCCCCCGGAGGTCGAGCAGGGGATTGTGGACGCGGACTTGGTGTGCACCTCGGTGCTCTCGGGGAACCGCAACTTCGAGGGTCGCATCCATCCGGAGATCAAGGCGAACTACCTCGCGAGCCCGCCGCTGGTGGTCGCGTACGCGATCGCGGGCACGGTGGATATCAACCTCGCCGACGATGTGATCGCCCAGACCGCCGACGGCAAGGATGTGTACCTCAAGGACATCTGGCCCACCAACGCCGAGATCGAGCAGATCCGCAACTCGTGCGTCACCGCCGAGCAGTTCGAGCGCAAGTACGCCAAGGTGTACGCCGAGAACGAGACCTGGAACGCGGTGCCGGTCTCGGATTCGGAGCTCTTCCCCTGGGAGGACAAGTCCACCTACATCCAGAACCCGCCGTTCTTCGAGGGCATGACCGAGGACGCGCCGGGCTTCGGCGCGATCACCGACGCCCGTGTGCTGTGCCTGCTCGGTGACTCCGTCACCACGGACCACATCTCGCCGGCCGGTCGCATCGAGCCCGAGACCCCCGCGGGGCAGTACCTCATCGAGCAGGGCGTGCCCGTGAGCAGCTTCAACTCGTTCGGGTCGCGCCGTGGCAACGACCGGGTGATGACCCGGGGCACCTTCGCCAATGTCCGCGTGAAGAACAAGATCGCGGCCAACGAATCCACGGGCGAGCAGCCCGAGGGCGGCTGGACCCGCAACTTCACCAAGGGCAACGATCTGGCATCCGCGCCTGTCGAGTACATCTACGACGCGGCGATGGACTACAAAGCCGCGGGCAAGACACTCGTCGTGATCGCGGGCAAAGACTACGGCATGGGCTCATCACGCGACTGGGCCGCCAAGGGCACCCTGCTCTTGGGCGTCAAGGCCGTGATCGCCGAGAGCTTCGAACGCATCCACCGCTCGAACCTTGTGTTTATGGGTGTGCTGCCTGTAGTCTTCAAGGATGGACAAACCGCACAGAGCCTGGGGATCAAGGGCGACGAGTCCTTCGATGTGCTCATGCCCGCGGACCTCTCGCCACGCTGCGATGTCCCGGTTCGCGCAACGCGTCCAGACGGGAGCACTTTCGAGTTCGTCACCATGTGCCGGGTCGATACACCCGTGGAGATCGAATACTTCCGCAACGGCGGCATCCTCCACACCGTGATCCGCAAGAAGCTCAACGAGAGCAAGCAGCTGGCATAAGTTTGATTCCGCCCACTCAACGAGTACTCCGGTGCTCGTTTTTTTATATACTTATCTAGTTATGTCCATGCGTTTGCACAATCCCCCGGCTATGACACCAACCGATACGCGGAGAGAACGCACGATGGTAGAAGTACTCAACAAGTCCGAACACTTGGCCCCCTATAGGCCTTCGCCGATCCTCGTCCCCTGTGTGATTGTCGGACTATTGGTGTTTTCAATCCTCGACCTCATCTATATCCCGGCGGGGATCATCGGGATGTACGGCGCTGGAGTATTCAATGGCGGCGTTCGAGATCAAGACTTGGTAGATCTCTCAATACTCATCCGAGCTCTCTCCGCGCTTGGGCAACTGGGTATGTTCTTCATCCTCACTACGCTCTTTTCTGTGCTCATCTACCGATGCGCCAAGAATGCCCGCACACTCGGGTTCACAGGATTTACTCACTCACCTGGAATGACCGTCGGCTGGTTCTATATCCCCTTTGCCCACCTGATTATGCCCTACATAGCCATCGCCGAGATCTGGCAATCAAGTAAAGCGACGGTGGAGCCCGGCATCTTTCCTGAATGGTTGGACATGAAGATCGGCCCACTTTTGGGTGCGTGGTGGGCAACATGGATCTTTGGTACCCTGATCAATAACACAGCCTCAAGAATGTCAAGATCTCAATACCTCGAAGCCATTGGCATGAGCATCATCCCATTCGCAGCAGCCCTGCAGGTCGCTTCTGCATTCTTATGCATCGTGGTCGTCTATCGGCTCACACAACGACAGCACCAACAAGCCCTCGCATTGTCACCGCAAAATGGAGAACACGAATGTCCGACTTGAACAGCGATAAAAACCGGTTCGTCTGGATGGATATCCCCGTTGATGACCTCGATCGGGCGTGCGACTTCTACGCAGGTGTGCTGGCGATCAAGGTCCTGCAAGAATCCTTCGGGGAGATCCGATTCGCCGTGCTCGAACACGAGGACGGCAACGGCGGCTGCCTCGTCCCCCGTCCGCAAGGAACATCACCGAGCGAGGGCGGCCCGATCGTGTATCTCAATGTCGATGGTCGGCTCAAAGAAGCCTGCGGGCTTGTTGAGAAACTCGGCGGAACAATCACCGCGCCGACGCACGCGATCGGGCCCCACGGCTTCCGCGCATTGATCAAAGACTCCGAGGGCAACGCGTTCGCGCTCCACTCGAACACCGACGCCTGACCGGCACGCACGCAGATTGAACGAACGCTTTATTGCGGTTGTCGGAACACCGCGACGACGGCCGTGTGTCCGTGCTGGAAGATTTTGCCGTCCACCGGGCCGATCTCGCCCGCCGCCAAGAACCCGCTGACGGGGATCCCCTGCTGGATATCGAGTTCATGGCCACCCTTGGCAAGGTTCGCGCCGTCGGGCTTAGGATCAAAGGCCGAGTAGATCGTGCGCGCGTCGTAGCCGGATTGCGAACTCTCCGACTCTTCAAAGAACGCGTCGTTGCGCCCCGAGCATGAGATCACCATCGCCCCTGCGGGCTTGTCATACAAACGCTGCCCGTCGAGCAGCAACGAAAGATCCTCCCGGGCCGTCTGATGATCGTGCAGATGCAGCTGCACGGTCTGCCCGGCGTGGATCAGATCGGCGATCGCGACGGCTCCGGATTCCTCGTCGCCGCCCATGATGTTGCGGATCAGGAAATCGCCGCGACCGAAGTATGACTTGTTCTCGTTGATCACCCGCCCCATGACCAAGCCGTTGGCGAGCAGCTGCTGATCTTCTGGCCTTAGCCCAGAAACCACCTCGCGGATCGCATCGACCGCCCGGGTACCCGCGAGTTCAAGGATCAGGTTCCCGCGTGCTTTGGTGATGACCATCGGCTGCCCGATCGGTCGGCACCCCTGCGAAACAATCGTGTCGATCTGGATCGGCCCGCTGAGCGTCACGCCCATCGCCCCCGAGTTGCGGATCTCGCCATCGAGCAGAAGCGTGTTGGTGTTCGGACGATCACCAGCCGAGGCCATGCCACCGAGGATCGTCCCGATGTGATCGATCCGCCCCGACGACGACACCACCTGCATCCGAGCCGCCGACAACGCGGGCACCAGGTTCACCAACGGCACCGAGAACGGATCGGCGAAGAAGATCGTGGCCTTCATGTCGTCCGTCGCGCCGATCTGATCGGACAACGCCGCGGCTCGCTCCTCAACCGATGCTCGCGGCGACAGATGATCGATCCAGAATGGCTTGATGTCCACCCCCGGGAATCGGCATGCCATCACCGAGAGCCCCGGCCCATCCTCGATGTGCGTCGGGCCAGACATCACGCCCGAAGCGGTGATCCCCATCATGTGCTTCGATGAGAGCCGATCACGCAAAGTGTCGGCGATCATCCCCATCCGACGCGCATGATGGATCGTCACGAACACCATCAGCAGATCCGGGGCAGATCCGAGCTGCTGCTTGATCCGATCGCTGACCTGCAAGGCCGCGTCGATCGGATCATCGAGCGTCGACAGAGCGGTCGCGACCTTGATCGAATCCTGATCGTGTTCGTGGTCGCTGGATGCTTCGTCAGACATGGCTTACTCTAGATCGGCTCTGGATTGGCTCAGGATTCGCTTACTCGGGCATCGGGTCGATGCGATCGGGCTCGATGATCCGCAGCTTGAGCGAGTCGTCGTTGTTCATCGATCCCACCACGCCGACAACCTTGCCGAGCAGGTGGCGGAAGTCCTGGTCGGTCTTGGGCGCGACATACCCGATGGTGCGGGTCGCCCCAGACGAAGGATCGATCGCCTGGATCCGGTACAGCAACGGCAGGTGCTCGCCAGTGTACACGCTGCTGGTCACCATGCGACCCACGAGCTGGTACGCACGCCCGCTCTGCCAGGCTTCGATATCGCGTGAGCGCTGGTCGGCCTTGGCGTCGTACGCAGCCAGCACCGCGTCGATCGCCCGACGCTGATCGCGCGTCTGGATGCGGATCGCGATCCATTCGAGACGCTGATCGAGGGCCTTGGCCAGCGACGAGCCGTCCTCGGCTTCGTTACGAGTACGGGTGAACTCGGCCTTGAGCTCATCGAGCGCCTCGTCGAGCTCGCCCTTGGGCAGCTTGCGAGCATTCTCGAAAGTAGCTTCGAGGTCTTCGAGGGCCGCGGCCGAGACGCGACCGCGCTTAGCGGTCTGGCGGGTGGGTGTCGCGGGCTCGGCAGCCGTATTCGATGTCTCGTCATCGATCTTGGTCGGCGTGGAGTTGGTGATCTCCACGGGCTCACTGAGATCCTCTCCGTCGGCCATGTCGTCCATCAGCGATGTATCAACCTCACCAGGAACCGTCGGCTGAGTTTCCGGTTCTGGCTCAGCAACAGGCTCAGTCACCGGTTCTGGTTTCGGCTCTGGCTTGGGCTCGGCTTTGGGCGGAG
>CAXBLA010000033.1:0-29443 GCA_963976625.1 uncultured bacterium
CCGCCGTCGAAGAGGATCAGCCCCAGGGCGATCGTGCCGAGCCGGAAGGCGAGCTCGTAGTCCTTGAACTCCACGCCCCCGATCCCTTGGGACCCACCGAGCATGCCCAGGACCATAAAGAGCAGTACCACCGGCACACCGGCCTTGTTGAGTGTTCGGCTAAAAAGCACGCTGCACAGAATCAACGCCCCGAAGACAAACATCAGGATCGCGGTGGCCACAGGCTCGGTGGTCGTCGTGAACATGTGTGATCATTAGGGCAATTTGGGCCAAAGAACATCGATTCCTTGGAAAGCTTATTTTATGAGATTTCGCAGCCGAGCAAGCGTGTGCTCTTCGATCAGATCGCGTTGTGCATCGTCGAGCGACTCGTCCGCGCCGATCCGCTGCAGACAAGTTTGATATGCTTGCAATGCGCCTTCCAACTCGCCGAGCTCGTAGCGGACCTGCCCGAGCATATCCCAAGCGCCCGCGTCATCCGGATAGAGCCCAGTGATCGCTTCGCCCAGAATCAGCGCCGCTTGAGGATCAGCAAACTTCAAGAGACCCTTTGTCAACTGGATCAGCCGATCGCAGTCTACCATCGGATCAGCCTCATCTTGGATATGGGCCTTTTTATAGTGTGCAATGGCGTTTTTCGCATCTCCGAGCAGCAGATCCTGCACGGGCCAATAGTCGTCCGCTGTCATCCGCATCGCGAGTTGATCGGGGGCCATGCTCATCGACATCGATTCGACGGCTCCGGATTCATCGCTCTGAAACTCGACATGGAACTCGGTCCCCAAGATCTGGAATCGATGCTCACCCAGTGGCACCAAAGGCATCCGCGGGTACGGCAGCTGCTGGATCGTCATCTGCTCATCTTCGACGGTGATGAACGCGACCTCATCAGGCCCGAAATCGTAGTGCCCGGCGTACTGATGAATTTGCTCAGATGAGACGGCAGCCTGTTCGAGCGGGTCGCCGACCATGCCCGTCCAGCCGTAGACATGAGCCACGGTGCGGATGATATCTCTGCAAAGCTCGAACCCCGTATTACTGTTGGTCATGACGATCACCCCGTTGCCGCCGATGAAGCTGGCGCGGAAGTCGCACTTGAATCCCTTGTTTGAGCCCGAGTGCTCGAACCACTGCTCGCCGCCGAAATCATCGATGAACAGCCCGAGCCCTGCTCTGCGGAAAGCGGGGGTGAGCATCTGCTTGCCTGAATCAGCGTTGAGCACTCGCCCGTCCTCGCCGCCGGCGACCCGTTGAACCTCGAGCACGAACCGGGCGATATCGCTCGGGGTCGTCCAGAGACCCGCGGGGAACTGTTCTGGGTAGACATTGGCCCCGCCCGGGATGCGACGCCCAGCGTAGTCATGGGCCGCACTGTGATTGGGCCATGTGTCTTCTGATATTGGCTGTTCATAGGTGCTCCGTGTCATCGAGAGTGGAACAAGCACCTGCTCTTGAACAATGGAATTGAAATCTTGCCCGGTGATGTCCGTCATGGCCACCTGCAGCATGGTGCTGCCGCCACCGGAGTAGCGGTACCGCTCTCCGGCGGGCTCGATCTGGCGGAGCGCCTCGCTGTTTCCCCGTCCCAAGAGCAGGTCGACGGCCGTAGGGATCTGCTCGCCGACCCGATAACCAGCGAATCCATCAACATTGAGCCCGGCGGAGTGATTGAGAATCCTTCGCGGCGTGACTTCATCACCAAACTCAGACTCAGGGAGTTTGAACGATTTGAGAAGTTTATTGATCGGAGTATCTAGATCGAGTCGTCCGTCTTGGGCGAGCCGAAGTGCAGCAAGTGCAGAGACAGGCTTTGAAATCGATGCCGCCTGAAACAGTGTTTCGGTCGTCACCGGGAGTCCGCTGGTCTCATCACGCACGCCGTAGCCCGCGGCCCAGTCGATCTTCCCATTGCGGATCACCGCTACGCTCACCCCCGGGACTTCGAGGATGCGCATCCGTTCCTCGATATCAAACCCGTGTCCTTGTGCCCAGGCTCGAGTGAGCAAGCCCGATTCGACGGCCGCCTGACGGGCTTTGGCGCTATCGAGATCGGGCGATGCAGCGTCAGGCTTCTGCGATGCGGAGCAACTGGAGCAGGTCAGCAGCAAGAGAGCGATAGACAGGCGGAAGATCATGTGTGTTCCTTGCAGAAGTGTTTCCAGTAAGTTGCCGTTCAAAGCATGCTGAGCAATGAACAGCACACTCCCCGCGAGGGCGGGGGCGTGCTTGTTCTTCAGTTAAAGCTCGAATTGGTTGCACCCCGCTCGATAGACGCGATGCAGGGCTGCATGCGCTCGCTTCGGTGTCACGGCTTTGAATTAAATCTCGGTGAGGATAGTCGACAATGGCAGGCGGGACTTGGGTAGCTTGGCGTTGTAGTCGTTCTCGGGATCGTGGTACCCGATGGGCACGACCGCCAGACTTGAATACCCCCGCTCGCGCAGTCCCAGCAGTTTGTCGAGGGCGCTGATCTCGATGCCCTCCATCGGGGTCGCGTCGATCCCCAGCGTGGCGACGCCCAGCAGGAACGCGCCCAGGTTCAGGTACACCTGCTTGTCCATCCAGTGCTGAACATCCTTGTAGTCCTGCTTGTGCAGGTTGACGAACAAGCTCCGCCCGCCGTGCATCTGCTCCTTGAACTCCGGGTTGCCCCCGAAGCGCCCGTCGGCGTCCTCTTGTTCGAGCACGCTCAGCAGGTAGTCTTCTTCGATATCGAGCTTGCTGCAGAACACGATAACATGCGACGCGTTGGTGATCGAGTTGCGGTTGAACGGGTAGAGCCGATCGGTGGACTGGGCGATCAACTCCTTGCCCTCGTCGCTCGACGCGATCACAAAGTGCCAAGGCTGGGCGTTGGTGCTCGAGGCGCTGAATCGCAGCAGCTCCTTGATCTTGGCGATGTCCTCCTCGGAGACCTGCTTGGTCGGGTCGTAGGCCTTGACGGTGTGGCGGGATTTGGCGTATTCGGTGATGTCTTTGTTCATGGCGGGCTCCCGTGGTTGGGTGAATAGGTTTGTTGACGATTGGCATACCGTACACCTATGCTTCGATATCGGCAAGTACCCACAAAAATGTAAGTATGAAGATTCTTTGACACCGCTGCAGAGCCGCCAGGGCTCTCAAGCCCAATCCAAGGTGCACCATGGCGCGGAAATACAACTGGAAAACCGGATGCGATGTCGAAGCGACGCTCAGCGTTATCGGCGGTCGATGGAAGCCCATCCTGCTCTGCCACCTCATGGGCGGCAAGAAACGCTTCGGCGAGCTCCGCAGGCTCACGCCCAACGCGACCGAACGCATGATCACCCTTCAGCTCCGCGAGCTCGAAGCTGACAAAGTCATCTCCCGACATGTTTTCGCCGAGGTGCCCCCGCGGGTCGAGTACGAAGTGACAGACTATGGGCGTTCGCTGGACCCGATCCTGTGCTCGATGCAGCAGTGGGGCAAGGCATTCAAGGAACGCATGCTGCAGGAAGAGTCAGCCGAAGAGCAGGTCGGCCAGCTCTAGTTAAGTCAATGAGAAGCAGGCGGGTTGTCTGGACTCGTAGTTTGGACTCGTCATTTGGGTTCAGGGTGCGAGCGAATCGAGCTGGTTCTGCCAATCGCCGGCCTGTGCTCGCGTCTGCTCGATGAGTGCCTCAGGCAGCTTGGCCTCGACCGTAGGCAGCGCACCGATCGCCAGTTCGTGCCCTCCAAGGCTGCTCAAAAGAATCCAGAGATACGCCCGCTGATAGTCCACCTCGACGCCCTGCCCATTGAAGTAGAGCACCCCGAGATTGTACTGGGCGTGGGCATGCCCCTGTTGGCACGCGAGCCAGTACCAGTCCTTCGCCAACTCGAAATCAGGCGTTGAGCGGTTGTTGTACATCGTGCCCAGGTGGTTCTGGGCATCGGCAAAGCCTTGGGCCGCAGCTTTTTCGAGCCAAGAAATCGCCTCGGTTTCGCTCTGGTTGACCCCGGCGCCCTCTTGGTACATCCGCCCGAGGTTGTACTGCGAAGTGTCATCGCCCTTGTCGGCCGCCCAGCGGAAGAGCTCCGCGGCTCGCTCGTCATCACGCTTGATCCCGAGCCCCTCGGCGTACATGCGTCCGAGGTTGGCGTGGGCCGCGACGACTCCTTTTTCGACGGCCAGCGTGTACCAGAAATTGGCCTCTTCGTAGTTCTCTTCGCGCTCGTAGAACACCCCAAGGGCGAATCGTGCCTGCGCATTGCCGTCTTTGGCGAGTTTGGTCAGGCGTTCGAGCCCTGCAGTGTCACCGGCTTCGAGCGGCGAGTACGGCACCCCGCCGTCGGCTTGCGGGACTTTGAGGATTTCGTTGTCCTTGGACTCAGAACATCCGCCAAGCCCCATGCCCAGCGTGGCGAATACAAGCAGGCCAATCAGGCATGAGGTGCAGGTTCGCTTTATCGATGGGTGGGTGGTGTGCATCATGGGGTGTCTCTCGGGCGGCTTGGTAAAGTTTTATCCTATCCAATATCTGTCAAGCTGTGCAAACACACATAAACTAATCGTTCCGGATCTGAAGGCAGTTTTGAAGGATATACCGATGAGCGATCTCCCCCCATGCCCGGCGTGCAAAGAAGAATACACCTACGAGGACGGCACACTCTATGTCTGCCCGTCGTGCGCCCATGAATGGTCCGCAGCCGGCGAGGTGCAGCCACAGGCCGGCGAAGAGGACGACGGACTCGTCCGCGATTCTAACGGCAATGTCCTCGAATCCGGCGACACCGTCGTCGTGATCAAAGACCTGAAGGTCAAGGGCTCGTCGCTGGTCGTCAAGGGCGGGACGAAGGTCAAAAACATCCGCCTCGTCGATGGAGATCACGATATCGATTGCAAAATCCCGGGGATCGGCGCGATGCAGCTCAAATCCGAGTTCGTCAAGAAGGCCTAAGACCCGAGCGGGCAAATCAGCAGCAAGATTGATCTGTCCAAATGGTTCGCGGGAAGTTGCGTGATGCCCCCGAACGCCCCGTGATCTTGGTATATCATTGGGCATGGAGATGACTATGCAGACGAATACCGCCCAACAGCCCGCCGGCACCCGAAAATCAGCCTGGCTCCTCGACCACGCCAAGGATGTCTACACCCAGACCGGCGAGGACGGGATCCTCGAGCAGATCCTCTCGATGCTCCCCGACACCGACCAATGGTGCGTCGAGTTCGGCGCGTGGGACGGCAAGCACCTGTGCAACTCGCGCAACCTGATCCTCAACAAGGGCTACAGCGCCGTGATGATCGAGGGTTCGGAGGCCAAGTCCAAAGAACTCACGCAGACCTACAAGGACTACCCGGGCGTGATCCCGATGAACGCCTTCGTCGGGTACACCAAGGACGACAACCTCGACACGCTGCTGGCCAAGACCGACATCCCCCAGAACTTCGACTTCCTGTCGATCGATGTCGATGGCAACGACTACCACATCTGGAAGGCGATGAGCACCTACCAGCCCAAGATCGTCTGCATCGAGTACAACCCGACGATGGCCACCGGCGTGCACTTTGTCCAAGAAGCCGGGCCCACCGTCATGCACGGCTCAAGCCCGTCGGCGATCAACGCCCTCGGGATCGACAAGGGCTACACGCTCGTGTGCGTCACCGATCTGAACTTGATATTCGTCAAGAATGAGTACGCGGATCTCTTTGAGATCGCGGACAACTCGCTCGAAGCGCTTCGTCCCAACGAGGACTTTGTCACCCACATGTTCTGCGGCTACGACGGACGCATCCTCCTGCAAGGCTCCAAACGCATGCCTTGGCACGGGATCGATATCAAGCCGCCGATGATGGAGCAGATCCCCGGATCACTCCAGACCTTCCCCGACGACTACAGCTTCATGCAGAAGCTCCGCTTCGGGATCTTCAAGACCATCCGCAAGATATCCGGCTTCAACTAAGCCGATCGAGTTTGTCGATCTGTTCGAGAATCAGCCATGGAAAATCCATCGCCCTCAATTCACGCCGATCGGGTCTCGATCCGGCGCGCGGTGCCAGCTGATCTGCCCGCGTTGTATCGCCAACAGCTCGACGCCGACGCGGTGGCGATGGCGGTGGTCTATGCCCGTGATGAGCAAGACTTCGCGGCTCATTGGGACAAAAACTTCGCCAATCCCAGCGTGGCCGCGATGGTCATCGAGCTCCAAGTCGATGGTCAACTAACGGTGGTGGGCCATGTCACTCGTTTCTGGATCGCGGACGAGGGCTTTGTCGGATACTGGGTCGATAAAGCCCACTGGGGCAAGGGGGTCGCGTCGCGGGCTTTGGAGTTGCTGCTGGAGATGGTGGATGAGCGGCCGCTGTATGCCCGGGCCGCGAGCTCGAATGTGGGGTCGATCCGGGTGCTCGAAAAGTGTGGCTTCGATCTGATCCGTCACGAGATGAGCGAGGACGATGGGAAGTATCCGGTGTGTGAAGAGGCGTTCATGGTGCTCCGCTGAGGGCTTGGGCAGGGTTCATCCCCGGACGCGTGTGGCTGGTATAATCCGCGAAGCGCCGCTCGGCGTTGTAGCAAGGTCTCCAAAGCCAACGAGGAATCCGCATGCATCCAGCCAAAATCCCCGCACCCGAGGCGTACGAACTGCTCAAAGAGGGCAACCAACGGTTTGTGGCCGGGACGAGCGCACGGATCCACCGCACGCACAAGCTGGTGGATAACCAGGAACCGTTCGCGGTGGTGCTGGGCTGTTCGGACTCCCGAGTCCCCCCCGAGATCCTGTTCGATCACGGCGTGGGCGACATGTTCGTGATCCGGCTCGCGGGCAATATTGTGTCGCCGATGGAAGTGGGGAGCGTGGAGTTCGCATCGATCAAGTTCGGGCCCAGGCTGGTCGTAGTGCTCGGGCACACCTGCTGCGGCGCGGTGTCGGCCACGGTCGAGACGCTGATCGAATCAGAGTCGAACCCCGGATTGAATCTCGTCGCTGATCTCTCGGAGGGGATGCAGACGATCGTCGAGCACATCCGCCCGTCGGTGAATCTCGATGCGCCCCACGAGACCCAAGAACAGACCAAGAGTGTGATCTATCAATCCATCGTGGACAATGTCAAGAACTCGGTCCGCCGACTCCGCGATGGCTCCGATGTGATGCGCGACCTGATTGCCAACCACGGCGTGATGGTTGTGGGCGGGGTGTACAACCTCGAGACCGGGGTCGTTGATTTCTTTGATATCTAAGCTGGCAGCTGGCCAGCTTGTGAGGACGCAGCCGAAGCGGTACGATGATCGTCGATGCCCGACGCCCGTTTCCATCCGAGTCTCGATTTCAAGAACGCCTCATTCGCGGGTCGCTTGATCGATCGTGTATTCGCGGCCATCGATCCGGGAAGAACACTTCGGACCAAGCTTGATTCAGTCCGCCACAATCACCCCACGCACATCCTCGCGGTTGGCAAGGCGAGCGTCGCGATGACCCACGCCGCCATCGAGCACCTCGGGCCCCGGTTCGCCCGCGCGACGGTCATTACTAGCGACGAAATCGCTGCAAGAAACCAGTTCAAGAACAAGTTCGTCGAGCTGCTCGTTGGGGATCATCCCTTGCCGGGGGCACGGAGCCTGGAATCTACCCTCAAACTCATCGAGCATGCGCGGTCAATACCCAAGGATCACCATGTGCTGGTGCTGATCTCGGGCGGCACCTCGGCGATGCTCTGCGGGATTGAATCGAGTGAAGCACTCGATCAACTCGTCGCCCAGACGGACCAACTGATGCGGGCCGGTGCTTCGATCCACGAACTCAATGCCATGCGATCCAAGCTCGATCCGATCAAGCTCGGGGGGCTGGCCAAGCACCTCGGGCAGCTCAAGACTGAGCAGATCCGCGTGTATCTCTTGGGCGATGTGATCGAGCAACCAAACGCCCCGCTCGAATCCGTGATCGGCTCGGGTCCGATGTGGGCTCCGACTAGGGCTTCAAAAATCGAACACATGATCATCGCCGACAACCACACGGCCCTCGATGCGCTATGCGCGTATCTCGCCGGCGAGGGCATCGGGCTCTCGCACATCAAACGCCGAGCCACGGGCTTTGCCAGCGATGAAGGCGCCCAGCTTGCCCAGGCACTCTTGGCCAGCGACAACCAAGTGCCCTGCGCGGTGTGCCTCGGCGGCGAGCCGACCGTGCGTGTCGGAAATAATCCCGGGATCGGCGGCCCGATGCTCGAATTGGCTGCCAGTGCCGCCGTGGAACTCAACGGTGCGGAGTTCCCCTGGACCGTGATCTCGTTGGCCACCGATGGCGTCGACGGCCCCAGCGGCGTCGCGGGCGCGGTCCTAGCCCACGACATGCTCCGCGATCCCGATGCGATCGGGCAACTCAAGTCCGCCATCGAACGACACGAAACGCTGGGCATCTGCGATCAACTCGGAGCGACCATCCGCACCGGACACACGGGCACCAATGTCAATGATCTCGCGATCGCAATCCATTGGCCGAGTAATCACAGGCATAAAAAAACGGACGAATGATCGCCCGCGAGTCGGTCTATGTCTTCGTCGATCAGCGGCGGTAAGTAATCCGCGCGCGAGTCAGGTCATACGGCGAAATCTCAACAGTGACGGTGTCACCGGGGAGGATCCGGATGTAGTGCTTGCGCATCTTGCCTGAGATATATCCGAGGATCTCGGACTGCTGTTCATTGGGCAGGCGCACCTTGAACATCGCGTTGGGCAGTGCTTCCACCACAATCGCTTCCATTGTAAACTTATCGTCTTGCTTGGCCATCGAGTTCGTGTTCTCCTAAGTGTTTACGGCTCCGAGTCAAAGAATAGGGTACATCGGGCGATAAACAAGCGATCGCCCGCTGTCTGCGCCCGAATTGAAGCGAATTCATCCGATTTGCGCCCGATAGACCCGGTTTTGTCGGGTTTGATCCCTGCGACGCACCCCGCGCGTGCATCGAGCGTTTACATAAATCGATCGAGCGAGAAGCGGGTCGGCTCGCCCTCGAGCATCACGCCCACGGCGTGCCTCGCCGTCTGATACCCCATCGACATCCCGTGCCCGGTCAGACCGCCGCAGTACCAGATGTTCTTGTTGTCGAGCGTATGGATCGGCACCTGCCCGATGATGGGCATCCCATCTGGGGAGAACCCCATGATCCCCGACCAGCGTGCGGTGATGGTGTAATCCTTGGTGAGTAGTTCTTTGACGAACGATTCGAGATGGTTCTGGACTCGATCGCTGATCCCATCAGCCGCCGTCGCTTCGTGCTGGGCGTGGTAGGTGCGGGCGCCGCCGAAGATAATCTGTCCATCGGGGGCCGAGCGGACATACTCGGAGCCGTGGTTGAGGTAGTAGGCGTATTCCAGCCGAGCGTCACTGGGGTCCGTGGGCTTGATCGCCAGCATCTGCCCCCGGTTGGGGGTGACGAGCCCGTTGAGCACGGGGATGAGCTCTTCGCCGTAGGCGTTGGTGCACACGAGCACACGCGAAGCGATGACATCGACGGATCGCGTCCGCAGCGCGATCCGGTTGCCGTCGTCCTCGATGCGGAAGACCTCGGAGTTTTCAAAGATTGGCGTGGTCGTCAGGCTGGTGCTCAGCAGCGTCACGAGTTCCGTCGGCGAGCACACCGCATCGTGCGGGTTGAGCAGCCCCATCGTCGGCTTGCCACTCCGCCAGAGCAGATCATTGGGCGTGGGGGATCTTGATTGGTCACCCTGTGGGTCGATGAGCTCGCTGTGGAACCCGTCCTCTTGGAGCATCTCATGCGAGCGGACGAGTTCTTCGTGCTCTGGCTCGCCCATCGCAACGATGCACGATGGTCGGCTCGCGTACCCGCGCGTGGATTCAAGCCCCAGTGCCTTGAGCCCGAGCAGGTTCTGCTGCGTCCAGTCCCACAAGAACTTGGCGGTGTCGCGTCCGAGCTGATCGCTGGCGAGGGCGTAGTTCTCGCTCGCCCCGCGGATCAGGTACCCGGCGTTGCGCCCCGAGGCTTTCGATCCTGCGTAGTCGGCTTCAAGGATAATCGCCCGCACGCCGCGGGCTTCGAGCTCGAGGGCCGCGCTCAGCCCCGTGATCCCCGCGCCGATGATCGCGACATCGCACTGCTCGGTCGTGTGGCGGGGGCTTCGTTGCCAGAGTGATACGGTCATGGGCTGCCCAAGGCTGGAGGTGAGTGATCAGTCAACAGCCGCCAGTATACAGGCAAACCTGAATCAGTGATCAACTTTGGATCCGAGTGTCGGGCCGACCTCAGCGTAGATCTCGTCGAGCTTCTCTTGGGTCTTGGCTTCGATGTTCAGACGCAGCAGCGGCTCGGTGTTGGACTTGCGGATGTTCATCCACCAGCCCTCGTCATCGAAGCAGTCCACGGTCACGCCGTCGAGCTCATCGATATCGCCGCGATCGCCGTAGGTCTCCATGATCTGCTCGAGGGCCATGTCCGCGTCTTCATTTTCAAAGTTGATCTCGCCCGACTGCACATAGCGCATCAGCGGCTCGACCATCTGGGACATCGGCTTGTCCGATGCCGAGAGCACCGAGAGGAAGGTCGCCATCGCGATCGCGCCGCTGTCGGCGTTGAAGTTCTTGCGGAAGTAGAAGTGCCCCGAGAGCTCGCCCCCGAAGATCCCGTTGTGCTCGGCGAGCAGCTGCTTCATGAACACATGGCCCACGCGTCCACGCAGGGCCTTGCCTCCGAACTTCTCGATCTCTTCCTTCACGGCTTTGGTCGAGCGGAGATCGAAGATGATCGCCGCGCCCGGCTTCTGCTCGAGGAAGTAGGGGACCAGCAGTGCAGTCATGATATCGCAGGGGATAATCCGCCCGGTCTCGTCTACAGCGACACACCGATCGGCATCGCCGTCGAAGCACAGGCCCAAGTTCGCGCCCTGCTTGACGACCTCGGCCTGGAGCTGCTCGAGGTTGGCCGCGACGAGCGGGTTGGGCTCGTGGGCGTATTCGTGCTTGGTGTTCTCGAAGTTCATCTCGATGATGTCGAGCCCTTCGGTGTCTTCGCCGTTGCGACCGAAGACCTTGGGGCACATGGTGCCGGCCATCCCGTTGGACGCGTCTACGACGATCTTGAGCGGGTTGGCATCGGTGTGATCGCCCAGGTCAAGGAACTTCTTGACATGCTTGGCGTATGCCTTCCACAGATCGCGCGGATCAACGCTGGTGCCGTCTTGCGGGGTCAGATTCTTGTCGACCATCGCCGCGTTTTTGCGCACGAGATTGAGCCCGGTCGATTCGCCTACGGGCTTGGCTTTGCGCTTGGAGATTTTGAACCCGTTGTACTGGGGTGGGTTGTGCGACGCGGTGACGACGACGCCCCCGGCGCAGTCGAGGTAGTTGATCGCGAAGTACATCATGGGAGTGTCGATCAGGCCCAGATCGATGACCGATGCGCCGGCGGAGGTCAACCCGACGGTGAGTTCCTCGGCCAGCTTGGGCGACGAGACACGCATGTCGCGTCCGATGATGACATTGCGCATCATGGGGGTCGATTCCCCGTCGGCCTCGGCTTCTTCGAGCAGGAACTTACCCGAGCCGCAACCGATCTGCCAGGCCATGCGATCGGTCAGCAGATCCGGGTAGATCCCGCGGATGTCATAAGCCTTGAATACGCGTCCGAGCATGTGTGTCTCCGTTCTCGATCGATCTGAGGAAGTCCGTTTATCTGTGTATTCCACCAGAGAACCCTCGGCTCCGATGGACACTGAGGATAGCGCACGAGCATCCGAATTGCTCCCCTCGATGCCTAAAACCGCCCTACACTCCCGTCCATGCTTGCTCGATACCGTCAACATCATCCCGGTTCTTCGCTCGCCCAGCTGCTGTTCTTTGATCTGTGCCGAGAATGTGCGTTGTTTGTGCTGGTGCTCTTCTTTCGGCTCAAACGCGTCGGGATCCACCATGTTCCGCCCCGTGGGCCGGTGCTGATCGTGGCGAATCACCAGTCGTTCCTCGACCCGCCGGTGATCGCAACCGGGATCCGCTCGCGCCAGAGCGATTTCCTTGCTCGGGGTGGGCTCTTTAAGTTTAAGCCCTTCGGTTGGATCATCACCAAGCTCAATACCACGCCCATCAAGCAAGGGGCCGGGGATTCGGGCGCGATGAAGCTGGTGCTCCAGAAGCTCAAGGACGGCAAGCTGATGATTGTCTTCCCCGAGGGCTCACGCACATCCGACGGCCAGATGCTCGAGTTCCAGCGAGGGATCGGGGTGCTGCTCAAGCGGGCCGATTGCCAGGTCGTCCCCGTCGGGATCAGCGGGGCGTTCGATGCGTGGCCCCGCACCCGCAAGCTGCCACGGTTGTTCACCAAAAAAATCGTCGTGTGCTACGGGCAGCCGATCAGCTCCCAAGAACTCATGGCCAACGGCACCGATGACGCGCTCGAAACCCTTGAACAGCGCGTCCACGAGCTGGTCGATCAGGCCCAGAGCTACCGAAAGTAAACCTGTTCAAAGAACCGGAGTATGATCCGCCATGACCACGCCCAGCCGACTGTCCACAACCCTCGCCGGAGTTGAGCTCGTCAGCCCGATCGTGCTCGCCGCGGGGACGGCCGGGATGCTCGACGAGATGGGCGAGCTGGCCAAGCTCTCACGCATCGGGGCGATCGTGGCCAAGTCCATCACCAAAGAGCCCCGAGCCGGCAACGCCTTCCCTCGCATTACCTTTACCCGGGCGGGCATGATCAACGCCATCGGGCTTGCCAACCCCGGGCTCGATCGGTTCGAGCAAGAGATCGCCCCGCGGGTCGTTGGGGTGGACACGAATATCATCGGCTCCATCGCGGGCGACTCGATCGAGGACTACTGCAGCGTCGCGCGGGTGATGGAAGCAACCCAGGGCATCCGCATCGTCGAGCTCAATGTCTCGTGCCCCAATGTGCACTCCGGGCTTGAGTTTGGTGCGGATCCAATAGCACTCGCCGAGCTCGTCAGCGCCGCGGCCGCTGAACTCAAAACAACCAAGGTCTTCGTCAAGCTCTCGCCGATCACGGTGGGGACGCCGCACACGATTGTGGATCTGGCGCGGGTCGCCCTTGAATCCGGTGCCCACGGGCTCACGCTCACCAACACAGTCCCCGCGATGGGCATCGATGTGCATACCCGCAAGCCGATCCTCTCGAACACCACCGGCGGGCTCTCTGGCCCGGCGATCCACCCGATCGTCGTGCGCCTGGTGCATCTGGTTCGGACGGGGCTTGCTCAGAATGGCAAGTTCGCCACTACCCCGATCATGGCTGCGGGCGGCGTGACGCGATGGGAGGACGCCGCGGAGTTCGTGCTCGCCGGCGCGAATGTCGTGCAGATCGGCGCGGGCAGCTTCGCCAACCCACGCGCCGCGAGCAAGGTGAGCAAGGGGCTGGACAAGTGGGTCGCCAAGATGGGCTGCGCGAACATCAGCGAGCTCGTCGGCGCGGTCCGCACAGAGTAAACAGTGCCTCATATACTACCGAAGAGTTGCATTGGCTCAGCCCTCGGGCCGCCCGGCTGGTTGCTCTGCCTGCTTCTGGGCCGGTTTGTCTGCGGGTTCCTCTTGGACGGTGGGTGTCACCGGGACGAGCAGGGTGCGTCGGCGGTTGGTGGGCGGGGCTTGATTCACGACCTGGGCGGTCGGGTCATCCATCGGAACAACCACGGCGTTGGCTTGGTCCGATTCTGGGCGCATCGTCACCTCTTCGGTCTTGACCGATGAGAGCAGATCAGCGAGCAGGCGGTCCTCCTCGGTCGTGAACGCCGCGGGGATGCCCTTGTCGTTGGAGATGTGATACAACGCGCCCACGACCTGCGAATACGACATCCCCAGCCCGGGGCTCGGGTCCTCTGGGGTGGGTGTGTGGGCGAGGAGTTGGACCAGTTCCGCGATCTCGCCCGGGGCGTCGTTCATCGTCGAGCGGGTCATCGTCACATCGTCGCGGTAGTACAACCGGATCGGCGAGCCGCTGTCTTCGGCGATGAGCATCAAGCGATCAGACCAGGCCGAGGCAAGCAGTGGCTTTTCGAGGGAGAGTTGATCGCCAAAGAGCACGATCCGCGGCTCTTTCTGCTGGGTCACATAGATCATCGGATCGCCGAAGGGCACCACATCGAGGAAGAACTTCCCATCGACGATCGACCGCCCGACCCCGCGCACAGGGTCCATCGGCACCCACACCTTGGAGAGCGCGTCGAGCTGGGAATTCGAGACCATGTTCCCGGGGCTGTTTGTGTTGTACGCATGAACCAGGCGGGCTCGACGCGCACGCAACGCCCGTTCCATCAGGCTTTCGTATGCTTCGATCCGCACAGAGAAATCGGGCGAGCTGAGCAGCTGGCGCAGCGTGTTGTCCACCATCGGGGACCGGTCGAGCGAGCTCAGCAGCTCCATCGCGTCGGTGCGGTAGCGTGAGTTGGTGTCGAGCGCGATGTCGCGGAGCGGGCGGATGACGCGTGAGTCGCCCAGCGAGGCGCCGGCCCGCAGGGCCGCGAGCCGGGGGGCGGCTTCGGGGTGGTTGTACAGGTCGTTGAGGAACGGGATCGATCGTTCGCCCAGCGCCTGCAGGCACCACGACATATCCCCGGCCAGGTACGGCTCGGCGAGCAGCGTCGTCGCGTACTTGCGGGCGTACACCTCGGGGAAAGACTGGTCGATCGTCACATGCGAGATCAGGTTGATGAAGTCCTGTCTGCGGTCTTGATACTCGCTCGGGATCTGCACAAGGATCAGCGACTCGTCCTTGCCGCGCGCGGTCAGCCCGCGCGGGGCTGGGAACGCGGAGTTGATCGCGCTGGCGATCTGGCGGGCGCGTTGGTGCGAGGGGTTGTCGAGGATGATCTCGATTTTGGTCGGGAAGGTCACGACCCCGCCATCGAGGATGCGCCCGATGTTGCGTGAGATCCCGTCGAATGAGCCGCCCGGCTCGGCGAACGGATTAATAAAGATCGGGCCCTTGGCGTTGCCCAAAATCCGCGCCTGCGGATCACCGAACGCGCTCGGCGGCCCGATCCGCATGTCGGTGGTCCACAAGCGACCGCCCTCGAGGCTCGTCGCGTTGATCGCGCGGACATACACATCGAAGCTCTCGCCCGCCTGCGAGCCCGCGGGGATCGCCGCCTGGATAATCACCGCGGCGGTGTTGCGGTCCTTGAGCAGCTGGCGGGGGCTCATGTTGGCGATCCGCGAGTTCTCCTGATCGTTGGCGATCGTCACGCCGTTGCGCCCCATCTCGCGCTCGAGATGCGCCGCGTACTGCTCGGGGATGGTCAGGCCACCCGTGCCGTTGAGCCCGACGACGAACCCGATCCCCGAGACGAGCGTCTGCTCGACCCCGCGGATCTGGGCCTCGGCCCCAACCGTACCTCGTAGAGACGACGGGATATCCCGGATCACACTCGGAGCGCTGATCTGCGCCTTGGGGATGGCTTTCTTGCGGTTCTTCCATCGTTGGCAGCCGCTCATCGGGCCCGAGAAAACAAGCACGGATGCGAGCGCAAGCCCGATCGCCAGCTGGCGGGGTGTCGTGTCGAATAAAGAAGAGAAGTTCACGGGGCGGGTCTTCACGGGGGATTCTCCGGGGTTGGCGAGGGTGCACGCTCATTGGCGTGCATGGTGCTCGGCGGGTGTGCACCGCCGGCGTGGATCGCAACGCGTATCCAAGCAACTGTTCAAGCGTCTGTCCAGCTTGATCGTAGTTCGATACGCACGCCCGGGCGTGATGTATCCATCGCACGAAGAAGAACTTCGTAGACGATCTAAATCTATCGCTTGAGCCGGGATTGAAAATCTCAGTGCAGAGTCGAGCGTCCAATTCAAACTCAGAAATCACGCGCCTGTGGAAAACTTCCAGCTGGGGGCAAAACTTCATGTTCGGGGTATGAAAAGGCTTTGGACGAGCCCTTCCAGAAAACCAGACCAAAGCGCAAAGAATGTAAACCATTGAGTAGGGCGCAGGTTGGAGCATTTGAGGCTCAGAACTGTTCAGATCAGGCCTGCGGAATCACACGCCGAGCACACCGGGGAGTCCGCCCCATACGACCAAAATTGTAGAATATTTCCGCCAAAGCCTACACACCATCCATTGTGTCTGATATGCTCATGGCCCGACGCATCATCGAGATATGGTGGGTCGGGTCAGGAAATGGGCGTTTGAGACCCAAGAGAAGTCGTTGTCAGATCAGGATTTGGAATCAACCGACAGGTTGCCCACATTCACACGATTTGGCCCATGCGATCTTGGAACCCAACCGCGCAAAGACCGCTCGATAGCGAGCAGGCAAGAAGCAGTGAGCCGCGAGAGCAGTTCGGTGTTCGTTCGAATCTGGTGTGTTGATCCCCGGCCCGTCATCCGTCGTGCATCCGCAGCTGACCCGTTCAGCCCGCCACGCGACGACCCTGGAGCCGATCGGGGCGCAGAGCAGATTCAAGACCCGCCAGTCTGTGGGATGGCACCAAATACGAATACGCCACGCCGATCGTGGCTGCATATCTATGCAGCCAAGGGGTATCGCTGTGGGTGTATGGCGTGCACACGGACGCCGGTGGATGGTCAAAGGTCAAAATTGGGAGAGCTCCTCAGCTCGTCGCGTGGGCGTGGCGGCTGGGAGCGAGAGACACACATAGGGGCACCGGACGCCCCGCATCAGTTCGTCAGCCGACTCGCGTCGGGCCTGATAGATGGAGCTAGCCGTGGCCGTACTTTGCGATACACAAATTGAACAACTCGTCGACATCAAACCATTCGAGAAAGCCATCAAACGCGATGGCACCATCTCCTACGGCGTGTCCTCCTACGGCTACGACGTCCGCGTCGGCACCGTCTTCAAGATCTTCACCCCGACTCCGCCCACCGGCGGCATCACGGTCGTCGATCCAAAGAACTTCACCGATGATCTGATGATCACCGTCGATACCGACAAGGTCGGCAGCGACCATGTCATCATCCCGCCCAACTCGTTCGCGCTCTGCGAGACCGTCGAGTGGTTCGATATCCCCCGCGACATCCTCGTGCTCTGCGTCGGCAAAAGCACCTACGCCCGCTGCGGCTTGATCGTCAATGTCACTCCCCTCGAGCCCGAATGGCGCGGCAAGGTGACCCTCGAAATCTCGAACACCACGCCGCTGCCCGCCAAGATCTACGCCAACGAGGGCGTCGCCCAGTTCGTGTTCCTCAAGGGCGATCAGGTCTGTGCCCAGAGCTACGCGGACAAGGCCGGCAAGTACCAAGACCAGGGCGGCTTGACGCTGCCGAAGGTTGACTAAGCATTGATGTTGTTAAAGGAGTTTTAATGATGCGCAACACACCATACCACTTATACGGATTGGCATGTGAAAACAAAATCAGAGAGGCAGTCGCAGACTTGGCGGGGCTTGACCTTAAACTGACTGAGCTCGAGCCTAACGAAGCAATATCGCGAATAGTCAATGAGCACGGATTGGAAGAAATTGAATTTGCGGATGGAAGTGAATCCGTAGTTTGCTACGACAAACCTGAAGAGCGTATTTATGTGAAACGCGAGCTAAAAAATTGCGGTGCGATAAAGATGTTGTCTACAGCAGGGTACATTCCATCTGTACCAGAATCGATGAACAACTACACACTCGGGGGGATGGACACTGGCGTGTTGTTTCAAATTTATGGTAAAAAATGCCATATAGAGATCGAGGCGAATGCAACTAGTCAGGAACATCTTGAACAAAAATCCAAAGCGATTGAATTCTTAGTGGCAAAATACAACGAGTTTGCGATTAGAACAAATGCTGAATTCACTCGGGCGCACAAGTCCACGATTGTTTCGATGATTGCGAGAGCTAAATCAAAACAGGACAAGCAAAACCAAACAATCAATGAATTGAAAGCTTCAGGAATGAAGGTCGATATTCACTAATTTTAACATCCAAATTAATTGAGAAGCACATGAAAATCACACGACGATTCACCACGGAAGGTACTGACCCGTTCGCATCCACCGAGTGGACCACGCGATCGAGTCGAATCACGAACCCGGACGGTTCGGTGGTCTTTGAGATGCCAGACGCCGAGGTCCCGGTTGGGTTCTCGCAGCTGGCGACGGACATCATGGTCAGCAAGTACTTCCGCAAGGCGGGGGTGCCTCAGCTTGTTGAGCAGTACGCCCTGCCCGGCGAGTCGGCCCAGCTCACCAACGACGACGGCTCGACCAAGACCGGCCCAGAACGCTCCGCCCGCCAGGTGATCCATCGCCTAGCTGGTTGCTGGAAGCACTGGGGCGAGACGCATGATTACTTCGACACCAGCGAGGACGCGACGGCCTTCTACGACGAGCTCGTCTACATGCTCGTCCACCAGATGTGCGCGCCCAACTCCCCGCAGTGGTTCAACACCGGGCTCAACTGGGCCTACGGCATCTCCGGCCCCGCCCAAGGTCACTGGATCGTCAACCCAGCAACCGGCGAGCCCGAGCTGGCCGACGATGCGTACACCCACCCCCAGCCCCACGCGTGCTTCATCCAGTCGATCAACGACTCGCTGGTGAACGAGGGCGGGATCATGGACCTGTGGCAGCGCGAGGCGCGGTTGTTTAAGTATGGCTCGGGCACCGGGACCAACTTCTCGAATCTGCGAGCCGCCAACGAGAAGCTCTCGGGCGGGGGCAACTCGTCGGGGCTCATGTCATGGCTCAAGATCGGCGACCGCGCAGCCGGCGCGATCAAGAGCGGCGGGACCACCCGCCGGGCTGCCAAGATGGTGTGCCTGGACATGGACCACCCGGACATCGAAGAGTTCGTCAACTGGAAGGTCCGCGAAGAGATCAAGGTGGCCGCCCTTGTCGAGGGCATGAAGGTCATCGCGGGTCAGAAGGCTTCCGAGCTCGATACAGAAACAGTGGGCGAGACCGCCGAACGGTTGGGGCTCAAGCTCGACTTCGACTTCAACGGCGAAGCCTACGGCACCGTCGCGGGCCAGAACTCCAACAACTCCGTGCGTGTCCCCGATGCGTTCTTTGACGCCGTGGACGCGGGTGGCGATTGGCAGACGACCTTCCGCACGACCGGCGAGGACGCCAAGAAGATCGACGCGAACCGCTTGTGGGATGATGTCGCCTACGCCGCGTGGCGCTGTGCCGACCCGGGCGTGCAGTACGACACGACCATCAATGCATGGCACACCTGCCCAGAGGCCGGGCGTATCAACGCGTCCAACCCGTGCAGCGAGTACATGTTCCTCGATAACACCGCGTGCAACCTCGCGTCGCTCAATGTGCTCAAGTTCTACGACGCGGACACCCGCGAGTTTGATATCGACGGCTTTGAGCACGGCGTAGATCTGTGGACGATGGTGCTCGAGATCTCGGTGCTGATGGCGGCCTTCCCGAGCCGCGAGATCGCGGAGCTGAGCTATGTCTACCGCACGATCGGGCTTGGCTACGCCAACCTGGGCGCGATGCTCATGCAAGCCGGTATTCCTTATGACAGCGAGCAGGGCACGACCATCTGCGGGTGCTTGTCGGCGATCATGACCGGTCGCAGCTACCGCATGAGCGGGTTGCTCGCCAAGGAGCACGGCCCGTTCGCCGGCTACGAGGACAACAAGGAGCACATGCTCCGCGTGATCCGCAACCACCGGCGGGCCGCCATGGGCGTCGCCCGCGACAGCGGCGAGTACGAAGACCTCCGCATCGCCCCCGTGCCCATCAACCACGAGCTGATCCGCGATCATAATGTATCGCTGGGCAACGCGATGGACCTGCTCCACCACGCGACCACTGCGTGGGACGAAGCGCTCGAGCTCGGGCAAGAGTTCGGCTACCGCAACGCCCAGACCACCGTGATCGCGCCCACCGGCACGATCGGGCTGCTCATGGACTGCGACACGACGGGCGTCGAGCCCGACTTCGCGCTCGTCAAGTTCAAGAAGCTCGCCGGCGGCGGGTACTTCAAGATCGCCAACGC
This sequence comes from uncultured bacterium, assembly GCA_963976625.1. GTDB lineage: Bacteria > Planctomycetota > Phycisphaerae > Phycisphaerales > UBA1924 > UBA1924. The sequence goes on from CAXBLA010000033.1 coordinate 19,864, forward strand.
TTCGATCGATCCCGCGCTCAAGGCGCTCGGTTATGACGAAGACCAACGGCGCGAGATGATCCAGTACATCCTGGGCACGCTGAATCTGCATGTCCCAATGCCCAAGTCTGTTTCAGATTCGACGGGCGTGTCGCTGGCGGCCTGGCTCACCGAGCAGGGCATGAACGAGGATGATCTCCAGCAGATCACCGATCAGCTCCCGGGTGCCTTCGAGCTGGGCATGGCGTTTAGCGCGTGGGGACTCAGCGAAGAGACCCTCACCCGCATCGGGATCGGGCCAGAGGTCGCCAAGGCCGATCCGAACTTCAACGCCCTCAAGTTCTTGGGGCTCAACAACGAGCAGATCAACGAGCTCAACCAATATGTCTGCGGCACGCAGACCATCGAGGGCGCTCCGCACCTCGAGGACGAGCACCTGCCCGTGTTCGATTGCGCCAGCACCTGCGGCAACATCGGCACGCGTCTGATCTCCGCCGGCGGGCACATCCGCATGATGGCCGGCGCCCAGCCGTTCATCTCCGGCGCGATCTCCAAGACCATCAACCTCCCGCACGACGCGAGCGTCACGGATATCCAAGACGCGTATCGCGCCAGCTGGGAGCTGGGGCTCAAGGCCAACGCGCTCTATCGCGATGGCTGCAAGCTCAGCCAGCCGCTCAACTCCAAGAGCGACAGCGAGAACGAGCTCGACGAGGACGAAGTGGTCGATTCCCTCGATCTCTCCGCGGCCCTCGACGAGGTCGCCGACGAGGTCGTGGACCTGGCCGAAGCGGTGAGCGACGAGAATGTCCGCGTGGTGATCAAGAAGGAAGTCGAGATCGTGCATCGCCCGATGCGTCGACGATTGCCCGACACCCGTCGCTCGATCACGCACAAGTTCAATGTCGCCGGGCACGAGGGCTACCTCACCTGCGGCATCTACGACGACGGGATGCCGGGCGAGCTGTTCATCACCATGGCCAAGGAAGGATCGACCATCGGCGGCTTGATGGATTCGCTGGGCACCTCGACCTCGGTGGCGATGCAGTACGGCGTACCCCTCGAAAGCCTGGTCAAGAAGTTCACCCACCAACGCTTCGAGCCATCGGGCATGACCACCAACCGCGATATCCCCTTCGCCAAGAGCTTGGTGGATTACATCTTCCGCTGGCTGGGCATGGAGTTCATCGAGGGCTACCGCGAGGCCAACGCGCCAAAGCGCCCCGAGAGCTCCAGCATCCCCAGCGAGACCACGCTCGTGACCCGGCGTATGGGCAAGGCCAAGGACAGCACAGCGTCCAAATCCTCCGATCGCACGATCGAGGTCAAGGACACCGTGATCTCCGAGACCACCGTCTCCGAGTCGTCCATCGTCACCGGCAAGAACACCAAGGTTGAGGTCTCCGAGACCAGCACCCAGCGGACGGCCAGCGCGACCCTCTCGATGGCCCTTGAGTCATCGGGTGATGCCCCGCCGTGCGATGTGTGCGGCACCATCACCGTCCGCAGCGGCACCTGCTACAAGTGCCTCAACTGCGGCAACTCGCTGGGCTGCAGCTAAGAGCCGGTGAAGAACTCACAGGACTTGACCAAGAAAGGAACCCCAACCACAAACCCCCAAGGGCGGCGGCCAGCCCAAGCCCACGCGTGCAAACACACGCACCAAGGGGACGGCCAGCCAAAAACGGAATGAACGCTGCCGGCTCCGGGTCATGGATTGATCCGCACCGGTCAGCCGATCTGGGACATCGCATGCACGGCGAGCACTTGCCAAGGAGCCATGCGATCAGCAGATATTCCCGAGGTGTGCACCAGTGAACGCTTGTGATGAGCCGCTGCCTGGGTTTGTGGTTTTCGAAAAACCGATCGGAACGACTGATTCAGAACCTCTGAAACCGATCAAGACATTTTGAGCCCCACCAGCGGAGATCGCGGCGGCACCATCCCTGCCACAAGGCCCGATCTCCGCCACTTCCCCCAGGCATGCCCACCACGGCCTGGGGGTTTTTTTATCTGCACCGGATTCTGCTACACTCAGAAGAGATGGACGCGCCTGCACAATCAACAACTAAGCAAAGGCTGCTGCTCTGGCTAGTCTTCGTCGTCAGCCTGTTGCTGGCGATCATGCTCCCTCGATGGCTCAGAGAAATCGTCTGGTACAACGAGCAATGGAGCAGCTGGCCCTACGGCGTGCGTTCGCTGGTGAACACCGCGTGGCGATTGCTCGCGGTCTTCGTTGGGTGGTGGGTCATGCGCTCGCTGTTAGCGAGTCAGGATCGACCAACGCTCGGGCTGCGCACCAGTTTCAGGCGTGGAATCAAGAGCTTTGCCCTCGGGTGCGCCTGCACACTGCCGATGCTCATCCTCGGGCTATTGGGCGATCGAGAGCAGATATCGTCGAAGCTCATCTACTCAACCATCGTCGCCGGCTTGAGCGAGGAGATCATCTACCGGGCGTTCGCCTTTGGGCTGATGGTGCAGGTATTTCGCGTCAAGCTCTGGCCCGCAGCTGTTGTGAGCGGCGTGATCTTCGCGCTCGCCCACCTCAATGTCGCTTCGGTGCGGGCGATGTCCATCGATGGATTGATCTTCTGGCTCGCCCTGATCGCCCTCGGCGGCGTGATGTACGCGTGGATCTACGCCCGCTCGGGCTGGAGCCTCTGGATCGTGATCGCGCTGCATTCGGCGATGAACCTGTGGTGGGGGGTGTTCGATCTGTCGAGCTCGCCCCTGGGCAGCTGGGGCGCGACGATGGTGCGGATATTGTCCGTCGGGCTGGCGGTGTACTTTGTCGTCTTTCGCAGTGCGTCCCGATCCCCGCCTGACGATGCGGAGACTACCATCCGCGCATGACCAGCCCCACCCCCAAAAAGCCTGCATCAATCGAATCTTCCGAGCCCATCTCTTGGGCCACGCTCCTGGGCGGCTGGATCCAGTTCGCCCAGCAAGCCGTGGCGTTGCCCAAGGACGAAGCGGGGCAGCGCTGGCGTGCATCGGTCTCGCCCACGATCGGGCTCCACGCTCTGGCGATGGCCCTCGGCGAGATCGACAAAGTGGACTTTGAAGAGCGCCCGCTCGCGATGGACAAGTCCGAACTCGGAATCAAAGCCCATGTGAGCGAGCTCAACGAAATCTGGAAGGGCGAGCCGATGCCCGAAACCATGGTCGAGCTGATCGAAGACGCCAAGGACGCGTGGGAGGCGGCCATTTATGAGGGCGTCGCGTGGGTTGTTTCTAGCGAGCGGTTCCAGTCGTTCCACCCCGCCCAGCTCGCAGAGGCCATCCTCGACGCGGGCTATATCGGCGAGGTCCTCATCTCCACCCCGGGCGTCGAAATGTTCAAGGGCGCACCCATCGCCATCGCTCGCAATAACTCCGGCGGCCAGCCCGAGGACGACATCCTGATGATGATCCAGGATTTCTTGAGCGCCTGCGATGGCGAGCTCGAGCACCCCCAGATCGTGCGTCCGGTGTGTCAGGTCTACCGCCAGTTCGATTTCCTCAACGGCGGGGCCGCCAAAGACATCGTGGCCGCCGTGACTGGTGATCTGCAAGCCGGGCAGCCCATGCTGATCCCCGTAGTGAGCGGCGGGGCGATGTGCCCGGTCCCGCTGCCGCCCAGAGCCGGCAAGCCCATGGACCCCGTCGAGGTGGTCTGGCTCGATGACGACTCGGATGCTGATCCGGGCTGATTCTGGCCCAGAATGACCCGATCCATTCGTGATTTTGAGCCATGGGGACTATCATGCAAACCCACGCGCACGCCTGCAACTGAGCGTGTGCTGATCAGATCAATACACCGAACAGAACCTCGAAACCAACTCTGATACGAACACAGAAAAGGACTCCTCCATGCCAAAGCGTGCAAAAATCTCGATCATCGGTGCCGGCAATGTCGGCGCGACCTGTGCTCACTGGGCCGCCCAGAAAGAGCTCGGCGACATCGTGCTCCTCGACATCCCCCGGGCCGACGCGCCCGACCAGCACATGCCCAAGGGCAAGATGATCGACCTGGGCTGCTGTGCTCCGATCGAAGGCTTCGATTCCTCGCTCACCGGCACCTTCGACTACAAGGACATCGCCGGCTCGGATGTCGTGATCGTCACCGCGGGCATCCCCCGCAAGCCCGGCATGAGCCGCGATGATTTGATCGAGACCAATGTCAAGATCGTCAAGTCGGTCTCAGAGAACATCAAGCAGCACGCGCCCGACTCGATCGTGATCCTCGTCTCCAACCCGCTCGACGCGATGGTCTACACCGCGTGGAAGGCCACCGGCTTCCCGAGCAACCGCATCGTTGGCCAGGCCGGTGCGCTTGACTGTGCCCGCTACCGTGCGTTCATCGCGTGGGAACTCGGCGTGAGCGTCGAAGATGTCCAAGCGATGCTCCTGGGCGGGCACGGCGACGACATGGTCCCGTTCCCACGCCTGACTTCGGTCCACGGCATCCCCGTTTCGGACCTGATGAGCGAAGACAAGATCCAAGCATGCGTAGACCGCGCCAAGGTCGGCGGCGGCGAGATCGTCAAGCTCATGGGCACCAGCGCCTACTACGCACCGGCACTGGGCACCATCCAGATGGCGGAGGCGATCATCAAGGACAAGAAGCGGATCATCCCATCCGCGGCTTACCTCGACGGCCAGTTCGGTCACAAGGGCCTGTTCGTCGGCGTCCCCGCCCTGCTGGGCAAGGACGGCGTCGAGAAGATCGTCGACTTCAAGCTCACTGACGAAGAGCAGGTGCTCTTCAACGAGTCCGCTTCGCATGTCGCTGATCTCGTCAAGGTCGTCACCGACCGCTTCCCAGAACTCGCATAAACGAGTATTCAACCGATCCACAAAGACACCCGCTCAATCAGCGGGTGATTTTTGTATATGCATGTTGGAGGTCTGGGGCTCGTGATCTACTTGCGTTTCTTTTTCTTCGCAGGCTTGGTGTTCACTGCATAGAGGTCGCCGACTTTGTTGACGAACTTGTTGCGCTTCTTCTCTTCACGCTCGACCAGGATATTCTCAGCATCCTCGCCCAGCGAAGTCATCAACCGATAGAAATACGGGGCAGACCCGAGCCAACGCTGCCAGCGTGCACGCATATAGAGGATGCTGATCGGGGCGATGATGGCCGCCGGGATGATGTAGAGCTTGATCGGGTTGGTGATCGCCATGATCGTGATCCCCAAGGCGATAAAGAGCATCACAAAGCCCGCGACGAACTGCCCGCCGGCCGAGAGCATCTGCTTGTGGATCAGGTTGCGTCGATCGGCGACGCTCGAGAACTTGGCCTCCGGATCGTTGCCGAGGATCCATACGGAATCCGGGTCATCAGGATCGAACACGACTTCGGGTTCTTCGTCCTCGGGCCGACTGATCGCGGATTTCACCCACTCCGGGTCGATGTCCGGGAGAAGTTCTTTGCGTGCTGGTCGGTCGTCCTTGGCCATGTCATGTCCCCACATGCGTTCTTTACCCGAATACATCGGTCGAGTGTTCCTAAATAATAGACAAACGGAGTATATCTATTATTCGAACTCGTCAAGAAACGAAGTGATAACCGCTGGGTTCATCATTTCTTGATATGTTCGATATCCCCGCTCAACGGCTCGGCTTCAGGTCTATTTCATCCCTGATCCGTGTTGAGTCAGCTTGATCGTGTATAGAACGATCTATAGCCATCCGTGTTGTACGGATTTTTATGCCGGGCGTTGCATAGTGATGAAAAGCACGATGCTCAGCCCGATGCTCAGGAGGATCGCTTCCAGAGCAATCGGTACCCGAGCAGGTTCCGCGCGTCCTCGCCCAGCGAGGTCAGCAGGCGGTAGTAATACGGGGTTGAATCCAGCCAGCGGATCCATTTCCAGATGCAGATCGGCAACAGCATCGGCGACGCGATCCCCGCGATCAATACAAGCATGGGCGATTCGATCGAAGCCGCCAGCCCGATCAGCCCACTCAGGCCCGTGATAATGAGCAAGGCGTACACAAACTGAGCACCGGGCGAGAAGAGTTGACGCGTGAGCGAGAACTGTGGGTGCTGAGCTTGTGAAGAGGCATTTTTGTTCGACTTGCTGTTTGATTCTGTGTACAAGCCGCCCCTTGCCTGGCGGTGGGCATCGGGCTGATCGAGATGGTCTGCGTCCAATCCATCCGGGAATGTAAACTCAGGGTCTTCGACGCCCTGAAGAATAATGCGTGCAGATTCCGCGGCTTCCGAGTCCCGCAGTGCCTGGCGGTCAGCCTTGATCTTCGAGATACTCCGAGGCCGGTATTCTTCAAAGAGCGATTCTTGTTGGCTCGGTTCTTGGTGGCTCATGGTATCGGGCCGCGCACCATCGGCGTCTCCATTATGGTTTTGTCCTGATCTTGGAGATGGTGGTTGTTCCATAAAACTGCCGCGATCGATGATGTCGATGAAACCGCGCCCCTTGCGAGTGTATACGGAATAAATCGGCCATCTGATCCCCTGTTCTGATGGTCTTGTCGTAGTTTTTTGATCGAGAAAGGCACTGGATAGGGCCTATGATGAAGAATCACTGTCAAAATGAACCCAAATTCCACAGGTTGAGGAGTTCCTGAATGTTGAAAGTTAGCTACCCATGTGTGCTCGGGGCGATCTTGCTCGCCGGCATGACCACCGCGACCGTGCAGGCGCAGGACGCGACCGCGCCCGCCGCCGTGCAGTACGAAGCCCCCGCGCCCTACGCCCCCAGCTGGTCTGACAAAGAAATCGCGGCCATCGCGACCCAGCTCACCGGCACCTGGTCCCTCAAAGCCGCCAGCGAGGACGGGGCCGATGTCTCGATGAGCATCACCCCCGCGCCCGTCGATGGCATGAGCGACACGCTCTATGTCGAGAGCGTCTTCGCCGACACGCCATGGGAGCCATACCGCCAGTCGATGTTCCAGCTCTACCGCTACAAGGGCGAGATCCGCCTGCGGACCTACGAGCTCGCGATCGGTGACAGGGCCCAGGGCGTGTTCAACGGCATGGGCGCCGCCACCGAGATCTTCCCGCCGATGGCCGCGGACAACCTGATCGCCACGCTCGATCTGGAGCTCCAAACCACCGAGACAGGATTCTCGGGCTCAACCCCATACCCATACCCGACCGGTGTCGGCGGTGCGGTCGAGATGACCTCGAGCATCACGCTCGATGGCGATGCCCTGCATGTCGCTGATCGTGGATTCGACGCCGACGGCACCGTCGTCTGGGGGGCCAAAAAGGACGGCGTCGCCAAGTTTGTTCGTGGGGATGCATACGCAACCGCGAGCCGCACGCCGGACGGCATGGTCCTCATTGATTACATCAGCGATGCGGTGGATGTCGGTCCGGAGCCCACCATGGGCGATGAGCTCCATGTTCATTATGATGGCTACCTGAGCAACGGCGTTGTCTTCGATTCGAGCTATGCACGCGATATGCCCTTCGTCTTCACCTTCCCTCCGGGTGCCCGTGCCATCACTGGATGGGGCTTGGGCATGGAGGGCTTCGCGATGGGCACCCATCGCAAGATCTGTATCCCCGGCTACCTCGCCTACGGCGAGCGTGGCAACCCACGGGCGAACATCGGCCCCAACGAGCCATTGTTCTTCAACGCTTTTATGGCCCATATGGAGGAAGGCGAAGCCCCGTCGGCCCAGCCAGTCCCGTCTCAGGTTGATCCACATGCCGGGCACAACCACGACTGATTAGGCTCCGATTTTTCGAGTTTCATCCCCCACAAGCGATGCCCCGGCATCGCTTGTTTTCTATGATCCCTGCCCATGAGTTCAACAGACTTTTATTCAGTCATCGGTGTGTCCAAAGCCGCCGACGCGGACCAGATCAAGGCCGCGTTCCGGGCCAAGGCACGCAAGCTCCACCCGGATGTAAGCCAAGACCCCGACGCGGGCAAGAAGTTCTCCGAGCTCAACGAGGCCTACGAGGTACTCTCGGACCCCGAGAAACGCGCCAAGTACGATCGGCTCGGGCACCAGCAGTATGTCTCCGGCCAACCCGCGGCCCACGCCCGCGCCCAGCAGGTCGAATACTCCGATCTGGGCTCGATCATCGACGCCATGTTCGGTGGCAGCGGCGGCGGCGGGGGCGCCGGCGGCTTCGGCGGGTTCTCTTCGGGCTTTGGCGGCGGGCGTCCTCAGCGACCACGCAAGGGCCAAGACCTGCGCCTCGGGCTGACGGTCACACTCCTCGATGTGCACAATGGCGCGACCAAACAGATCTCTGTCCCCAGCGGCGCAGGCTACAAGTCCATCGATGTCCGTATCCCCAAGGGCATCAAGTCCGGCGGCCAGCTCCGGCTCAAAGGACAGGGCGCCGAGAGCCCAACACCGGGCGGGCCCGCCGGCGATGTCATGCTGAGCATCAAGATCGCCAAAGACCCGCAGTTCACACGCCATGATCCAGAGGGGCTCGATCTCACGCTCGATCTGCCACTGAGCATCGCCGAGGCAACACTAGGCGGCAAGGTCGAGGTCCCGACCATCGACGGGCGCGTCGTGATGCTCAACATCCCGCCCGCGACCGAGAGCGAATCACGCTTTCGGATCGGCGGGCACGGGCTCAACGGGGCGTCGGGCAAGCGGGGCGATCTCTACGCCAAAGTCCGAATCGTCCCACCATCAGGGGCCCAGCTCACCGATGCACTCCGCGAGGCGCTCGTCGAGATGCAGGGGGAATCACAAGGCACAAAGGACGACCAGCCGGTGGAAGAATCCAGCGATTAAGTCGGTTCTCGATCGACCCAGCCAGTGGAATATCGCCTGGTCCCCGCGGCATACACCTTGCAAGAGCACTACACTCATCGGTGTGGAAACGGGTGTTTCTGCGATCAGATCGGAGGGGTCCGCGTGCTCAGGCAAAGGCATAACCTGTTTGTCACCTTGTTTGGTGGGCTCGATGCCGTCACGATCAGTGCCTCGGCTGCGCTCGCGTTGGTGATCCGCACGCATCGGTTCGATCAGCCAACCCCGAACACGCTCGAAGCGTTTGTCGAAGAATCGCTCCTGCTGTTCGTGGTGCCCCTGACGCTGCTGACCATCATCTCGTTTCGGCTCTACAAACCCCGACGCGACAAAGCCATTCTGGGCGAGATGGGGCAGGTATTTAAGGCCTCCTTTGTCTCCGTGATGCTCGTGATCGTGGCCCTGTGGGCGGTCGGTTCGGCTCGGCTCGACGCGGTCGGTCCGCCGCCCGAGCAGTACCCCGGCTGGCGATTGGCCACCGATCCGCTGCGTTTTCAGCTCCTGATCCTGGGTGCACTGCTGCCTGCGATGATCGGCTCGTCGCGCATGGCGCTGCGTCTGGGGCTGCGATCCATGCGGAAGCGGGGCTGGAACATGCGCCATGTCGCCATCGTCGGCGTCGGGCGTCTGGGCCAGATCACCGCCCGCACACTGACGCGCAACTCTTGGACCGGGATCCGCGTGGGCTACTTTATCTCGCACCACGAGCAGACCGCACGCCAAACCTGCCTGAATCTCCCCGTCGAGGGCGGCATTCGCGAGCTCGAAGCGGTGCTCGAAAACAAGCCCGTCGATGTGGTGTACCTGGCGATCCCCAGCGCGATGTCGGCCCAGCTGCCGGCGATTCTGCGTCGCCTGGAGC
>CAXBLA010000034.1:0-25820 GCA_963976625.1 uncultured bacterium
CCGTCTGAGTTCCGCCGTGTGGCGAAGGCCAGACCTGGCGCATGATCAGTATCTTCAGGACGCGGCAAGCTGGGTCAATGCGGGGATCGTCGATGAGCTGATGCCCATGATCTACACCGACAAGGACACGCAGTTTGAGTCGGATCTCGGGGCGTGGTACGGAGCCGTGGATCGCAAGCGGGTGCTCGCGGGGATCGGCGTCTACAAGCACACGGCCGGGGCCCAGACGCTCTCGCAGGCGGCTCTTGGGCATCCGCGTCGGTTCGTGCTCTTCGCGTATTCGTCGCTGTTTGAGTCCGTGAATCCGGGGCAGGACGATACCCAGAAGGCCAAAGACGAACGGGCCCGCATGCGCGACTCGATCAGCCAGTTTATCGATCGGATCGGTCGCTAGGGTGCCATCGCTGGGGATCGATATCGGGGGCACGAGCGTGAAGGCGTGCGTGCTCGATGGTGGGCAGGCTCGGATGACCCGGAGCAGTGCATATGCCGATCCGTCGCGTGGGCAGCTGGTGCAGGCGATACAGGAAGCGATTGAGGGGCTTGGGTTATCGGTGAATCCGGAGGCTGTAGGACTCTGTGTGCCCGGCAAGCAGACGCCGGCGGGGGATGCGGTGGCGGTCTCGGTGAATCTACCGTGCCTCAATGGGTGGGTGTTTGCGGATCTGCTGGGCGAGGCCTTGGGCGATGCGCCCAAAGTCTGTTCGATCTTGAGCGATGTACAGGCGGCGGGGGAGGACTTTCTGTTCTTGTATACCGCGGCACAGCGTGGACGGTCGGCCATCATCGCGATCGGCACGGGCGTGGGGCTCGGGGTGTTTGATCAGGGGGTGCCCGTCTCGATCGGTACGGGGCCAGGCATCGGGCATCTCGGGCTCATGGATATGGGGCGGCTGGGGGATACCGATATCGTCGGTGCGGATGGTAGCCGGAACACACTGGAAGCATACATCGGTGCGCGGGCGGTTGAACACCGTTTCCCGGATGTTGAGCCGACTGCCCTTCCGCAGGCCCTCGCGATGCTCACCAGCGATGAACCGATCTTGGAGGCGTTGATCCACGCGCTGCGGATCGTGCACGCGATCTATACCCCGGATCAGATCGTACTCATGGGCGGCATTGGCGGTGCGATGCAGCCGCACGAAGCGTTGATCGATGCTGCAGTCCGTGATGGACTCACGAGCTTGGCCAAGCCGGCCTGGACGCTGTTGATCGGTGACGACGCGTATCACGCGGCGCGCGGGGCGGCGAGGTCGGGGCTGGGTTTGTTGGATTGAGTCCCGAGCAGGCAGATGGTGGTGGAGAGCAGGACGCCGTAGGTGAGTTTCCAAGTGAAGTGGAACTTGTAGTAGGCTTCGTGTGCGGGTAAATGCATTCTGTTGAGATCTAATCCGTAGTAGACAAACTCTTGGGAGCCGAGCATCCAGAGGAAGCCGACGAGCAGGGCGGTGATGACGGATTTGGTTGAGCCGCGTTTGGTGAATAGGGCGGTGAAGAACACGCCGACAAGCCCGGCGTAGGCGATGCCCATGACGCCGAGGGCGAAGTTGATCAGGGTTTCGTTGTTGTTGCTTCGCCAGAAGATGCACACGCACGCGAACCCGCCGAGGACCACGCCCCAGCCGACGACCGCGATTCGTCCGACCTTCACAAAGTGCTTGTCGTCAAGGGAGCGGTTTGATTGTGCGGTTACAAGAGGGCGGTAGATGTCGGAGACGAAGGCTGCCGACATCGCGTTGATCGCGCTGTTGAGGCTCGATAAGCCAGCCGCGAAGAGCCCGGCCATCATCAAGCCGCGGACGCCGGCGGGGAGCTGCGTCATGATGTAGTGCAGGAAGACGGTGACTGTGTCGCCCGTCGGTGCGTCGGCACTCAGGCTGGTGAGTTCGGGGCGTTGGTAGACCACCCAGAGCATCAGTCCGACCGTCAGGAAGATCGCGACGGTGGGGACCCCGAGCAGGATGCCCGAGATCACGGACCATGCGCCCTGCTTGGCGGACTTGCAGGTGAGCATGCGTTGGGCGAGGTCTTGGTCGGTGCCGTAGGAGCCGATGCCGAGGATGGTGAACCCGATGACGCACGCGGGAATCGAGAAGGAGTGGGTCTGGTCGAACGACCAATCGAAGAGCTTGAGCTTTGAGCTGCCGTCGGGGCCACCGGTTTGGAGCTGGGTGAGGATTTCGGATGCTGGCACGGTGAAGGAGCCCACGATCAGCACGATCGCGATGAGCGCCGCCCCGATGAGGATGCTGAACTGGATCACATCGGACCAGATAACCGAGCTGATCCCGCCGGCGAGGGTGTACACGATCCCGACGATGGTGAGCAGGGCGATGGCCGTGATGAGGTTGGCTGGCTCCATCCCGCGCTCGAGCCCGAAGAGCAGGATCGAAGCGGGAATAGCCCCGGCGTAGATCCGAGCGCCCGACGCGAGCGTGCGCCCAATCAAGAACATCACGCTGGCGGCTTTGCGGGCGCCTGATCCATAACGGGCCTCGAGGACCTCGTAGATCGAGGCGCTGTTGAGCCGATAGAAGGCGGGGAGGAACCCGAACGCGATGACAATGGCGGCGATGATCATCCCGATATTGGTCGCCAGGTAGGTGAGGTTGTTGTTGTATGATCCCTGCGGCACGCCGATGAAAGTGACGGCTGAGAGCGAGGTCGCCACGATCGAGATCGCGACGGCCCACGCGGGCATTTGTCGCCCGCCCAGGAAGTAGGCCTCGGTCGTGCCGGCCGATCTTCGGCTCAGCCAGTACCCCGAGACGGCTAAGATCAGGAAGTATCCCCCAAGCACGATCCAGTCGGCGAGGACGAAGCCCGAGCCGAGCCCTCTGGCTTCTTGTGCGTGAATCTGGGCGAGTGGAAGCAGGGCGGGCATACCCCATTTTCGGATAGAAGGGGCGGGCGGGGACACAATCCCGTCGGCTTGTTGATGGCCTTACTGGGTCGGCGGGCTATACTCAAGGACCTTATGGAGAGGTGGCAGAGCGGTTGAATGCGCTGGATTCGAAATCCAGTATGGAGGTCTCCTTCATCGGGGGTTCGAATCCCCCCTTCTCCGTTACAACCAAAGGTATACGAAACGGCGTCGCGGAAGTGATGCCGTTTCGGCCGTTATGGGGCGAAGCACGGGATGTCGAGTTGCCGCGAAATCGCTGTTTGAACAATGCTGCTCAATCTTGCCCGAAGCAGCGAGAGAGTCGCTTGTGATGATTTAAAAGGCGAGGGCCTCATGATTTGTTCGCTGTTGAGTAGTAATGAATCGGAGTGGGCAGAATCTATTCGGTGGAATGATGGATGGATATTTTTCGTATTGAATGTAGTTTGAGATGCCAGGAGTTCAAAGAATCTGTATGGCTCAAGGTTGGTTCAGCAGGATGTAAACGGCGAGGCATCAGCGTATGCCGGACATTGAATCGATCGTTGACACTGAGTCCTCTGCCTCGATGCTGTCAGGTGATTCCTGGTTTGAGTAACAATAGGTGGTACAGATTTCGAGAGTTCGCTCTAGTTTAATATTCAATTTTGAAATTTATGATTCTGCAAAAGAGATGTTTATCGAGCGAGTGTAGTTGCAAAGATGATTTTTACTTGTTCTATGATCTAGATCAGGTCATACTCTCAAGGCGCTCTGTGTGGTGAGAGAAGCCCAGTCGGATCGCTATGATTGGATGATCTGGGTCAGTCTGGTGGAGGAATTCGATCTTGGCTATGAGCTGGATGTGATCCGGTCGATCAATAGCAAGCAAATTTGGCATGCTTACGGCATTCATCTCCCGCCGAAGGTCCGGATAGGGTGTTGCACCCCTGGGGCTATGGGTTTCTTATAAAATCAGGGCTCAGAACGAGAGGCTGTTTGCCATTTCTTTCAGCGCACTCCGGGCAAAACCCTTGTGTTGTACAGTTGATAATGGTACCATCATGGGAAGGATTTTCTGGAGATACTTTAAGCCATATGGGTGGTGTGGCCTCAGTCCTGCAGATGAGGAATTGGGGGTGTGATAAAATCCTCATTCACTTATTCTGAAACACGCGCAAAATTCATATAAAGCAGATGCACTCTATGGATCAATCAGCAGCATCACTATTATCAGTATTTATCACGGGATTGATCTTGGGCATGCTTTCATTCGCTACCCCGCAAGCGATCGCGGATGGTGCTTTGTGCCGATATCGAGACTATCTCGGATCATATGACACTCCTGACCGGGCTTCTGCTGTTACCATTGTGGGCATTACTGCGTACATCGCTGATTTCCGCTCAGGTCTCCAGATCATCGATGTTCGTAATCCATCATCACCTGCTTTTCTTGGATCACATGACACGCCCGGCAGTGCTGGTGGTGTAACCCTTGTGGGTTCTGCAGCCTATGTAGCGGAAGGTGACTCTGGACTCCAAATCATCGACATCAGTGATCCCACAACTCCTGCGCTCCTCGGATGGCACAGAACGCCAGGCATGGCTACCGGTGTCGCCGTAGTAGGCACTACCGCCTATGTCGCTGATCAACGGTCAGGCCTTCAGATCATCGATGTCAGCGTTTGCCCAGAATCTTGCATCGCGGATCTGACCGACGATGGGATTCTTGATTTCTTTGATGTGTCCGCGTTTTTAGATGGGTTCGGGAATCGGGGTGAGGTCGCTGATTTTACAGACGACGGGGTCTTTGATTTCTTTGATGTCAGCGAGTTTCTCGATGCATTCGGGGCAGGCTGCCCGTAATCGATCCAAGGTGGCGTTCTAGTTTTACTCATACTTACGCACTCCATGCTTAAAGATGTACGTTCATATTCACACTCATCACACGCACATGATTCACCGAGAGATTTAATCCACATGACTCAATCAACAGCCTCATCAACATTTGCACTCATCACAGCACTAGTCATTAGCTTGCTCTCAGCCGCCAATCAGTTGGCAAACGCGGACGGTGTGTTGTGCCAGTACCGAAATTTTCTTGGGGCATTGGATACACCCGACCGGGCGTACGGAGTTGCCGTTTCAGGGGATTTAGCCTATGTGGCTGATGGTGAATCTGGGCTACAAATTATTGATATCAGTGATCCAACTGCTCCGGAATTCGTTGGGGTTTATGATACTCCAGGGTATGCCTTTGAAGTTGCCATCGAAGGAGATAAGGCCTTTGTGGCGGATAACGAATCTGGCTTATTGGTCATCGATGTGAGTGATCCAGTGGAGCCCGTGATCGCCGGAGCATACGGGCTTCTCAACTATGTTCGTGACGTCGAGATCGTTGGCACCACTGCGTATGTCGTTGCTCGTTTTGATGGTCTTCAAATCCTCGATGTCAGCGATCCGGCCGAGCCGTTGCTCATCGGTTCGTACAGCACGCCTGACGAAGCCATAAATGTTACGGTCGAGGGTACAACAGCATATGTTTCTGATAGTAAATCTGGACTGCAGATAATTGATGTCAGTGATCCGTCAACACCTGTTTTCCTTGGGGCATACGGCCGCTCGGGTAATGTTGCCGTTGTGGGCGATACTGCCTATATCAGTGAGCATCTGACTGGGTTTCACATTGTTGATGTCAGCGATCCCACAGCACCCAAACAGATCGGATGGTACGAGACATATGGCAGTTTAACTGTTGAAGGCACGACTGCTTATGTCGGTAGTGCAGACGGACTTCAAGTCATTGATGTTCGTCAGCCTGCGTCACCGAAGATCACTGGGCTGTATAGCACCGCAGGTACAACGTTCGATGTTGCTGTAGTGGGCGGCACGGCCTATCTCGTAGATTTTCAAACAGGGCTCGAGATCATCGATGTGAGTGATCCGCAGAGACCCGCTCCCGCTTTGCTTGGTTCGTACAACACGCCTGGTGAAGCGTGGGATGTTGTCGTTGAAGGGCAGACAGCGTATGTCTGTGATTTTATCGGAGGGCTCCAGATCCTCGATGTCAGTAATCCAGCAGCTCCGCAGTTCCTTGGTTCATACGATTCGCCAGACTTTGTGTATGGGGTGGACTTGGTTGGTACGACAGCGTTTATCGCCAACGGTAGCTCAGGTCTGCAGATCGTTGATGTGAGTGATCCATCGGCGCCTGTCCAGCTGGGCTCGTTTGATACCCCGGACAGGGCGATCAAGGTGACTGCTGTGGGCTCGATAGCGTATGTCGCCGATTTGGCCGGGGGCGTGTTGATTATTGATGTCAGTGATCCTGCATCGCCTGTACATCTTGGGTCATACAAGATCAAAGATTGGGCATACGAAGTTGTGGTCCGAGATAACATAGCATACGTCGCATTCTGGAAATCGGGCCTCGTGACGCTCGATGTTACTGATCCGGCTACACCGATTTTTCTCGGATCATACAACACGCCTGATATAGCTTATGCTGTCGCGATTGAGAGCGATCGAGCTTATATAGCTGATGACCGCTCGGGCATTCAGATTATCGATGTCAGCGATCCAGCATCGCCGGAGTTCTTGGGGGCATACAATACTCCTCGGGAAGCGATAGATGTTACTGTTGTTGGTACCACAGCATATATTGCAGATGAGAACTCGGGCCTGCTTCTTGTTGATGTGACGAACCCCGCGATTCCTGAACTCATTGGGGTTTACGATACGCCTCACCGAGCAATAGGCGTATGTGTTCTGGGTACGACGGCCTATGTTGCTGACGACAGATCTGGGCTTCAGATTATTGATATCGATGAGCCTGTCGCGCCGGCGCTGCTTGGTTCATACATCGCACAGAGTGAAGCGAATGATGTCGTCATCGATGGGGATATAGCGTATCTTGTCACAAACTTTGCGGGATTTCAGATTATTGATATCAGTAATCCCTGGTCGCCGGAACTCATTGGGTCGTACGCCTTGCCAGAGCCGGCTTTTGAAGTCACTGTGATCGGCACGAGAGCATATCTGGCCGCGGGATACTCAGGGTTTCAGATTCTGGATATCAGTGATCCATCAGCACCAACTTTCCTCGGTTCGAACACTACTGGTTACGAAGCGAACGGCTTAGTCGTCACGGGCAACTTGGCCTATGTTTCGGTTGATTATGTAGGTCTGCAGATTTTCGATGTGAGCGAGCCAACGACACCAACGCTGCTTGGGGTCTATGAGTTGCCTGACAGTGCGACATTGGATGTGGCCGTTGTAGATAGCACGGCCTATATTCTTGATGAGGAGTTCGGGATATTGATTATTGATGTTGATGATCCTGCCGCTCCGGCGCTTTTGGGTTCGCACTATACAGATCGCAGTAGGACCTTCCAGCTTCATGTTGAGGGCACCACAGCGTATGCTCTGAGTTCAGTATTCGGGTTGATGATCATTGATGTCGTTGATCCGGAAGCGCCGGTAGTCTTGGGGGCGTATAGGACCCCATTCTATATGACCGATTTTGCGATCGCAGAGACGAGGGCCTATGTGGTTGACAATCGTACAGGTCTTCATATTTTGGATATCAGTGATTCCGCAGAGCCGGTATTCATGGGGGCGTACGATCCATTTGAAGATGCAGTCAGTGTCGCCGTTGATGGAGACACGGCTTACCTGTCGGATGAGAGTTCGAGGCTCTTGATCGTCGATATCAGCGGATGTCCAGTAGTTTGCGATGCCGATCTGACAGGTGATGAGATTCTTGATTTCTTTGATGTGTCCGCGTTCTTGGATGCCTTCGGGGATCAGGACGAGGTCGCTGATTTTACACACGATGGGATCTTTGATTTCTTTGATGTCAGCGCGTTTCTCGATTCGTTTGGTGCAGGGTGTCCGTAACAGATATCAGAAACGCTTGTTAAAACATCAGGTTTTTCACACACGATGATACAAGGCAGAGATAGAGTATGCCGGAGTAGGCGTATTCCAGCAGGAGTAGATGATGAATAACAATGAATGGTGTGCGCCCGGAAATAGTTCGAGGCGCCGGATTAATCGTTCGATCTCTCTTGCAATTGCAAGCGGCATACTACAGCTTTCCCCGATTGCCGGAGCAAGCCCTGATGATCAAGTGTTCATCTTCGATGGGCCCGAGACAAACAACTCCGAGGCCATATATATTGCTCAAGCGAGCGACTTTGATCAGAACAGCACCATGGATGTCGCCCTGCTTGACCGGGGCGCCCTGTCTGTACTTTTAGGGAACGGTGACGGCACATTCCAAGAGCCGCAGATGATCTATCCGAATCAAGATGAAGATTTGCGCACGATTGCGCTGCTTGATCTCAACTTGGACGGCTTTGCTGATATACTCGCCGGCGCTTATCCATCCCAGGTCCTTGTTTTTATGAGCCAGGGAGACGGGACATTTGCTGATCCTGTCATACATGAGACTGGTCTCGGTCCCTTTGTGATCGAAACCGGAGATGTGAACGGGGACGGAGACCTCGATGTGCTTACAGGGAACCAAGGCGAAGACACAGTAGCCATCTTGCTCGGCAACTCCGATGGCACCCTCGATCCATATTCCACGATCAATGTCGGGGGGCGCCCGGAGGGCCTGGCGATTGGAGACTTCACCGGCGAAGGGATTCCCGACTTTGCAGTATGCTTGCAAAGCCAAGAAATATTGAAGCTGTACATCGGAAGAGCCGGCGGATTATTCCGCCCACCCGTTGAGCAGTACCTTAAGGGCGGCCCGAGTGATGTTCAGTTTGCAGACCTAAACCAGGATGGAAACGACGATCTCTTGGTTTCAAACTATAGGCTCGACCGCTTGCATGTGTTCTACGGAAGAAGGGATAGATCGCTCGTCGACTCTACCGATCGAACCCTCGGTGAGCATCCAGTCTTTGTTGCGGTAAACGATCTCAATAACGATGGCCTCCTCGATACGATCGTGTCGAATCAGCGGAGTAAAAACATTGCCGTGCTCCTTGGAAAGAAAGATCACCCAATCGATGTCAACACTGATTTGTACGAAGTCGGTGAACAACCTAGATCAAGCATACAAGCAGATTTCAACAGCGATGGTTTCATCGATATCCTGGCGGTGAATCACAACTCCCTCACCCTATTGATCGGTGATGGACAAGGCGAGTTCGCCGCGGAGACGCCTCCAGAGTGGCAGTTTTATTCTCCAGACTCTGTGGCAGTTGGTGATATCAACGCAGATGGTTTCCCAGATATCGTAGTGCCCGAAACTGAATCAGGGATTAGCGCGGTAAGCATTCTCTTCGCACAAGCATCCGGTGGGTTCTCGAGTCCCATCTTCTTAAGCACCGGCTCGTACCCAAGCAATGTGATACTTGAAGATGCCGATCAAGACAAAATCCTGGACTTGATCTTGTTGGGTGATCACACAAGACAGATCGAGTTTTTGAAGGGGCGTCTTGACGGTACTTTTTTCGAGCCGGTTGTAAGTGAGACTGGCTTTTTTAGTTCATTCTCGCTCGTTTTAGGTGATGTAGATAGTGATGGAGTGCTTGATGCGGTTATTTCAGGATTCCAAGGGGTCGGGGTGAATCTTGGCAACGGCGACGGGACATTCCAAGCTGCGGAAGTCTATTCGAATGGTTCCCGATTAGAGAAGGCGCAGCTGCATGATACCAACTCAGATGGACATCTTGATATTCTCCTGCTACGCAGCGGGGAACACTCGGAGGCCGATGGGACCATCCAGATTTTTCTGGGCGATGGGCATGGCTCGTTTCTAGAGTCAGACATCTACCCAGCGGGGCTCAAGCCGACCGATATGGCCTTTGGTGATTTGAATGAAGATTCTTATCCAGACATCATCATGGTCAACTCCGGCGATGGGGCAATCCGTGTTCTATTCGGCTCGGCAACAGGTGCATTCCAAGGGGCGTTTGATGTGGATCTGGGCTTCCATCCGCGAAGAATCGTACTCGGTGATCTTGATCTTGATGGGCACCAGGATCTCGCAATCACATCCGGGTATGACAATGTCGGAATCCTCATGGGCGATGGCCAAGGTGGGCTCTCAAGGGTTCAGTGCTACGGCGTTGGTGGGCAGCCGTCACCGCTTGCGATGAGCGATCTTGATCTCGATGGCGATCTCGATCTTGTCGTGCTCAATGCGAGTGCAGAACGAGGATTGAGTATACTGCTCAACAAAACTGATCCAACTTCATGCCGGGTGGATCTCACAGAGGACGGACTCGTAGATTTCTTCGATGTCTCTACCTTTTTGGATTTTTTCGGAGCCGATGATCCGCGTGCAGATTTTACGGGTGATTGTATTTTTGATTTTTTCGACATCTCAGCATTCTTGGACGCGTTTAGTGCAGGGTGTCATGAGAAGGAGTGGGCAAACATGAGTCATTGAAAACGATAATTGGGCAACTGATTATCGGCGGGTTCTAAATGAAGATGCATATTGCCTGGAGTTCGGAAACCCTATCCAGATCTCAGGCGCACAGAATCGCGAGATCAATTTGGAGATGCAGCGTCGATCCTATCGCATAGAGGTCAGTATTTAAGTAGCAGTGGGTTATCGCAATGATCAAGTGAGATGCGACAGCGGCTCAAAACGAGGCAGTCTGTGAGATGCCAGCTTCCGATTCATGCGAAATCCAGATCAAATCTATTGATTTCAGTTAAAAACAGCACCTACCTCGTTTATGATGAGAAAGCAACCTGAGAGTGGCCGATATCAGTGCTTTTCGGGCCCGCTGTATCTTTGGAGCAAACTGTGAGTTATATTTCGAATTTTTTTATCCAGATGAGTGTCGTGCTCTGCATGGCCACCTCGAACGCGATCACGCAGACATTCCCGATCGTCCCAGTCTCTGACCCGGCCTACCCCCGCGATATCCAAGATTTCGAGGACTTCCAATGGGACGAGCACCTCGACGCGGTGCTCCAACGCCTTGGCGATATCAACAACGACGGGCTCGATGACATCGTCGTGATCTTCGCAAGGGCTTCGTCCCAGACGCTCAACAACGAACGCGCCCCCTGGGTATTCCTCCAGAATCAACAAGGCACATTCGACCAACCCACGCCCTTCAATTACACCATCGATGGCGACTTTGATGGCTCTATATACGACTTCTCCATCCACGACCACAACAACGACGGGCTCAACGATCTCATCATCGCAACCGATGAAACAACTATCCCAATGCTCGCCACACCCAAGGGCTTTGTCGCCGGCCAACAAATCCTTGCTTCTGAGGGCATGTATGGTGCACCGAGAATTCTCTACATCGATACAGACCTCGATGGTGATGAAGATCTTGTGCGGTGGACACCTGATGGATTCGCGATCGAAATCTGGCACAATGAGGGTAATGGCGTGTATGCACGGGCCCTCGATCTAGAACGGGACATCTTTGTTGATGATGACGAGGTTCGGGATCTCAGATTCTCTGACTTCGACGGGGACAACGACCTTGATATCCTGATCATCGCCGAAAGTGACCTCTACTGGTCCCAGCAGACCAATCTTGGATACGAACCGTTCACCCAATGGTCGATCGAGCCCACAAACTTCGATGTAGGTCGAGTCGCTGGTTTCGTGGATGTCAACGCCGATGGGCTGGTCGATGTGGTGGTCAACGGCGATATCGGAATCAATGTAAACGGGTATGGGTTCTACCTCGCTCCTTTTGTCGAGCAAGAAACGAGAGAGATACCGATCTACATTTTTCCTGAGATTAACAACTCTTCGAACTGGCCAGTCCGTGCTGGCTGGGGGTGGGCGAATGTCTTTCACTCGCCAGGAGATCTCGACGGCGACGGCATCGACGATGTCATCATCAAGCCATTCGAAGACTCGAACCGAGCGTTCATGGTGACCGATTTCCTCAACCAGAATGGCCGATTCGGTGTATCAAGGCTTCCCGACATCCATGGCGACGGCTTGATCGAACCCGAACAGTATCCCCATTCCGAATACAATAACTCGGATGTCTACCTCGATGTCAATAACGACGGCGCCCTGGATCGAATCGTGCTCACTTCCGCATACAGGGATGCGCCGATCGATCCAAAGTCCAATTTCCTGACCAAGAACCAAGGCGTCATGCTCTGGGCAACACTGGGCAACCCTTTCTCGCCTGATGTATTCTTGAACGCTCAGGATGGGATCGCATCAAGAAGTAACTATCATCTCAACCACGCGGACCTTGATGGAGATAATAAGCCGGAGATCATCCGTTCATCCCTCACTCATCTAAGAGTGATTAGGAGAAAACCCGACGGGCTCTGGGAGTATCCTACCAATATCAGCTTCGCTGGCGATGGCACCGGGTTCCGCACCGTGGTCACCCAGCTCGATACCGATGAGCGTGTGGATATCATCTCATTGGATGCCCGGAGAAGTATGGTGATCCCATCAATTTTCCCGAATGTACAACTCCCCGAGATAGGCCAAGAGTTGATTCAGCGGAATCAGAATGAAGTGGTCGATTACAATCAGATGCTCGCTGATATCGGTTTATCTTTGTTTTCAACTGTTGGATCAAGCTTCGCAGTCGGTGATGTGGATTCAGATGGTGATATCGACATGCTCATCCGTGGTGATCTGCTCATTGTTGACCAACACAACGAGTCTGTACTGGTATGGCTCAACGATGGCGATGGGAACTTCACGCCCGGACCGCTCTCACAGGTGCAAGCGTATGAAAATCGAACAAACACCGTGGCACTCATCGACCACGACCACGACGGCGTTCTTGAACTCGTGAGTATCCAAGGCCCGGCAGAAGATGGCTTCCCGATCATCGCGATCTATGAAAACGATGGCGATGGACGATTTACACAAGATATTGAGATCCCAACACAGAACCATCGAACGCCGGGGATCGAGCAGTACTGGATCAAGATCAGCGATCTCGATCAAGACGGCTACGAGGATATCCAAATACTCCTGAGGGCTCCGTTAAACTCTGATGGAGAAAGCGATATCGTCATCCTCTATGGCTCACCCTCGGGCATCTCGGCAGCGCCGGTGTACATCGCGGGCAACGGCGGGTTGGAGGTTCACAGCGCTGATTTGGACGCCAACGGCCTCCTCGATCTCTTCACATGCTCCGCGTCCGTAACGCGAGAGCAGACGAGCTCGATTACGATCATGTTCCAAGCAGCCCCACGCGAGTTCTTGCCCTCGATTTCTATCAATGATTATCAGTTTTCAGCTGTCGACGCACTCGATATGAATAGCGATGGCGTGCTCGATCTCATAGGGGGCGGCTCCGGGGGGGCAGGTGCGACCCCAGACGATGACAGAGTCTTCTTGAGCATCCCCAACCCCTGTCGAGCCGACCTCGACCTGAGCAAGACCGTCGATTTCTACGATATCTCTCTCTTCCTTGAGCTCTTTTCAGATCAACGCCCCCTCGCAGACTTCAACAAAGACGGGCTCTACGACTTCTTTGATATCTCTGAGTTCCTTGATTTCTACAGCGAGGGCTGCCCGTAAGCGTGGAGGGACGGGCCGCTCCATTCGGTTCTTTGATGGTGCTGCTCGTGGTTGTCAGTTGGTGTACTCGCCGGAGGTCTCGTAATCCGTTATGGACCAAGAGTTCCTCAGGATACCGTGAATGGAGATATACATGTATTGGATGGCCATATTATGAACAGATATAGTTCAATCGCTCAGATCACACTCTTGTGCATGGGCCAGCTCGCATTCGCGGGCCCTGTGGAGTGGGCCAACCCGCAATACGGGCTCTGGGGAGAAGCAACAAACTGGTCCACGGGTCTAGTCCCGGAACTGGGTGACCATCTCGTGCTCGGGCACACCACGCCGTACACCGTGTTCCTCCAATCCCAATACGAAGCGGCTTCGCTCTCGATCAACAACCCATCTGCACGCGTCGAACTCCTGGGCAACGCGTCGCTCTCGCTGGTGGGTGATCTCCACAACGCTGGGCTCATCAGCGTCAATCCGAAGCGATCGCTCGACCCGACCATGCTGCGCTTCATCGGCGACTCCATCCTCACCGGCAACGGCACACTCCAGCTTCACCAAGGCGCGATCGAGCATACTGTCCTCGAAGTAGCAATCGGTGAGACATTGACCAACGCCGTCGGCCACACAGTAGAGGGCGATGGCCGCATGACGGGGCGGTTCGAAAACAACGGCCAGTTCATCGCGAGCACAGCCAACAGCGAACTCGTCTTTGTGGATGGCCATATGCTCAACCACTCGACACTCGCCGCCCACACGCGTTCCTCGCTCGTGATCGATAATGTAATCCTCACCCAAGGAGAACTGGGTTCGCTGCTAGCCGCCGGGCCCGGATCAGAAGTTCGGCTCCTCGGATCAGATATCGATAGAGGTCAACTGAGCTCGGCCCTGGGTGGCAGGGTCGTCATCTCCACAAGCGGATCAACTCTCCGCGGCTCACGCATCACAGGCAACTTCGATATCGAGCTCGGCCAAGGCACGGAGACAACGCTCCACAATACTCAACTCGAGAATGTGAACCTGAAGATCGTGAGCACAACCGGTTCCAATCGCCGAGTAGTGAACATGCTCGACGGCACAGTGCTCACAGGAACCGGGACCATCCGTCTAGAAGCCCAAGAAGGAACCAGCCTGCGTCCGCAGCTCAACTTCGACGAATCATCGTCGATCGTAGGTAATTACCCGATCAGTGGCTACGGGACGATCATGGGCGACTATGAGAATCGCCTGGGTATCATCGCCAATGTGGCCGGCGAAGAGCTCGCATTCATCGGCGATATCGAGAGTACAGCATCGATCGTCGCTCAAAGCGGAGCGATGCTCACGCTCGAAGGTGATATCCAACAGCTCAAGGGCTCGAGCATCCTGGCCGCGAATGCAGGGACCGTTCTCAAGCTCGCCGGCTCGGTCGAGGGTGGGACCATCACCTCCGTCTTTGGTGCCCAGATAGAAACCGATTCGCTGACCCTGATCGATACCCTGCTCAACGCGCAAATCACTGGCGGACTCAGCATCCGTGGGCTGATCAGCAATCATGGCCTCATCAAGGGGGGCGTCTACGGCTCAGACAATACAACGCTCATGGGGCCGGGGGCCGTAGAGCTGACAGGTGGTTTGGGCAGCTCGAAGTCTTCTACATTCGTACACGCTGCTGATCACACGATCTATGGAACTGATGTGTGGAGTGGAGTAAACGCAAACCTCATCAATTATGGGCTTATCCGTATGATTGGGTCTGATGCGAGAATGTGGTTCACTGATGGGAGCGTTCACAACGAAGCCCTCATCGAAGCCGTCGATGGCTCCGAGTTCGCCATAACCGTTCCATTCACTCAATCTGACGAGGGTGTGCTGCGTGTAGATGGGGAGGGCGGGTTGTTAAGAGTCGAAGTCGGGGCCAGTTTCATCGGCGGAACGATCCAAGTGACATCAGGTGCTGAAATGATAATCTACTTCGCCACGAACTTTTCTGATCTCCATTTTGATGGGTATGCAACGATCGACTCGGGCGGTTCATTCATTGTCAACGATGGATTGATCCTCGACGGAACGATCGTCATTGAAGAAAGCCATGCGAATCCGGGTATCGGCTCGATCGTGCTGCTCAACGGGGACCTGCTCGAAGGGGCCTGCACTTTCCGATTTATTGACCCGGAGGGAGACGGGGCTTTCCATGTGGGATCGGGTGATATCGATAAAATCCGTATCGGTGCTGGACATCGGATCGAGGGCGACGGCAGAACCCTGGCCAATATCGAGATGAACGGCGCGCTTGCCCCAGGCTACCCATTGGGTAGCTTTCACCTCTCGCAGTTCTTTGAGTTCACGCCTTCAGGGCGATTAGAGATCGAGCTCGCTCCTGAGTCGGGCGATTCGCTCAACTCGACAGCCCAACTGATGCTCGCGGGGACACTCGATGTCCGGTTTGTAGAGGGGTTCACACCATCGGGCGCTTGGGTCCGATCGATCGTCACCGCTGATTCGATCGACGGGGCATTCGATTCGGTTTTGGCACCAGACGCACCCGACGGGCTCGTCACCAGGATCTACAACACAGGGACAGAGCTGTTGGTTGGCCAGGTCTGCCCCGGGGATATCGATCTTAACGGCGTGCTCGATTTCTTCGATGTATCCGGGTTCCTCGATGCATTCGTGGCCCAAAGCCCCACGGCGGATCTCGATGGAAACGGGATCTTTGATTTCTTCGATGTCTCCGCATTCCTCGATGGATTCGGGGCGGGGTGTCCAGACTAAACCAGCTTGCATCAGTCATTTTGCGAGTAGGGGGCCAGCGGTATTGTGCGGCATGTTTGAAATACTCTGGAAGGTCTTCAAGGTATACGGAACGGCGTCGCGGAAGTGATGCCGTTTCGGCCGTTTTGGGGGCAAAGCACAGGGTATGTCGAGTCTCCGGGAGTTCGCTGTTCGACTCGAATACAAGAAAACGAACCGTGTTGGGTCAATTGACCAGTGTGCAAAAAAAGGCATCCGTGCGGCTGGGCACACGGATGCCTGAGTTGTGGTTGGGTGCTTTCAATCAGTGAAGATGCGAATCCTTACGGGCAACCAGTGCCGAAGGCATCGAGGAATGCGGAGACATCGAAGAAGTCGAACAATCCGTCATTGGTGAAGTCTGCTATTGGATCCTGATCACCGAAGCTATCAAGGAATGCGGAAACATCGAAGAAATCAAGTACATTATTGTTATCCATATCAGCAGGACAACCAGTCGCTTCATCGATCTCGAATCTGACGAGCAGGGCACGCCCGGCGGAGAGGCTCCCGCTCACAGAGAAGCTCCCGACCGCGAGTTCGAGATCGCCCTCTTCGCCGCAGATCTCGTTGATATTGGTTTGGATTCCGAAGTTATCACTAAAAATCGTGTCGTAGCCACCAACGGCCAGGTAGTAGGTGCCGGCCGAGAGATTGATGTCGATCTGGCTCTGGCGAGCGGGTGATGGGCCGCAGAAATCATCGTTCTGTTCGATGAGGTTGCCGGAAGCATCGAAGATCGCGATCTCGGTATCGAAGTTGCTCCCGCATGTCGAGAATGTGATGATCTCGCTCTCGTTGCCGATTACGCCAAGTGCTCCATCAGCATCTGCGTCCGCTTGGGTATCGACCACCGGCACCTGAAACACGGATCACTCCACCAGAGGGCTGCTCCGCTTCGCTCCGCAGCCCTCTGGTGGGACGAAGGAACGCTACTGCCCTAACATAGGCAGTGGTACAAACAATGGGGGCAGGTCAGCGATTGATCTCACCCTCGAATGGGATTGATCGGTAAACAAACTCATATTTTGGTTTTCTGTTTCTAAAAATGCGTCCAGCTGTCTGAAGTGCACGAAATCAAAGCGTCAAAGCCGATTCGTTTTGCCAATGCCGATTCAAACTCTACTGAGGGGTTCACCATGCGATTTCACCCGAAAATCTGGGCAATATCAACCATCTTCTCTGCCTCAGCTCTTGGGGTGGCCCCGCCGCTCGATATTGACTTTGAGCAAGGTGTCGATACCTGGCGTGTTGTTCTTGACGGTGTGATGGGTGGACGATCGTCGGGCAGAATCACACAAGGTGATCCCGACAAGCTGGTATTCTCGGGGAAGCTCTCTCTCGCGAACAACGGCGGCTTCTCACAAATCAGGACGAATATCCCCGAAGGAACACTCGCGGACCAGGATGGTATCGCGATCAAGCTCCTCGGCGACGGGAGGAGCTATCAGTTCGACATCCGTGTCTCGAATGTCAGACTCATGGCCGGTGGGTTCCAAGCCCAGTTCGACACGGTCGACGGGGAATGGAAGACAATCGAGTTGCCATTCGAAGACTTCCGCTTGTACTCATTTGGTCGCCGAGTGCCCCGAGCCCCGGTGCTCGATCCGGCCAAAATCGAATCCATCGGATTGACCCTCGCGGACAAGAAGCCTGGTGATTTTCGCGTCGAGATCGACTCGATTCGATCATACGATGCATCGGAATCGATAGGCTCGGAGCAGATTTCAAATCAAGCAACTTCGAAACCGTCACTCAGCTCAGTAGCAGATTCGGCGGGGCTGAGCACATTGATGCAACTGATCGAACGCTCTGGAATCGAGCTCCCTGAGGGCGAACAGGTCACCATCCTGGCGCCTTCCGAGGCTGCGTTCTCCAATCTCCCCAAAGAAACAATCGAGTTCCTCGTCTCCCCCGATGGGACGGACACGCTCCAAACAATCTTGAGCAATCATGTCGTCATCGGCGTGATCCGCTCGAATGAGTTGCTCAACAAGCGTTCGCTCAAATCGCTCGCCGGCCAAAGCTTGCCAATCGAGCTTGCAAATGGGCTGAGTGTTGCAGGTGCTCGATTCGAATCCGTCGATGTCGAGTTTGATCAAGGTGTCGTTCATGTGATCGATACCGTCCTTGTCCCAGAATCACGATCGATCCTCGATCTGGCGGCATCGAACGATCGGCTTTCCACCCTCACGGCTGCGATTCAAGCCGCGGGGATCGGGAGCCAGCTCGAGAGTGAGAACGGTCCATGGACGGTCTTCGCCCCGGTCAACTCTGCGTTTTCAAATCTCCCAGAGGGTGCGCTCAACGAGCTTCTTGAGCCCGAAAACCGTGCCAAGCTCATCGACACCCTCGGGCTGCACATTATCCCCGGCCGTATTGCGAGCAACGAGTTGCTCGCCAGTCAGAGCGCCCGCTCATACTTTGGCAACAAGATCGAGTTCTCGATCAAGGACGGCCAGGTTATGATCGCGAACGCACAGATCGTGCAATCTGATATCCAGGCATCCAATGGGGTGATCCACTTGATTGATGCCGTCATCGCTCCAAAGAAATCAAACCCGATTGAGCAAGCGGCACCCACCCCCGCTCGGCTAAACCACGAGGCGGTTCGTTTGTACGAACTGGCGATCAGCCGAGGGGTGCCCTTGTTCAATGCGGGCCAAGAGAGTGCCTGCGCCACGATATATGAGATCACCGTGGAATCCATGATCGCCCTAGGCGCCGACAATCTGGATCGCCGAGGGATTGAACAGCTCGAGATGGGGATGGCCGAAGCGGAATCTGAGCAGGACACGACCAAGCGAGCCTGGATCTTCCGCCGCGCCCTCGACCGTGCCGCTCAGCGCTTCTCACAGGCTGACTAACCCCCTTGTTCCTACCAGAAACATCCAACCCACCCAACTCGCTCCTTGTTCTGGCCTGTCGGTGCAAGCTCGAGCGGCTCGACGAACTACTTCAGACACAGTGTAAAAGTTATTCACGAACCGAGCCCGGCTGAAGGTCACCGCTGTCCCGTGCGCGCACCCGTCAGTTCCTGTAAGGGCGTTGAGCCATGAATCTGGTGTAAGTTTGTTGATGCCGATGAGCCCAGCAATTTCTTTGACTGGCAGTGGACTCGGGGGCGGGGCGCTGATGCCGCCCCGAACTTCCGTGTCAACAATCCCATGATCAAATGGTGAGTGAACAGACGGTGATTCGTCATCCTCAGACGGCGAATTAGTCCTGAACCGGATGCCGGATTGTTCTGCCCGCTCCATGGTTTCGATCCAGACCGCTGGGCGCACCAGCCGCGTAGGCGACACTCAGCGTGACCGCCTCCAATCCATTCGTTGCTCATGCGACAGGCAAAGGAGTTGCTCGAATAGGTATGTGACACAAAATGGTCGTAAGAAGAAAAAGCCGGCGGTGCAAGTTGATGCACGCCGGCTTGAAGGGATGTAGAGGGCAGTAGTTGTAGATCCAAGTGCGGGGCCTGGATGGATCACCCTTCCGACGGGAGGATCACGGTGTCGATCACATGGATGACGCCGTTGGCCGTGTCGATGTTGGCGCCGGTGACGGCCGCGTTGTTGATCATCACCTTGCCCTTGGATTCCTTGATCTTGATCTTGGTACCTTCGAGGGTCTTGGCGGAGCGTGCCTTAATCGCGTCATCGCTGTAAACTCGCCCATCGACGACATGGTAGAGGAGGATCGAACGGAGCTGTTCGATGTTCTCTGGCTTGAGGAGGCTCTCGACGGTGCCCTTTGGGAGCTTGGCGAACGCCTCATCGGTGGGGGCGAAGACGGTGAACGGGCCGTCGGCGCTCAGCGCGTCGATCAGGTCAGCGGCTTCGAGTGCTGCCGCCAGCGTGGTGAAGGAGCCAGCGGAGGTTGCGGTCTCGAGGATCGTGTCCGTGTTCGGCATGATGACCGAGTCGATGACATGGATCACGCCGTTGGAGCAGTCGATGTCGGTCTTGACGATGGTTGCTGAACCGATCATGCCCTTCTTGGCGTTGATGGGTGCTCGTTGCCCGTTGAGGGTAGCGAGTGCGTCGGCATCGAGGACTTCACCGGCATCAAGATTGCCCGGGACGACATGGAATGTCAGGATATCGATGAGCTTCTGCTTGTTCTCTGGCTTGAGGAGCATCTCGACGGTGCCCTTTGGGAGCTTGGCGAATGCTTCATCGGTGGGTGCGAAGACGGTGAATGGGCCGTCACCCTTGAGGGCGTCGATCAGGTCGGCCTGAGTCAATGCCGCGGCCAGGGTCTTGAACGATCCGGCGGCCAGGGCAGTGTCGATGATGTCGGCCTTGCCCTTGCTGGCGGTGGTCATGCTGACATTGGTCATCTTGGCGTAGCTGGCCGCGGGCATGGCGGTGTTGTTGGAGCCGCAGTTTGGCCCGGCGAGTGCCAGGGGAGTGGCGGCGAGTGAAGCGACAACGATAGCGGTCATGAACGGGTTCATTTCAGGTCTCCTTTGAGTTGTGAACAGGGATGTGTTCGCGTGATTCGGTGCGTTGGTTGTTGATGGAGCCGGCCACGGGCGGGCTCCGGAACTGTTGGGGCATGGATTCGGACGCTGATTTGTATTGGACGCACACCGATCGAAAAAAGTGTATAATCTTTGAGGTCACGCATCGATGGTGCGTCTGGGCCATCGATGGGCTCGAACACAGAGCGTAAAGACCGATCTCGGAACGCATCCACATCCAGGGATACACTCTACCGAACCTATGAACGCCTTTACACAACAACCTGTGATACTCGAGCGGGTCGCGCAAGGCGATAAGCACGCGATGCGTGAGTTGCTTGATCAGTACACTGGTTTAGTCTGGTCTTTGGTTCGCCGCAAAATCGCGAACGCCGATGATGCCGAGGATATCGTGCAAGAAGTATTTGCTGAAATCTGGAAGAGTGCCCATCGCTATAAGCCCGAGCTCGGGTCGGAGGCCACCTTCATCTCGGTGATCACGCGCCGGCGTGTGATCGACGCGATCCGCCGGATTACCCGGCGCAGGGATCAGGGGGCATCGAGCGTGCCCTTCGATGGGCTCGCCGAGTACAGCGCGTCGGCTGATGGCTCAGGGTTTGGTGATGGTGCCAACGAGCAGGCGATCGATACCAAATCCGAGCTCGCGGGCGTGATGACACTGCTCCAATCGCTTGCCCCGCAACGGCGCAGCGTGATCGAACTTTCGATCATTCATGGGCTCTCGCATTCGCAGATTGTCGAGGCCACGGAGCTGCCGCTGGGTACGGTCAAGGCGCACATCCGCAGGGGGCTTGAAGAAGTCCGTGCTGGGCTTCGCGCTGCTCGGAAATCGAGCGACGGTGGGGAGGTGAAGCGATGAGCGATCAGCACACCCCGAACAACGGCGATCAGAACCAAGATCAGTTGATGGACGCCATGATTGAGCGTTTGCTTGGTCAATCGAACATTGATGATCCAACTGCATTCGAGGACACGCTCGATGCGGACTCACTCCAAGCGGAGATGGAACTCGCCGCGGCCATGATCGATCTCGCAGCCGCTGAATCCCAGCCCGTTGAACTCCCCTCAGGGCTCACTGAAAAACTGAAGTCGCAGATCGATCAATACGCAGAGCAAGGCAGTGCGAGCACGCAAGCCCCCGTTTCTCTGCCGATCCAGGATGCTCCCCAGCCCGTGATCACACGGATCCGTTGGACCCCGTGGGCGATCGCGGCGGCTTCGTTGCTCATTGCGACGGTGGCCATCATCGGGCGTGGACCCGTGCCTGTGCCGGCTCCACAAGACCTTGGTGCTGACCGGCTCGCGCTGATCGCTGAAACCCCCGAGGGCGAGTTGACACAGTGGGATTGGATTTCTACGGATGACGCAGCCGTGGTCGGCGAGGTCATCGGGGATGTGGTCTGGAGCGACACGCTCAACAAGGGCTATATGCGGATCTCAGGACTCGCGATCAACGACCCATCCCTCAAGCAGTACCAGCTCTGGATCTTCGATGCAACCCGGGCTTCGGGCGATCTGCCGGAGTTTGGCGATGGGCTCCTCTCCCAACGCCCAATCGACGGCGGGGTCTTTGATATCAACGCACAAGGCGAAGTCATCATCGAGATCGACGCCAAGCTCCAGGTCCAGCAGGCCGCCGCGTTTGCGATCACCGTCGAACCCCCGGGTGGCGTGGTCGTCTCGGATCGCAGCCGCGTCCCGCTCCTCGCGCTCGCGCCATAAATGATCCATGCCATCAGTCCATTTTGGTGATCAAACGATCCTTCGCCTGCGCCTTCAACCATCGAAGGCAGATCCCAATCGTTCAGACTGGTGAAAGATCGCCATTGCGTAAGGTCTTTGCGTAAGAAGGGGTAGTTAATACCTTGAGGATGGCAGATCTGTTCAAATCGAGACGGTCGCAGAAAGAGTAGTCGCCGTAAGCTCGAACACACCCCGAGCTTCACCCGCCAGCATTCGTGATCAAGTTTGCCAACTCGGTTGATGCCTCACCATCACCCGTCGAGTCATGGGCAGCCCATGCCGAACAGATCGAGGAACTCAGAGACATCAAAGAAGTCATAGATCCCGTCGTTGGTGAGATCTGCGATCGGGTCTTGCGAGCCGAAGGCGTCAAGGAATGCGGAGACATCGAAGAAGTCGAGTATCCCGTTGGAATCATAATCCACAAGGCAAGCCGCCGGCGTAACCCTGAGCACCACCAACGCTGGCTCGCTGAGCACATCCGGGTCGCCAACGGGGTTATCCGGATCGCCGACCTGGGCGACCAGGCGGTAGCTGAATGAATCGACACCCTCGAATCCCGGGTTCGGTGCATACTCGAACGCCCCGTCAGCGAGCACCGTGAGCGAGCCATTCGCTGGCGGCATGTGCTCAGATGTCGCGAAGAAATCGAGGTCAACCATCAGGTCATCGTTGTCGATGCGCCCCTCCTGGCCGATATCGTTGGCCATGAGCCCGTCGGCTGCGTCGATCGATATCGAGCCCGAAACGAGATAGGTATCGTCGATCGCCAGCTCAAAGGCATGGTCACGAAGATCACGCAACTCAGCGAGCACGAACTCGACATAGGGGAAGGAAGGAGCGGGGGAGTTGATCGCGAGATCGACTTCCGAACTCAGGGCCGCCATACGCTGATTAAAGTGATCGCTCAGGGTCGGTACATCGGCAATCTGCGGCCCGCCAAGCCCGCCCAAATCCGCCCCGTCAGCAGCGGCGATCACCATGCTCCATTCGGGCAGGTCCAGCCACATGCCCCCGGCTCCGGGTAATCCACGCAGGGCCGAGCGGAGGGCTTCGCTTGATCCGATGGAGTCAGATGCGCCCAGCGTCAGATAGCCATCGAGCAGGGCACGGGTATCGGCCAAACTCGCCGAGACGGTTTCGTACTCACTGCCGGGGTTGGCAAACTCCCCGATCAGCCAGTCACGGATATCAGCACGAGCCATAAACAGCCCGGTCTCGATGGCATCCGCCTGGAACTGGATCGCGCCCGTGGTCGTGCTCGATCGGTCCTGCAAGACCCGCAGGCGGGACATGCGGAGGATGTTGTTCACCCGGATCTGTCCAGAGAGGTAGGTGTTACCCACAAGATTCCCGAGATGGATCACATTGTCGATGCGGGTCCATGCCTCACGGAAACGCTGCTGGTAGAAACTGCTCGGCTCGAAATCGGTGTATCTCGGCCAGCCCGATCCAGAGTCATACTCGATCCGGAATCGCATGGTGCGCTCAAAGCGGTATGAACCGTGTGAAGCGCGGATGGTCGCGGTCATCTCGCCGTTGCCGTTGGGCTGGATGGTCGTTGAGTATCCAACACCCAGATCCGGGCGCGTGATCCGCATCATGGCCATACGCTCGGCGAGCTGGGCTCGAGCGTAATCGCCAGATTCGCCAAGCCGGGTGTCCGCAAAGAAGATCTCATGCCCACGGTGTGTAAACCCGGTGCTGTCCACTGTCCCCGCACCGGCGATAGAACTCACGGGCGTGCTCGCGGGGGCAACGGTCTGATCGATCGGGCCCCATGCATCGACGGTTGCCCCGCCGCCCGAAAGCCCCAGATCCTCGCCGGCTTCCTCGACGCTTGATTCCACGAGCGATTGAAGGATGCTCACATCGTCCGCCGCTCTTTGCAGCAGGGCGTTGAAGAGGTCGTCGCGCCCGCGCGTCGCGCTGGCGAGCGTCGAGATCCGCTGCCCTTGGTCAATAATCTGCTCGATCTGAGGCGGGTTGCTCCCGCCCGCATTCTGCTGAGTCTGCAGCAGGTACGCGAAGTACCACGGGCTCTCCTGGGCGAGCTGAGCAAACGAAGCCGCGGCTTGTGACCACGGTGCAGGAGCGGGCGTGCGCCCGGAGCTGATCGGACCCAAGACCGGTTGGTCATCGCTGGTGAAAAGCCCCGAAGGAATACGACGGAAGTCGTTGATCAATCGTGCGACGGCCGCATCGCCCGAGAGCAGGTCCGATGCATTGTCAACTGTCAGAGTCAACGGCTGAGCGTCCTCTACGCCCGCGAAGGATGAAGTCTGTGCAGTGAATGTTGAGAAAGTAGTGAACCCGCTGGCCGCGCCCACAAAGCTCGGCGACTGGTTGTTGTACGCCAAGTCGAACCCGGTCTTGTTGCGATAATCAAGCACTTCATCGGTCTGGGTGGTGAGATCAACGAGCAGCAGATTCTGGGCGAAGCCAAACAGTGCTTCCTCGATCCGATCGAGCGTGCTCCGCACCGAAGCAATGTCAGCGATCAAGGTCTCGATGCCGTCCTGGATCAGCCCGAACGAAGTAATCATGGTCTCGAAGATGACATCGAGCTTTGCATCGACGATGTCGAACCGCTCGTTCATCTGCAGGCGCAGGTCCTCGACCTGCTCACGGAGCCCAACGATCTGCTCGAAGATCTGGTCATCGACACTCGGCGGCCCATCGCCGAGGATATCCGCGACCCCGAACACGCCAGAGACCACGCTCGCCAGCGAGGACGCCCCGCCCGTCAGGTTCCCGCTGGCGTACGCCGCGCCGAGCCCGCCCAGCGAACTGATGATCCCGACCGATTCTTGGGCGATCGCCAGCTCGGTGTTGACCTGGAGCTGGAGCCCAGCGAACGAGCGTGCACGCTCAGCCGCGTACACCACATCAGGGTAGCTCGATTGCTGGAGCAGCATCGTGCGGGCGAACAACGATGCCCGATCGTCCGCCGTCTGGCGGAAGGTGTCGATGAGTGCCTGACGCCGGGCATCGAGAAACGCGATGGCCTCACTGTGGTCTGGGTGCTCCGGGTCGGCGGCCGCCGCGAAGAGCTCGATCGAGTCCGTCGCGAGCCCGGACGGGACCTGCGCTTCACCGATCTCGCCGAGTGTGGTCTCGGCATCGGCCTGGATGGACTCGATGCGAGAAAACAGCTCGGCTTCAACCGCATCGTGTGCCCCTGCATTGTCACGAAGAGCGATAAACCCCGGATAGTCCGGCAGCCCATCGAGCCCGGCATTCACCGCAGCTTGGGCCGGGTCCACCTGTCCGAGCATCGGCGCGTAGCCCAGCGACTCAAGATAAGCCACGCCCGCCTGCGAGAGCCCATCGATCCGATTGCCGGAGGGATCAACACCCGCAAGCACCGCGGTGAGTGCGTCGGCGACCTGCGCCTGATTGATCCAGCGCTGGGCCGATGCCAGCTCGAACTTCGCCATCCGCTGCTGGGACTGCCCAAA
>CAXBLA010000035.1:0-18279 GCA_963976625.1 uncultured bacterium
GGTGCCGACGACTTTCCATCTCAAGAGCGCGACGCCGTTCTTGAAGGCGGGCGTGGCGTGTCTGATCGAGAAGCCCTTGGCGCAGAGCGCAGACGAAGCCGAGCAGATCAAGAAAATCGCCGAGGAACATAACGCGTGCTTGATGGTGGGGCATATCGAGCGGTTCAACCCGATCATGCGCGCCATGCAGAAGGCGACCAGTGGTACCGGCGAGCCGATCCGCCCGAGTTTTATCGAGGTGCACCGGGTGTCGCCGATGACCTTCCGCTCGATGGATATCGGCGTGGTGATGGACATGATGATCCACGACCTGGATGTGGTCCTGATGCTGATGGGCGGGCGCGAGCCCGACGAGGTGCAGGCTTCGGGCGTGGCGGTGATCTCGGAGTTCGAGGACCTGTGCAACGCACGCTTGGTCTGGAATCTCACTGAGGAAGAGGGCGGCGGGCAGTGCGTCGCCAATGTGACGGCTTCTCGCCTGGCGATGAAGACCGAGCGCGTGACACGGATCACGGGCGAGAACGGGTACATCAAGATCGATTACGCGGCCAAGACCGGCACGCTGATCCGCAAGAACGCCAACGAGATCCAGATGCGTGAGGTGCGTGAGCAGCTGCGCAGCGGTGCGGACCTGACGGATATGGACTGGACCGAGCTGATTAATATTGAGCCGCTGGAGATTGATGGCGGCGAGCCGATTGTCAAGGAGATCGAGGCGTTCTTGGAAGCGGTGCGATCGGGGAACCAGCCTGCGATTAACGCGGAGGCCGGGTTTGCCAATGTGCGGACGGCTGAGCGGATCGTCGCGGCGATCGCGGTTTCGGTGGGAGATAAGGCCGCGGCCCTTTCCTGAGCTGTTCACTGATTATCAAATATTCATATTGTTGAACACATGTTGAACAACAGCAAAACCATTCAATGCCCGGCGACGGATAGTCGATGAGATCGATCCGCCGGGGGATATAGTTGACCAAGCAGGCGCGAACACATCACGCCATATCACACGATATCACGCCTTATCATGACACATCACGACATAGCGGGCGCACAGACGCACCCGATTCTTTTTCTTCAGGACTGACACCGTAACCCGTACACAAGAAACGAACCCAACATGAGCGACCAACCCAACGAAACCAACCCGGCCCAGGACTCAGCCCCCAAACCAGAGGCGGCTCCGGCTTCAGCTCCGGCACCGGCACCGGCACCGGCTCCAGCTCCGGCCCCCACGGCGGCCCCGGTTCCGATGTCGGCCCCGAGCCCTGCGGCTGCTCCGGCTCCTCAGGCTCCGGCTCCTCAAAACGAAGCGCCGATGAGCATGCAGTCCGCTGAGCTCGATGCGCAGACGAACGCCGAGATCGAGGCGGCGATGTCCGAGATGGCGGATGCGGGGGCGGCTTCGTCCGACGCCAAGTCATCGGGCGGCAAGATCCGTGGGCCACGCGTGGTCCGCGGCGGGCGCGAGCACCGCACCGGTGTGGTGGTCTCGGTTGGTGCATCGGACTTGTTCGTTGAGTTCGGGCCCAAGGAGCTGGGCGTGGTCGACATGACCCAGTTCAAGGAAGAGACACCCAAGGTGGGTGACTCGCTCGAGGTCGCGGTGCAGCGGTACGACAGCGCCGAGTCGCTCTACATCTGCGTGATGCCCGGCTCGGTGCAGAAAGCCGACTGGGAGATGCTGGAGATGGGGCAGGTCGTCGAGGCCCGCGTCACCGGCACCAACAAGGGCGGGCTTGAGCTTGAGATCGCCGGCCACCGGGCGTTCATGCCCGCGTCGCAGGTCGATATCAACCATGTCGCGGATCTGTCTGTGTTCGTGGGCGAGAAGATGACCTGCGAGGTGCAGAAGATCGATCGGCGCGGGCAGGGCAATATTTTGCTGAGCCGACGCGACATCATCGCCAAGGAGCGTGCGAAGCTGGCCGAGGGGCTCAAGGATCGGCTCAACGAGGGCGACACGGTCGAGGGCACCGTGCGCAAGATCATGGACTTCGGTGCGTTTGTTGATATCGGCGGCATCGATGGGCTGATCCACATCAACGACCTCTCGCACAACCGCGTGAACCACGGGGCCAAGGGCGTCGCGGAGCATGTGAGTGAAGGACAGAAGGTGACCGTGCAGATCCTCAAGCTCGACTGGGAAGCCAACCGCATCGGGCTGGGGCTCAAGCAGCTTGCGGCTGATCCGTACAAGGCGGCGATGAGCGAAGTCGTCGAGGGCGCGCAGCTCTCTGGCAAGGTGACCAAGATCCTGGACTTCGGTGCTTTTGTTGAAGTCGCGCCGGGCGTTGAGGGGCTCGTGCATATCTCGGAGCTCGAATGGCGCCGCGTGGGCGATGTGTCCGAGGTGCTCACCGAGAACGAGGTGGTGCAGGTCTTGGTGCTCAAGGTTGATCCGGACGATCGCAAGATCTCGCTGTCGATCAAGCAGCTCAAGGAGCGCCCGCAGCAAGAAGGCGGTGGCGGCAATAAGGGCGGCGGCGGCGGCGGCGGTGGCCGAGGCGGTCGCGGTGGACGCGGCGGGGGCGGTCGTGACGATCGTGACCCGGCGGAGATCTTGAAGGAAACGCCTCAGCTTCGTCGTCTGCGTGAGCAGGCCAAGAAGAGCAAGCCCAAGAGCGGCGGCGGGATCGGCAATGCCGGCGGGCTCGGCATCGGGCTCGGCGATCTGAAGCTCTGAGCGGTTTGACTCAGTACAGATATATAAAAGGAAGAAGCCGCCCGTGAGAATCACGGGCGGTTTTTATAGTTGTGTACTCATTCAATGCGTCATGTGCATTCGGAAATTGTCTGGGAGTAGCCGAGCTTGGTCCCTATGTCGCTTAGGAATCAGGACGATGCAGTGCCTGTGTACCGTTGGACACCGACAGCAAGTGGGGCACACACGATCCGGGGGCTGGTGGTCATTCCCATTTTTCCAGTTGAGCGATAAAAACGCAGATCGACTGGGCCCAAGAGGGGGAGGCGATGTTTGGGGTGGTGCCGATCTGGTGGCGTGAGGTGGAGCTTGATCACACGGTGATCGTGGAGCCCTGAACTTAGATCTGGCTTTTATGCGATGCCGGTGGAGCCGAAGCCGGCGGAGCCTCGGGCGGTGTCGTCGAGTTCGTTGACTTCTAAGATCGTCGCGTGGGCGACGGGGGCGATGATCATCTGGGCGATGCGGTCGCCGTGGTTGATGGTGTAGGGGACTTTGGAGAGGTTGATCAGGGCGATGAACATCTCGCCGCGGTAGTCGGCGTCGATGGTGCCCGGGGCGTTGGGGAGCGAGATGCCGTGCTTTGTGGAGAGCCCGGAGCGTGGGCGGACCTGGCCCTCGTGCCCGAAGGGGATGGCGCAGGCGTAGCCCAGGGGGATCTTGACGATCTCGCCCGGCTCGACGGTGACCGATGCGGGCATGTCATGGCGGGGGAGGCAGGCGGCCAGGTCGAGCCCGGCGGCGTGGGTTGATTTGTATTGGGGGAGGATGGCGCGATCGTCGAGGCGTTTGATGCGGAGCTGGGTGGCGCTGACGCGTCCGACGCCGGGGACTTTGATCTCGGCGTGGAAATCGGTCGGGCGAGGGTTGTTGTTTGTATTGCTGGGGTTGGAGTTGTTGGGCAGTTGGCTCGGCGAACGATCAGTAGTGGTGCTCATGGTGCAATGATAATGCATCCGAGTAGTGAAGTCTCCTCGGTTGGGTGCTTGCGTGTAATGAAGATTTTGATCAGGCGCTGATCAGGCGATCGAGGTGGCGATCGGACTAGAAACATCAGCTTCGATCGAGCCGATGAGGGCGATGTCCTCGTCGGTGAGGTTTCGGCGGAGGTCATCGAGGACGCGGTTGAACGAGTCGATGAGTCGGCGGGTGGAGTTGATCGCGGTGTCCATCGAGGATTTGCCGGTGACTTGTTTGATCAGGTCGGGCTGGTGTATCTGGGCGAGGTTCTGCTCGGAGATCGATTTGGCGTCGATGAGCGAGTTGAGGAGGTTGAGGGCTTCGTCGCGGCGTTGGGTCGTTTCTTGGATCATGCGCTGCTTGGATGTCATGGACATGAAGGGCTCCTTTGGCAGACAGATGATATCACCTTTGGGCATGTGGGGTGCGGGTGATGATCTGTATCTTGTTATTCTCGCGTTCTTTAAGTCCTTGGTAAGTCATCGGCCAACTGGCGGAGAGTATTCAATATTTTCGGACGCTCGGTGTTTGGCAGCTCAACGCGTGAGTGCGGCGGTGCATGCGAAAACCGCCGGAAATAGGCAAGAATCATGGATAGCGGCTTGTGGTTGGTCAATCGTCGTCGTCATCGCCGGCGTTTGATGAACGGTTTTTGTTTGCACTGCTGTTGAGGAATCCGAGCTGGACCATGAGCCCCAGGGCCGTGAGGATGACCCACACGATGGCCCAGATGATGGCGGATTGGTCGAGGAAGTCGGGGCGTTGCCCGGTGCGTGCGGTGAGCAGTGCGGAGGTCGCGCCGATGCAGACGGCCGAGCCCGAGAGGCTGGTGACGAGTGCGGTGGTGCGTTTAGGCATCATGACCCCGACCAAGAGCCCGAAGGCGAAGCCGGCGAATCCGGCGCTGAGGATGATGAGCTTCTCACGATCTGGACGCTCGGCCAGGTCGGCCTGGATGGTGTTGTACATGTGCTCGATGAACTCTTTGGATCGCGTGGCGGCGTCCTTGATCTGCTGCTTGGCGTCGTCGTTGAGGATGTTGCCGTCCTCGTCGAGGCGATCAAAGGCTTCTTCGGCGGCTTCGCGGTTGATCGTATCGTTGAGTGAGGTTTTGATCCCGGCGAGGGTGTCGGCGGTGTCTTCGCCTGATTCGACGAGGGCGGCTTCGGTCTCGGAGAGGCCGTCGGATTGTGGGGGGTTGGCGCTCAGGAAGATGAGTGCGCCAACGACGCCGGCGGCGGCGAAGGCCATCGAGGAGGTGATGGCGATGACGAGGCGGAACATGGCCAGAGAGACTAAGGAGCCGATCAAGCCACCGGCGAGGAGCCCGGTGATGCCCGGGGTGAGGGTGAATCCTCCGGGGTGGAAGGTGGGCAGCCCGGTGAGGGGGAGGATGGTGGTGCCGACGAAGGCGCCGATGGCGAGCCCGAAGAGGAAGAAGACGGGCTTGATGACGCGGGCGCCGACGAGCCAGAGCAGGAGCCCGGCCATGAGTGCCATCCCCAGGGGGACGGAGCCGCCCTCGGGGAGGGACTGGGCGAGGACGAGCGTGGAGTCGAGTGTGTGCATAACAGTGTATTGTTGGGATGCGGGGGCGGAGATTTCGGATCTTGGGCCCGGAATGACGGAGTTTGCGCGTTGAGCGGGTGAAAACGGTGTTCTTGGGGGACTATCGGACAAACCTGCGTGAAGTGGCCATCGGGGGTGATACCGGGGGGCGGATCGGGCGATATCGTAGGTGTATGGCGAAAAAAACGACCAAGAAGACCGCGAAGAAAACCACCAAGAAGCCCGCCAAAAAAACGGGCAAGAAGCCCGCTAGCACCAAGCCGGCTCAAACGGGTTCGGGCGCGAGCGAGAGTGCGCAGGCCTCGAAGGACCTGGCGGGCTTCCGCACCAAGATTGATCGGCTCGATCGGAAGCTGGTCGACCTGCTCAACGAGCGGGCCAAGCTGGTGGTCGGGGTTGGGGAGCTCAAGCGTGGATCGGACACGCCGATTTATGCGCCGCATCGTGAGGCTCAGGTGCTCGAGAAGGCGCTGGGGCGGAACGAGGGGCCGTTGCCTGATCGGACGATCGAGGGCGTGTACCGCGAACTGATGTCCGGGTCGTTTGCATTAGAGCGCCCGTTGCGGATCGGGTATCTGGGGCCGGCGGGTTCGTACTCGCACCAGGCGTCGGTCAAGCAGTTTGGGTCGTCGGTGGATTATGAGGATCTGCAGCTGATCGAGGGCGTGTTTACCGAGGTGCGTCGCGGGCATGTGAACTATGGACTGGTGCCGATCGAGAACTCGATCGGGGGCGGGATCACGGAGACGCTCGATGCGCTGGCGGTCAATGCAGGGCATGTGCATGTATACGCCGAGGCGCAGATCGCGATTTGTCATATGTTGCTCACGGACTGTGCGCCCCACGATGTGCGGCGGATTCATTCCAAGCCCGAGGTGTTTGCGCAGTGTAGGAACTGGTTGACCACGCAGTATCCCAACGCGGCGTTGATCCCCGATGCGTCGACGAGCCAGTCGGTGAAGACGGCGATCAAGGAGAACCAGCTGGCGGCGGAGATCGGGGCACAGCCCGGATCGGCGGCGATTGCTTCGGAGCTGGCGGGCGAGCTGTATGGCTTGCCGGTGCTGTTTCGGAACATTGCGGACAACCCGGATAATATTA
This sequence comes from uncultured bacterium, assembly GCA_963976625.1. Lineage (GTDB taxonomy): Bacteria > Planctomycetota > Phycisphaerae > Phycisphaerales > UBA1924 > UBA1924. The sequence goes on from CAXBLA010000035.1 coordinate 6,329, forward strand.
CGCGGTTCTACATTATCTCGAAGGAGAAGGCGCTGGCGAGCGGGGACGACAAGACTTCGATTATGTTCGCCACCGAGGACAAATCGGGTGCGCTCGTCGAGGTGCTCCAGGCGTTTCAAAATGAAGGTGTGAACCTGAGCCATATCGATAAGCGCCCGTCCGGGCGCGAGAACTGGAGCTACGCGTTTTACATTGATGCGCTCGGGCATCGGGATGATGCTGCGATGGTGCGAGCGATCAAGAACGCCAAGACGCACTGCAAGGAGCTGCATGTGCTCGGGTCGTATCCACGATCGAAGCGGATACTCTGAGTGGTCGATCTGCATCATCACTGAGCACAGTGCGTATGATTGTGTGTGAATGAGAAGCCAACGATTTCGGTTTCGATGGGTGACCCGGCGGGTGTCGGCGGCGAAGTGTTGGTGCGCGCTTTGGCGGATCGAGATCGGCGGAGCAAGGCCCGGTACATGATCCATGGGTCGTCGCATGCGATGCATGTGGCCGCGGATGCGGTGGGGGTTGAGCCGTTCTGGTGGCGGGTTGATGGGCGATCGGCGATGGCTTCGACGGCGGATCTGCACGATGTGGTGCTGCTGGATTCGGACCCGCAGCTGATTGATGAGGGTGTGGATGTCCGGTTCCGCAATACGGCGACCAAGCTGGGCGGTCGGCTGAGCTTCGAGTGGGTGGAGCGGGCGATCGCGGATACGAAGCGGGCTGTGGATGATCCGCGGTTTGCTGATGGGATTGTGACGGGGCCGATCAATAAGCAGGCGTGGGCGATGGCGGGCAAGAAGCGGTATCCGGGGCATACGGAGCTGCTGGCTCAAAGGCTCAATGCCAAGTCGCACGCGATGATGTTTGTGGGTGACAAGCTGCGGGTGGTGCTGGCGACGGTGCATATCCCGCTGTATGAGATCCGCGATAAGCTGACGATCGGTGCGGTGCACAGCGCGATTGATCTGGGGCATCAGGCGTGTCTGGGGCTTGGGTATGCGCGTCCACGGATCGCGGTGTGTGGGCTCAATCCGCATGCGGGCGAGGACGGGCTGATGGGCGATGAGGAGGGTCGGATCATCGCGCCGGCGATTGAGCACGCGGTGAACTCGGGGATCGTGGCTTCGGGGCCGTATCCGGCGGATACGATTTTTAATGCCGCGGTTGAGGGGAAGTTCGATCTGGTGGTGGCGATGTATCACGATCAGGGGCTGATCCCGGTCAAACTGCTCGAGCGGGACCTGGCGGTGAATGTGACGCTGGGCTTGCCGACGGTGCGGACCTCGCCCGATCATGGGACGGCCTTCGATATCGCGGGTCAGGGGATCGCGGACGCGGGGTCGATGTGCAACGCGATCGATCTGGCGGTGAGGATGGCGGCCAATGCTCGCTCGGTGCAAGTGATGGAGTAGGTGATTGAGTAGCTGATCGAGTGGTCGATCGAATGGTTCGGGTGAGCCGCGAACAAAGTTTTTATACGGAATCTGTTTGACCGGGTGTGGGCGTGGGGCAACACTCTTTCATTATGAACTTCCGACTTTGACAACCAGACTCTTCGTTTTTTAACGCAAAGATGAACAGCTTGTGCAGCAACTGCGCCGGCTCGTCGGTATCAAAGCCCGTCGGAATTCAGATTACAGGTACACAAAGATGACAGATACGCACGAAACCCAAGGGGTTAACGGGCGCGATGACCTTGTTGATCCAGTCGATCAGCAAGCTCAGGGCACGCCCGCGTCACCCGAACAACTTGATGGCATCAAGGAGCACGCGTCCGTCGAGATTAGCCTCGCCAATGACGGGGCAATCCGGGAGATGCTCACGATCGCGATCCCGTCGGTGGCGACGATGACTTCGTACACCATCATGGCGCTGGTCGATAAGTTTATGGTCAAGGAGATCGGCGAGGAGCCGGTGTATATCGCGGCGCAATCGAATGGCTCGATGTTCGTCTGGATGTTCATGGCGTTTTTGCTGGGGATGACGGGCGTGATCAACTCGTTTGTTTCGCAGAACCTGGGCGCCAAGACGCCCGAGCGCGGGGCGGCGTATGTGTGGAACGGGCTGTGGATGAGCCTGGCGTACTTCGTGCTGTTGATGGTGCCGATGTACTGGGTGCTGCCCGGGTTGTTCGGGCTTGATGCGATGTTCGGCAAAGATCCGCAGCTGGCGAGCCTGAGCACGGAGTACGCCCAGATCGTGCTGATCGGGGGCATCTTTGTGCTCACGGCCCGCTCGCTGCATCACTATTTTTATGGCATGCATCGCCCCAATGTCGTGCTGATCTCGGCGCTGGTGGGCAACCTGACCAACATCGTGGTGAACCTGCTGCTGATCTTTGGCGAGCAGGGGATGCCGATCTCGGAGCACGCGGTGCTCGGGCCAGTTGTCTCTACGCTCACGCAGCCGATCGCTTGGCTCGCGGGCGCGATGGGGATCGAGGCGATGGGCATGCGCGGGGCGGCGATCGGCACGGTGCTCGGGGGCATGGGCGAGTTCATCATCCCGTTCGTGCTGTTTGTGAGCCCGCGGTATGCTCGGCTCTTTGGCACGCGCAAGGCGTGGCGGGTGAGTGTCAAGTGCCTCAGGGACTTGGTGAAGGTGGGGTTCGCGCCCGGGTTCATGTTCCTCAACGAGATGGTGTGCTGGACGATCCTGATGGTTAAGCTGGTGCCCATGGGCGGCGAGCGTGTGGGCGATGACCCGGTGCTCCACAACACCGTGGGGTGGATCGCGCTGCAATACATGCATCTGAGCTTCATGCCCGCGGTGGGGATCTCAATCGCGACGCAGGCGATGGTGGGCAAGGCGATGGGGATGGGACGCCCGGATATCGCCGTCGCCCGGACCATGCTGGCGATGAAGTTGACGCTTGGGTACATGGGGTTCTGCGCGCTGTGCTTTGTGATTTTTCCCAAGCAGCTTTTGGGGCTGCTGATCAATCAGGACACATCGGCGGCGGAGTTTGCACGGCTGATCGAGATCGGGGTGCCGATCATGATCGCGGCGGCGGTCTTCCAGCTCTTCGACGCGGTGGCGATCACGCTCACGGGGTCGCTGCGCGGGGCTGGGGATACGACATGGCCGGGCGTGGCGACGGTGATCTTGTCTTGGGTGTGTATCCCGGGGCTGGGGTTGTTGTTGATCTATACGATGCCCGAGCTGGGGTCGATCGGGCCTTGGATCGGGGCGTCGTTGTACATCATCGGGCTGGGGCTGGCGCTCGGGTTCCGGTTTAAGATGGGTAAGTGGAAGACGATGTCGCTGGTTGAGAATGGGACAGATACTGGGGTGGATTCTGACACTGGATCTGGATCTGGGTCTGGCTCAGATTCGGATTCAGGCGGCGAGCCGCCGGTGGATTTGGACCCGTTTGACAATGTGATGCCCGATCCGACGACGGGTCGGCTGTGATCGGCAGATTGTGCCCAACTCCGGCTAAAGGCTTTGTGAGCCGGTGTTTGGGGCAGTTTGAGGAGCGATGGGCCAAGGCGGTTGGGGTTGAGTTGTGGGGGTTGGATGCCTATCATCACCCTCGACTCATTGCCCCGGGCGCTTGGTAAGCATCCGAGGGGCTTGGTACTAGTTTAGTAAAGATAGATACAGTTCAGGCGAGCTGATCAGGAGATCTCTATGACGAACGATCCCATGGATATGGTGGTTGGTGCTTCGGGCACTGCATCGGTGGATTCAGCCGCGGCGACGGCGCTGCTGAGCGATGCGAGCGAGGTCTTGAAGACCGGCGATCGCGACGGGGCGATCGACGCGTACCGCAAGGCGTTCGCGGCCGATCCGAGCAACCTCGAAGCGGGGTTCCAGCTCGCGTACCTGCTCGATCTGGGCGGCGAAGAAGAAGAAGCGCTGGCGCTCTACGAGCGTGTGTGCGAGGCTTCGCCCGCGCCGATCAACGCGCTGATGAACCTGGCCGTGCTGTACGAAGATCAGAACGACTTTGTCCGGGCCGAGCGCTGCCTGCGTCAGATCTTGGACACCAACCCGAACCACGCGCGGGCGCGTTTGTTCATGAAGGATGTGATCGCATCCAAGGGCATGGTCATCGAAGAAGAGAACGAGCGCGATGTGCTCAAGCGTCGTGCGCTGCTCGATACGCCGGTGACGGACTTCGAGCTGACCGTGCGTGCGCGGACCTGCCTCAAGAAGATGAACATCCGCTCGCTGGGCGATCTGATCCGCATCAACGAGGCGGAGCTGATGAGCTACAAGAACTTCGGCGAGTCATCGCTCGAAGAGATCAAGGCGATGCTCGAAGCCAAGAACCTGCGTCTTGGCCAGGGTCGCGAGGATGCGCACCGTGTTGCACGGCGCCAGATTCTTGAGAAGCTCAAGGGCACGGGCAAGGAGAACCTGCTGGGCAAGCCGGTCTCGGAGTTGCAGTTGTCGGTGCGTGCTCGCAAGGCGCTGCAGATGCTCAACATCCAGTCGATCGGCGACCTGTGCTCGCACACCGAGGCCGAGCTGATGGGTGTGAAGAACTTCGGGACCACCTCGCTCGTCGAGATCGGCGAGAAGCTCACCAACTGCGGGCTGTCGCTGCGTGTGCTCGACGAAGACGAGTGATTCGAGACTTGTTGAAAAAATCTAATTGCTAGATTCACAGCCCGGCAAGTGCCGGGTTTTTTTATGCATGTTTGCTTTGCAATGTCGCGGAGGAGTTGGTAGAATCCGGGCATGACAGCACTTGTTTGATACTTATCGTTTGCTTGGCAATCAATCGGCTTGGCCCATGTGATTTTGGGTCTGGCCGAAGGCTTTGTTCCGCGCTCGATTCTTGGTTTGGTTTTTGACTGAGCCGAAGAGCCGTGTGATCGCGTGAACACGATAGGGAATCACCTTTGAAACATCATGACCGAAGAGCCCAGAAGAAGGGCGGCTATACATGTATCCATTGTAAGGGGTATGTGACTTATCAATCGTACGGGACTTCTCAACGCAACCACTGTCCGCAGTGTTTGTGGTCTCGCCATGTCGATGACCGGATCGGTGATCGGCGCAGCGCGTGCAATCAGAAGATGGAGCCGATCGCCGTGGCGTCTCGCCAGGACGGCGAGTGGCTGCTGGTGCACAAGTGCACCGGGTGCAGCCAGCTGCGTACCAACCGGATCGCGGGCGATGACGACGAACTGGCGCTGCTCGCGTTGGCATTGCGGCCGATCTCGGATCCGGCGTTCCCGCTGGACCTGTTGCCCCGCTATGGGCGGGGGTAAGTTCTGGAAGTACTTTTTTAAGAGAAAGCGAGAGCCGGGCGGATGCCCGGTTTTCTTATTGTGGATTGTCAGTGCTCGGATCTGATTCGGAATCTCTCGTTCCCGAGTCTTTGTAGCGGAGCCGCCCTTCTTTGTAGTCCTCGGCGGAGCCCTCGATGGTGGGGCGTTGGCCGGCGGCGTGCTGGGCGTGGAGGTCTTTGAGGTAGGGGACGCACCAGCCGCAGCCGGTGCCGGCGCCGAGGCATTCGGAGATGAGCGAGGCGACCTTGGGGTCTTCGCGTGCGAGGTAGGTCTGGATTTTGCCCAGCGAGACGCCGAAGCACAAACAGACTCGATCGTTTGGGAGCATGGGGGGCCTTTGGTTGGGGCTCGATTGGGGCGAGGGGGTGCGGCGGGGGGCGTTTGCTCCTATTGTATACGGATACTTGAAGGAGTTTGGCTTGGTTATTCTGTATACATTGACGGTGTTTTTGTCGGCTTGTCTGTTGTTCTCGATCCAGCCGATGATCGCCAAGTCGCTGCTGCCGATCTTCGGGGGCGGTTCTTCGGTGTGGACGACCTGTATGTTGTTCTACCAGACGCTGCTGCTGCTCGGGTATCTGTATGCTCATATCTTGATGACCAAGTTCGCTCGGCGATCGCAGATCATTATCCACGGGTCGCTGTTGGTGCTCGCGTTGGTGGCGGGGATCTTGATCGATACACCCGAAGCGCCGGCCCAGGCATCGACCTTCCCGGTGCCTTGGTTGATCCTGCAGCTGATGTTGATCTCGGGGTTGCCGTTCTTTGCGATCTCGAGCGCGGGGCCGTTGATTCAGGGGTGGTTCTCGCGGACGGAGCACGCGCGGGCGCATGATCCGTACTTCCTGTATGCGGCGAGTAATGCGGGGAGCCTGATCGGGCTTCTGGCGTACCCGCTGATCTTCGAGCCGACTATGGGGTTGATGGCGCAGCGGGATTTCTGGCTGCTGGGGTTTGGGTTGTTTGTTGTGCTTGCGATCAACGCGGTGCTGCGCACGGTCAAGCCCAAGAAGCTGACCCCCAAGGAGGCCAAGCGCTTGCGGAAGCTCGAGGCGCTCGTGGTGTCATCGGAAGAGCCCGAGGTCGAGCGGCTGAGCTGGGGGCGTCGGATGCGCTGGGTCTATCTGGCGTTTATCCCCTCGTCGATGCTGCTGAGTGTGACGACTTATATCACGACGGATGTGGTGTCGCTGCCGCTGCTGTGGGTGCTGCCTCTAGTGGTGTACCTGGTGACCATGATCCTGGCGTTCGGGTCCAACACGAAGCGGCTGGTGAAAGATTTTACGCGCCCGATGGTCATGCTGGTGATCAGCGCGATGGTGCTGATGATGGCCAGCGAGTTTAGCGCGGGCGGGTCGCTGTATTTGGTGGCGTTGATCGAGTTCATGCTGCTCTTCGCGATCGGCATGGTGTGCCACGGGCGTCTGGCCCTCGATCGCCCGCAGGCGGTGCACCTGACGGAGTTCTTTTTGTACATGTCGGTGGGCGGTGCGCTGGGCGGGATCTTTAACGGGATCATCGGGCCGTTGTTCTTTGATACGAACCTGGAATACTCGATCACGCTGGTGCTGGCAGTCTCGATCTTGCCTTGGTCGAAGGACCTGGTGGGGATGAGCGTGGGCAAGATGCGCCGGATCAAGATCACGCGTCGGGTCGGTGTGCCGCTGTTTTCGATTCTATATGTCGTGTTCATGGGGTTCTTCGGGCGAGACCTAGCGCTGTGGATTGATGGGGTGTTCTCGAGCGGGGAGGTGGACACCTCGCCGATCAACATGACACTGATCGCGATGACCACCTCGGTGCCTGCGTTCTTGGTGTATCTGGTGTGGAAGGACGGGCTGGCGTGCGCGTTGACGCTGATGCTGCCGATGACGGCGATCTTGTTGAGCGAGGCGGGTGCTCAGGAGGTGATTCACCGGGCACGCACCTTCTATGGCACGCACCAGGTGCTCGCGTTCCACCTGATGGTGATGTACGAGGGCGAGCCGATGGAGGTCCGCCTGCACCGGATCCAGCACGGGACGACGACCCACGGGCTCCAGATGATCAACGAGCAGCTCGAGGGCGAGCCGATGGGCTATTACACACGCGAGGGCCCCTGCGGGACGATCATGAAGACCGTGCAGGAGCTGCACCCTGACGGCATCCGTGGGGCGTTCCTCGGGCTCGGGGCCGGGGGGATCGCGGCGTTCGGGCGTGAACAGGACGAGATGATCTTCTTCGAGATCGATCCCGAGGTCGATGCGATCGCCCGGAATCCGGAGTACTTTACATACCTGAGCAAGTCCAAAGCCGACTGGAGCACACGCCTTGGCGATGGGCGCAAGCTGCTCGAAGACTCCGCGGCTGCGGATGAAGAGAAGTTCGATATCGTGCTCGCTGACGCGTTCTCGTCGGATGCGATCCCTGTGCATTTATTGACAATCGAGGCGATCAACCTGTACTTCGAGCGCCTCCATGACGATGGTATGATTGTCCTGCATATCTCCAATCGGTTCTTGGATCTGATGCCTCTGGCGAGCGAGCTGGCCCACGCAACCACGCGGATCCCGCCGTTGGTCATCGATGAGACGGTGAGCATGATCCCCGAGGAGGAGCGGGAATACCACCTTGCCTCGACCTGGGTGGTGATCACCAGGAGCATCGAGACCGGGCAACGCCTGATCGATAACGGGATGCAGGTGTATGAGGTGAGCGAGGAAGATCAGACCAAGCTGTGGACGGACGATTTTTCGAATATTCTCTCGGTCATCAAGTTTAAGTAAGCCGCACGACGAAGCACCAAGGAATCAACCCATGCCCATCCCACCGAGCAGACTGACCTACCAGACGGCTGGAGAATCGCACGGGCCTTCGCTCGTCGCCACGATCCTGGGCGTGCCCGCGGGGCTGACGATTGATGTCGAGACGATCAACGCGGAGCTGCTGCGCCGACAGGGCGGGTACGGGCGTGGGGGACGCCAGAAGCTCGAGACGGACACGATCGAGATTCTGACGGGTGTGCGTCGTGGCAAGTCGATCGGGGCGCCGATTACTTTCTTGGTCAAGAACCGTGACTCGCGGCTGGATGATCTGGAGCGGACGCCGCCGGTGCACCGCCCGCGTCCGGGGCATGCGGACCTGGCGGGGAGCATTAAGTGGTTGACGACGGATTGTAGAGAAACGCTCGAACGCGCCAGCGCGCGTGAGACCGCGGCCCGCGTCGCGGCGTGTTGTGTTGGGCGGTTGATGCTCAAAGAGATCTTCGGCGTCGAGGTGTTTGGGTTTGTTCGTTCGATCCTCGATGCGAGGACGGATGTTGTTGTGGAGCATGACGGGCTCGATGCATTGATCGAGGCGCGCAATGCGTCGGAGACCTACACGCTCGAAGAAGCGACCACGGAGAAGCAGTGCGCGATCATCCGCCAGGCGAAGATCGACAAGGACACCGTCGGCGGCGATGTCGAGTGCCATGTGTTCGGGTGCCCGCCGGGCGTGGGCACCTCGATGAACTGGTACGACAAGCTTGATGCACGCATCGCGTACGCGGTGATGGGGATCCAGGCGTTCAAAGCGGTCCAGATCGGGCTCGGGGCGCAGTGCTCCAAGCAGCTGGGTTCGAGCGTGCACGATCCGATCTCGTATGACCCGACGCGTGCGCACGAGCCATCGCTGGGCTTTGTGCGCCCATCGAATAACGCCGGTGGGACCGAAGGCGGGATGACCAACGGGCAACCGATTGTCGTCACCGGGACGATGAAGCCCATCGCGACGCTCTTGCAGGGGTTGCCGTCCGTGGATCTGAACACGAAGAAGCCGGACGATTCGCAGTACGAGCGATCCGATGTGTGCGCGGTGTCGGCGGCCAGTGTCGTGATGGAGAATGTGGTGGCCTTCGAGGTCGCCAGCGCGTTCATGGAGAAGTTCGGCGGCGACAGTGTGATCGAGACTCGCGGGAACTATGATGCATTCCTTGATGTCGCGCGAACGCTGCCGATCGATGGGGCGGCTGGGGTTGATTTGGAGCGTGATGACGGGCTCAATCCCCCTGATTCGGTTATGGCATAAACCCCAGAATCACGCTGATTTAGCGCGTTCTCATGTAAAATTGATTATGTACCCGATAGATATTCAATCGACGGCGTTCGATTGTGTTCCCAGGCAGTGTGCATGATGAACCTTTGTTCAAGGCCGTGCGTAGTAGTGTCTGGTGTACGAAACAGTTTGCTCTCTCTCCGAGCATCGCTTTGCGGCACTTAGATTCCCTCCGAGTATTGCATAAACGAGCGATTGCTCCTCTTCGACCCTCGTCCTCTCCCTCAGGACGAGGGTTTTTTCTGCGCGCATTCGCTGTTGATTCTTGCGAGGAGTGCTTCGCGGATCGTGTCCCATTGCGAAGGGATGATCGAATAGAGTGCGGTGTCGCGATAATGGGCGTCTGGCATGATGAAGTGATTGCGCAGGGTGCCCTCGAACTGTGCGCCCAGCTTGGAGATCGCTCGCTTTGATTGCTCGTTGCGTTGATCGGTGCACAGCACGACGCGGATCGCGCCCAATGTGTCGAAGGCGTGCTCGAGCAGGAGCAGCTTCATCGCGGGGTTGACCTTGGTGCCTCGGGCGGCTTTGGTGATCCAGGTTGAGCCGATCTCGAGCCCGTAGTGATCGGGCGAGATGTTCATGTAGCTCGTCGAGCCGATCGCACGCCCGGTCGCGTTGTCGATCACGGCGAAGCTGATGGTGTTCGTCCGCCTCATCTGGAACTCGATGTAGCGCCGGACCTCGTTGGTCGTGACGACCGAAGATCGCATCGGCATATAGGCGAAGACGGTCGGGTCGATCGCATCGGTGAGGTCGTTGGTGTGCTTGAGGGCGATGGGTTCGAGCGTGACGACTTTGTTTGAGAGCGTGACGGGCACGCAGTTCATCGGGGAGAGCCGATCAAACGCTCGGCTGTGTGCGGATTTCTCTGCGGCTTTATCTGTGGGCATGCTGTATGATAGAAGCAGCACAAGAAGCAGGTGGGGCTTGGACTGATTGCCTCAATAGGCAAGGGAAAGAGGGCGAGTGAGCGAAGCATCGGATCAATCCAGTACGGCGGAAGAATCAAAAACAGCATCTCGGTGCCCGGTGTGCCGATACTCGCTGGTTGATCTTGCTCTTGATCAGCCGTGCCCGGAGTGCGGGGTGGAGATCGATCGGGATCTTCTTGTGAATCCTCAAATGAGTGTGGTCATCCGTCTTACGAAGCTGCTTTGTGTCTTAGGTGGTATCGGATGGCTGTTTAGCATTGTTTTGTACATGACAGTCTGGTATAGCGCACTGACATTTGATGCGGACTATGGTGAAGCGCCTCCAGGATCAATAGATTATAGATTCGCTTGGCTTTCCTCAAGTATTGTTCTCTTCCCATTGATTCTATTGATCATGTGGTTCAACAAATCACGGCGGATAGTCTATGTTGATGCACTCAAGCACTATCGAAAACAGATCAAGATGCCTATCAAGGTGATGGCCTTGAGTTTCCCTGGAATCAGTTTAGGATTTATTGGTTTTATGCTGGGCTTATTACTTGTGAGTGCTGCGATGTACGGATAATCACTCAATGCAGCACGCGGAAGACCTCGGCCTCGTCGGTCAGGCCTTGCTTGACCTTTTCGAGGGCGTCGATCTTCATGGGCTCGAAGCCCGAGTTGACCGCGGCTTCGTAGAGGGTGACGCCGTCGGCGCGTTGGGCGGTGAGCTGGCGGATCTCGTCGTTCATCAGCATTAGCTCGTGGACGGCCAGTCGGCCCTTGTAGCCGGTGCCGAAGCAGACATCGCAGGGTTCGCCGTGTTGGGTTCCGGTGCCGGTGCAGGTCGTGCACAGGCGGCGCATCAGGCGCTGAGCGAGCACGCCGACGAGGGAGCTGGTCACCAAGTACGGCTCAACGCCGATATCGAGCAAGCGGGGGATCGCGCTGGGCGCGTCGTTGGTGTGCAGGGTCGCGAGCACGAAGTGACCGGTGAGCGAGGCCTGGATCGCGAGCTGGGCGGTCTCGGGGTCGCGGATCTCGCCGACGAGGATGACATCGGGGTCCTGGCGGAGCAACGAGCGGAGCCCGGTGGCGAAGGTGACATCGCGCTTGACATTGACCTGCATCTGCGAGATCCCGTCGAGATGGTACTCGACCGGGTCCTCGATGGTCATGACATTGCGGCTCGCGCGATCGATTCGACCGAGGGCGGCGTAGAGCGTGGTGGTCTTGCCCGAGCCGGTGGGCCCGGTGACGAGCAGGATGCCGTTGGGGCGTTCGACGCAGTCCATCAGGCTGGTCTGGAGCTTCTTGGACATGCCTACGGCGCTCAGGTCGAGCTCGTTTTGTGACTGATCGAGCAGGCGGAGGACGATGCGCTCGCCGAAGATGGTGGGGATGACGCTCAGGCGGATGTCGATCTTCTTTTGCCCGATGCGCACGGTGGTCTGGCCGTCCTGAGGCGAGTGTCGGTTGGCGATGTCGAGCTCGGTCATGACCTTGAGTCGTGACGAGATGGCCGAGGCGAGCGAGAGCGGGGGGGAGAAGGCGTCGACGAGCATGCCGTCGATGCGCAGGCGGATCGAGAGGCGTTCTTCCATCGGGTGGACATGGACATCCGAAGCCCCGCGACGCAGCGCTTCGAAGAGGATCATGTTCACTAGGCGGATCACCGGGGTCTGGCGCGCCTGGGCGAGCAGGTCGTTGGACCCGCCAA
>CAXBLA010000036.1:0-14200 GCA_963976625.1 uncultured bacterium
CTTGAGGATTCGTTCGCGTGCGTCGGTGTTGAATGCGATCTGTTTTGCGGCCATTTGTTGGCTCCTTCTTTGAATCTGTTTATGAGCACAGGCGAATGGCTTGTGCTGCTGGTTTTGGTTTACTTACAGGCCGATACGGATGTATGCGATTCGCTCGGCTTCGATGATGAACACGCTCTGGCCGTCGGTGACTTTGACGAGTTTGTCGGTCTCTTCTGGGATGAGCATGGCGGATGCGATGGTGAGTACGGATGCGGATTCGTGCATGCCGGTGAGGGCGAAGTGCGCGTTTCGTTCGCCGTTGAGTTCGGTGAGGGCTTGTCGGAGTTGGGACTGGTTCATACGGGTTCTTCCTTGATCAACATGGTCGATTGCTTGCCGAAGCGGCCGAGTGTTGCGAGCGAGATTTTGGAAGTCTGAATGGTGACATAGTGGTTCTCATTCATGATTTCTCGCTTTGAGTCGGCGTAGTGCAACTGGACGGAAGCGCCGAGTTGTACTTCTCCGGGCCGAGCATCACCGATCACTGATGAACCTTGATCGTTGATTTGCATGAGTTCGTCGGTCATGCATTCTGGCGGGATTCTTAAGTGTGGTCCGCCTTTGACTACAAGCGAAAGCGGGACACCATCGAGAATCATCACGATCGGGTCGTCCGAGTTGTGACTGCGAATGCACAGTTTGATGAACTCCGAAGTCTCCATGGCTTAGTCCACGATGGCGAGGACATCGGCGGCGTTGATGATCAGGTAGTCCTGGCCGTCGAGCTTGATGTCGGTGCCGCCCCATTTGGAGAGGATGATGCGATCGCCGGCGGCGACATCGAGGGCGATGCGTTCGCCGGCGTCGTTGAGGGTGCCGTCGCCGACGGCGATGACGGTGGCGAACTGTGGCTTCTCGGTGTTGGATGATTCGGGGATGAAGATGCCGGCGCTGGTGACGGATTCGACTTCGTCACGCTCGACGAGGATCTTGTCGTGGAGTGGACGGATCGCGACGCTGGACTTTGACTTTGTTTTGGTGGCCATGTGAATGCTCCTCTTTCTTGTTCTTTGGTTTGGTCTGTCCGGGGCGTGTGCCTCGGGTTGGGTTCTGAAACTGATTAACACTGGAAATGGTGAAAATGGATTAGCTGGCTCCGGGCCAGCGGTTCTGGTAATGGCGGCTCATGCACCGGCGGAGGACCTCGAGCAGGGACTCGATCTCACGCTGGGCGTGGGGGCGATCGACGACGGCGAAGGCGCCGCTGCGGAGGGCGGCGGTCATCTCGCGGGTGTCGTCGCGGGCGGTTTTTTTGCGTTTGATCACTACGGTCGGCGGTGGGGCGGCCAGGCGGGCGAGGAGGTTGAGGATCCGGGTGCCGGCTTCTTCGGCCTGAGCGCTGTCGGCGGGGTCGTCGCCCAGGGGGAGGGCCAGGTCCACGACGGCGATGTGGATGGGGTTGGATTCGATGACGCGCTGGGCGGCGTGGGCCGACGAAGCAATGTGGGATTCGATGCCCATCGGGTAGAGGATCATGGGCAGGCGATCGACCCAGGGGGTGTCCTGCCAGCCCGCGTAGGAGAGCAGGAGGTTCAGTCGGCCCTTGGGCTGGGGTGCCCGGCTGCTTGGCCGGTTGGCTGAATGGTCATCGGGATGGGCGGGTTGGAGCACCATGGTGTGCTCTACCTATGGCAAAGGGCGTGCCATGGTGTGCGGGGGGAGGAGGCGTTGGGGGGTGGGGAATTGATGGAATTCGGGGTGTGGGGATGGTTTGGGGCGGGTTGCCGGGTGTCAGGAGCGTTTTTCGGGATGGGATGGGTGCCGAATTGGCAGATGCGGGCGGGTGTGCTGGTGTGGCTCATATGCGGGGGATTCGATTCGGGATACCTGATATACTCCTGACATGGAAACTGCAGTTGTCGTTTTATCGTTGTGCTGCCTCGGGTTTGGGGTATGGGTTGTGGTGCTGATGCGGGCCCAGGTAGGGGTGCGTGATGAGCTCGGCAAGCTCCGCGGCGAGGGCGAGATGCTTCGGGCGGACAATGAGCGGATCGCTGGCGAGGGGGGGCGGTTGCGCTCTGAGCTTGAAGAGATCGAAACGCGATCACGGGCGCAGTCGGAGGAATCGGCTCGGCGGGTGGGCGAGCTGTCGGTGCTCAATGCGCAGCTGGCGGAGAGGCTCGATGGGGCGGAGAAGCGGTATCTGGATTTGGTCAACGATGAGAAGCGGCTGACGGAGCAGTTCCAGGCGATCGGGGGGGCGTCGCTGCGGGCGAATCAGGAGGCGCTGAGCAAGTTCCTCAGCGAGCGATTGAAGGATGCGGACTCGTTGTCGCAGTCGGAGCTCGATAAACGGAAGCAGGCGATCGATGCGATGGTCAAGCCGATCCGCGAGACGCTCGATAAGACGCATCAGCAGATCACGCAGCTCGATCAGCGAGTGAAAGCCAGCGGCGAGGCGCATGTGTCATTGCGTGAAGAAACCGCGCGGCTGACCAAGGCGCTCTCGCGCCCTGAGATTCGCGGGCAGTATGGGGAGATCCAGCTGCGCCGGGTGGCGGAGCTTGCGGGGATGACGAGCTATTGTGATTTTTCGGAGCAGGTGTCGGTGCGCGATGAGGACGGGCAGCTTCAGCGTCCGGACATGATCGTGACGCTGCCCAATGAACGGATCATTGTTGTTGATGCCAAGGCGAATATCAATGCGTACATCGATGCGGTCAATGCGCCCGATGATGCGGAGCGTGAGCGGCAGATGGATCGGTTCGCGCGGCACACGACCGAGCAGGTCAAGAAGCTTTCGGACAAGCGGTATTGGTCGTTGTTTGATGGGAACAGCGCGGAGTTTGTGGTGATGTTTGTGCCGGGCGATCATTTTATTGATGCGGCGTTGGCGCGGAATCCTGGATTGCTCGACGAGGCGGCCCAGCGCGGGGTGATTATGGCGTCGCCGAGCACGCTGATCGGGTTGCTGCGGGCGGTGGCGGTGGGGTGGCGCGAGCACGCGTTGACCGAGCAGGCGGCGGAGCTATTCGTGCTAGGAAAAGAACTGCACGATCGGGCGGCGACGGCCTTCGAGCATGCGGGCAAGCTTGGGGATTCGATCCGCCAGTCGGTGGAGCGGTACAACAAGCTGGTGGGGTCGATTGATTCGCGGATGATGCCGACGCTCAAGAAGTTTGAGGATGCGGGGGCGAAGAGTGCCAAGGGACTGATTGAGCCCAAGCGGGTGGAGGGGGAGCCGCGGTTGTTGGTGAGCGGGAAGGACGAGTTGTTTGAAGAGTCGGAGTGATCAGCGTGTGGAGCTGGATTCGGCGGGGTGTGGGAAGATCTCTTCGAGCTTGTTGAAGCGGTAGTGGAAGATGTTGGTGACATCTCTTTGGACGAAGAACTTGTTGATCAGCGGCGCGAGCAGCCAGCCTTTGGGGCGGTACAGAACCGTATCGGTGCAGATGGTGCCGGCGTTGTCGGCGGTGGGCTCGAAGCGGTGGGTGTGGTGCCAGAGGGCGTAGGGGCCGGCGTCTTGGTTGTCGATGAAGCGGTGGGGTGGGTCGTAGTCGAGGATGGTGGTTTTCCACTTGAGTGGGATGTGGTGGACTTTGAGCTTGTAGCGGATCTCGCGGCCCGAGCGCATCTCGATGGGTTTGGGGGTGAGGACCTTGAAGTTGAGGAAGCCGGGGGTGAGCTTTTCGAGGTTGTAGGCGTCGGCGAAGAAGGGGAAGACGGCGTCGATGGGTTGGGGGAGGTGCTGGGTGGCGACGAGTTTCCAGATGCGGCCGTGCGTTGGGTGCGTGTCGGATTCGATGTGGATGCTGGGTTTGGTCATGTGGATTGTGGGAGAGCGGTTTTAGGGATCAGCTTTGGAGTCGATTGAGCACGCGCCGTCCTTGCATTCGTGGGTGGCGAACCATCGGAGGCGGTTGCGGGCGAATATTTTGTAGAAAAAATCGACGATGGGGCGCAGTGGCCACCAGCGGGTCCAGGAGACGCTGAGTCCTTTTCCGACGGCGTTCATGGCTTGGCGGATGGCTTCCGGGCCGGCGGTGATGGAGCCGTCGGGGGCGCGGGTGTGGAGCGAACTGGCCAGGGTGTCGGTGTCGAGCTCGACGAGGGTGAGGCGAGGGTCTTCAGAGCGGAGATCGACGCAGGCGAGGCGGCCGCGGTTTCGGTCGAGCTTGGTGAGGAGTTTGGCGGTGCGGATGCAGGCGCTGCACCAGCCGTCGTAGTAGACGAGCGTTGGTGTGGTTGTGGGCGCATCTGGTGTGGGCGCATCGGGCATGGTTGATGGTAGGGGAGAGGGGGGTGATGGGCGATGAACCGGTGAAGATCAGGGATCTATGGATTTGACAAGATTGTCCGTGGCCTGTTTGACGGTCTCGACTGTCCCCTTGCGTCCGGTCGCGCCGGCGAGGTGGTCGGCTTCCATGATACCTGTGGTGGAGTCGTAGCGCCAGCCGTGTGTGTCGGCGCCGGCGGCTGCGCCGTCTTTACGGACGGTGGCGAGCCCGTTGATTTTGTTGGCGGGGATGCCGTTGATGTAGGGGCCGTAGATGCCGGTGGCGTCGTTGATGGTGCCGTCGAGGTCGGTGCGTTTGAGCATGCGGTAGTAGATGGTTTTGGCGTCGGCGGCCCCGACATGGATCATCATACCCTCGTGTTCAATTTCGTAGAGATCGAGTGCTTTTTGGAGGGCGCTCAGGTCGCCGATCACGGCGTTGCGGGCGGCTCCGTCGGCGGCGTTGGACATGCGGGGGACGGCGATGGCGCCGATGATCCCGATGATGACCACGACGATGATGAGTTCGATGAGTGAGAAGGCATGATGGTGCGGCGGCGATCGCATGGTGTCTTTATCGACACGCACGGGTTGCGGATTCGGCCCTGAAGGGTGGGCGTTGTGTGATGGGGGCGCTTGGCCTACTGGATTGTCGGATTGGGCGCGTCCGAGAAGCTTGGTTGGTCCGAGTATTGGAACTCTGGTTTAGGCGTCGGGTTGACGCGTCTGATTTAGGCGTCGGGGCTTGAGTCGGCTGATCGGGCGTCGATCGACCAGGGGCCCGCGCCCTTGATGACGATGTAGATGGAGAGGAGGATGACGACGATGGCGATGGGGGTGAGCATCGCGGGCTCGGTGCCGGGGACCATGATGTTGGGCTCGGTGTCGGAAGGCGTGGGCCATTGGTCGTTGGGGATTTTGAAGTTGGTGACCAAGCCGCCGATCATGACGGGGATGGCGAGGAGGGCGCCGATGCGGGCGTAGGCCCCCGAGAGAAGGATGAGCCCGGCGATGACCTGGGCGATGGGGGCGGCGATGGCGGTGAGCCCGGGCATCGGGAGCCCGGCGGCTTCGACGAGGGGTTGCATCGGGGAGGCCCCGGTGAGGTGCATGAGCCCGAACATGAGCAGCGGAGCGCCGGCGAGGATGCGGAGGATGGCGATGTGCTTGTGATTGGTCGTGTGTGTGAGTGCGTTGGTCATGCACTCACAACGGGATCAGGCGGGGCTCTATTTCGCCGGATAGGGGATTTGCCTCAGATTGTGCAAAGTAAACGGTCGTTATCGCGCAATAAGCAGGTTTTAGCGGGCGACGCGGAGGCGGTGGGGCGATTTTGGGCGGATCGGCAGGGGCTGGTTTTGCGTCCGATCTGCTCGGCCGAGGACTTCGTCGAGGTCGAAGGTTTTCATTTCGATCTGGGCGGCGGGCCCGGTGCCGGGTCGGGCGCGGGTGGCGGCTTGAACATCGAGGATGCCGAGGGCTTTGGAGGGGGCTTCGACGATCGAGCCTTCGATGGTCGCTCCGGGTTCGATGATGAGTTTGGAGGCGCGGATGCCGCCCTTGATCTCGGCGGTGGCGGCGATGGTGGCGGTGCCGCCGCAGACGCACATGGCGTGGACGCAGCCCTCGATGAGGATGTCGTGGGAAGCGATGACGAGGTTGGCGATGGCTTTGGCCTGTGGGTGGACATGGACGGACTCGGTCGTCATGATCGACGAGCCCCAGTGGCCTTGGGTGATCTCGATGGGCAGCAGGCGGAGGTTGCGTGCGCAGTGTGGGCAGGATGCGGATTCTGCGAAGCCGGAGACGGTGGAGGGTTTGGCGCAGTGGTAGCAGGTGACCTGTCGCGATTCGGGCGTCACGACGCGTGCGGAGGCGCGGTCTCGCATGAGGAATCGTGGTGGTTTGAAGAATGAGGCCATGAAAAATGGCCGGTCCGGCGTTAACCGATCTCGGCCTGGGATGGGTGGTCTGGTTTGGTGAGGTCGGTTTTAGGCGACGCTCGAGCCGGCGTTCTGGTTGGCCCAAGGCGGGGTGAGATCAAGCGGGGTGGCGAGGCTTGGCTTGGGCTCGGTAGTGATGGGCTGGGTTGTTTGTGGTTGCTGGGTTTGCTGTTGGGTTTGGCTTTGGGTGGTGCCGGTCATTTCGTTGGCGTGTGGGCCGACATTGCAGTGGCCGACGAAGGTCGCGCCCTCGGCGACGACGAGGGTGCCGGCGGTGAGGTCGCCCTGGACCTGTGCGTTGGTGGTGAGGGTGAGGCGATCGCGTGCGAAGAGTGGGCCTTGGACGGAGCCGTCGACGATAATTTTCTCGGCTTCGACGGCGGCGTTGCAGTTGGCGCCGTTGCCGATGTGGACTTCGCCCTGTGCGGTGATCTTGCCTTCGAAGTTACCCAGGATGCGGGCGGATTTCTCGAAGAACATCTCGCCCTTGATGGTGGTGTCGGCCCCGATGATGGTCATCTCTGGGGTGGTGTTGTTATTGATTGGGTTTGTGGTGGGGTTGTTTGGCAGTTGTGACATGTGGAAATCCTTCCCGATCCCGATGTGATGCCGAGCGTTGGCTCGGTGTGGGCGTTGTTGATCGTGCGCAAACACAGCGCGTACGAGTCTTTTGAATGCCCGGTGTGGTCAGTGCTTGGTTGTGTTGGGCGTCCTGCCGACGGTGCCATCCTTGGCTTGGTACTGCATCGTCCAGATAAGCATGGGCACTGAAGTATGGATTGATCGGATCAGTGAAATTGTGCGGATTGTGCGGGGTGGGGGCGAGGGGGGGGTGGTAAGGGGTGTTTTTGACCAAAAACGGGGTTGGCTGGGAGAAAATCGGGGATTGAAGGGGCGCAAAAGTGTCCGGGGAGGGGCCGATAAGCCGATGAGGAGGAGATATGTCTAAGTCATCAAAGTCATCGAGAAGCGGGTCACGGAGCAAAAAATCATCGAAGCCCTATCGCATGCGCGATGGGTCGTTCGAGCCCAGCGAGCAGCAGGTGCTGCTGGCGCGGGTGGGGTGGTTGGTGCTTGGGGCGCTGTGGGTGTTTGTGCTTGTGGGGCTGGTGAGCTTTGACGCGGGCGATGCGCCCTCGCATGCGGTGTGGCCGAGCAATGCAACGACGGCGAACTGGACGGGCCCGATCGGGGCGTATATGTCGTATGGGTTGCTGCGGGTCTTTGGGTTCGGGATTGTGATCCCGATGGTGTTTACGGGCTTGCTGCTGACGCTTCGGCTGTTGCGTCGCCCGATGACGCAGCCGATCGTGCGGGCGCTGGGTGTGGTTGTCTTGACGAGTTCGCTGTGTGTGCTCCTTGGGTTGTTGATGACTGAAACTGGGCCGATGCCTGGGTTGTCGGGCGGGACGCTTGGATTGGTTGGCGCAGGGATGCTGGAGCCGGCGTTTGCGATGACGGGGTCGTTGGTGTGGGTGGTTTTGGCGACGGTGGTGGGGCTGATTGTGTCCTGCGATAAGTATCTGTGGCAGGTGCCGATGGCGATCTGGGGTGTGGTTGCTGAGCGGGTGCTGCCGGTGGTTGGTTCGACGGGCGCTAAGGCGGGGGCGATCGCGGGCTCGACGGCTGATCGCGCCAATGCGAGCGCGGATCGTGCGAGCGAGACGGGGCGGCTTGTTGGTCGCAAGGCCAGCGGGGGTGTGCTCGCGGGGCTCAAGGCGATGCTGCATAAGCGTCCGGGGCCGGTGATGGTCCGGCTTAATGACATTGATGAGGAGATGGTGGAGGTGAAGCCCATTGCGCAAGCCGCTGCGGCGCAGGAAGAAGATGTCGAGGCACGGCGGAAGGCCAAGCCCCGGCGCTCGGTCAAGCCGGTGCCTCAGGTGGTGGAAGAAGATTTCGACGACGAGTACGAAGAAGACGACGGCCCGGGGGCGCCGCAGGTGTTCTCGCAGGATGATCTGCGCGAGAAGATCGCCAAGCTGCCCGTGCGCTTTGCCCAGCAGAACAAGGAGATGGCGACCGACGAGGACTTGGCTGATTTCCAGAATGCGCAGTCGCTCGAGGGGTACATGTTCCCGCGGATGGATCTGCTCGAGGAGCCCGAGGTTGGGTTTAACGAGAAGCTCGAGGAGCTGGTCCGGACGCAGGCCGAGTCGCTTGAGCATGCGCTCCAGCAGTACAAGATTAACGGCGAGGTTGTCGATATCGAATCCGGCCCGGCGATCACGCTGTACCACATTCGCTTAGCGCCGGGGACGAAGGTCTCGCAGATTAATGCGATCGAGAGTGACCTGGCGCGGTCGCTCAAGGCCGTGAATATCCGCGTGGTGGCGAACATGAGCGGGCGAGACACGGTTGGTGTCGAGGTGCCCAACCCGACCAAGGAGCGGGTGCGACTCAAGGAGCTGATGTCGAACCGTGCGTTGTTTGAGGATATGAAGCTGCCGATGTTCCTGGGGAAGGATGCGGCCGGGGAGCCGTTGATTTCTGATCTGACGAAGATGCCTCACATGCTGATCGCGGGCACGACGGGGTCGGGTAAGTCGGTGTGTATGAACACGATCATCATGAGCTTCTTGTATACGAAGAAGCCCAATGAGCTCAAGCTCGTGCTGGTGGATCCCAAGATGGTGGAGATGAGCCAGTTTAAGGACATCCCGCACCTGATGTGCCCGGTGGTGACCGAGATGAGCAAGGCCGCGGCGATTTTGGAGTGGGCGGTGACCAAGATGGACGAGCGGTACGAGCTGCTCGCTAAGGCGGGGTGTCGCGATATTGGTGGGTACAACGAGCTGGAGTGGGACGAGCTGAAGGATCGGCTGGATATCCAAACCGAGGAACACGCGGCGCGGGTGCCCAAGCAGCTGCCGTATATGGTGTTCATTATTGATGAGCTCGCGGATCTGATGATGACCGCCAAGGAGGTAGAGGGCGCGATTATTCGTATTGCCCAGAAGGCGCGTGCGGTGGGGATTCATTTGATCTTGGCGACGCAGCGCCCGCAGGCCAATGTGGTGACGGGTTTGATTAAGTCGAACATGCCGTGCCGGATCGCGTTTAAGGTGGCTTCGGGGATGGACTCGCGGATTGTGCTCGATCAGAAGGGCGGCGAGCTGCTGCTTGGTCAGGGCGATATGTTGCATCTGTCTCCGAGCAGCCATGAGCTGAGCCGGGCGCAGGGGACGCTGGTGGACGACAAGGAAATTCGCAAGGTGGTCAAGTTCCTCAAGGACATCGCGGCTCCGAGCTTCGAGCGTTCGTTGATGCAGGTCAAGGGTGGGATGGACAGCGACGAAGAACGGGTGTTCTTGTCGGAGAACAACTCGTCGGCTTCGCTGCAGGCGGCCGAGGAAGATCCGATGTTCGATCGGGCGGTGGAGATTGTGCTCGAGACCAAGCGTGGGTCGGTGTCGCTGTTGCAGCGCCGGTTGGCGATCGGGTATACGCGGGCGAGCCGACTGATTGATCTGATGGGGATCGCGGGGATTCTGTCGGACCATAAGGGATCGGTGGCGCGCGATGTGCTGATCACGATCGAGGAGTGGGACGCGATGAAGGACCTGGTGGCCGAGGATGCGCGCCGGGCGCAGCTGACTGATCCGGAGGATCCGAGCCAGGAGCTGATGTTCGAGACGGAGGTTGAGGAAGAGGCTGTGGAGCATGATGACTCAGCGGACGAGTATGAAGAAGAGGCCCCGTTTGATGATGAGCCGACGGCGGCGGTGACGGTGCTGGGCACGCTCGACGATGAGGAGGCTGAGGCTGAATATGAGGATGGGGAAGAAGACGAGTATGAAGTAGAGGACGAGCTCGAAGAAGACGAAGAAGACGAAGAAGAGGAAGATGATGGCGAGCTTGAAGACGAGCTCGAAGAAGATGAGGATGAAGAGGACGAGGAAGAAGAGCTCGAGGCCGAAGCTGAGGAAGACGACGAATCTGAGGAAGACGAAGAGGTCGAGTACGAGTATGTGGATGAGGACGGGAACCCGATCGACCCTGAGGACCTTGACGAGGATGAGTTTGAGGTCGAGGACGAGGCGGATGAGGAGGAAGATGAGGGCGACGAGGAGGAGTATGAAGAGGACGAGGCCGCGGAGTATGAGGAAGACGAGTACGAGGATGAGGAATCGGTGGTCTGAGCCGGTCGCGGGGGCGTCTATATGCGTCAAATTTCAGAAACCCCGGTCATTGACTGGGGTTTTTGTATGGTATGGCGATAGAGGGGGCCTTGAGCGTCATCAGGCGTGAGGCAACCAGCGTGACGAAACAAGGGATTTAGATGATCGGCTCAAAGGTCTTGTGAAACTTTGGCTCGGTGAATCCAAACAACCTATTATAGGGCTCTGGTTTTTACAGGCCGATCTCTACGATCTCAGGAGGGGATCACCCGCAACGCTTGGAAATGGCGTGGGCGGGTCTGACAGCACACCGAAAGGACACAGCACATGCAGCTTCTCGCAGGCACGAACCGTATTTCACACACACTCACCTTCTCGCTGGCGGCGGGTTTGCTCTCGCTTCCAGCGCTGGCCGGCACGCCCGGCGTGCTCGATCATGTACCCAGCGACGCGCAGGCCGTGGTCGTGGTCCCGAACTTTGGGGGGCTGCTCAACGATATCAACTCGGCGAACATCATGCTGGGCGATCAGGGCAGCCCGATGGTGATGATGGTGACCTCGATGGTGCGCGGGATGCCTGGGATCAATCTTGAGGGTTCGGTCGCTGGCGTGCTGACCTTCGAAGAGGACATGGAGGGCGAGCCGGAGATGGTGGCGCTCTTGCCCGTGTCTGATTTTAAGGCGTTCTCACAGGGGCATCGTTTCGAGGACGGTCTGTACGGGATGGATATGGGCGGCGAGATGCTCTACTTCCGTCAGGCGGGCGATGGGTACATCGTGATGGGCGATGACAGCGGGCTCGTGCGTGACTTTGACGCCAAGGGCGGGAACCTAGCTGCGCACACCAAGCAGCTCGGCGGGACCGGGGCGCAGGTCGCTGCGGGCAACGATATGTTCGCGTATGTGAACTTCAGCGCTTTCCAAGATCAGATCGATATGGCGATGGAAGAGATGGAATCGCAGGCGGAGATGGTCGAGATGATGGGCGGGGCGGAAGCCGTGGCTGGATTCGATATGATGCTCCATGTGATGCAGACGATCGCCAACGACGGCAGCTCGATGGCGTTTGGCATGAGCTTCGATCCCGAAGCGGGGATCTCGTACGACATGGGCGTGCAGTTTAAGGAAGGCTCGACCTCGGCTTCGTACCTGCAGAACGCGGGCAACGCGGGCAAGTACTTTGATCGCGTGCCTTCGATGGATTACTTCTTTGCTTCGGCGTTCGATATGTCGGGCAGCGGGATCCAGAAGCTCGCAACAGAATACATCGATATGCTCGAAGAGATCGACACCACCGGGATGCTCGATGGCAAGATGGACATGATCATGGGCGAGGTGCAGGGCGGGATCCAGGTCATGGGCGCGTCGGACAATGTCATGGGCGGGTTGTTCACCAATATGATCCAGTATATGGAGGTCAAGGACGCCGATGCGTACCTTGAGGCTTCGCGTGCGATGTACGCGGGCATGAACGAGCAGCTCGGTGAGCTCGCTGAGCTGGGCATGAAGTTTGATGCCGCTATTGATTCCGAGCCAACACAGATCAACGGCGTTGATGCGTATGGCTACAAGTTCGCGATGGATATGTCCGAGATGGAAGGCATGGATGACATGGGCATGGCGATGGGCGGCATGAACCCCGCGATGATCATGGGCATGCTCTTTGGTGCCGACAGCGGCCCGAGCGGCTACATGGCCAAGGTGGGCAACGGCATTGTCTCGACGATGACCAAGGACGCGGAGTTCTTCACCAAGGCGTCGAACGCGGCGGCGGGCAAGAACACCATGAAGGGCGACAAGTCGATCGCCAAGACCGCGGCGATGCTCCCCAAGAACAGCATCATGCAGACTTACATCGCGGCTGATCACCTGATGAACACGGCTGGCCCGATGATGATGATGTTCGGTGTGATCCCTGAGTTTGAGCCTGTTGAGGCGCTTGCACCCATGGGCTTTGGCATGAGCGCCAACGGCGGCGGCGTGCTCTTCCGTGCGGCGCTGCCGATGGAGACGATCCAGGCGGCCATGGAGATGGTGCCCGCTGAGATGTTCGAGGATAACGACGAAGATATGGACTTCTGATCCGGTCTGGTGTTGATTGAACCTGCCGAGGTGCCATCAATCTGTTGATGGAGCAGCCACGGGACAATCATGCAGCAGATCAAGCAACTGGTCAGCAGCCAATCGATGAATGGCAGATTTCTGCGCGGCGGGCGATCCCTTTGGATCGCCCGCTTTGCGTTGGCATTCTCAATGTGACGCCGGATTCGTTTAGCGATGGTGGGGAGCTCGATTCGGTGGGCAAGGCGGTCGATCGGGCGAGGGCGATGGTGGACGAGGGGGCCGATGGGCTTGATATCGGGGGGGAGTCGACGCGCCCGGGTGCGCAGCGCGTGGGGATTGAGGAGCAGATCCGGCGGGTGGAGCCGGTGATCATGGCGATCCGCAAGGCGGGGATCGAGGTGCCGATCTCGATTGATACGACGCGGGCAGCGGTGGCGATGGCGGCGCTCGATGCGGGGGCGGATGTGATCAACGATGTGTCGGGGGGGGATGCCGCGGGGAGTGAGGATGCGGGGATGCTGGGGCTGGCGAGCGAGCGTGGGTGCGGATTGGTGCTGATGCATCGGATGCGTGCTCCTGAACAGGATCAATATTCGGATGCGTATGACCAGCGCCCGATTGGGGATGGGGTGTTGGAGACGGTTATTGGGGCGCTGCGTGATGCGCGTGATCGGGCGATCGCCAGCGGGGTTGATGGGGGGCTGATCGTGCTCGATCCGGGGCTGGGCTTTGGGAAGGATGTGGGGCAGAACATGGAGCTGATCCGGGGGACGGGGGCGATTGTTGGGCTCGGGCATGTGGTGATGAGTGCGCTGAGCCGAAAGAGCTTTGTGGGGCGGGTGAGCCTTGGGCGGGATTCGGAGCCGGGCGAGCGGTTGGTGGGGACGCTGGGGCTCTCGGTCGTGCACATGATGCATGGGGCGCGGGTGTTCCGGGTGCATGATGTGGGGGCGCATCGGCAGGCGCTTGATGCGGCGTGGACTG
The DNA here is from genome assembly GCA_963976625.1 of uncultured bacterium. Taxonomy (GTDB): domain Bacteria; phylum Planctomycetota; class Phycisphaerae; order Phycisphaerales; family UBA1924; genus UBA1924. The sequence goes on from CAXBLA010000036.1 coordinate 13,371, forward strand.
CGATGAAAACTGACGGCTGAAGATGATCTTGGTCGGGGCGTGTGGGGGTTGAAAAACTGGGCTGGATCGCGTGATTTGTGGGGAAACGCTCCGGGCTCGGTGGGTGCGCGGAGCTACTATCTCGCATGGTCCTCGATCTTCGGGGGCGTACTCGTCGGCGTGTCATGAGGATGCGTCTGCGTTGATTGAACATGATGTCCACCCGGAAGGATTTAGATCTATGGCTAGCGCAAATGTGATGGAGTTTACCGACGGCAACTTCGAGGCTGAGGTCTTGGGTGCTGATAAGCCCGTGCTGGTTGATTTCTGGGCCGAGTGGTGCATGCCTTGCAAGATCCTTGCCCCGACGATCGACGATGTGGCTGATGCGAACACCGACAAGCTCAAGGTGGGCAAGGTGGACACGGACGAGAACCGCGAGATCTCCGTCAAGTACGGCATCAGCGCGATCCCGACGGTCATCATTTTCAACAAAGGCGAGATCGCCAAGAAGTTCGTGGGATTGACGAAGAAGGAAGACATCGAAGCCGCGCTGGCCGAGATGAGCTGAGTGCTGTTGAAGCCTGCTGCTTTACGAATCTAACAAACAATCAGAACATTGAGAAACACCATGAGCACTGAATCATCGAGTCATCGTCCACTGCGTTGCGGGGCTGTCGGAGTCGGGAGGATGGGCCAGCACCACGCCCGGGTCTACGCCGAGATGGAGGGCATCGAGCTGGTGGGTGTGGTGGATGCGAACTTTGATCGGGCCAAGGAGATTGCTGAGAAGTTCGGCTGCCCGGCGTTTGCGACCGAGGAAGAGCTGTTGGCGGCGGGTGTCGAGGCGG
>CAXBLA010000037.1:0-13255 GCA_963976625.1 uncultured bacterium
CTCGGGCTCAAGAGCCAGCTCCGATCGGCGATCGAGTTCGAGAGCGACGAAACATCCAAGGCCCGGTCACCCGGCTTTGTTGAGCTCGCGATGACCAACGCCCAAGCCGCGGCCAGCTCGGCCATGATCGAGGGCGCGATGGAGCCCGTTGAAACTAAGCACTGGTATCGATCCGCCGCGGTACTCGCGTGCGCGATCGCTATAGGGCTTTGGCTGCCGGCCGGTGAAAGCGGGGCCAAGGTGACGCCGCCGCAGATCCCGACGCAGGCGATCGCCAAGCTCGATGCAGTGGACGATATCCTCAACGATGTGCAGCAGGAAGCGAGTACCGACGAGCCCGAGCCATCGCCGGCCGTGCAGGACGCGCTCGACGATCTCGAATCGCTCAAGGACGAACTCGCTCAAGGCGTCAACGATCAATCGCAGGCCAACGCCCAGACGGCCGCCAAGCTCGAAGAGCTGGCCGACGCGTTGGAAGACGACGCCGAGCAAGAACGCCAGCGGGCCAACGAGCTCGCTGATCGGCTCGCCGAGGCCCAGAACCAGCGAGGCGCACAGGATCAGTCAACAGACGCGCAGACGCCGTGGGATCAGCAGCTCGACAACTTCGCCGACGCGATCAAGGAGCAGCGATTCGATGAGGCTCAGTCTGCCTATGACCAGCTGCGCGAGCAGGCCGAGTCGATGAGCGATGAGCAGAAGCAGCAGCTCGCCGATCAGCTCGAAGAGCTGGCCAACGCTGTCGAGCCCGATGACTATGAACAGTCTGAACAGTCTCCAGAGCAGGGCCCAAAGCAAGACCCCGCGAAGGATCTGGCGGAGTCCATCCGCAAGGAGGCCGACGAACTCCGCGAGCGGCCATCGCAGGAGGAGGCATCGCCCGAAGATCAGCCGAAGGAAGAACAGGGGAACCCGGAAGGCCAAGAACAGTCAGCTGAACAGTCATCCGAAGAGTCGTCCGAGCAATCGGCCGAGGAGTCCTCTGAACAGCCCGGCGATCAGCCCTCGGAACAAAGCGGAAAAGAGCCCAGTAAGCAGCCCGGCGAGCAGCCAAGTGATACGACCGGTGACCAGCCATCAGAGCAGCAGCCGACTGAGTCTCAGCAAGCCAAAGAAGAGCAATCCAAAGAACAGCAAGGCGATGGTAAGGGCGAGCAGCAGACAAACGAGCAATCCGAGCAGGGCCAACCTGCTGCCGAGCAATCCGAGGACAATCAATCAGGCAAAGACCAACCAAAGGAAGGCCAAGCCGAGCAGCAACCCGACGGGCAGGATGAGCAGCCCAAGGAGAGCCAGCCACAAGAGAACCAGCAACAGCAAGGCGGTCAGCCCGACGATCAGCCCGATGATCAGCAGGATGGGGAGCAGGATGGGGAGCAGGAGCAAGGCCAGCAGTCGTCAGATGCCCAAGAGTCGAATGAGCAAGGCCCCGTGGGCCAGGCCCAGGGCGAGCAGGAATCGGATGGCCAGTCCAACGAAGGCGATAGGAAGCCCCGATCGCTCAAGGAATCGCTCGAAGAGATGCAGCGCCAACGCCAGGGCAGTCGCAACAAGCAGGACCAAGCCGACGAGATCCGCAGGCAGGCTCAGGAGCTGAGCAAAGACCAATCGGATGCTGACGAGGATGAGCAGCCAGGCAATGCACGATCGCAAAGCCCGCGTACAGACAATCCAGACCCGCGGTTTGCGCCCGCCGGCGATGAGCCGAGGGACCCCGACGACCCCGCGCCCGAACCCAACACCGGTCAAGGACCGGACTATGTCCCCGTCGATGCGTCTGATCCTGAATCGACCGAGCAGGGCAAGCCGATGGGCAAGTGGTACGCGCCAGAAGGCGAGTCGCAACATCCGACCAACGCGGGCCAGACCGCTCAGCGACTCCGCGAAGCGTCCCAGAAAGCCCAGCGGGCCATCGAGCAGCAGCAGGTCCCGCGCAAGTATCGCCATCTGGTGCGCGAGGCATTCAAACGCGTCAGTGATCGAGCAGACGCAATCGACAACGGCGGCAACGGAGGCAAGGTCGCGCCCCAAGGGCAAGACGCGGTCTCGGGGAAACCGAAATCAGATGCCAAACCGGCGCCCGCCAAGCCATCCGGTGACGATGGATGAGCATCGCGTTCGATGAACCATGGTGGCTGCTCCTGTGCCTCGTCGGTCCGATCTCTGGCATCGTATGCTGGCGATGGATGCGCGGCATCCCAGTCTTCCGTCGATCCATCGCGGTGCTGCTGCGCGTCGTACTCTTTGTGATCCTGGGCATCGCGATGAGCGGGGTGTACCGCGTCGAGACGGCCAACGATGTCGCGGTGATCGCCGTGGTCGATACTTCTGAGTCCGTCCAGAGTTTCGCGTCGCTGGGCGTCGATGAGCTCGGCGTGCCCATCACCATCGATCGGGCGGCTCGGGGCTTCTTGGCTGGGGCCAGCGCTGGGCGCGAATCCAACGATCGGCTCGGGATCATCGCCTTCGACGGGCGCGCCCAGACCATCGCCCTGCCCACCAAGTCCCGCGTGCTTGATCGAGCCATCGAGACCATCGCGATCGAGGGCTCCGACATCGCTGGCGCGATCGAGCAGGCCCGGATGCAGCTGCCACCCGATGCCAATGTCCGCGTGGTGCTCTTCTCTGACGGACGCACGACCTCGGGATCGCTCGACGAGCTGCCCAGCGATGTGCAGATTGATGTCGTGCCGATCCGGTACAATGTCACGCAGGAAGTCGTGCTCGAAGCGGTCGAACTCCCGGCAAGATCCCTGCCCGATTCGATCGTCGAGGTCCGCGTGGTGCTGCGGAGTCTGGGCCACTCGACCGGGCAGCTGCTGCTCCAGCACAACAACGAAGCCGTGGATCTCAACGGCGATGATTCAGGCGTGATGCGCCGGGTGTCGCTCGTCGCGGGGCAGCAGGTCTTTGTGCTGCCCGTGCAGCTCGGCTCCGGGCGGGTGCATCGGTTTGAGGCCCGCTACATCCCCGATCCAATCACCGAGAGCGGCTCGGTGCAAAGTCGCTATGTCGGCGACACCAGCCTGGGCAACAACCAAGCCGGCGGCGTGACCATGAGCTCGGGCGATGGACGCGTGCTCGTGGTCGCCGATCAAGACGCGAGCGACCAATCCCAAGCCCACGCCCTGCTCAATACACTCAACCAAACAAGCTGGAGTGTGGAGACGCTGCCGCTGGCGCAGTTCCCCCTCGACCTGCTCACGCTCGAGTCCTACGACCTGATCGTGCTCGTCAATACCCCACGCGACGCGATCGGGCTCGAGGCCGACGCGTTGATCCACTCCTATGTCCACGAGCTGGGCGGCGGCGTGATCTTCGTCGGCGGTCGCGAGGCCCTCGGTGCCGGCGGCTGGCAGGGCACCAAGGTCGAAGAGATCTTGCCGATCAAGCTCGATGTGGCGGATGATCTGATGGTACCGCCGGTCGCCGTTGTTTTGGTGCTCGATTCCTCGGGCTCGATGCGAAACAGAGTGCTCGGCTCGTCGCAATCGCAGCAGGCCGTGGCGAACGACTCGGCGGCCGGGGCGATCGAGATCCTCAACGACGATGACCTCGTCGGCGTGATCTCGTTCGCCACCAATGCACACCAGGTCGTGCCCATCGGGCCAAACGACCAGCCCGAGTCCACCAAGAACGCGATCGGCTCGATCCCCAGCTCCGGTGGTACGAACATGGTCCCGGCCCTCAAGATGGCCCGCGACATGCTCGAATCCGTCGACGCGGGCACCAAGCACATCGTCCTGCTCTCCGACGGCGAATCCCAGAACTCCGAAGAACTGCCGGAACTCGCCCAAGCCATTGGCGACATGGGCATCAAGGTCTCGACGATCGCGGTGGGGGACCAGGCCGACGAACAGGGCATGAGCGACATCGCCCGGCTCTCGGGCGGGACCTACTACCGCGTGCGCGTGCCCAGTGTGCTCCCGCGGATCTTCCTCAAAGCCATCCGCGTCGTCCGCACGCCCAACATCCGCGAGGCGAACATCTCGCCGATCGTCCTCGACCAAGACTCGCCCGTGATCGGCTCGATGAGCAACCTGCCCGGGCTCTCGGGCTTGGTCATGAGCGAGCGGATCACCGACGACCCGCGCGTCTCGACGCCGATCGTGTCGGATCAGGGCGAGCCGATCTTCGCGTTCCATCAGGTCGAGCTGGGGCGCGTGGCGGTGTTCACCTCCGATGTTGCCCGCTGGGCGCGTCGGTGGATCGAATCCCCGGTGTTCGCATCGTTCTGGACCAAGGTCGCCAACTGGACCATGCGCACCGATGCCAACGAGCCGGGCGAGCTGAGCCTTGTCATCGACGGCACCAGCGCCCAGATCGAGTACAACGCGATCGACAGCGATGGCGTGCCGATCGACGGGCTCGATATCCAGACGCAGGTGTTCGATGCCGCCGGTCGATCGCGAGCAGTGAATCTGGTGCAGGTCGGCACCGGGCAGTACACCGGCTCGCTCGACGAACTCAGCAACGGGGTCCATGTGATCATCGCCAGCCCAAGTAATGGCGGCCAAGCCATGAAGCCGACCATCGCGGGGATGCAGATCTCGGGCGTCGATGAGTTCAAGCACCTGAGCGCCGATCCCAATGCCCTGATCGCCTTGGCGAATCGCACCGGCGGGCGGGTCTTCGCCTTGGATGATCCGGCGTCGGCCAACCTCTTCGATCGCGTCGGGCTCATCGAGCGTCGATCGCTCCAGCCCATGTGGATGCTCTTATTGGCGATCGCGTTCGTGCTCTTTGTGCTGGATTTAGCGGCTCGTCGCGTGGCGTTCGATCGCTGGATCGCTCAAGCCCGCGACGAGACCATCGCCGTGTCGCGCACAATGGGGGCGCAGAAGGTGGGGGCACAGCAGGTCCAACGCCTCAGAGAGTCCAAATCGAATACACAATCGTCCAAGCCCGAAACCCCAGAGATCGACCGCCGACCCATGGCGCCAACGAATACGCCGAAGGCTGATCCAAAGCCCGAGCCCATCAAGCCCAAAGAGACGGACGCGGATCAGAAGGACAAGGAAGCATCCAACCCGCTGCTCGCGGCCAAACGCCGAGCCCGCGAGCGGATGGACGAGGATTAGCTCGGCCGGTTTGGCCATATTTTCTGCAGGTTTCTCATTTCTTGGATAGACAGATATTGTCCCCAATGATTTTTGAGTGCTTCAATCGCCCCATCAAAATACTCATTTGTCTGCAGCTCTGCATAGAAAGCTAAAAAGCGAGCAATGCACATGCATTCTCGGCGTGTGAAGTTTCCGAACGGACTTCCATCGCCATCAGATATCGCCGATGATTCTGTGCTCGATCTATTGAGTATGGAAGGTATGCAGTTTGAGGATCTCAGTTCGCTCGGGGCACCGCCGAAGAACTGAGTGAAATCGTGCTTGAGTGTGTACACCAAATAGGCCGGGAGATAGAAACGAAATCCAGCGGCATCGACAAAAAACATGGCGCTGCTGCCGGGATCAGCATATTCGATATCCACTTGTGTCCAATGGATATCTTGATCCATCTCGCGGGCGAGGGCAAGTTCTTTATCTGTGCCGTAGCTATCTATCGCACCGGCTTCACACAGGGTGATCCCATCCCCGAGTTTGACATCCTTGAACACAGTATGGATCTGATCGATGAGCCGATCTCTACGGACACGCAGATCGTCCACATTGAGCATGATCCGGTCTCGATGACTGATCTTTCGGCCCATCGATGTCATCCTTCCTCTAGAGCGAATCGCCCACCAGCTCGCCCTCAAGCGTGAGCTTATCGGCTCCGGTGATTTTGGCCCGCACGATCTGCCCGATGTAGTCGTTGGGGGAGTGGAGCCCGACGGTGGGGACATTGAAGAAGACGATCAGATCGCCATCGGTTCGCCCCGAGAGCTGGACGGTTGGGCCGTGCGCGGGGTCGGTCGATGGTTCAAGCACCGCCTGGGCCGACGGGGCGGCCCCGCCGATGGTGATGCCGACCATGCCCGAGCCGGGCTTGACATCGGTGCCGCGTTTCTTGTGTTCGTGTCGGCTCAGACCCTCGACCATGATGTCGAACTCGCCGCCGATCTGGTCTTTGGCAATCGAGTCGGAGATCTCGGATTGCAGCACCAGCAGCTCGTTGTTTCGGCGTTTCTTGACATGATCCGGGATGTCATCGGGGATCTTGTCGTACGCCACTGTGCCCGGGCGCGGCGAGTACTTGAAGATAAAGCAGTTCTTGTATCGGCTGCGCGTCAAGAGCTCTTTGGTCAGCTCGTGGTCTTCTTCGGTCTCGGTGGGGAACCCGACGATGAGATCGCCCCCGAGCATCAGCGGGCGGCCGATCTCGGGCTGGTGGAGGAACTCATTGCACCGGGCGATGAACTCGTAGTACTCTTCGATGTCGTGCCCACGGTTCATCATCTTGAGCATGCGGTTGGACCCGGTCTGGGCCGGCACATGGATAAATCGGCAGATCCGAGGGCAGTCGCGAATGACCTGCAGCACATCGTCGCCGAAGTCGCGCGGGTAGCTCGTCACAAAGCGCAGGCGTTGGATCGCGGGGACTTCTTCATGGATCCGGTAAAGCAGATCCGCGAAGGTGGTCGTGTTCGCGCCCGCGAAGGCGTCGCGGTTGTGCGATCCTTTGTAGGTTCGTCCCTTTTGTGGCTGCACGATACCGTCTACGCTCACGGCCGAGTCGTGCTCGAAGCGGTAATGGTTCACCGTCTGCCCGAGCAGCGTGATCTCGATGATCCCCTTGTCGGCCAGGGCCTTGATCTCGTCGATGATGTGCTCGGGGGGGCGATGGATCTCGGCCCCTCGGGTGTGGGGCACCACGCAGTAGGTGCAGAACTTGTTGCACCCACGCGTGATGCGGACATACGCGCTGCGTCGCCCATCAAAGTCCACCGGCGAGAGCATCCGCCCCAGATCCAGCGATTCGAGCGAGTCACCCGCCGCCGCTAGTGTCGAGGATCGGCGCGACGCGCTGCCCTGGAGCGCCACCTGCTTGGCGGATCGGCGGATCGCGATCTCCGGATCGTTGACGGCCAGCGACGACTTGGTCCGCACCGCGTTGTCCACCAGCTCGGGCAGCTTGTCGAGCTCGGCGGGCCCGCACATGATGTCCACGACCGGCATCCGCGCGATCAGGTCCTTGCCATCGCGTTCGGCCATGCACCCGAGCACCCCGACAACGAGCCCGGGCTGCTCCTTCTTGCGGATCTTCATCTCGCCAAGTCGCGACCAGACCTTCTGCTCGGCCCGCTCGCGGACGGAACAGGTGTTGTACAGCACAATGTCGGCCTGATCCATATCCGCGATGAACTTGTAGCCCAGAGCGCCCAGCGAGCCGGCGACGAGTTCCGAGTCGAGCTCGTTCATCTGGCAGCCGAAGGTTTCGAGGTATACGGATTTTGTAGTCGTGGGCGTATTCGTGGGGGTGCTCATGGGATCAAGTGTACGCCCCGGGTGATCGATACCCAACCCCAAACCTGATCTTGGGATAGACTCTACGCGTGACGACGATCCACGACATCCGGGCCTGGTTCAGCGAGCTCTCGCTGGCGACCAAATGTCTGCTCCTGTTCGGTGGAGCATCGCTGTTTATCATCCTGATCGCCCAGTCGCCGCTGCTGCTTCGGATGAACGGGCTGGTGGGCAACGATGAGCTCGAGCTCTCCCGCACGGTCTACGCGACCTGGTCGAAGCTCGATGGGCAAGACCACTCCGAGACCGACCAAGCCGACGGCTTCGTGGCCGGCGGCGCAACCATCCGCCCGTTCACACGCAACGAGATCGACGCGCAGCTCAACGACGAGCGGTTCTTGGGCGACGCGATGAAACGGTTCGATCAGTCCACGACCCGGGTGGAATACTTCGACGCTGACTGGGAAGGTTGGAACCGGGTGTACCGCTACGCCCGCGCCACGCGCGATGCCAACGCCCAGGTGACCTCGGTCGTGCTCCTCGAGCACCGGGCCGACGGCTCTGGCTGGTCGCTGGTGGTCAACCTGCTCTATGTGCTCGCGTCGGGCTCGATGGTGCTGGCCGTGGCGTTGGTGGTCAATGCGACGATTATCAACCGCCTGATCCTCCGCCCGGTCGAATCGCTCCAAGAGACCGCCGAGCTTGTGCGCGATGGCAACCTCGACACCCGCTCGTCGATCGAGACGGGCGATGAGTTCGAAGAGCTCTCCGAGACCATTAACCTGATGCTCTCAGGGCTGAGCCGACAGCAAGACCAACTCCGCGACGCCAACAAGGCCATGGGTATTAAGCTCACCGAGCTCTCGCAGGCCAACACCGCGCTGTTCGAGTCTGCCCGGCTCAAGGGCGAGTTCCTCGCGAGCGTCTCCCACGAGCTGCGCACCCCGCTCAACGCCATCATCGGCTTCGCCGAGCTGCTCCTGGAGATCGCCCGAAAAGAAGTCGCCATCAACGCCGAGAGCGATGGCGAACCCGTCTTTGATCCCGATGAGCTGAGCAAGCGTGAGCGTTACCTCGTCAACATCGTCTCCGCAGGGCGCACACTGCTCGAGATGATCGAATCGCTCCTGGAGATGGCCAAGATCGAAGCGGGGCGCGTGGAGCTCAACATCTCGACCATGAACCTCGCCGAGAACTGCCAGGCGCTTGTCGGGTTGATCCATCCGCTCGCCCGCAAGAAGGGCATCACGGTCAAGCTCGATGTCTCGCCTGATCTGCCGCTGATCGAGACTGATCCCAAGAAGTTCCAGCAGATCATCTTCAACCTGCTCTCCAATGCCGTGAAGTTCACGGGCAACGATACGGATGGGGCCAGAGGTGGAGTTGCTGGCGAGATCATCCTCCGGGCCGAGCCCATCGCAGACGACAACACCGGGGTCGATCAGGTTCGCATCTCCATCATCGACAACGGCGACGGCATCGCCCCCGACGATCAGAAACGCATCTTCGACAAGTTCCAGCAGGTCGATTCGTCCCACACCCGCACCCACGCGGGCACCGGGCTCGGGCTGGCGATCGTGCTCGAGCTCACCCGATTGCTCCAGGGCGAGATCCAGCTGGTTTCGGAGCTGGGCTCGGGCTCGATGTTCTCGGTGATGATCCCCAAGTCGATCGACTCGCACGCCGTCGAAGAAACCAAGCTCGAAGCCAAGTTCCGCGGCTCACTCCGCCCGCCAAACGAACAGGGCGAGTCACAAGAACTGCTCGAAGAAGATTCAACCAATGCAAATGCCGATGCCGATCCTGATCCTGCGGTCGAGTTCACAGGCTCGGGCGACGAGTAATACACAGACTACTCGGCTTCACGCGCCGACCGCAGACTTGAAATGTCGGATTTCAATCGGCTTCGTGACATCGGGCGCAAACTCCACCGCGACCACATCAATCCGTATCCCTTTGCCCCTGCAGTCTTCGCGGGCGCTGATTGCCTTGGCCAGCGAGCGGAGCTTGCGTTGTTTGGCGGCGGTGATATTTGCCTCTGGGTTCGGGGTCGCTGATGACTTGCGAACGCGGGCTTTGACCTCGACGACCACGACACAGTTGGCTTGAACATCCAGACATAGCAGGTCGATCTCGCCCATGCCCAGTCGCAGGTTGCGTGCCAGCAGGCGGTACCCGTGGTGTTTCATCAGCTTGGCCGCCGCGTTCTCGCCCCGGGTCCAGACTGACTTAGACTTGGGCTTGCGGATGCGTGCGATCAGTGGTCGGATGACTGCGGGAAGACCCATCGCTTAGCTGAGCGGGCCGTAGCGTTGCTCGGCGATCTGCAGCAATCGCATGAGCACCTCATCGCGGCTCGACACGCTCGCCCGGTTCATCAACCGCCCGAGGTACTCGTCGTTGGCGATCTTGCGCCGTTCGATGGTGAGCTCTTGCTGGATCTTGAGCTGAGCTTCATAGAGCGAGATGGAGTTCTGCTCGATGCGCATAAGCTTGACCCAGTAGACGGACGACCCAAACTCGATCGGGCCGACCGACTCGCCGGTCGAGAGCTTCTGGGTCGCTTCGTTGAGCGCATCCGCAGCCCCGAAGAACGCGGTCGTCTCGTAGCTCTCTTCGAGCACGGCCGTGTGCATGCCGTCGCCGTCGGTGTTGAAGTTGTTGAGCGGGCCCGCGGCCACCTTGAGAAAGTCAGTCCCGCCATCGAGGGCTTCCTGGATCTGGGCCTGCTTTCCGGTGTCCCCGGTCGGGGCGCGGATCACGCGGAAGGTCGCGGTCGGCGGTGGGGTGTACTGATCAATGTCTCGCTCGTACCGCTGCTTGATGTCCCGCCACGAGACATTGACTCGCCGATTGACCTCCTGGATCAGGGTCAGCTGCACGAGGGTATCGATCTCTTTCTGTTCGAGGGTTTCATCGAGGGTCTTGCCCTGCTCTTGCTGGATGCGTCGTTTGGCGAGCTGGGCGCTGCCCATGTTCTCAGAGAGCAGGTTATCGCGGAAGTTGCTCAAGAATGCCTGGAGCCCGACACGCTGGTTGGGTGTCAACGCCGCGAGCGCCTCGGCCCGGAGCAGCTCGTCGGCGATCATCCCGTCGAGCCGATCGACGATGGTCTTCCCCGCGCTCTGACGCCATTGGTTCATGGGGAGCCTGGCCGCCTCGGCGATCAGGCGATCCTCGATGGGGGCGAAGAAGGTGTTGGTGAAGATCGGCTTGCCGTTCACATCGCCGATCTTGGCGTCGAGCAGTTCGAGGGATTCATCGCCCCGGAGGTTGACATCCGTCGCGATTTGTACCGTCGGATCGGGGAGCAGCGGCGTCTGTGCCCCGATCGGAGCCGAAGAGTTTCTCAGCGTGATCCCTTCGCTCGGGATCGGGCGAGGCTGTTGGGCGGTTTGCTGAGCAGCGGGGGAGCTGTTGGCTGCTTCATTCGTTGGTTCGCTGGGTTGGTTGGTAACTTGGCTGCTCAAATCGGGATTCGAAAAATCCCTCAGCGACACCCGTTCCGGGTTCTCGGATCGTTGTGTAGCGACCTTTGAGCTCGAGCACCCGCTCAGTATGCCCGCGATGCACACGAGCGCAAGGCTCAAACGGGCGGAAATTGGAGCCGAGAAAGGGGCGATTGGGCGTGGTTTGGTCATCATGAAGTGTTCTCTTTATCCGCGGGGCGCTACGATACATACTACACCAAATGGAGCCCAAAATGTCCGATCCCGACGCCCCGAAAATCATTATCGACGACGACTGGAAATCCTCTGCACAAGCCGAGAAGCAGAAGCTCGTTGACGCCGAGAAGCAAAAAGCCGAGCAAGCCGCCACACAAGGCCCCGGCGGGCTCCCCGAGGTCATCGGGTTCAAAGAACTCCTGAGCCTCTTCGCCACCCAGGCGCTGATGTACATGGGCGCGATCCCCGATCAGTCCGGGCGGGCGATGGTTTCGCTCGAGGTCGCCAAGCTCAACATCGACCTGCTCGCGGTGGTCCAGGAAAAAACCAAGGGCAACCTGACGGCCGAAGAACAAGAAATGATCGACGGCACCGTCACCGAGCTGCGGATGCAGTTCGTCGAGGTCAGCAAAGCCGTCGCGCAGGCCGCCCAAGACGGCACGCTCGAACAGATGACGATGGACCCCAATAACCCCGGCGGGCCGATGGGCGGCGGTCCAGGCATGGGTCCAGGCGCAGGCCCCTCGCTGTCGCTCTAAAATCGTCGATATTCACGCTCTATACCCCTTCTGGGCCGATAGGACGAGATTGACAGACAGAAACGCTTGTGGAGCCGTACTCTCTCCGGCTCACAACAGACATACAGATCACCAAAACCACATCGGAGCTTTGCGGTGAGCGAACAATCTGGATCGATCCCTAACCACTTTCTCATGCGACGGTTACATTCGCTGACGGGCATCGTGCCCATCGGCGTGTTCCTCATCGCCCACCTGACCACCAACTCCACCATCGCGTGGGGCGGGCTCAACTCCCGAGCCGATCAGGAAGGGTTCGGCTGGATGGATCGCGCCATCGCGACCTTCCAGCACGAAGTCGAGTTCATCAACAACATGCCGTTGCTGCTGCTCATCGAGGTCACCCTCTGGTCCGCGATCGGGTTCCACTCGATCCTCGGCGTGTACTACGCCATGAGCGGCATGGGCAACACCGGGTCATACAAGTACGCGGGCAACTTCCGATACGCCCTCCAGCGATACACCGGCTATCTGGGCATCTTCTTTATCTTCTACCATGTCGCGACCCTGCGATGGGGCTGGACCTGGTTAGTACCTGGCGGCACCAAATGGTCACACGCTGAAGCATCTTCGACCTTCGCCGCGGCTCTGCGTGGCTCGACCGATGAGTTCACCGCCGCCGGCATGGCCGTGGCAATTTTCTACTTTGTGGGTGTCAGTTCGTTGGTCTTCCACTTCGCCAACGGTTTATGGTCCGCCGCGATCACTTGGGGCGTCACGATCTCTCGCCCCGCCCAGAAGCGCTGGGGCATGGCGTGTGCCGGGCTCGGGACTGCACTGATGCTCATGGCGTGGATGTCGATCATCGGCTTTGCGACGCTCGATTACGACCGAGCCGTCGAGGTCGAGGCTTCTCTGCATGGCGGGCACGCAACCCCCGTGATAGAACCGGCACACGAAGACACGATCACCCTCTCCGGGCACGAACACGACGGCTGATCGAACAGTTGGTCGAACCAGAACGATTCTCGATGGATTCAAACCTCCTCAGCGGCCGCATCCAAGCGACGCACAGAGACGAAGAAGATTAAAATGGCTGATGAAAAACGCGTGATTGTTGTCGGTGGCGGGCTCGCAGGGCTCGCGGCGAGTATCCGAATCGCAGAAGCGGGGATGGGCGTCGATCTCTTCTCGATGGTCCCCGTCAAGCGTTCGCACTCCGTGTGCGCACAAGGCGGGATCAACGCGTGCAACGATGTCGCCCGCCAGCAGGGCTACTCGGAGTACCAGCACTTCGACGAGACGCTCATCGGCGGCGACTTCCTCAACGATCAGCACCCCGTGCTCGAGATGACCAACTGGGCACCCAAGATCATCGACCTGCTCGACCGGATGGGCGTGCCGTTCAATCGATCGAGCGAAGGCTTCCGCGACCTGCGCCTCTTCGGCGGCTCGCTCTTCAAGCGGACCCACTTCTCGGGCGCGACCACCGGTCAGCAGCTGCTCTACGCTCTCGACGAGCAGACCCGACGGTTCGCAGCCGAGGGCAAGATCAACAAGAAAGAGTTCTGGGAGTTCCTCTGGCCGATCGTCGAAGGCGAGGGCGAAAACGCCCGTTGCGTCGGGATTGTGGCTCAGGACATGCGGACGATGCAGATCATGTCGTTCCGGG
>CAXBLA010000038.1:0-13074 GCA_963976625.1 uncultured bacterium
CAGTCAAAGTCACCCTCGGCCCATCAGGCCGCGTCGTCATCCTCGAAAAATCCTTCGGCGCACCAACCGTCACCAAGGACGGCGTCTCCGTCGCTAAGGAAATCACCTTAGACGACCCATACGAAAACATGGGCGCCCAAATGGTCAAGGAAGTCGCCTCCAAAGCCTCACGCGAAGCCGGCGACGGCACCACCACCGCCACCATCTACGCAGAAGCCATCTTCGCAGAAGGCCTCAAGAACATCACCAGCGGTGCAAACCCAAACCAGATCAAGCGAGGCATCGACAAGGCCATCGCTGCACTGATCGAAGAACTCCACAACATGTCCAAGCCAATCGTCAACTCCAAGGAAATCGCACAGGTCGGCACCTGCTCCGCGAACCAGGACGAAACCATCGGCAAGATCATCGCCACCGCCATGGACAAGGTCGGCAAGGACGGCGTCATCACCGTCGAAGAAGGACAATCACTCGAGACCGAAGTCGAGCTCGTCGAAGGCATGCAGTTCGATAAGGGCTACCTCTCCCCACACTTCGTCACCGACCCCGCCACCATGGAAGCCGTCCTCGACAAGCCATACATCCTCATCCACGAGAAAAAAATCTCCAACGCCAAGGACATCCTCCCCATCCTCGGCAAGGTCGCCGAGTCGGGCTCACAGCTCCTGATCATCGCTGAGGACATCGATAGCGAAGCACTCGCCACCCTCGTGATCAACAAGCTCCGAGGCACACTCAAGATCGTCGCCGTCAAGGCACCAGGCTTCGGCGATCGCCGATCAGAGATGCTCGAAGACATCGCCGTCCTCACCGGCGGCACCGCCATCATGGAACAGCTCGGCATCGACATCGAAAAGCTCGAACTCTCCGACCTCGGACGCGCCAAGAAGATCACCATCTCCAAGGACAACACCATCATCGTCGAGGGCGCCGGCTCCAACGCAGACATCAAGGGACGCATCGACATGATCCGTCACCAGATCGAAGCATCCTCCTCAGACTACGACCGTGAGAAGCTCGAAGAACGCCTCGCCAAGCTCGCCGGCGGCGTCGCACAAGTCAATGTCGGCGCAGCCACCGAGGTCGAAATGACCGAGAAGAAGGCACGCGTAGAAGACGCACTCCACGCCTGCCGCGCAGCAGTCGAAGAAGGCATCCTCCCCGGCGGCGGCACCGCCGTACTCCGTGCCCGTCGCGCACTGACCGCCCTCCGCAAGAAGGCATCCGGCGACGAACGCATCGGCATCGACATCGTCCACCGCGCAGTCTCCGCACCCGTCAAGCAGATCGCCAAAAACTGCGGCCTCGACGGCTCGGTCATCGCATCCAAGGTCGAAGAATCCGACGACAACACCTTCGGCTACAACGCCCTCACCCACGAGTACGGCGACCTGGTCAAAATGGGCGTCATCGTCCCCACCAAGGTCGAACGCGTCGCCCTCCAAAACGCAGCCAGCGTGGCAGGCCTCCTCCTGACCACCGAAGCCGCCATCGTAGAAATCAAAGACAAACCAGTCGGAGCAGGACACTCCGGCGAAGACTTTGATTACTAAGATCCATCTATGCACCTAAGAAATTAGGCGCATAGAATTTATGCCATATGATTTAGCTAAGCGATTTGTTGTCGCGGTTAGTTCCCGAGCACTGTTTGATGCTAACCGAGAGAATCAGGTTTTTGAGACCCGATCTCAATACGAATACAATAAATATCAAAAAGAACAGCGAGACATCCCTCTCGCCCCTGGTGTTTCGTTCGGTATGGTGAGGGCTCTACTCTCATTAAATGATGTCTTGCCCGACGAGAGAAAGATAGAAGTAATTCTTCTATCACGAAATTCACCGGCAGCTGGGATTCGTGTCATGAACTCGATTCGGCATCACGGCTTAGACATCACTCGCTCTGTGTTTTCAACAGGTGATCCTGTAAGCAAATATCTGGGGGCATACTCCGTTGATCTTTTCTTGTCTGCGAATACAGAGGATGTCCAATCAGCATATGAAGCAGGATTCGCTTCTGCGATGGTGTACGGACTTCCTAAAGAGCAATATGGATCTGACGTTGCCAAAATCCGTTTGGCTTTTGACGGAGATTCAGTACTATTTTCGGACGAATCGGAGCGTATATATCAGTCGAGTGGTGTAATGGCATTTCACAAGCATGAAGACGAGCACAAGGAGTTGCCGATGAAAGGCGGCCCGTTTGCCAAGACACTGTTGTCTTTGGCTTACCTCCAAAGAAGCCTAGACCCTAAGGACAAACGAATTGAAATTGCACTCATTACTGCCCGAAACGCTCCGTCAGACCAACGCGTGCTAAACACGCTTGAAAGCTGGGGAATCGAACTAGATCAAACATTTTTTACTGGCGGAATGAGTAAGGAACTTATTCTCAAAGAATATAAGCCACATATCTTCTTCGACGACCAACCCGCTCACTGTATTTCAGCATCATATTTTGTGCCAACTGCCCAAGTCCCTTCAAATCTGTTTACTCTTATGGGAGTGTTACCCCCAGAGTGTCCAGGATGTGGCGCTGAGATGGTTAAGCGATGTGCGACTAGAGGCGTAACATCTGGAAAAGCATTTTGGGGCTGCTCAACTTTCCCTCTATGCCGCAGGACAGTTTCGTTCGGATAACATTTGCCCACCGCCAACACGCATCGGCATCGTGGAACCAGGAGTAAAGAATAGCCTAAGAGAAGCCGGCCTTTGTTAATCCAATAATCCAACATGAAAGGAGTACCCCTATGGCACAAACATGGAGCAAAGAAAAATGTGAGGACGAAACATGCGAGCGGTGCGGGTCAATATATACTGTTTCAGTTACTCGATTTCCAGTAAGAGAGCGTGACGAGTTTAAGTGCGAGGTTTGCAGCACTTTGATGCGCTCATGGAAAAGTACTTATTCGTGGTCTTATGTACTTAAAGAGAAAAAGGAAGATCACTTGTAAATACCGGGCGCCCCGACGGAGCCTTCTCAGGCTCCTTCGGGATCTCAATCCTCAACCAACACCCCGAAGGAGACCAAGTCTCCATCGGGCCACCCCCATACACTCCCCCATGCCCACCATCGTCAAACACAACCCCACCGCCAAGCACGACATCCTCCTCGGCGCCGGCTTCGCCCAATGGTCAACCGCACGACCAAACCGAATCCTCGGCGACCTCTTCCCCACCGAAAACTCCGCCCAAACCCGCCTCCTCTGCCTCTGCGACGAACACGGCCAAGTCGAATGGGCCCTCGACGACCAAGTCACCATCATCCAAACCGACACCCAATCCCCCGCCCAAATCCTCGCCAACTTCCCCAACACCAACCCCTCACCCGACGCATGATCCGACACATGCCCCCCCCGAGCCGATGGACGAACCGGCACAAAAACAGGATAGCCAACGGAGCCAAAGCAGCTCGCCCAGGTGTATAGATGCCCGAAGTGTGAGACCTACGCCCGCCGCCGACGCAACCCGACAAGCCCACCGAGCCCAAGCACCGCCACGCCCGCGGGCGCAGGCACAAGCGTCACGGTGAGCGCACCAGTCGGGAAGTAGTCGAACCCGTCGAAGTTGTCATCGAGGTCAAAGATGAATGCGGAACCATCCGCGAAGTGACCCTCAAGAACCACGCCGCGAACATCCAGCACCGTGGTCACACCATACTCAAGATCAAGCACCGTGCCATCGCCAAGCACGGCATCGGTCACAAAGAGATTGGCCATCGACCCCGATTCGATGCTCAGCGTATCGGACACCAAATCAGTACCGATATCACTGCCGCTGATATTGACCGTCGTGCCATTCCGCGCAACCACAAGCCCACCAAGGTTCCCCCCGGTGATATTGAGCACCGCGTTGTCGGCCTGAATAAGCCCCGCGAACGCCCCCCCATTGATGTTGAGCTCACTCCCCGCCAGCGGCAGCACAATATCCCCGATGAACCCGCCATTGATATTGGTGACCCCCCCGTGATCCAGGAGCAGATTGTCACCGACCGTTCCACCGTACACATTGAGCTCGCCGCCAAACGCAACGAGGAACCCGCCCGGAAGAACACCCGTATCAAAGAGATTCAGCTGCGTCGTCTCGCCAACCACCCCACCGATCCGAGAACTCGCCGGCACCGGATCCGACGGAATATTGATCACATGCGTGAAATCTCCCGCAGCACATGCCGCAGACACTCCGCATGCAATAAGGAGAAAACCTTTGTGTAGCGTATTCATTCGTACTTCCCTCCAGTAGACCAACCAAAGACCGCGCGGCTATCGTAACAGAAGCCAAAACACGCGACGACCCGAGAATAATCGATTACGCCCGCCGAATCAAGCCCATTCCCGTGATCCGCCGCGCCCCCGCCAGCGCCGGGTGCCATGCCCAGCCGGGTACCCCGACCAACAATCCAAAGGAGGCCAAGTCTCCATCGGGCCACCCACCATGAACCCTACAAACGACCACCAACTCATCAAAGTCGTCCTCTACACCGACAACGAGACCCGAGAAACCTTCGGCGTACGGACAGAATCCGTCTGGGCCTCCCTCACCCCAGAGGGAAACTACACGATCGAGAACACACCGTTCTTTTCCCTCGAGGTCTGCACCAACGACATCGTCGAAGTCGCACCCAACACCGACGAGCACATCTCACAAGAGATCAATCCCACCTACACAATCGCACGCATCATCCAACCCTCCGGCCACGCAACCGTGCATGTCCACGCCCTCGCCCCCCGCGACCGAAACCTCGAACTCGAGGCAGACCCATCCTACGCACCGTTCGCCGAGCTCCACAAGTTCATCGATTCAACAGAATACACCTTCGAAGGCAATGATTGCACCCAGCACTACATGAGCGCAATCGACATCCCTCCACACATCGATCCAGCCCCACTCTTCACCAAACTCGATGCCGGATGCCAAGCCGCCCACTGGACCTACACCCACAACCACCCCACCACACTCTCCCCCCGTGTCCAATCACTCATCACCCGCTGCTTCTCACCCGAAGACGCCCTACTGGCCACAGAACTACTCACCCAATATGCACAGCACCTCGCAGAGAGCGGCTGGAGTATCGGCGATGAGCGCGTCCACATCGCCATCATCAAAACATCCTTCGGCACCATCGACGACCTGATGATCGCGATCGAAGTCGCCGAACAAGACTGGCGCGATGTCCTCGTCCACGCAGGCTTCGCCGAAGATGTCGACGCCCACCGACACTGGAATCCCTAGCGGCTCTCACACACCCCGAGGATCACGCGTCGTCCGCAAGTACGGCTTGATCTCCTTAAACCCACCCGGAAAAAGCTTCCCCGCCTCTTCATTGCTCACACTCGGCACAATGATGCAGTCGTCCCCGCTCTTCCAATCCGCCGGCGTCGCCAGCTTGTGCACCGCCGTCAGCTGGAGCGAATCGATCACACGCAGCAGCTCATCAAAGTTCCGCCCCGTGCTCGCCGGGTAAGTCAGGCTCAGCTTGATCTTCTTGTCCGGCCCGATGATAAACACCGACCGCACCGTCAGGTTATTCTCCGCACTCGCTGGGATCATGTCATACAGCGTCGCCACCCGACGATCCGCGTCCGCCAGCAGCGGAAAGTTGAGCGCCGTCCCCTGCGTCTCCTCGATATCCTTCGCCCACGCATGATGATCCGACAGCGGATCCACGCTCAGCCCCAGCACCTTCACATCGCGCTGGTCAAACTCCGGCTTAAGCCGAGCCACCGTCCCCAGCTCCGTCGTACACACCGGCGTAAAGTCCGCCGGGTGACTAAACAGCACCCCCCAAGACGACCCCAAATACGAATGCAACGAGATCGAACCCGCCGTCGAGTCCTGAGTAAAGTCCGGTGCCGTGTCGCCAAGATGCAGTGCCATAGTCATCGCTCCTTAAAAATGCCGTGTTTCAGATGAGATCAATCAATGATACGCTCTGCGCCCAGCCTCACCCACCTCTTTTAATCTTCTCCATCTTCCGCCCCCGCGCCAACTCATCAATCAGCTTCTCCATCTGCCGACACTTCCGCGTCAACGCAGTCCCAATCTCCTCAATCCGATACCCACACACCACCCCCGTAATCTCCTTGGCCTTCGGATGCATCTTCGCGCGCTTGAAGAACTCCTTGAAGGTCACCCCCTCATCAATCAAATCCTGAATCTCCTGAGGCTCAAACCCCGTCAACCACCCAATCACCTCATCAAGCTCCTCCTCCGTCCGCCCGTTCTTCTTGAGCCGATTGAGATACAACGGATAAATCTTCCCAAAGACCATCCCCGCAACCCGCTTGTCATGCTCCGGTGTTGTCGTCGCCATCGTTCAATCTCCATACCAAACCCACGCCGCTCCCCAGAGCCGCTCTGCCCCAGTATACAAGCAAACCACCCCCACCGGTGCCCAACCGCCCCGATCAAGCCCGCGACCTCAACGCCCCACACCGCAATCGCCAGCTCACAAACAGCGTCACGATCAGAGAAAATCCGACATGCGCAACAAATGAAGACTGCGTATACGCACCAAACCCCATCATGAACGCCCGCCCCATCGCCGGCGCAAGCACACCCTGGGCAACAAACCAAAGCAACAATCCACCCGCCACCCCCGACAAGACCGCCCGCGACCCAAACAACCGATACAACAGCAAGGTCACGCCCGAAATCCCAACAACACCCGTCCCGATATGCATCGCAAACGCCGCCGCGTACGGCAGGTCCACCCCAAGATACTTCGCGTGCAAACCCATAATGAGCTTCGCCGGCTCAAGCGTCACCCCAAACACAACCGGAGAAACAACCCACGCATAAAACTCAAACGCCCCCTGCGCAATCAATCCGCTCAAAAGCAGCAGCTTAAAATGTCCAGTGAATCGAAAACTCGGCGGGTTCGTCCGCATGCCGGAACTCCTCTGGAAGTGTTGCTCGCATCAAATGCGTTGAAGGATGATCAAGAGTACGACCAACCCCCCACCACCACCCAGTATTCCACACATCGCCACAATCGAGCCCCAAGCCCCAAGCCCCATCCTCAGCCTCCCCCTCCAATAACCCACACCCTGCCCATCCCAAAGCCGCCTCCCCCGCCCCTGCGGAGGAGGTGTCGAACGCAGTGAGACGGAGGGGGCCACACTCTTTCCTCATCAATACCTGCCCTATACACAGCCCCCCGGTGCCCTGCTTTGACCCGTAGGGCAAAGCAGGAGAGAACAATAACACTCTTTATGGCGTAGCCCCACCGAAATACCTATGCTATCAGTATCACTAAAGGCTTAGAAAGGTACAATTGACTATACTTTGAAACTATGATAAAAATTTACCATGAAAAACATCGACCACTACCAAACTTACAATCCGTTTGATTTTACTAGACCTGAAATCCTTTTCAGCCTTGACGGAAAATCAAAGGCAATCAAATTCAGCAGCGGCAAATCTCTATCCTGCTACCTGCGTCCTTTTTATAAATACACGCGACCAAAGCATATCGACTCTTTATGTACACCAAACAGAATAGGCACATTTTCTGTTGGAACATTCGAGTTTTATCGCAACCTAGCAGATGACCCTCGCAGCGACGTAGGCGAAGGCACAGGCGGAAACTATATCAATTGCACCCATAGCGACAATCCTGTAGCAAATAATCACCTAAGGACAAATTTTCACTTATCAAAGCACACTCCGTTGCGTATGCCTAAATTCAAGACAGAGTTTTCTGAAATAAATGGTTACATGATTTGTTTTTCGACCAGGCTTGATGCTGAATTGTGTAAAAAATTTGGGGCAAAAAATGAGCCTGCCGGGATATGCCGAATTAGCAACCCATACGAATTCTCGACCAAAGTTTTTGAATCACTGCGTTCAAAATTGAACTGGACCGCAAGCTCATTCAATACTTTTTATGCCAACCCAATAGTTTATGGTGATCGGTGGGGAAAAATTTATCACAACAAGTTCAGTGGCTGTATAGACCATAGGCTAAGGCCGTTTTGCAAGCCGCTATGCTACGCCAATGAAGTTGAGTATCGTTGTTTCGCTCCTATTCCGAATGAGCATATCGCCCAATCCCGCCTTCCTGAATACGAACAGTTGATCGTCGATGTGCCATGCTCTGAGAAATTCTGCCGGAAGATTGATTCAATGCACGGAAAAATTCCAGACGGAGCAGGTTTTGATTACCCCTCTGTCGAATACAACATAAACATGAATTCTGCACCGAGACGTTTGTATTTTTGAGCACCTGACTACCTGGTGCCGGTCGCCTGCTTACGCACGGCTTGGGCAGGTTCTTCTCCCCCACACAACCACCCCTGTGCGCCAACCCCCCACGCACCACCACCCCCGTGCGCAAAATCAAAGTCCTCCCCCACGCCGCCCTTGTGCCGACGCCGATCCATGCGACAATTCCCGCATGAACAACACAAACACACCGACCTCAGCCAGCACAACCAGCACCGAGTCCATCGCCACCATCACCAACGCACTCCTCGACGACCTCTTCAACCCCTCCATCTCGACCCTGGATCTGTGCAACTACCACGATCTTTCCCTCCCCCAGCTCGCCGCCATCCTCGAGTCCGAGACCTTCGCCACCGCCCGCCAAGCCTTCGACCGCATCAACGCGGCCCGCCAATCCATCCTCACCCAAGAGTCC
This sequence comes from uncultured bacterium, assembly GCA_963976625.1. Lineage (GTDB taxonomy): Bacteria > Planctomycetota > Phycisphaerae > Phycisphaerales > UBA1924 > UBA1924. Next base: position 8,639 of record CAXBLA010000038.1, read on the forward strand.
CGCACCCTCGCCCTCGCCCGCCTAGCCGACCAGCTCAAAGACCGCCCCGAATCCCCCACCCACGCCGAGTCCCAACGCAAAGCCGCCACCAAAATCCTCTCGGCTACTCAACCCAAGACCCAACGGACCATCGAGCCGGCCCCCCAGCCGAACCAATCACAAGACCCCCTCCGCCCTTCGGGCACCTCCCCCGCAGGGGCGAGGGAGGCAAAAGAACACACGCACCCCCACCATCGCCTCCCCCGCCCCTGCGGGGGAGGTGTCGAGCGCAGCGAGACGGAGGGGGCCTCTTCTCTTCATCCCCCCCTTTATGAAGAACACGCTATCGGGCCTCACCGCCACCCGTACCCCCACAACCCCCACAACCCGCAAAGCCCGAACCAAACCAACCCTTCGCACGATCTGAACCCGCCCCACTTGAAGTCGAGCCCCATTTCTGGTAGATATAGGTACATGGCCCGCAAACCCAAGCCAACCAAAGCCAAATCCTCCCCCAAGGGCAAACGAGCCTCCGGCCCATCCACCGACGCCGACGATCAACAACCCGATCACATAGCCAGCGCCGGCGTGCTCTCCGCGTCCGGCGCTCTCCTCACCAACGACGGGCTCGCCGCTAAGGTCCTCGTCCTCAACCGCAACTACCTCGCCTCACGCGTGGTCTCGGCCAAACGCGCCTTCGTCCTCCTCGCCCGCGAAGCCGCCGAGGTCATCCACGCCGACGACGGCTCATACGCCAACTACGACCTCGGCTCCTGGGCCCAGCTCTCCGAGCTCCAAAGAGAATACGAGCCCGACGCCTACGACTGGGTCCGCACCGTCCGCTTCGACATCGCCGTCCCCCGCATCATCCGCCTCACCGGCTACGACAAGCTCCCCAAGCAAACCGTCAAGCTCAACCGCCGAAACATCTTCGCCCGCGATCGCCACACCTGCCAATACTGTGGACACCGCTTCCCCACCACCGAGCTCTCGATCGACCATGTCGTCCCCCGCACCCAGAGCGGCCCCGACACCTGGACCAACCTCGTCTGCTCGTGCGTCCGCTGCAACTCCCGCAAGGGCGGGCGCACCCCGAGCCAGGCCAACATGCACCTGATCCGCAAGCCCATCCAGCCCAAGCGCAACCCGCTGATCTCGGTCCGCCTGACCAACGAAAAATACGCCTCCTGGAAGGCGTTCCTCGACGAGGCCTACTGGTCCGTCGAACTGCGCTAAGCAGCGGCTTCAACTCTTCAATCTATCAGCGATTCAGCTCTGGGCGTCGGCGAAGTCCGCCAGCTCAAAGTCCTTGTGCGTGATCCCATTGGCATCATGCGTAGAAACCGTCAGCGTGACCTTGTTGTACCGGATGAGCATGTCGGGGTGATGCTGGGCCTGTTCGGCGTACTGGGCGATCGCGTTGACGAACTTCATCGAGCCGAGGAAATCTTCGAACTCGAAGGTGCGCTGGATCTCGTTGTTGAGCTCGATCCACTCGCCGTGGGCTTCGAGGGCCTGGGCGATCTGTTCTTCGTTCATCTTGACGAGTGCTTGCTCGGTCATGGGCTCCTCCTGTGAGCTTGGACGCTTCGTACGAATCGAGGGCAGTTTTCTGCCCGTTCTGGTTGCCCCGAGCCAACAGTGTACCCACAATCCATCGTGCGTGAGCCCAAAACAGACAATCTGTGCGAATCTTCGCCCACTGGGCAGCAGACCACCCGCCTGGCCCCATCGCCGACCGGGGCGCTGCATCTGGGCAACGCGTTCGCCTTTGTGATCAACTGGGCCTTGGCGCGTAAACACGGCTGGCACATTGCTTTGCGCATCGAGGATTTGGATACACCTAGGGTGAAGCCGGGGGTGATCGAGCAGACGATCCGGACGCTTGAGTGGCTCGGGCTCGATTGGGATTCGGGGCCAACGACCCAGGCCGACGGGATCGAACGCTATGCACAGGCGATGGAGGAGCTGGCCCGCAGCGGGTGCGTGTATCCGTGCGAACTGACCCGATCGCAGATCGAGGCGACGGCCAGTGCGCCGCATGGCCCAGAGGCAGACACGGATACAGACGACCCCATCGGGCAGGAGACCCGGTTCGATCCATCGCTGCGCCCGGAGCGGTTGCCGGAGGCGTTCGATGACTCGGGGGCGAACTGGCGGTTTCAAACGAATCCTGGCATGGTTGAGTTTGTCGATGGGCACATGGGCGTGCAGGGGTTTGATCTTGATGCGGGGGCGGGCGACTTTGTGGTGTGGACGAAGCGCCGGACGCCGAGTTATCAGTTAGCGGTGGTGGTTGACGATCATGCCGGCGGGATCACGCAGGTGGTGCGTGGGAACGATCTGCTCGATTCGACGGCTCGGCAGCTGATGCTGTGGCGGGCGCTGGGGTATGGGGATGAGCCCCGGTATACGCACTTGCCGTTGATTCGGGGGGGTGATGGGCGTCGGCTGGCGAAGCGGCACGGGGATACGCGGATCGAGGCGTATAGCCAGTCGGGCACGGGGCGGGCGCATATCATCGGTTTGTTGGCGTATTGGTGCGGGATAACCCCGCGGCGGGCGACGATGTCGATCGGGGAGTTCCTCGATGGGTTCAGTCTCGAAGCGCTCGGGACCAAGGATATTGTGTTTTCGGCGGAGGATGACGCGTGGCTACGGACTTGATCTCCCTTTTCAGAACCCGGCTTATTCATATCGCGCTGCTCATGGGCGCGTGCTCGATGCTCTGGGGGTGCTCCAAGCCTGCGGTGGTCGAGGGCGTGATGGCGGTGGAGATCTCGGGGAAGACTTTCCAGCTTGATATTGTGGCCGACAAAGACTCTCGTACAGTCGGGCTGGGCGGGCGCGAATCGATGGAGCCGGATGAGGGGATGCTGTTCTCCTTTCCGGATATCGAGATTCGCAATTTCTTGATGCGTGATTGTGTGTTCGATATCGACATCATTTTCCTCGATGCGGCGGGACGGATCACGGCGATGCACGCGATGCCCGTAGAGCCGCCACGGGCTGCGGACGAATCGTTGACGATGTACGAGCGTCGGCTGCCGAAATACTCTTCACGCTACAAGGCGAAGTACGCGATCGAGCTAGTCGGGGGGATGCTCGAAACGCTGGACCTGAAAGAGGGGCAGCGGATCGAGTTTGATATTGGACGGCTTGAATCGATCACCCAGTAGCACGGCCGCCCTTGCTCGTTGAATCCACCCGATAAGTGAAGGATACGCTCTGTGCGCGCGTGGTCTGACCGGCTCGATCGGTGTGATCAGCGGGGTCGGACTGCCCATAACCTGCGATGGACGGGGGTTCTTTGATGTTCGTTGAGTGCCCCGATTTCTGGGTCGATCTCTGCGTGGACGAGCGTGGTCTGCACGGACGCAGTCAGCGGCTGGCGGATCGCCCACGGAGGGTTTGCTTTGGGACTACGGATCGCACAATCGAAATCGGGTGGGCCTGTTGTACTGGTCGCGGGGTCGGGCTTTGGGGACAGCATGGATGAGCACGGCCCGGCACAGATACAGGCGGGGCTGATCGGCGCGGCGCTGGGTGAGCGTGGGATCGGGATCGAGCTGATCTCGATGGAACAGCTGTTGAGCCTGGAGCCCAAGCGGTCGGCGATGCAGACGCCGGTGTTGGTGATGATCGATGAGCATGACTCTGACGCGCAGATCAATCAGGTGGTCGAGCATCTTGAGGAGCATTTGTCGCCGGCGTTGGTGCTGGTGCCCGAGAGCCAATCGCACGCGACGCTGCTGATCCGCTCGACGGGGATGATGTGCGAGGCGATGGAGATTGATCCGGTGCACGCGGGGATTATTCTTTGGACGCTGGCGCAGCGGCAGCCGGCGATTCATCAGCTGGTGAGCGACCTGCGGATCACGGAGATGAGCGTGCACTCTGTGCACAGCGAGATGAACAAGCTGCACGAGGAGCTGGCGACGGCGGCTTCGATCCAGCGTGAGTACATGCCCGCGGCGCTGCCGAGCGTTGAGGGGATCGAGATGGGGATCGTGTATCGCCCGGCGTCGTATGTGTCGGGGGATATCTACGATGTGATCGAGCTCGATGAGGATCACACGGGGTTCTTCCTTGCTGATGCCGTCGGGCATGGGGTGCCTGCGGCGTTGATGACGATGGTGATCACGCAGGGACTCCATAAGATCGAGGGCAAGGGCGAGCAGGCGAGCATTATTGAGCCGGGCGAGGCGCTGCGCCGGCTCAACAACACGATGACGGAGCACTCGGGCGAGCAGGCTCGGTTTGCAACGGCGGCGTATGCGATTCATAACAAGCGGACCAACGAGATCACGGTGGCGGGCGCGGGGCATCCGCCCGCGTTGTTGGTGCGATCGGCGACGGGGGAGGTCGAGCAGATCGAATCGGATGGGCCGCTCTTGGGCGTGTTCCCGGATGTGGAGTTCGGGGAGGTGCGGGTGCAGATGGAGCCGGGGGATGTG
>CAXBLA010000039.1:0-11169 GCA_963976625.1 uncultured bacterium
TGCCGCCAGCGTTCAATCTGAGCCAGGATCAAACTCTTCAGTTGAATATTGTTGCACAAACAAGGCCGAAACCATTGCTTGATTCGCATCAAAAGAAGCCGATCCGACTAACCTATCCGTGCTTCCGAAGAAGGCGTAATAGGCCGGTCTACACGCTTGAACCGAAGTTCAAACGAGCCCGAGGTGGCAAGACCTCGGATAAAGCTTTACACTCTTTAGTGTTCATTCCAAATATTAATATTTGGGGCTTCCACTTGCACAAGAATGTAAAGGCATACAAGTGTGACCTTGCTGCCAACTTATTTGACAACCAATACCCTGTCAAGGGCCCGATATGCTTCGGTTTATGGCGTCTCACATTCTCGTGGTGGACCCAACTGTTCACTTGTCAAAGAGGTGACGGTGACCGCATCAAGCGATCGTTTGTCGTTGCCACCGGTCTTGGTGGCGGGGAAGAGTATAGGCCGCATCATTTCGTTGTCAAACTGTGAAGCCAATACTCTTGATCAATTTCTCCACATTCCTGCCCGCCAACTCATCATCCTTCGCTCTCGCCCACTTCACGCCTCGTCTCGCCGGCGACACCGACGCACGCGGTCCATATCTCGGCACCCTGCCCTTGCATTGAATTGCCCCCAAATTCATCCGAAAACGCGGTTTTGAGTGCTTTGGAGGCGGAAACAAAGGTTGCTCCGGTTGTGCGGACATCATCAATCATGATGAACAGCCGTCGATTTTGCGCCATTGATTTTTTTACGCGACCACGATCGAATTTCGTCAAGAAAAAGGCATTCTTCATATTCCGGGCCCGTGCGGTCTTGCTCAGCCCGACCTGTTCGTTTCGCAATCGGGCATGGAGCAGCTGATCGACCCGGCATCCGCTCGATCGGGCGGCGGCCCTGGCCAGAATTAGCGTGTGATCGATCCCCCGGATCATCCGCCGACGCCAATGCATCGGGATCGGCACCAGAACTACCTGATCCGCCGGTATCTGGGCGGTTGAGAGCTGATCTTTGATTGCCAGCCCTAGGTGCATCCCCAGCCCACGACCGGTGGGGCGCCAGGCGCCAAACTTGAGCATCAGGACCTCCTGGCGGATGGTCTTCTGGTATTTGCTCAGGCGGATAGCCCGATCCCATGGCAGCGAGATCGTTCTGCAGGTCGCGCAGCCCTCGCCGTCGGTTTCGTGGGCCCCGATACTCCCGGCGCACCGCCAGCAATACCGATCCGCCCGATCCCTCACCCATCCGGTCTGCTGGGCCCAGCGATCGAACGCGATCCCCGTCCGCCCGAGCAGCTCTGTCTCGACGGATTCCACGAAGGGGTGGGGGAGCCGGATTTCGATCGGCCTAGAGACTGGTTGGGCAGCAGGTACATCGGCCTTGGGAGGCCACTGAAAGGCGCCATGGCCGGAGGGTGCCGGTTGAGTCCGTTCAATAGCTTGTTCGATCAGTGGCTTCATCGCTCAAGGGCGCTGTCTACCGAACCACCCGAGCCATTCGAGTTGTCCAACTGCTGGCGTATTAGGTTCGCCCGCGCGACCCGTCGCTCCTGCTGGGTCAGCGCGGCGTTGAGTGTCCGCTGCAAGTGCATCGGCTGCACGCTCAGCAGCAAGCCGTGGATCTGCTCGAGCGTGATCGTGTCGGTGTCTTTGTTGATCATCCCCGTGAGCACCCCGAGCCGAACCATGCTCAAGAGGTTCATCGCCTCGTCAACCTTCATCATCCGTGCATGGCGGAGTGTGCCCAGCGCCCGCCAGATCTGGTCCTCGATCATCTCGCGCCGGGTGCCCATGAGGTTCTTGCGTGCGTGGCGTTCGTACCCGATGACCATCGGGACAATCTCCTGCTCCATCTCGCGCAGGAGCATCTCGTCGGATTTGCCCAATGTCGTTTGATTCGAGAGCTGGTAGAACTCGCCCGAGGACTCGGAGCCTTCGCCGTAGAACCCGCGTACGGCTAGCCCCATGTCATGAGCAGCCCTGCGCACCTTATCAAGCTCACCGGTCAGCTTGAGCCCGGGCAGATGCAGCATCACCGACAATCGCAGCCCGGTGCCCACATTCGTCGGGCACGCCGTCAGGTATCCGAACCGTGGGTGGTACGCATAATCGAGCCCGGCTTCGATCCGGTCATCCAAGTCATTGGCTTCTTGCAAGCACGACCCCAGCGCTAGCCCCGAGCGGATCGTCTGCAATCGCAGGTGATCCTCTTCGTTGACCATGATGCTCACCCGCTCGTCGGGGACCAACACCGCGACGCTGCGTGGCTCGTCGGGCCCGCCAGCCCCGCTGACCTGCTTGCCCCGCGCGTGTTGACGCGACATCAACTGGCGTTCGACGAGCAGGTTCCGGTCCTCGCGGCCGACCCGGTGCAGGTCGATCCACATGAACCGCGGATCAGCTTGCGGAGCAGCCTGTGAGCCTGGCGCATGCATGGGCATATTGAGTATCCGCTGCTTGCAGGCCTCGAGAATCTGTGAGCGATCCACCCGCGAAGCGTGAGGCGTAAACGGGTACCCCGCGATATTGCGGGCCAAACGCACCCGCGACGACATCACCACATCGCTCGCGTCGCCCAAGCCACGCAGCCACTCGGCGCTCTGGGAAAACGCATCGTGCCCGATGGGGCTCGGGTCTCGTGATGAATCGTCGGCGGCCTGCATGGCACCATCTCCGGGGTGGACTCGTAGAGAAAACGGGTTCAGATCTTCTTCGGCTTCATGGCACGATCAGGCGTACAACACGCATGTCCCGCTCGATCAAGAACCTGCTCGATCAAGTAGCAGTGTCCGGCTTGGGCGTTTGGGATATCGTGGTGATGGGGGCGCTTGGCAGCGGGGATGGCTCGATCTGCGAGCCGGCCATTGTTGTCAACCGGGTGAGCTCGTCACGCAACATCGCGGCGTGCTCGTACTCCTCGTCCCGGATCGACTTCACCAACCGCTTGCGCAACGCATCGAGGCACTCTTCGCGCTGGCGGATGTCGCCGAGCAACGCTTCGAGCCGATTGGGATCGTTCGCATCCTTGCTCTCGCAGAGTGCCCGGCGGGGCACCTTGCCCACATGGTTGCACCCGCCCTCGTGGGCCCGCTCGATCATCGGGCCGATCCGGTCCTCGAAGACCTGGTAGCACGCCGGGCAGCCGAGCAATCCGGATTTCTTGAAGCTCGAGTACACCTGCCCGCACCCGACGCACGACTGGGCCGGCGTCCTGGGCTTGCTCATCGGGCGCAGATCCGTGGTCTCGAGCGAGATCTCGACGCTCATGTCTTCGATCTGATCGGCAGATTGATCGGTCTCTGTAGGCTCAGTATCCGACTTTGAGTCATCCTCCTCGCTGGTGATGACCTGCCCCATGATGTAGTTGGCGCTCGAGATGAGCTGGCTGATGGGGATGTAGGGGTCGACGCTCATCCCTCGATCGCGGGCGCACTGCTCGCAGAGGTGGCGTTCGACCTTTTTCTTGCCGCTGGTGATGATCACTTCGTGGATCGTCGCTTCGTGTTGGCCGCATTCGCAGAGCATCCCTTGCCCTCCATTTGTACAATCCATTGACGGAACCCAATGAGTATACAGGAGTTGAGTCAAAAATAAAAGAGCCCACACGCGATGTTGTGGGCTTTCTATGCAGTATTTTCAGTGCTTTTGAGCGCGTTCACGGTGCTTCAATCCCCCTTTATAGGGAGCCAGCAGCGATCGAATGCCCGATTCAGCCTTCAGCCGCGGCGAGCTTCTGCTGGCGGGTGTAGCCGTACTTTCTCTTGAGCGGCTTAACGAGCAGACCCGAGCGGATCGCGTGAGCGGATGCATACACCTTCACGGTGGTCTTGGAGCCGTCGGTGTTGGTCACTTCAGCGTTGACCTTCTGCAGGTTGGGCTTGAACTTGCGACGGCTCTTGCCGGTCGTCTTCAAACCGAAACCGCCGCTTGAGAGCTTCGCACCGCCGTAGGCTTTTTTGTTGCCGTAGCTTGTCTTTTTCGCAGTGAAGTGGCATTCAAATGGCATCGTTCTTACCTCAGTCTGGTCCATAAGGACATATTGCGGCCCACCTTGGGCATCGGGTCGTGATGATAGGCGTGGATCTGTGATTGTCACGCAATTTCAAGCGATGAACCTGCAGAATAATATTTTGCTATTCAATTTGAAATTGAGACTCAATCTCAATAACACTCCTGCACTCATCCGATCGATTTGTTTTCGATCCACATCAAAAAGGAGCATGAGATGAGCATGATTTTCAAACTCGCGATCCCATCCATTGCATTGGCCAGCTCGATCGCCCTGGCCGGCCCAGCGTCCGTATTCACCGACCGGGACTACATGACCTCGGGGTTCTTTAGCCTCGATCCCCTTGTTCGCGGGGATAACGACGGGCGCGGGGACAACCGCGTCTCGAGCCAGTCGCCGTTCGGCACCTTCAACGAGAACACCTACCTCGAGTTCAATGACTTCGATTGGTCCTCGATGTCAGGGCCGGTCGATCAGGCGATCTTCCGCATCGGCGTGAACTCGGGCGGGTTCGGGGCCGACTCGGACAGCGAGAACCCGTTCGATATCTCGCTCCACAGCCTGAGCAGCGACCCGTGGACCACCATCGACCACCACGCCACCAGCGGCGAAGGCTTCTACCAGAGCTTCGTCAACGATCAGATCACCCTCGATTCGATCGTCAGCACTACGAAGGTCGCCGGCGTCGGTGTGTACGACTGGGACATCACCGCCCTGATCAACGAATGGATCGCCAACGGCGATGCCAACCTCGCCTTCACCATCGCCCTCTCGGGCATCGCTGACATCTCCGGCAACACCTTCCTCCAGGGGCTGACCAACAGCTCAAGCCCGACCTTGGGCGAAGAAGCCACCATCGGGCAGATCGTGCTGGTCCCGGCGCCCGGGATGGGCATCGTGCTCGCTGGGTTCGGCGTCTTCGCGGCCTGCCGTCGTCGATAGACAATTGACCGCCTGATCAGCGTACAAGATCTCACGAGTTGTCTGCTCGTGCACGCTGCTCTGGATCTCGGAGAGAGCGGGCCTAGTTCTTGAACCACCGCCGGGCCCGGCGAGTCCCTGTAGCAATACAGGATCCCAGAGCACCACCCAAGGGAGTGATCCCTTGGGTGTTTTTCGTTGTTGACCAAGCGTGCCCATCCAAAACGGCAGCCGCCCGAGGAGACGGATGACTCTCGGGCGGCCTGTATCCTGGTGGATGTGCCATATATAGAGTTTCAGAGCTGAGGAATCGAACTCAGTTGTTCGAAGCGACTGGGCCCACCGGGGTCGCTTCCTCAGGGGTGATATCGATGATGTTCGGCTCGATTTGGAACTCGACAGGCTCCGAAGCCTCGTCCTGGACATGTCCACCCTGATCGATCAGGAACTGGGCTTCCTCGATGTAGCTCTTGGAGTTGTCCTTGTTGGCGATCGCTTCAAGTCGTGCACGCTGCTCGGTGCGGATGTTGCTCAGACGCCCGTTGAGCTGATCGAGCGAGTTGGCCTGGAATCGGCTGTGCGCATCGATCGTTTCTTGGCGATCTTCCATCATATCGATCAAGCGATCGTTGCGGGCGATGGTGTCGATCTGGGCGTCAAGCTGGAAGAGCTTGGCCTGGAACTCAGACTGCTCGCTCACGAGCCGTTCGTGCAGGTCGGCGAGCTGTGATTCCTGATCGTTCAGGTATCCCAGATCAACGCTCAGGTCCTGGGCTCTGGTCGCGTACAGGTGCTGGGTCTGCTCGATCTGCTGACGCTTGGTGTATGCGTCCTCAAGATCGACGGGCTTGTTGTTGTAGCTGATCCGCACGATCGCGCCCGGGTTGGCCTGCTGGGTGGCGCGGGCCTGGGTGATCTGCGAATCCACGACGCTCAGGTCGTTGGATGCCAGTGAGACCACCTTGGTGGCGATCTGCATCTCACGATTGAGCTGAGCGATCTGGGTCTGGACCTCGTTGAGATCCGAGCGGACCTCGGCGATCTTGCCCGGGTACTGCGCTTCAAGCTTCTTGACCTGTGCACGCAGCAGGATCGGGTCGTCGATGTTGTCATCGATGACATGAGTGATCGCGCCGCGTGTCTGGTTGTACATCGCGTGGGCCCGGTGTGGACCAGCGACGGCCACAAGGACACCACCGGCGAGGGCGGTGATCACGACGCCGCGTACTACTGTTTTACCAATGCATCCCATGATAATCTCCATTACTGTTGGTCGATCTTCCTACACATCGACGGGGGCTTTGAGTTCCCAGCCAGCGGGCCGGGGTTGGTATCGAATGTGCCGAGCGTGTTTCTTTCAGGAGGGTTTCCATTTGGATCAGCTCGACGGTTGATTGGTGGGATCGCGCACGCCTGAATTTCACGCCTCGCTTAAAAATCACAAGAAAATGCTCGCCGGAGGGTGGCCAAGGCATGCCCAATCTGTTCTCGGACGCACGAATATCGCTTTTTTGCACCCTCAGGGCTGGTTTGCGGGTATCCTGAGTGTGCAGGTTCGTACGAAAAGCAGACGGAAAATCGGACCGGCGTTTTCCAAAGAATGCTTTTCCTGAATCCCTCGGGTCGATCGGTGCGCTTTGTGCCGCAGGGGGATGTCGAAGCGACGAACAGATGAAAGAGGGTCCATGCTCACGAATATGACCACCAGTTTTATTGCCCGATTGCGTGCCAACGACGAAGCCGCGTGGTTTGAGCTCTGGGAGACCTTCGGGCCGGTGATCCGCATCCAGCTCTCGCGCTGGGGGCGCGGACGCATCGGGGTCGAGACCGTCCGCGATCTCTCGCAGGAAACCCTCGCGGCTCTATCGAACTCTATAGAAAGGTACGATCCTGCGCGCGGGGCCCGGTTCTCCACCTGGCTGCTGGCCATCGCCAAGCATGTGCTCGGCGACGAGATCGACCGACGCATGGCCCTCAAACGCGGGGGAGGCAAAGCCAACGCCCAGTTCGACGAGACCTGGATGAAGGCCGACGCGACGCAGGGGGTCGATGAGATCTACGAGCAGTCCGTATTCTTCGCCAAGGTCGAAGCCGCGATTCGGATGGTCGAGCGGGAAACCGATTTTACGGACTTTACGATCTACCGCATGCGGGTGCTCGATGGGCAGCCCGGTAAAGAAGTGGCCGTGGCGATCGGGGTGTCCGAGCCCACCATCAGCCGTCGGCTCGCCAAGGTCCGATCTGTGCTCCGCACCCGTCTGGGCGAGGTCATCGCGACCTATTCGTTCACGAAGGATGAACTCGACGAGGCCGAGCGAAATGGGCTGGTGATGAATCCCAATACTGGCACCAGCGGGGAGGTCGGCCCCGCGGATAAAGGCGCGGATGTCATGTTCGATGACGCGATCGCCGAGATCTACCACCGACAGATGTTGCTGCGAGCCGAGGACGAGCAAGCCCTGCTTGGGTAATCAATCCTCAGCGCACGCAGCGGACAGGGACAGCACATATGCCAATCATCTCCATCATCGGAACCATCGCAGTCGTGCTCTTGGGGGCCGTCGCGCTCGCAGCCGTGATCTTTTTGTTCGGCAAGCTCTTCGGGATGACCTTCGTCGTCCTCCGCAACATCTTCCGCTTCATCGGCGAAGAGTTCACCGATACGCTCCGCCTGATCGGTGCGGTCTTTGCTTCGATCCTGTATGCACCGCTCGTGGTGCTCAGCATCGTCATCGGGCGTTGGTCGGCCTCGCGTCATTATGCCAAAGCCATGGGCGACGAGGTCCGCATGGGCGGGCGCTGTGTCTATCGCTTGTTCATCGGCAACTTCGCCCGACTCTTCGGCGTGTCCAAAGCATTCGAAGGCATCGAGCAGCGCATCCCCGAGATGATCGCCGCCGCACCCACACGCGACAAGCCGACAAAGCGCGTGGGCATGTTCGAGGGCTACAAGATCGTCGGCTCGCTCAAGGGCGGGGGCTCGGGCGGCAAGCTCTACATCGCCGAGCCCGACGAGGTCAAGCAGGCCGTGTTCGCCAAGCGCAAGCTCGGCCAGGTCGAGCAGGTCGTCATCAAGGTCTTCTCACTCAAGGACGGCTCGAGCCTGCCACAGATCGTTCGCGAGAGCCGAGCGCTCGACGCCGCCCGCTCGCTCGGGCTCGTGCTCGAGCACCAGATGGCCAGCGATCGTTTTTATTATGTCATGCGCTATGTGCCCGGCGAAGCACTCTCCGTCGTCACCCAGCGTCTGCACGGGCTCAGCAGCACCCAAGGGCTCGCCGACGAGCACCTGCGATCGGTGATGAGCCACGCGCAGGATCTCTTGGTCGCACTCGATACCTACCACCACGCCGAGCTCTGGCACAAGGATGTCAAGCCCGACAACATCATCGTCGATGGGCGCGGGCCCGACGCCAAGGCCCACCTTGTGGACTTCGGGCTCGTCACCCCGATGCGCTCGTCGATGACCCTGACCACCCACGGCACCGAGTACTTCCGCGACCCCGAGCTCGTCCGCCAAGCACTCCGCGGCGTCAAGGTCCATCAGATCGACGGCTCCAAGTTTGATATCTACGGCGCCGGCGCTGTGCTCTTCTCGATGATCGAGAACTCATTCCCTGCTCATGGCGGTCTCTCGCAGATCACCAAGCGGTGCCCCGAAGCCCTCCGCTGGATCGTGCGCCGCTCGATGGCCGAGTACGACCGGCGCTATCCAACCGCAGCAGCGATGCTCGCGGACCTGCATGTCGTGTTCGAAGCCAAGGACCCGTTCTCGATTAAGCCGATCGATCTCCCCAGCGTTTCGCAGGGCGATGTCGCCGCGGCCAACCAGATCGAGCACGAGCGGGCCGCCAATGCCGACGAATACTTCCAGCCCGTCAACTTCGGCTCCCCCGTGCCGCCCATCAGCCGGACCCCGGCGTCGAACACCGTGCGCGTTGGTCGCCCCAAGACCAAGATCAAGGGCTGGTGGTCAGGGCGATACAGCGTCGAATCCGCCGAGGGCGCAGCTGCACCGATGCACCCCAACAGAGCGACGCCCAAGCCCAAGCAGGGCCGCCACTCGCCACGCCCGGTCCGCTCACGCGATGATCGCAAGCCCGCGGCCCAGCAGATCCGCGACGCCCGCAAGCGTGCGCACACCATGCGTGCCAACGCCGGCAAGCGCCGGGCGGCTGTTGGTCGGCGTTCGTCATACAACAACTCGCCGGGCGCGGGCGTGGTCTTTGCCGGGCTCTTCGGCTTGCTCGTTCTTGGTGGCATGGGCGTGCTCGGTTTCGCGCTGCTGGCCCCCGCTTTCAACAGCAATCAACAAGCTCATGTCGAACAGTCTCACGCGCCTCATGCGCAGGCCAGCTCGGTCAGCGTATCTACCGAAGACGGCACGACCGTCATCGCGATCGCGGACACGACCAATGGCCAGTCAGTTGAAATCGTTGCTGACGAACAAGCGGGGGATTTCGATGTGGAAATCTTGATGGTGCCGCTGCTCTCGTCGTCAATCGACCCAGAGGCCATCGAGTCGCTCCAGTCCCAGCTCCGGGCCCAGGGGCTCACCGTGCTGGGCGATCTATCGATCGATATGGACAACGAGCAGGTACTTGAGCTGACCGCGGGGCTCCAGAACGCGATCGGTTCGACGCCGATCGACGCACAGGAGTTCACGGGCAAGGTCGAAGCATGGCTCGAAACGACCATGCTCGACGGCGTGTTCGTCTTTGGCCAGCAATCAAGCAATGACCACGGGCATGCGCTCCTTGTACTCGACGGCCACGCGACCGCGATCCCATACCCTGAGCAGACCAGCGAACACCTGATCGGCGAGCTCATCGCCAACGGCTACACGCGCCAGTAATCAAACAGTTTATCAACCACTGTGCGACACTTCGATCAACCGATCGAGTGTCGCCTTTGCGTTTCCGGTGGCGATGGATTCGCGGGCCAGCTCGATGCCCTGAGCAAAGCTCGTACACGCGTCGGCCACCAACAACGACCCGGCCGCCGTGAGGACAACCATGTCCGCGTACGGGCTCGGCTGGCCATCGAGGATATCGGTGATGATCCGGGCGCTGTGCTCGACGCTCGACGCTTGGAGCTGATCGAGCGTCGCCCGTGGGAGCCCAAAGTCAGCTGCGTCGATCGTTTCTTCGCGGAGCTGACCGTCTTGGACATGCATGATGCGGGTCTTGGCGGTGGTGGTCAGCTCATCGAGCCCGTCGTGGGCGTGGACGATCATCGCTCGCTTGGCGCCCAGATTCGCCAGCGTCTGGGCCATCGGCTCGACGAGCGCATCGTCATACACCCCGATGAGCTGTCGATCCGCGCCAGCCGGGTTCGTCAGTGGTCCGAGGGCGTTGAAGATCGTCGGGAATCCGACCGATTTGCGTGGGCCCATCGCGTAGCGCATCGCCGGGTGGTGGTGGATCGCAAAGCAGAAGCACACGCCAGCCGTTTGAAGGCACTTGGACTGGACTGTGGGCGGGGCATCGACCTGCACGCCCAGCGACATCAAAACCTCCGCCGAGCCGCGCCCCGTGCGGGATCGGTTCCCGTGCTTGGCGACGACCACGCGGGTGAGCGCTGATTCTGCCGTCGGTTTCGCGCCCGCGACGATGAAAGCCGCGGCTGTCGAAACATTGAATGTTTTGGGTGCGCCGCCGGTGCCGCAGGTGTCGATCATCGTTTCGCTGGGGGCGATGGGGTACTCAACAGGCTCGACATGGGCCCGCATCGCGCGGGCGGCTCCGGTGAGTGTCTGATCGCTCGGGGGCATGGTCTGGATCAGCGAGAGCAGCGAACCGATCTGGGCCTCGTCGAGCTCGCCCGAGAGCAGCGATCGGAATGTGCGCTCGGCGGCGTCGGCATCGAGCGGGTGCCCATCGAGCAGCGAGCGGAGAATCTGGTGGGTGTCTGCGGGTTCCATAGCCGAAGGGTAGGGGAAAGGTCAGCGATTGGGTACGCAAGAGCAGACATTGAACCCTGCGCACCTCGATCGCGTAGAATAATGAGCACCATGACCCCTGCACCGTCCATCACGAACAGCTCACCACGCTCGCTCGCCCGCCGAGCGGTTCGCGCGTTGCTTGCGCGTCGCCTGCTCGCCGCCATCGGGTACTGGCTCGTGTGGACGCTGCTGGGCGCGATCGTGCTGATTGTTGGTACGAGGCTGTTGACGCCCGATATCGGTTTGCCTTGGTGGGGCTGGTTGATATTCGCGGGCGTGGTCGCCGTGGTCCTT
>CAXBLA010000040.1:0-10007 GCA_963976625.1 uncultured bacterium
CGGGGGATAAAGAACAGCAAAGCGGAAAAGCAGCAGAGCAGCAGATAAGAGGGGAGCGGGCGTCAGCAGGTCTTGATTTGCTGGTTTGCTGCTTTATCGGTTTGCTGCTCTTTTCGCCCCTCCGGGCGAAACTTTTTATCGGGTGGGTCGTATACCGTGTGGGTCTGGTACTGTGCCGACTGACCGGGGTACGACGCCCGATACTTGGCATCGCGGGGCGGTGTTTCGGGTGTTGTTGAGCGTTTGGGGCTCTTTGGCCGACCAATAGGCGGAGACCCGCTGGTTTCTGTACGCATTCCGCGTTGTGCCGAGCTGTCTGGGCGTGACGCTACTGATTGGAGTTCTGATGATCAAGTTGACCAACCGTAAACACACCACCAACCGCGGATCCACCATCGGAACCCGCATCGGGTGTGTCGCCCTGATCGGGCTGCTGACCGCGCTCTCGGGGACCGCCAGTGCCAACATGATCGAGCTGTCATCGATTAGTGATCCGGTGGAGTCGCCGGTGCGTCAGATGGCGACGGCTACGCCCGGGTCGATCTGGGAGGCGGCCGTGCGCGGGGAGTCGGGGGTGCTCGATGTGCTGCTCAAGCCCAGCTACTGGGACACGGTCAACGAGCAGGGCAGCGGCATCGACAGCGACCTCCGCGAATCGATCAACCTCCTCCACACCAACACGCTCAAGCGCGAGACCACGCGACAAGAGAAGATCGACGATGCCAACACGCGACTGGGCGAGCACCTGGGCAACTACACGGGCGCGGACGACAAATCCGACGCGGGCTTTGAGCTCTCCAAGGCCCTGGCGGCTGCGGTGGAGCTGCAGATCCTGTACAACGATGACGATGCGTTCTTTGCCAACCCGCAGGTGAGCAAGGCGATCAAGGTGTCGGCGCATGCGGCGAAGCTCGCAGAGGACGACGACAACTGGATGATCGCTTCGGAGCTCTACTATCGGCTCGATGCGATCCACGACGCGGCGGGGACCTACAAGGACGATGTGCGTCGGCTCTCGCGCCGGCTGGCGATGATCCGGATGTACGCACCCGAGCGTCTGTGGGAGATCCGCAACCAGCGCCGCTTGGACGAAGGGCTCGACCCGCTGCCCGCGTACAACGCGTTCGGCGATGACTACCACGAGAAGCTCAAGGGGATCAACTCGATCACCGTCCGCACCGCGATCCAGCGATCGGCCGACCAGCATGTGGGGCGCAAGACCCGCCAGCGACCCGATGGCGTGACGATGAACGACCTGATCTTGTCGGGGCTCGATGCCGTCGAGACGATGGCGACGACGACCGATCTGGCGCTGGTCTTCGACGGGCTCTACGAGCAGCAGGACCGCCAGCAGTTCCTCAAAGTGATCGCTGAGCAGCGCGCCAAGATCATGGGCAAAGAACACACCGCCAGCGGCTACGACCTGCGCCGGGTGCTCGACGCGATCCTGATGTCCGGGCAGCAGGATGTCGGGATCATCGAGACGGCCCTGCTCCACGAGTTTGGCAACGGGGCGATGAGCGCCCTCGACGACTACACCGCGATCATCTGGCCCGACGAGCTGGCACGCTTCCGCAGAAGCACGCAGGGCGAGTTTATTGGGATCGGGGTGCAGATCCAGCTCGACGAGTTCCAGAACATCAAGATCGTCACGCCCCTGGAGGGCACGCCCGCACAGCGCGCCGGGGTGCAGAGCGATGACATCATCAAGAAGATCAACGGGACGACGGCCGTCGGGCTCGAGCTCAACCAAGCCGTCGAGATTATCACCGGGCCCGCGGACACCAAGGTGGACATCACGATCGAGCGCAGCGTCGAAGGCGGCGGCGTGATCGAGAAGGACTTTACGATCGTGCGTCAGAAGATCGACCTGCCGTCGGTCAAGGGATGGTCCAAGACGGGCGCGGGCGATCGCGACTGGGACTACTTTATTGACCCCGACGCGGGCATCGGGTACCTCCGCCTGACCGGCTTCACGCAGGACTCGACGAGCGAGTTCGACGCGGCCGTGCGGGCGATGAAGGCCAAGGGGCTCAACGCGCTCGTGCTCGATCTGCGCTACAACCCGGGCGGCTTGCTCGACCAGGCGGTGTCTTTGGCGTCGCGCTTTGTGCCCGAGGGGATGATCGTCAAGACGGTCGATGCGTCGGGGATTACCAACTCGATTGATGATGCCCTGCGGGTGTCGCCTCGGGTTTCGGTCTCTGACATCCCGGTGGTTGTGCTGGTCAACGAGGGCAGCGCGTCTGCTTCGGAGATCTTGTCTGGAGCGATCCAGGCGGGGGCCAAGCACGGCAAGATCGATGCGTTGGTTGTTGGTAGCCGAAGCTTTGGGAAGGGGTCGGTGCAGAATGTGTACCTGCTGCCTGGGGCGTCGGCGGCGATGAAAGTCACGACCAACTACTACCGCATCGACTCGCCCCGCATGATCCACAAAGTCCCCGGGGCGACCGAGTGGGGCATCGATCCTGATCTGGTCGTGGACATGCTCCCGAGCCAGCAGCAGGACGCGTTGTTGTTGCGTCGGAGCGCCGATGTGCTGCCCCTCGACGAGAACGGGGACATTATCGCCGACGCCGAGCGTCCGGACCCCAACACGCTGATCAGCGCCGGGACCGATCTTCAGGTCGAGACGGCCCTGCTGCTGCTCAAGTCGCAGACGACGGGCAAGAGCACGAAGGCGGCGATGAAGGACTAAAGGTTGAAGCCGGTCTGATCGACAACCAAATCACATCCACAGCGCATCACCGTCTTGGTGGTGCGTTTTTTATGGACGAGTACCCCATCCGGGTGCCGGGCGGGTCTCCGGGTGCCCCGGCTTGTCGTCTTCGCAAGCCGGGTCTTGGGAAGGTCGGGTGTACACGGGTCATCAAGCCCCGGCTTGGGTGGTCATCAAGACACGGCTTGCCGGGGACGGTCAAGCCGTGGCACCCGGAGTACAATCGCGGGTCGGTCACGGGCCAATCGCGGGCCGATCGCCGATCGGCTGCACATCGAAGAAGGAGCGCTCTGTATGAAGAAGAAAGAGAAGAAGAAATCAATCATCAGCAAGATCCCGAGCTGGATGCTCTGGATCCCGGCCCTGATCTTCATCGTGTTCTTCGTGTGGATCGTGAAGATCGCGTTCGACGGGGTCGCGATGATGCCCGGCCAGTGAGCGTAGGCGATAAGCGGGGAGCGCGACACGATGTGTGATCTGGAGAAGCTGTTCATCGATAACCTTGGCGAACCTGTGGTGTACAAGGGCCAGGCGGTGTGCGGCGACTTTCGCATACCTGTGCGCACCGGGCAGGTTTTTCGGGTCACCTTTGTGGAGTCGTCATCCAAGTTCGGGCAAGGAATCTCGATCGATACAAACGGGCAGTTTGTGTTGCACAATGCTCGTCCCGACGCCGATCAAGGGTGCTCGAAAATCATTCTGTGGGAAAAGACCGCGCCGAAGATCACGGAGTGGGTGGCCGAGAAGGGTGACTGGATCGAAGTGTGGAACGCCTGGGACACCGGAGACGGCGTGATTGATTCCGGGCACAGGAACGCGGGGATGCTCCACAGCGAGGAAGACGGCGTGCATGTTTTCCGGTGCAGCGATGGGCCGGGCGATGTTGACTTTGGGAACCTGGTGTTCACGGTCGAGGTGCTGTAGCGTCCATCGCCCCCGGCGTCTGCCCCACGCCGCCCGGCGATCGGGGGATCCAAGGCCGCCAATCCCGTACCCGTGTGTTTGGCGGCCTTGGGTTTGTGTGCGTGGGGGAACGGGTTTGCGGGAATGGGTTTGCGGGAACGGGTTTGCGGGAACGGGGTTCTTGGAGCGGGGCTTTTCCGGAAGAGGGGTTGCAGGGGAGACTTCCGCAGCACAACGCATCGGGCAAGCGTGCCCAAGTTTCCAAGGCTCGGACCCTTGGGACGCAGGCTCCGAGCCTTGGGTGCTCAGCGCGTGAGCGGGGTGCTTCCGGCAGAGGGGTTGATCCCAAAGAGGGGTTGCAGGGGAGACTTCCCCTGCAGGGGTGGGCGGCGACCACAAAGGTGGAAGAGTTCAATCCCGGTGGCAGGGAAAGATCCCTTCCTTGGTGGAGGGCCTGTGGGAATACGAGTGGTCTTTAAGAGGGGGCACGCAGTTCGAGTGGTAAGCAGTCAGCGAATTATTTACCAAGCCGATTATTGTAGTCTTCATGCGAGCCAATCCAATACCAATTGAATACTTGTATGCCGTTCTCGACATACCGCTCGGCTAGTGCTCTATTGCTGTAATCAATCCAAACCGACCAAGATGTCGTGCTGCGGTATTTGTCTTCAACTTCATGACCGCGCAAGAAAGAATGATACGGATTTTTGCTGAAGTAGTTCTCGTACTTCGACTTCGCGATCGACTGAAGCTGAGGGCTCAGCTTCTTAAAGAGCTTCTTGAACTCAGAATTCCGAGTGCTCTTAAATCTTATCTTGGCACTGGTTTGAGTCTTATCCGTGGGCAATCTCTTCTACCTCACCTGCTTCGTAGTCCTTCTTGGCCTGCTCTGCCATCTCTGAGAGATGCTCTGGAAGTGGGCTATTGTCCATGAGTTCGATCGAGAGCATGGTGCGGTAGCGGTGGCTGATATCAGAAGCTGTGGGAAGTTGAACCTTGTACTCAGAACGTCTTACAGCGTCGAGCAGATCCGTAATGACGCGGAAAACATTTTGCCACTTCTGCGAAATCGTCTGAATGGCATTAAAAGTTTCTTCTTCGAATGCTTCCGGATTCTCAGTCCAGTACCGATCGACTTGGGCTTCCCACATACGGAACTCGTCATAGTATTCGATGCAAGTCGAGAGAAATGGTTCAACTGTCGATTCGATCTTAGCGCACTCACGCTCGTATCGCGTCGAAGCTGTCACAGCCTCGCTCTCGCAATACAACACATGGCTCTTATGGAGCTGTTGATCTTCAACGGTTGGCATTTTGTTCCCTTCGTTTCCCTGATTCATGTGTACTTCTTCGGAGCTTTAAAGCCCGGCCCAAAGTCTAATCGTCGGAGTTTGGATTACTTTGATGTCCATGACCCGCATTATCGGTCTTTTGCGAATTCCAACTCGAATCATCGTGCGCGTGGATCTTTGGCTATACACGCGCCGTTGTCTACTGCCTTGCCCTCTATGTGTCCGACCTAGCAGTACCAATCGTGTGTACATTATACCATGTTTTTTAAACGATGTGTAGGAGAAAAAAAGTTATTGAGACCGGTTTGCAACTACTAGATTGGCTCGCCTGCCATCCACAAGCACCAGTCCAAGGAAGCGATCAAACCCAAGGGCTGGGAATGATCGCTTCCTTCGTCCCATCAACGACCTTCACCGATCAGCAAAAAACCGCTCAATAACTCCCGAACGCCCCAAACGCCGGCGGCGCATGCTCTTCGCCCGAACCCTCGCCCGAACCCTCACCGAGCCCCTCACCCGGCCCCGGCTCGATCGCGTCGCGCAGCAGCTCATCGTCCGCGTCGCCATCGCGTGACCAGTACCACACGGTGCCGCGCTTGAACGACACCGCGTGGAGTTGCTTCTTGGCGCGCTTGAGCGCGTTCTCGTTGTGCCCCTGCGCCGCCCCGCGCTCGAAGACCTCCTTCGCCGCCCGCGCGCCGCCGGCCAGCAGCCGCTCCAAGAACACGCTCGCCTGATCCTCCTTCGTCTCGCGCACCTCGAACACCCCGCCCTCGCCATCAACGCCCACTCCACCAAACCCGGCTCCACCAAACCCGCTCCCATCCACACCATCATCGTCACCGCTCGCCCCGTGCCCGTCGGCATCCCCGCCCACGGCCTCGTCGAGCCACACGAGCGCACCGTCCGCAATCACATACACCCGCGACGGCAAGATCGGCCCCAGGTTATTCTTCACCATCGACACCACACGCTTGAGACCCACATGCTCGTCGTGTTGGGCGGCGTACGACTGGTCGTTGGCCTTGGGGTGCTTGGTGACCAGGTGCACCGTCCGAGCGGCCGCCGTGAACGCCAGCGAGCCCATCGCGCGGTACACGGCCCGCTTGCCGCTCGAATCCTTATTGAGATGCGTCACACACACCACGGCCGCCCCCGTCACCTGCGCCAAATACGCCAGCTGCGCCAACACCGATCGCACCTCGGCATTGTTATGCGAGTCCGCCTTGCCCATGTACGCGCTGATCGGATCGATCACGATCAGCGACACATCGCCGATCTGTTTGATCGCCTCGATCAGCCGATCGGTATCGCGATCGAGCTGAGGCAAGTCCAGCGCGTTCGGAGAAACCCCGCGGATGCCTTCGAGAAAATGCACCCGGTTCATCCGCGCGCACATCGCGTTGAGCCGGGGCACCAGCGTATCGCCCGCGTCGTCCTCCGCCGACATCATCACGGCCCTTCCGCTCGCGCCGTTGGCCCTTCGCCCGACTTCCCCGCGTGAGACCCGGGCGGCCAGCTCCAGCGTCATAAACGATTTCCCCAACCCCGGATCCCCGGCGATCAGCGTCAGCTTCCCCATCGCGATCCGCCCGTCCTCGAGCCACCGAACCGCCTGAGGCGCATACTGCGTCATGTCCTTGATGACGACCCTTGACGCTGATCCTGATTCAGTTCCTGATCCTGTTCCTTGCCCACTCATGTTCTTCTCCTTCATCTCTGCCGCCTCCGGGTGCCCCGGCTTGACCGTCCCCGGCAAGCCGGGTCTTGCGCCGCGCTCTACACACCCCAAGACACGGCTTGCGAAGACGCCAAGCCGTGGCACCCGGAGGGCTCCATCTCGCAGGCGACACACGCCGCCTCTGATAGAGCCCCCGCGAGCCCCCCGTGTGCGCACAACCCCGGCGAACAAACACGGACAAACCGCGCCCGCCTAAGTAAGGTACAAAAACAGTTTCAGATTCCGATCCCAGCGCACCGATCCGCGTCGCCCCTGTGCGCACAAAGGCGTGCGCACAAAGCCGGGTGGTCTCCCCTCCCCTCTTCTCCCCCTCCGATTTGCTGCTCTGCTGCTTTCCCGCTCTGCTGCTCTTGCCCCCGTATACTCCATCGTGCGTGTGCCCAAACCATCCCGCTTCGCGATCGTGGCCCTGCTGATCCTGCTCGCCCTGGGCGTATGGACCAACATGCACATCGCACGGATGGATCACGGGCTCACCCCCGGGACGACGCACACCGCTCAATCGCCGAGCGCCTCGGTCCGCTGGCCCACCATCCCCGATGAGGTCTTCGATAATCTCGGCACACCAACAAACTGGAGCCGACGGGCCTCCATCACGCACACAGAGCTCGATATTGATTGGGTCGTGGGCGTACCAGACCCACAGAACCAGCTCAGCAGTTCGCATCACCAACTCACCGAGACGCGATCCGGCTTCCCCCTCACCGCGCGGACAACGAAACATGTATATACCGCTCAAGGCTGCTATATGTCGATGACCTGGCCAACGAAACACGGCCGCATGCACAACGCCCACATCACGCACCACCCCCTCGGGCTCATCGCCAACCCCATCGTCTACGCCACGCCCCCGTGGTGCGTGCTGCTGCTCGCCCGCCGAAAGGTGGTCCGGGTCATACACCGACGACGCCAGCGCCGCCTAGAGCTCGGCCTCTGCGATCACTGCGACTACGAAGTCAAAGACCTCCCCACCTGCCCCGAGTGCGGCCACCCCAACCAGAGCCAGCCTCAGCCAACACCAATGAGCGCATAGACTCCCCCGATGAAACGCCCCAAACCATCCCTGTTCGCGATCATCTCCCTGCTCGTGCTCCTCGCCCTCGGCGTGGCGGCCAACCTGTACATCGCCCACCAACATCCCAACCCCCCCGTCGCCATCCTCCCTTTCGGCCCCACCGGCCCGCTCAAGCCTTTTCACACACCGCCGAGCAATGTTGAACGGTGGCCGACGGTTCCAGAACAGATCCAAAGATCCTTCGGCCCGCCCTCCCAATTGCAGCGCTTCAACGAGACGCCCCACTGCTGGTACCTGATCCAATGGTACGAGTTCGAAGAAGACCCGGACTGGTGGGCACGCCTGGTCGAGTTGCGTTCCGGCTTCCCGTTGGCCGCCCGTTCGATGATGGAGGCAGAATCCGGCGGCGCCAACTACCAGGACTGGATCTGGCCCCTCACCGAAGGCCAATACCTCGCCCCCGCCATCACCTACCACCCCCTCGGCCTCATCCTCAACCCGCTCATCTACGCCCTCCCCCCGTGGATCGTGCTGCTCCTCCTACGACACACACTCATCCGCCACAAGCAACGACGACGCACCAACAAAGGCCTCTGCCCCCACTGCGCCTACGACCTCTCCGCCACCCAACACCTCCCCACATGCCCCGAGTGCGGCCACACTCCATAGCACACACACCAACATTCCAAACCCGCACCCACGCCTTTGGAATCTTGTTATCGCCTTGTTTTACCGCCCCAAAGCCCAAGGCTCGGACCCCGGGCCCCAAGGCTCCGAGCCTTCCAAAACCAAGCCTGAGAAACCAAGCCTTGAACGGCCCGTGCGATCAGGGCGCAGCAGTGGGATCTGCGGACTCAGGGTCACGGAACTCAGGGTCACGGAACATCGTGCGCGTATCAAAGGTCCGGAGCACCTCGCCCTCCTTCGAGTAGAGCGTAAGGCCAGATTGCTTCGATGAGTAGCTCCCACACAGCGCCGAACCCGATCGAGCGATCCAGATCGGATATGTTTCCTCGGGCAGCGTGGAGATCGGGCGGAGCGCCCCATCGAACACCACCGGCGAGCCGTCCTCCTCCCAGCCGCACAGCAAGTGGTCATGCACCGTCGCGTCGATCGCTCGATACGGGGCGTGATCAATCCACTCGATCCGCGCGGGCGTAGTGCGTGGGCTCGCCAGCGTGTCCATCGTCGCGCGATGGACACGCATCGCCCGGTTGGAGTTCACCGCCGCCCCTCGGCGCTCTCTGCTGTCGCTGCAGATCCAAAGCCCCGCCGAGGTCACCCGCAGGGGATACACCCGCATCGGCAGATCAATCACCCACTCAAACTCGGGCGTGAACACATCATACTGCTTCTCGCCGGGCCGCCGAAAGATCAACAGCTCAGGCCCAGCGTGCACTTCGGCATTCCGATCGATCTCATAGAGCAGCTCGCCCGTGGTCGGGTCCATGACCCACTGTTGCTGCTTCTGAGCCCCCCGCACGCTCGACACCGTGATCAGCCCGTGATACCTCGCCAGCGTTCCTGAGAAGCCGCTGACTCTGTACGACGCATCAGAGAGCGTCCCATCCCTCAGCACCACCCGCCGATTTCCCTGGGCCCCCACAACCGGGATCGCCGTGCCCGCGACAAACCCAACAAACTCGTGCGCACCAATATCGATGCCAAACTCCGCATCGATGTACGCCCCGATGTCCTCGATGGGCTCAAAGCCCGTGGTCATGAACCCGACCCGCTCGCCCGTGTAATCCCGATCGCCGGTCCACGCGATGATCCCGTTGCCGATGAAGATCGGCATCCACGCCTCGGTGTAGCTGTACGACCCCGCGGGCGTGATCAGCCGACGATCCTTGATCGGCTCGTCCTTGTGAGCGCTGTCCACCACCAGCGCCGTCGCCGAAACCCGCCACACCAACGAAGGCGTCGCGATGCGCTCGATCGTCTCCCCGAACGCATTGATGATCAGTAGCGGGCTCCGGTAGTCCGCCCTGGCATACGACTCAGCGTTCTCATCATTCCCACAATACCACACGCCTCTCCCGGACTCGAATACGCCCTGAGGCGTGAGAAAAAACAGCTCATCGCTCGCCACCCGATCCGCTTGCTGACCAGACACATCCCCCCCACCATCGAGCGCGATCCCCCCCATCGCCCCCAAGCCCATCCAAGCGAGCATCCCCAGAGCAGCCAAACCGTTCAAGCGTCGTGTGTTCATACCACACTATTGGCCCAATCCCCCCCAAAGGTTGTCACCGCCCTGTCACAACCCCCCTCCCCCCTCTTCTCCCCTCCGATTTGCTGCTCTGCTGCTTTCCCGCTCTGCTGCTCTTCCCCCCC
>CAXBLA010000041.1:0-8575 GCA_963976625.1 uncultured bacterium
AAGGAAGCGGTCTTCTCCCCCTCTTCTCCCCCTCCCCCTACCATCCCCTATGTTCACCATCCAAGTCACCCACGAGTTCTGCGCCGCCCACTCCATCATCCTCATGGGCACCCCCGAGCCCATCCACGGCCACAACTTCAAAGCCACCGCCACCATAACCGGCAACCAACTCGACGCCGAAGGCCTGCTCTGCGACTTCCACCTCGTAGAAACCACCCTGATCAACATCTGCAAACCTTTCACCAACAACAACCTCAACACCACCCCCCCCTTCGACACCCTCAACCCCACGGCCGAGCACCTCGCCAAGCACATCGCCGACGAGCTCGCCAACAAGCTCGATCCAACCCTCGCCCCACGGGCCCGGGTCCACAGCGTGAGCATCACCGAAGCCCCCAACTGCCTCGCCACCTACACCCGCCCATCCGATTCCTAAAGCCGTTTCGGACTATTCCACACGCGCAACCTCTGCGCCCTCACCAGCCCATCCCCCCACCAACGCGATGCATCTGGGCACATCTCCCCCCTCCCACCAAACCCGCCGCCCCAAGCCGCCGATCAAATCCCCGTGCCCCCGGCATCGGCCGATCGGTCACGCGCGCGATCACACCTATCAAAGGAAACACACCATGTTCAACGCCCCGTTCAACACCCCATTCGCATCAAACTTCGGCACCGGCTTTGGTACAGGCTTCGGCACTGGCTTCGGCGGTTTCGGCTCAGGTTTCTCCGCCGGCTTCAATCCAGGCTTCACCGGCTTCGGCGGCGGCTTCAACAACTGGAACAACCCAGGCTTCAATAACTTCAACGGCGGCTTCAACAACACCCCATGGGCAGGCTTCCCAACCAACTCATGGAACTCAGGCTTCAACAACTGGAACACCCCATTCAATGCCTGGAACAACAACTTCAACGGCTTCGGCGGCTTCAACGGCTTCAACGGCTGGAACGGCTTCAACCCAGGTTTCAACTCGGGCTTCAACAACGGCTTCAACCCAGCATTCGCTGGCGCCAACAGCCCATGGAACAACTGGAACAACAACTGGAACGGCGGCTGGAACGAAGGCGCTGACTGGAACAACGAAGGCAACTTCGAATCAAACGCTCCATTCCCAGGCGCATTCAACCCAGGTTTCAACGGCGGTTTCAACGGCGGCTTCAACCCCAACTTCAACAACGGCTTTAACCCAGCTTTCAACACGCAGGCTGCATAAACCCCATCGACCCCAAACCCACTCCACCCCATCAAGCCCGCACCCGCGGGCTTTTTTACACGCCCTCACACCAAGCCCACCTATCATCCACGCATGAAACTCCGCTTCCTCGGCACCGGCACCTCCGCAGGCATCCCCCTCATCGCCTGCGATTGCCCAACCTGCACCTCCACCGACCCACGCGACACCCGCACCCGAGCCTCGGCCACCATCGAGTTCACCGACCCCCAAGGCATCGACCGCGTCATCCTCATCGACACCTCCCCAGACCTCCGCCAGCAGGTCCTCCGCGAGAACATCACCCGCATCGACGCCATCCTCTACACCCACAACCATGTCGATCACACCTTCGGGCTCGACGAGGTCCGCCGCTTCAACGAAGTCATGAAGCAACCGATCAATATCTACGCCAACGCCCACACCATGGACGCCCTGACCCGCGTCTACCAGCACATCTTCGAGCCCCACAAGAACATCCAAAAATCCTTCATCGCCTCCCTCATCCCCAACATCATCGAGCCCCTCACCCCCTTCACGCTCTTCGGACTCGAGATCACCCCCATCGCCCTCCACCACGGCAAGCTCCCCATCCTCGGGTTCATCTTCAACGCCCCCGACCTCCCAGAATCAAGCCTCCCAAACGCCGACCTCCTCCCCCTGGCCTACTGCACCGATGTCTCACACATCCCCGACGAGACCCACCAAGCCCTCGCCCCCACCAACACCCTCGTCCTCGACGCCCTCCGCCACAAGCCTCACCCGACGCACTTCACCGTCGAGCAAGCCGTCGTAGCCGCCCAAGCCATCAACGCTTCTCGGACCTACCTCATCCACATGACCCACGATCTGCTCCACGCCCAGACCGACGAAGCCCTCCCAGACGGCATCGCCCTCGCATTCGACGGCTTAACGCTCAATTAACCACCCCCCATCCCCCATTTCATGGCCAACCCCCCCGACCCGGTGCATCCTCAAGGGTCGCCGCTGCTTTTCACGACGACTCAACCCCGGCAAGCCGCCAAACCCGGCGAACCGAGTCAAGTAAAGAGAGGACCCCGCAATGTCACAAACTCCACGCAACACCGATCCCTCCACCAACATCCCCCAGATCACCGCCCTCTCCACCGCCTTCCCAATGGCCTTCGAATCCACCGCCCCAACCCCATCCGACCCACGCCGGGCTTCAACCAACCAGCCAGACACCCCCCGCCCCCCACACCGCCACGACGCCGGTGAGTAAGCACAACCAATTGCAAGGGACAAGTGGCACAGGCGTCCCGCCTGTGATCCCAATCGCTCCACATCCCCAAACATCACCCCCTCAAAGCCGCCCTCAACCAAGGGCGGTTTTTTCGTCCCCTTCCCCCAGACCCCGCTCCCGAATCCCTTGCCCACTGACGCAATTCAAGCTATCATCCCCGCCCATGGGTAATACACAAGACATCAAGAAGCGGATGAAAGCAGTCAACAACATCAAACGCATCACGCGCACGATGCAAATGATTGCCACCAGTAAGTTTGCACGCGCCCAGACCGCATCGGTCGCCTCGCGTCCATACACCGAATCCATCTTCGGGCTCGTCGCCAAGCTCGGCGACGCCGGCGTCGGTGAAGGGCACCCGCTGCTGAGCAATCCAAGCTCAACAGCGCCAGAGCTGACCCTCGTCATCTCCGCCGATCGCGGGCTCTGCGGGCCATACAACGGCACCATCACCCGCGCCGCCATCAAGCACCTCAAAGACCAAACCCGCGACGACGGCATCCTCGAAGTCGTCGGCAAGAAGGGCGCCAACGCCCTCAAGTTCGCCGGCTACACCAACTACACCCTCCACTCACACTTCGGCGATAAGCCAAGCTACGAAGAGGTCGAACGCCTCGCCGCAGGGTACATCGAACGATTCATCGCCGGCGAGATCTCCGCCGTCCGCATCGTCTACATGAAGTACTTCTCCGCAGGCAAGCAACGCGTCACCACCCTCCAGCTCCTGCCGTTCTCCACCCCAGAGACCACCACCACAGAAGACACAACAGCCACCGGCTACTCTGACAACTACGAGTTCTCACCAGACGCCGACTCGCTCCTCGACCACCTGCTCCCCGCAGCCGTCAAAGCCGTCACCTTCCAGTGTTTCAACGACGCCGTCGTCTCCGAGCACATCGCCCGCATGATCGCGATGAAAGCCGCGACCGACAACGCCGGCAAGATGGGCCACCTGCTCAAGCGCAAGTTCAACCGCATGCGTCAGGCACAGATCACCACCGAGCTCACCGAGATCATCTCCGGCGCCGCCGCACTCGAATAGTCCAACGAGCGACCCGCATCCCAAAATCTACTAAGGCCGCACCTCAAAAGTGCGGCCTTTTTCATACCCCGATCACTGACCAGATCATAAGCCGTCGTTAATCCACCAACTTCGATTCCACCAGCTCGATCCGGAAACGCTCCTCACCCTCAACCACCCGCGCAATCACCCCGCTTGCGTACCCCGCATCGATCCCCCGGTATCCTTCGCGAATCCCCCACAGCTCATCGACCGTCCGCCGCTTGACCCCCAGCACACTCAGCCGCTGGCTCCAATACTCCACTGTATCAAAGTATCGCGCAATCGACTCGTCCACCAAATCCTGCGTCCGCCTAAGCTCATCCTCACCAAACCCGTCCATCAGCACGCCACCGATGACCGAATCAATCACCTCGTCGCCCAGCGCGATCTCCCCCGGGTCGCACAACACCCGGATCAAGAAAACCGCTTCACCATCGAACAAATCCGAAAACGCGATCTGCGCCCGGATCTTCCCACCGAACCCGCGTGCCTCGCCCTCCTTGGCAAAGCGGCTATTGAGCATCATCGACGAGAGCGACATCGATCGCATCGCCCGCAGCTCATCGACCCCAACCCCGAAGTACCCGATCACAAACCCGTACTCCTGTTCATCCTTCGTCCTGACTCGCAGCATCTTCTCATGCTTGACCAGCACCGCCCGCTCGACCCCATCATCAGGCATTGATTCAAGCTCAGCACCGACAGCCTCGCCACCCGCACGCGAGACAAGCGACCCAAAGTACGCCCCCGCGTGCTCGATCATCCCCGGCGCATCGAAGCCAGTTTCGCCCGCGATCGCGATCTCCAACCGACCCTTCCGCACCATCTGCGTGATCAGCCGCTGCGCCTCATCGATCGTCACCCGCGCTTTCGCTTCGGATTGACCGCCAGCCCGCACCCCGTACATCGCCTTGATCGCCTGATCCACCGAGCTCGCCCTCACCCCAGCCGACCGCTGTGCCCACGCATCAAACGCCCCCTGCTCAATCATCGGCTGCCCCAACAACGCATACATCAGCTCCACCGCAGCCTCGAACTCATCGCCGTCGCCGCTCACACGCAACTGCACAAAGCCCACATCCTGATACGCAGAAACCCTCAGCCCGTGCTCCTCGATGAACACCGACACCGCGCCCCCGCCCCGCGTCTCCGTCGTCGGCGACCGCCAAGCCACCAACGCCGCCTGCACCAGATCATCATCCACACCCGCGCCAAACAAACCGTTCCCCCAGATCGTCGCCGCCAGATACACCCCGCCCGATCCCTCTTCGTTCTCCCCGCCATCGCCCATCGCCCGCGCATGCACCCGCACCCCGTTCTCGTACACCGCCGTCCAAGACCCTGACTCGGGGTGCTGCGAGACTTCAAGAACCTCGCGCTCGCGAGGCTCGCCATCAATCATCGACCCCGAGAGCTTGGTCATCCATTCTGGATCAATTGCCCCGAGCGCTTGCCCCTTCGCTGCGTCTACAACCCCCAGCAGCGCATCGTTTGTATCGCCCGCACCCTTGTGATCCATCAACGCGATGTACCCAGCGTGCTTGGGCTCGACCATCTTTCGTGCCGCATCGTTGATCTCTCGATCCGTCACGCTGCTCATGATCTCCGTCGCCAGCGCGTCCCACGCCGGGCTCCCCAAGATCGGCCGCCCCGAAGTCACCAGCCAGTGCACCAGCCCGACCCGCCGACGGTAGGGCGTCGTCGCCCAGTCACCCGCATCGCGATGCCAGCGTGTCAACACCAGCCGCCGAGCCCGCGCGATCTCTGCGTCCCCCAACCCATCCCGGCTGATCCGTCCGTTCTGACGCACCAAAAACTCAATCGACGATTCCCACGCATCCCCATCACCGACCACGACGACTTGAGTCAGCCCCAGCTGCCCCCACATTTCAACCTGATCGAGCACCAGGTCATACCCAGGCCCGAGCTCCTGCCTGCCCAGCCGACCGAGCCGATACCGCACCGCCTCGCCGGCCACCCGATCCACAATCAGCCCACGGATACGCTCGGACACATCACCCGTGGGCAATCCGCCCATACCGAAATCCTGCAATCCCTGATCCTCGAACCAGACCATCGCCGCCTGATGACGCGTAAACCCCGGATCACTCCCCACCACCACGCGACCGGACACATCCCGATGACTCCGCCCGTCGGCCACCCATCCACGCCCTGCACCAGAATCCACCGCACCAACCGAGCCCCGCACCAACCGTTCGATCTCCGCAGCATCCACATCCCCAACAACGATCAACACCGCCTGCGCCGGGTGATACACCGCCCGAGCAAACGCCCGCACATCATCAGGTTTCAATCGATCAATCGCCTCAAAGCTCGCCCCGGGCAGCCGCTCACCGAACGGCGTCCCCTCCATGAGCTCGGGCAACCACACCCGCCTCGCCCGCAGATCCACCGACTGCTCATGCTCCATCGATTCTCGCACCCATGCGATCGCCTCCCCGATCCGCTCATCAGTGAGCATCAACGAATCCACATCAAGCACCCGCGCATAGAACCCAAGCAAGCGTCCCAACTGATCCTTCTCTTGTTCCCCATGCCCGAACGCCCCCATGAACCCAACCTGATCGAACGCCACGAACGAGCCACCGTGCCCCCCATACCCCGTCGGCTCATCAATCAACAACCCGTCGATGGCCTCCGCCGAATACCCCTCGATCCCCATCCGGATCAGCCGCTCGAGCACCATCGCCGAGCCGCGCTGCGTATCCGTTTCATACAACGACCCCGCACGCACCATCAGCCACGCCTGCGCATCACCCAAGTCATGCGCTTGGTCGGCCTGCCCAGCCTGCTCCGCCTCAACCACAACACACGCGAGCCCATTGTCAAACGACACTCGATACACGCCGTCCTGATCTCCAATAGAGTCAACATCCGCATTCACATGAGCGCACAGCACCACCACCGCGATCCCAACCGCCAACACCCTGCGTCCAAAGTATCCAAACCGTTCAATCACACACAGCCATCCTTCAAATCAGAGCAACCGCCCCTCTTGGCATACCGCCCCACACGATCAGCGATTCACCTCATCGAAAAAACAAGCTCCCAAATCAGCCCGGATACCCATCAATCGTCCGCAAACACATCCCCATCCACCACATCGAGCACACTGCACGCCGACTCGCTTTGCCCAGATTGACATTTGTTGCTCTGCGACCACTCCCCCGCCAGCATCCCCGCGATCGCCTTATCGATCTTCTTGCGGATCTTCTTCATATCCAGCGCATCCATCCCGATCGAGCCCACGCTCCCGTCTTGCAATAACCAATACGCGCACTCACTCCCCGGCCCCGGATCACCAAACGCTTCTTCGAGTGCCATCGCATAGATCCCAAGCTGCAGGTCATCCTTCTTGGGCTCCTTGAGCTCCTTGCGCGGATAGCCCGTCTTGTAATCGATCACCCGCCGACCGCCGCTGCTCGTGGCATCCACCCGATCGAGCTTGGCCTTAATCTTGTGCTCGATCGCGCCTTCTCCATCTGGCCTGTACCCAAACACATACTCGCGCTCAAGCTCCTCGATATGCGCCTGCGGATCATGCATCGACTCCCACACCGTCCGCACCAACGCCCGCGCCTGCTCGAGCTTCTCACCATCGACCACCTCGTCCTTAGGCCACCTCGCATAGAACTCCTTGGTCACCATCGCCTCAAGCTCTTCGCCCCCCGGCGTCGCCCCACCCTCCGCGTCGGCTGCCCTCCACTTCGTATAAAACTGCTCGAGCGTCTCGTGCACCACCGTCCCCAATAACATCGGCACCGCGTTCTCCTGAGGCAGCCGAAGCACATAGTTCACCAGATAACACCGCGGACACTCAAGATACTTCGACAGCTGCGAAAAACTCAGCTTCAATGGCCCGACCAGCCCCGGATGCAACCCGCCCTCGTCATCACGCTCCTGCATCGCCAGCGCATCGACAAGCATCGCCGACAACGCCTCAAGCTCCTCGCCTTGCGCCCACTCCGGCGCCACCCCATCGCGCAGCACCGCGTTGACCAGCGCGATCCGTTCTCCAGCCTTCGCCAGCTCGGCCGAGAGCTCATCGCGATCCAGATCCCCCTGCTCCATCGCGTCGATCGCGATGGCTGCGCTGCGGCGCGCATCGCTGCGCGCCTGATCGAACACATCACGCATCCGATTCGCGGCCTTAAACTCCGCCCCCAATCGGCTCACCGCGTCCCCGCCCGCGCCCGGCTCGAGCACATCGACCGCGTCGCGCTCGACAAACGCTTCTCCCAACGCCGCCCGCAGCTCCAACACAAAGTTGATCGAGGTCGTCTTCTTGGGCACCTTGGCCAGCAGCACCGCGCGCTTCTTGGCCCGCGTGAGCGCCACATAAAACACCCGGCGTTCCTCGTCGAGCCGACGCGCCTTGATATCCCGAACATCGGCGCCCCGATCCACCATCCCCTCGGGCAAAATCTCCTCATCGCCGCCCGCACTCTTGGGATACCCATGGGGCCCGCTCACCCGAGGCACAAACACCGTGTCATACTCAAGCCCCTTGGACGCATGAGCCGTCAGCATCGCGACCGCACCCGTCATCTTTTCCGTGCCTCCTGATCGCCCGCCCCCCGCAAACACCCGCACCCCGTCGCCGCCCTCGACTTTGTGCTCGGGCAGCTCGCCCAGCGACTGCTCCCCAGGGTCCAGATCATCCCAGTACCGCAGCATCGCCCCCAGATCACCGGGCGACTCAAACCGATCCGCTCGCGAACGCGCGAACCCGATCAACGCCGCCAAAGAAGCCACCCGCGACGCCCGCGCCCGCCCATCGCCAAGTTCCCCATGCACCACCCCCGTGCGCTTGATAATCTCCACCACCGCTTCCGCCGCTGGCACCTCGCCGGCGATCTTGCCCAGCTCAGCAAGCATCGCGTGCATCTTCGTCACCCGCCGACCGATCGCCTCATCGCTGTTGGCGACCAGCCAGTCCATCAGCACCCCTGGATCCGCCGCGTCCTCATCGCCCCCGATCCACCGCGCGTGCTGCATCTTCCATCGCATGATCAG
>CAXBLA010000042.1:0-3836 GCA_963976625.1 uncultured bacterium
AGATCAGCACCGATCCAGAACCTTGGGGGCAGAACTGGCCACGCCAGTTCGACGGGTGGAAGGCGACCGCCGGCGACAAGTTCTACGGCGGGGCCAGCGCGATGCCTCAGAGCAAGCTCGATACGCACCCATGGCTCAAACGCCTCTATGCGGGCTACGCGTTCAGCATCGACTACCGCGAAGCCCGCGGCCACGCCTACATGCTCTACGACCAGGGCGTGACCGAGCGCGTGACCAAGAAGTCGCAATCCGGGGCGTGCCTGCACTGCCATGCCGCCAACTCGGTGATGTACCGCCGGGTTGGGCTCGAGGCGATGGGCCTGCCAACGGACGACGAAACACTCGGCGCCGAGTTCAATATGCCCGCGGTGATCCGCGGTTTCCAAGAAGTGAGCCGGCTCCCTTACGACGAGGTCCTGGCCTTGGTGATGGCTTCACCCGACGGCACGCCCGGCGAGAACGAGCCCGTCGTGCCCCAGGCACCCCTGGGCGGGTTTACCGGCGAGTTCAAGGGCGAGCCGGTCCCCGATGATCACCCCGCGATTGGCGCGGGCGAGGCCCACCCGGTCTCGTGTATCGACTGCCACAGCCCCGACACGATGTCCATCCGCGTGACGCGCCCGGGGTTCATGCTCGGCATCGCGGCCCTCGCCGAGAGCAACGAGCCCACGCCGCACCTGCCGAGCATCGAGCAATGGCGTCGCGGCGATCGGAAGACCCCGTACGATCCGAACATCGACGCCACCCGCCAGGAGATGCGTTCGTTTGTCTGCGGCCAGTGCCATGTGGAGTACTACTGTGCCGACAAGGACACGCTCGAGTTCCCCTGGGGCCAGGGGCTCAAGATCGAACAGATCGAGGCCCACTGGGACGAGAAGAAGTTCCCCGACGGCTCGGCGTTCTATGACTACACCCACGGCGAGACGGGCGCGAAAGTCCTCAAGGCCCAGCACCCGGAGTTCGAGCTCTGGAGCCAGGGGATCCACGCACGCAGCGGCGTGAGCTGCGCGGACTGCCACATGCCCTACGAGCGCGAAGGGGCGATGAAGATCAGCAGCCACAATGTACAGAGCCCGCTGGCCAACATCAACAACTCCTGCCAGCACTGCCATAACGACAACGAGTCCACGCTCCGCGAGAAGGTCGAAACGATCCAGGGGCGGACCGTCAATCAGATGGAGCGAGCCGCAGCCGCGATGACCGAGATGCTCGACGCCGTCCTCGAAGCCAAGGCTGCGGGGGCAAGCGAGGAGCAGCTGGCTCCGGTCTTCGCCCTCCAACGCAAAGCGATGTGGAGGCTTGATTTTATCAGCAGCGAGAACTCGCGCGGCTTCCACGCCGATCAGGAAGCGATGCGGATCTTGGGCGAGTCGATTGATTACAGCCGACAAGCTCAGGCGATGGCCCTGCGTCTGCGTGCCCCAGAGACGCCGAGTATTGACCATCTCCCCACCGAACCGATCCAAGGCGTGACGCCGAGCGATGGGACCAGTGGAACCAGCGAATCAGATTGAGCCAACAGAGCGTGAGCGTCGCATTCATAGAGGGCTTGTCCCATGGAGCTCTAATCACGGAAAGGAATCCCATGCAACTCGGCGCATTCTCGGTCAGTCTGGCGGTCAAAGACCTCTCGGTCTCCATGGCCTTCTACGAAAAGCTCGGCTTTCAACAAGTCGGCGGCGATCCGGCGCAGAACTGGATTGTTCTGGGCAACGGGACAACCAAGATCGGGCTCTTTCAAGGGATGTTCGAGGACAACATCCTGACCTTCAACCCCGGCTGGGCGCAGGATAAGACCGAGCTCAAAGACTTCGACGATGTCCGCACGATCCAGGCCCGGCTCAAGGCGGACGGCGTTGAGCTGCTCGTCGAAGCAGACCCAGAAAGCGACGGTGTGGCCCACTTCATGCTCCAAGACCCTGATGGCAACCAGATCTTGGTCGATCAGCATGTGCCCAAGCCCTGAAACAGTTCATTGGGAACAACCATCAAGTTTCAGACCCGAGCTTTGAGAAGAAGCGAATACCAGGAGGCGTTCCATGGTCTTTGAATCAGACACCAGAAAGCTCATCGACGAGAGTGTGCTTTGTTGGCTTGCGACCGCGGATGAGTCCGGGCAGCCGAATGTTTCGCCGAAAGAGATATTTTTGCCCTTCAAAAATGATTCGATCATCATCGCCAACATCGCATCACCCAATTCCGCCAGGAACCTCCGTGCCAATCCCAGGGCCTGTGTGAGCTTTGTCGATGTGTTCACCCAGCGTGGGTATCAGGTCTCGGGATCGGCTCAAGTGTTACGCAAGGGCGACGAATCATTTGCAGAAGCTGAGCAAGCACTCCTCGAACTCACCTCCGGCAACTTTCCGTTTAAGGTGATCTTCCGCGTGATGGCCCACGAGGTTCGTGAAGTTGTCGCGCCCCGGTATCGGCTCTTCCCGGAGACCACCGAAGAGGAGCAGGTCGCCAGCGCCATGAACACCTACGGGGTGCAGCCCCGCGTGTCAGAAGCATAAAGGATATCTGCAGGGCCATCCCAATCAAGCAAGTGCGGTGATGCTCGCTGGCTGCGAGCAATGCCCTCATGGCTTCGATCACTCCAGAATCCGCGGGCCAAAGAGCAGCCCAACCATCGGCTCTTCTTCAGGCTTGCAGAAGATGTATACAAAGTCTCCCACACGCAGGCGGGTCGGGCCGCGAGCGGGCAGCAGCGAGTCGCCCCGGACAACGAGCAGGACCGAAGCGTCCGCTGGGAAGACTATCTCGGCAAGCGTCGCGTCGCACACGGTGGTCGTGGAGCTGGCGCAATAGACATAGACCTCCCCGCCGAGCTTTCGTCGGGAATGAATCTCGAGCACCGCAGCCGGCTCGGGCTGGTGGGGGTCCTCAAAGCCCAGGCGGCGGGTGATCGGGATGATGCTCGCGCCCGGGGCCAGGGCGCTGAACACGACAATGAAGAACACGATGTCGAACACCCGCTCGGCGGCCGGCACACCCGCCATGATCGGGATCGTCGCCAGCACGATGGGGACTGCTCCGCGGATGCCGATCCAGCCGGTGTAGGCGATCTGCTTGCGTTTCCATCCCAGCAGTCCAAGGCAGGCCGCCACCGCCGCGGGGCGGGCGACAAAGGCAAGGACAAGCCCGAGCACCAGCCCGATACCGGCGACATCGAGGAGCCGACTCGGGAATGAGAGCAGCCCGAGCATCAAGAACATCGAGACCTGCGCGAACCACGCCACGGCGTCGTGCACGCGCGTCAACCCGGCCTTGTAGGGCAGTGGCCCATTGCCCAGCACTGCTGCCGCGGCGAACACCGCGAGGAATCCGCTGCCGTTGACCACCGTGGCGATCCCGAAGGTCAGCGAGGCGATCGCCAGCGTGGCCGCGGGATAGAGCCCGACCGTGGCGAAGTGGGTGTTATTGAGCATCCATCGCCCGAGGTATCCCATCAGCACGCCGACCCCAGTGCCGATCGCCAGTTGCATGGGGACGAGCACAAGGAGCCACCAGGACGGCTGGGAGTTGGTCATCAACGCCTCGACCAGCGTCACCGTCAGGATGATCGCCATCGGGTCATTAATACAGGATTCGAGTTCGATCGTGCTGCGGAGTGGTTCCTTGACGCGGACGCTCCCGCCCCGGAGGACCGCGAAGACCGCCGCGGCATCGGTCGAGGAGACAATCGCCCCGACCAGAAGCGCCGCGCCCCAAGACAACCCAAGAAGCTTGGCCACGCCAGAGACCAGCGCCGCCGTGATCAGCACACCAACCGTGGCCAGCAGCCCCGCGGGCACAAGGCTGGCCCGGATCGACGAGTGGGCGGTGTTGAGCCCGCC